>DASRHC010000073.1:0-13757 GCA_035650715.1 Candidatus Methylomirabilota bacterium | reverse complement strand
TGACTTCGCCGAAACGTCCAGCCCACAGTAGTGCATGCCAACCTCCATGCGGTGAGTGGTTCACGATCCCGTCCCCTACCAACCTGGGACGTTTATCGCAAACCGCTCGGGGGTTGGCACCCTTCATAGCTTCTCCCTCATCGCCGCGCCGGCGGCACCTCGAGCCCGAAGAAGCGCGCCGCATTCAGCCCGAGCACGTCGGCGCGCGCGGACTCCGAGAGGTGCCCCATGGTGCGCTCGATCGCCTCCGCGGAGTGAGGCCAGGTCCCCTCGTGGTGCGGATAGTCGTTGCCCCACATGAACCGGTCGGCCAGCCCCATCGGCTCGGCGAGGGCGAGACCGGCCGGATCCTCCTGGAACGAGGCCCAGCAGTGCTCGCGGTAGTACTCGCTGGGCAGCCGCTTGAGCTTCGGCCGCACCCAGAAGTGATGCTTGCGGTAGGCCTCGTCCATCGCGCCCAGGAACCACGGCACCCAGCCGATCCCGGCCTCGATGGTGGCCACCCGCAGCCGGGGGAAGCGCTCGAAGACGCCCGAGGCGCAGAGGTTCGCCACCGGCTCGATGGTGGGCGACAGCGAGTGCGAGACGTAGTTGATCACCGCGCCGCCGTTGCCGCGGGCCGCGCGAGGGTCGCGCCCGGTGGACACGTGGAAGGTGACCGGCAGGTTCGCGTCCTGGATCACCGTCCAGAGGGGGTCGAACATCGGCAGGTTGTAGTTCGGGTGATCCACGTCGTGGCCGCCCCAGATGGGCTTGCACGGCAGCGTGAGCACCCGGAAGCCGAGGCGGGCCACCCGCTTCACCTCCGCGATCGAGCCCTCGAGATCGCCGGTCGCCAGCGCGGCGGCGGGGACCATGCGATCGCGGTAGGCGCCGAAGGTCTCGTGGGCCCAGTCGTTGTACACGCGGCACTGGGCCATGGCGAACACCGGGTCCGGCGTCGCCCACATCGCGAGCCCCTTGTTGGGAAAGATCACCTCCACGTCGATGCCGTCGTGGTCCATGTCGCGCAGGCGCTCGCGCGGGTCGGCGCCCACGCGCTGGCGCAGCCCGTCCTCGCCGTCCAGGGCCTCGGTGCGCAGGCGGTCCGGGCGGTGGCCCTCCGACACGCGCCACTTCACCCCGTTCTCGTCGGTGATGACCTTCGGCACCCGCGCGCGATACCGCTCGTCGATGCGGGTGGCCCAGAGGTCGTGGGGCTCGTTGGCGTGACAGTCCGCCGAGACCATGAAGTACTTCCGCGGATCGCCCGGCCGCGCGGTGCGCGGCCACGCGGGGTGCCCGGGGGTGGCGAGGCGCCAGCGGTTGGGCTCGTTGACGACGACGTCGAGCGGGGCGACGGGGGTGGTCGGGGTCATCGGGTGATCCTCCACTGCACGAGCGTGAACGGGGATGTGGCGTCGTCGTGGGGCTCGAACACCCCCTCCACCGACGCGCCGATCGAGACCTCCTGAGCGGGGTCGCCGAGCAGGTTGCCGATCATGCGGACCGAGCCCGCCTCCGGCAGCTCCACCAGCACCACGATGTAGGGGCCGTGATCGCGGAGCGCGGGGTGCACCGGATGCCAGACGCGCTCCCACGAGTAGATGCGACCACGCGGAGCCACCTCCACCCACTCCGGATCGGGCGCGAGGCAGCGATGGCAGATCCACTCCGGGCCCCACTGGAAGGTCCGGCAGCCGCGGCAGCGCTGCACCAGCAGCCGGCCCGCGCGCGTGCCCTCCCAGTAGGGCCGGTCGAGCCCGTCCGGCTCCGGCACCGGACGCGGCAGGCCCGCGGGCAGGTACGAGGCTGGCGCGCTCACAGGACGTCTCCGGTCCCGACCAGCATGCTGGAGACCGGCGTGACCATCGGCCCGGAGATGACGAGCCCGACGCGCGCGTCCGGCACCTGGCTCGTCGACTCCCCGCGTAGCTGGCGCACCGCCTCGATCTGCAATTCGAGGCCGTGCATGTAGCACTCGGCGAGGTTGCCGCCGCTGGTGTTGAGCGGCAGGCGTCCGGACGGCGCGATCAGGTTCTCCGGCGTGAGGAAGTCGTTGGCCTCCTCGGGGGCGAAGAAGCCGTGCTCCACCAGGCTCATGAGCACGCCGCCGGTGAAGTTCTCGTAGCTCTGCACCGCGTGCACGTCCTTCGGTCCGAGACCCGCCATCTCCCAGAGGCGGGGGGCCACCGTGGTGAAGCTGGCGGAGGCGTAGCTGGGCGCGTTGTGGCCGCGGGCCCCGTTGCGGTACTCCGAGCCCTGGGCGACCCCGAGCAGGTAGGCGGGGGGCCGCCGGAGATCTCGCGCCCGCTCGGCGGCCACCAGCACCAGCGCGGCGGCGCCGTCGTTCTCCATGCAGCAGTCGAAGAGGCGGAAGGGCTCCACGATCCAGCGGGAAGCGTCGTAGGCCTCCGCGGTGAGCGGCCGGCCGTGCATGACGGCCCGGGGGTTCGCCTGCGCATGATGATAGCTGGCCAGCGCGATGGCCCGCTGCGCCTCCGGGCGCACCCCGTGCTCGTGCATGAAGCGCATGACCCGCATGGCGAAGCGCTGGGCCGGCGAGATGAGCCCGTAGGGGAACGTCAGCGCGGCCTCCCCGGAGACGGTGCCTCCGGGCGGGGCGGCCCCGAAGCGCTGGAACTGCCCCTGGGCCAGGGCGCGAAACACGACCACGCACTCCGCGTATCCGGCCGCGATCGCCGCGGCCGCGTTGCCCACCGCCGCCGAGCCCCCGCCCCCGCCGCCGCCCCACTGCATGTTCGAGAACCGGAGCTCGGGCAGGCCGAGCGCCGCGGCCAGGCGCGAGGGATCGTTCCGATCGTTGCTGTAGGAGGCGAACCCGTCGATCTGCCGCGGGGCGATGCCCGCGTCCTCGCACGCTTTGAGGATCGCCTGCAGCGCGAGGGCGAACTCCGCGTGCGGCGCCCGCCCGTGCTTGTAGTACGTGGTCTCGCCGACGCCGACGATCGCGACCCGGCCCCGGATGCTTCGCGCTGCCGCCATGCCGATCTCCCGGCCGGTCCGGGCCGCGCGGCGAGCGCGCAGGCGGCGCGAGTGACGTGTCCGGATCCGGCACGGGAACAGTACCGCGGTGCCCGCGCGTTGTCACGCCCGGGGGCGGCCGGGCGCGGTCAGCGGGGCGAGCCGGGGCCGATGGGCACGAAGGGGGCGTGCACCCGAGTCCACGGCACGTCGAGGCGCGTGAGCAGCCGCTCCCGCGGGGGCTCGTCCGGCACGAGGAGCACCGCGAGCGGGGGCTCCGACGCGACCTCGACGGTGACGTACCAGCCCGCCCCGACGTGGAGCGGCCGGCCCGGCGCGAGCGCCTCGCCGGGTGGCAGCAGCAGGATGAGCTCGCGCCCCGCTCGCATGACCACGCGGCGAGGGACGCGGCGCCGCTCCTCGTTGGTCCGCAGGACCGCGTCGGCCTCGTGGCCCTGCGGCGCGGACGGATCGTCATGGGCGGGCAGGCGCGCGACGACGATCGCCTCTCCGGCCGCTTCCGCCAGCCTCCCGGAGCGCATACCGCCTCACGCCGGCGACAGCGCGCGGTGCTCGGCGAGGTCGCGGAACCGGGCCAGATCCTCCGCGATCTGCCGGTCGGGAGCCTCGCCGAGGAGCTGGGCGACCCTGGCCCCGAGCACGCCGCCGGCCGGTAGCGCAGCACCACCGTCACCGCGGTGCCCCCGCCGTTGCGCAGCGGGCGGAACCGCACCGATCCCGCGTGGTCCACGCGCATGCCGCCCCCGGGCGCCGGCTCCATCCCGGACTCCTCGCCGAGCGAGCGCCAGCCCAGGCCCACGCCGGGCTCGTCGTGGACGGTCACCGCGTCCCAGGTCAGCCGCGTCCCGGCGGGCCCGCGCGCCCCCCAGCGCGATCGCAGGTCGTCGATGACGGCCACCGACTCGAGGTGTCGCATGAAACTCGGCAGCCCCGAGAGATCGCGCCACAGGGTCCCACCCGCGTTTCCGTGAAGCCATGACAGAGCAACCGATGTGCCACGCGATGGATCGAGGAAAGCGGGGCCCGGCCGTCGCGGGCGCGGCGTCGGCCGCCGCGCCCGTCCCGACCTTACCCGGTCATCTCTTCGCGAGCCGACAAGTCGGCGCCCGTGCTCAGGGAGTGGCGGCCGCGTGGGCCGCCTCGGGCAGGCCCACCGCGCGCCGGATCCGACCGATCTGGTCCGCGTGGGCCTCCCAGTGCATGCCGAACATCGCGTCCACGAAGATCGGCAGCGTGACCTCGTCGGTGCCCAGGATCGGCCCGAAGAGCGGGATGCGCGCCTTGCGGGCGAGATCCTCGGGCGCGAGCGAGTCGAGGTAGTGGAGCGCCGCCGCACGCTGGGCGTCGAGGGCGGCGAGCAGCTCGCCGAGCGACATGCGCTGCCGCTCCGGGGTGACCGTGACCCGGCCGGGGGCGATCTCCACCAGCGGCGGCGCGGCGGCCGAGAAGGACTGGAGCAGCCGCACGACGTCGGCGCCGGGCTCGCCCAGGAGATGGCAGAGCACCTGGCGGGTCGTCCACTGCCCCTCGGCGTGGGTGCGCTCGAGGTGCGCCTCCATGCCCTGCACCTGCCGCGCGAGCCGCTCCCGCGCCGCATCGCTCTTCCGCCGAAGCTCCGCCACTGCCGTGTGGTCCGTTGCGTGATCCATGGTGGTCTCCTTTCGACCCCATGGTCGCGGCGTCGTGTCGTGCCCGCAATTACATCCCAGGTAATCGGGTGTAGGCTCAGGGCCACGATGCTGGCGGCGCGGCGGCGCTTCGACTTCGATCGGGACACCTTCGCGTTCGCCAACCAGCTGGTGTGGGAGTATCGGTTCGACGAGGCGACCGGCGCCTCCACCGTCCGGCGCCGGGTGCCGCCGCCCGACTACGCGCTCCGGTGCTTCGTCCTGGTGCGCGCGGTGCGGCTGTTCTTCCAGCACGCGCGCTTCGACCCCGGGGCGGAGCGTGTCGACGACGCGACCTATCGCCGGCTGGTGCGGGAGGTGCTACGCCGCAATCCACGCCGGCCCTCGGAGCCGGCCGAGCGGGTGGTGATCCCCGGCTTCGTCGGGCTGCGCGAGATGAGCGTGGCCCGGGAGGGCCTGCTCAAGGCCGCCTGCGGGGGGGCGTGGCGCTCCTACGTGCAGCGCAGCCACTGGCACATCCTGGTTCCGGTGTCGCGCAGCCACCAGCACCGCACCGCGCTCCGGCTGCTGGAGGAAGTCCGGGACGGCGGCGCCTCGATCGTGCACCTGCTGCGCTTCCCGTCGCTCGCGATCAACCACGGCATGGTGATCTTCGAGGGCGCGCGGACTCCGGACGGCGCCCGATTCCTCGCCTACGACCCGAACCAGCCGGAGCGCCCCGCGCGCCTCACCTACGACCGCGGCCGGCGGACCTTCTCCATGCCGTTCACCGGCTACTGGCGAGGCGGCGACCTCAACGTCTTCGAGATCTTCCGCCGCTGGTACCTCTAGGGTCCCGCGGGCCGCTCAGCCGCGCCCGTGACCCTTGCCGTGGCCCTTGCCGGGGTGGCCCCGATCGTCGTCGTGGTCGCCGCCCTTCCAGCCGCGCTTGTCGGCCCATTCCGGGCCCCATTCCTCCCGCCAGTGCGGCGCGTGGGCCCGGTTCCACTTCTTCCAGTGCCCGGGCGGCACGTGGTAGTACTGCACCGGCACGATCAGCAGCGGGCGCGGCACGAACTGCGGCGCCACCACGATCCAGGGCCCGTTGTAGCCCCGGCTCACGTACCAGCCGTTGCCCTGGAAGGCCCAGTACTGGCCGTCGTAGAAGAAGATGTTGGCGGGCGTGTCGGCGACCGGCACGTACTTCACCACCGGCACCTGCGGCACGACCACCAGGCGCGGGGGCGCCGGAAGGTGGAAGCCGATATCGACGTGCACCTGCACCTGAGCCTGGGCCGTCGAAGCGGCGGCCAGCAGAACGAGCAACGCGACGAGCAAGACGCGCATGGGGGATTCCTCCTCCCGGTATTGTCGCCGCGGGCGAATTTTTTCGGCCGGTCGCCGCTGCTTCGCTCGGTCGGTCAGGGTGACGAAGCGCGTCAGCGCGCCCGGCCGACGAGCCCGAAGTACGCGCCGGCTCGTACCTGGCGCGGCTGGCACCGGCCTTGCCGTGGTACGGCCGGGACCCCGACCATGACCGCCTTCCTCATCCGGTGCGCGACCTGGGCGCTGATCGGCTGGATGCTGAGCAGCCACCCGGTGGTCGTCGCCAGCACCCGCCGCGCCGTCGACGGCTGGCGGGCAGCCTGGCGGGTGGAGGCGCCCACCTGCGGCGTCCGCGCGTACGGCCTGCTCTTCCGCACCAGCGACTGCGAGACCGAGGCGGACTGACGCCCGGCGGGCGGGTGGACCGCGCCCGCGCCCCCACCGTATGATGCGAGCGCGATGGCGACCCTCCGCGGCATGGTCCCGGCCGACCTCACCCGCATCCGCTTCGTGTCCGATGCGCAGGTCTCGCCCGACGGGCGCACGGTGGCCTTCGTGGTCACCGACCTCTCCGAGGAGCGCGACGAGTACCTCTCCCAGATCTGGCTCGTCGACACCGCCGGCGGCCCGCCGCGCCGCTTCACCGGAGGGCCGCGCCGCGACACCACGCCGCGCTGGTCACCCGACGGCAGCCGCCTCGCGTTCGTGTCGGAGCGCGAGCCCGGGAAGAAGGGCCAGCTCTACGTGATGCCGGTCGCGGGCGGCGAGCCCACGCGGCTCACCGACCTGCGCCACGGCGTGACCGCGCCCGCGTGGTCGCCGGACGGGAGGCGGCTGGCCTTCGTCTCGCGGGTCGGCGGCTGGGTGGAGCCGGAGTCGGACGAGGAGAAGCGGAAGTCGCGCCCGCCGCGGATCATCACCACGCTCAAGTACCGCTTCAACGGCGAGGGCTTCACCTACGACCGGCGTCCCCACGTCTTCACGGTGGCGATCGACGGCGGCGAGCCGCGCCAGCTCACCGACGGCGACTACGACCACGGCGACCCCGCGTGGTCGCCGGACGGACGCTCGATCGCCTTCACGAGCGCGCGCCACAAGGACCGCGACCGCGACGATGTGGTGGACGTCTGGCTGATGGACGCCGACGGCGGCGCGCCGCGGCGGCTCACCTCCACCGACCGCCCCGCGGCGCACCCCGCGTTCTCACCGGCCGGCGACACGGTGGTCTATCTGGCGCGGAGCCGCCGCAACGACTTCGGCCGCAACATCCGCGTGTTCTCGGTGCCCACCGCGGGCGGCGCCTCGGTCTGCCTGACCGAGGCGCTCGACCGCTCCTGCGGGGCGCTCGGCGTCGCCCCGGTCTGGAGCGGTGACGGCCGCGCGCTCATCGTCGCCGCCGAGGACGCGGGCGCGGTCTCGCTCTACCGGGTGGAGTCCGGCGGCGGGGCTCCGCGCCGGGTGGTGGGCGGCCCGCGCGCGATCTCGAGCTACTCGCTCTCGCGTGACGGCGCGGTGCTCGCGTTCACCGCGAGCGAGCCGGACGCGCCCGCCGAGGTGTTCGTGTGCGGCCCGGACGGTACCGAGCGGCGCCTGACCGATCTCAACCGGGAGTGGAAGGCGGCGGTCGCCCTGCCGCGCCCCGAGCGCTTCGCGTTCGAGCGCGCCGGCTTCACGGTGGAGGCCTGGATCATGAAGCCGGCCGGCTTCCAGGCGGGTCGGCGGTATCCCCTGCTGCTCAACGTGCACGGCGGGCCGCACGCGCAGTACGGCTACCCGTTCTTCGACGAGTTCCAGGTGCAGTGCGGGGCCGGCTACGGCGTGCTCTACGCGAACCCGCGCGGCAGCCAGGGCTACGGCGAGGCCTTCACCACCGCGGTGGTGGGCGACTGGGGCGGCGGCGACGCGGCGGACGTGGAGGCGGCGCTCGACGAGGCCCTGCGACGCTTCGACTGGATCGACCCCGAGCGCCTGGGCCTGCTGGGCGGCAGCTACGGCGGGTTCATGACCAGCTGGATCGTGGGCCACACCCGGCGCTTCCGGGCCGCCTGCTCGGAGCGCGCGGTCAACGCGCAGGCCAGCATGTTCGGCACGAGCGACATCGGCTTCCTGTTCAACCAGGTGGAGCTGGGCGGCGTGCTGCCGTGGGAGGACCTCGCCCGGTACGTGGAGCGGTCGCCGCTGACCTACGCGAAGGACATCACCACGCCGCTCCTGATCCTGCACTCCGAGGACGATCTGCGCTGTCCGATCGAGCAGGCCGAGCAGCTGTTCGTCGCGCTCAAGATGCTGCGCCGGGACGTCACCTTCGTGCGCTTCCCCGACGACAACCACGAGCTGACGCGCTCGGGCCGGGTACACCATCGCCTCGAGCGCTTCCGCATCCTGCTCGAGTGGTTCGCGCGGTACCTCCGCCCCGGCTAGCCGCCGCTCAGGCGGGGCAGGCCTTCGGGCTGGACGTCTCGATGCGGACCGCCGAGGCCTGCTCCGGCGCCGCGGGCTGCAGGATCGCGGCCGCCTTCACCACGTCCGTCGCCAGCTGCAGCGCGGGATCGCTCGCGCTGGCCGCATCCGGCGCGGGATCGCTCGCCGCCATGTCCGGGGTGATGCCGTGCCCGGTGATCGGCCGTCCGCCGGGCGTGACGTAGCGCGCGGTGGTGAGCGAGACGCGCTCGCCGTCCGCGAGCGGCGTGACCGACTGGGTCGAGGCATCGCCGAAGGTCGACGACCCCACGATCACCGCGCGCTTGGCGTCCTGCAGCGCGCCCGCGAGCACCTCGGCGGCGGAGGTGGTGCCGTGGTTCACCAGCACCGTCACCGGCTGGGTCCAGCGCGCGCGGGCCGCGGCGGTGACCAGCTCCGTCGGCTGCCCGGGGATCCGGCTCTGCACGCGGGCGACCACGCAGCCTGGATCGAGGAACAGGGAGGCCACCGCGGGCACCGCCCGCACGTCGCCGCCCACCGTGTTCCGCAGATCCAGGACGAGCCCGGTGACCGGCGGCGCGGCGGCGCCGACCACGCCCTGCAGGTCGGCGGCGGTGCGGCTGGTGATCTCGGGCACCCGGACGTAGAGCACGCCCGCGCCCAGGGACCGGGCGCGAAGCGCGGTGGCGGACGGCTTGGCCCGCGTGAGGGTGAAGCTCTTCGGCTCGGCCCAGCCGGCGCGGAACACGCTCACCACCACCTGGCTTCCCGGGGCCCCCTGCAGCCGCGCGATCGCGTCGCCCACGCTCATGCTGCGCGTCTCGACCTTGTCGATCGAGATGATCCGGTCTCCGGAGGCGAGCCCGGCGGCGCGGGCGGGGCTGTCGTCCTGGGTCGCCACGATGTCGAGGCTGTTCGCCTGGTGGGTCAGCACGAGCCCGACGCCTCCGGCCCCCGATGACGCGCGGGTATCCACCACCGTGCTGTCCGCGTCGAGGCCCTCGATGGCGCCCCGGATGCCGTCCTGGACGATCTTCGACCAGGGCAGCTCGTCCACGTACTGGTTGTGGATGATCGTCATCGCCTCGGTGTAGAGGTCGAGGGCCTTGTAGGTATCGTTCCGGGCCGCGCGGGCACCCGCCACCGCGCCGCCCGCCACCACGGCCACCACTGCCAGCGCCACGCCGGTCCGCCACACGGGTCTCGCCACTCGCAGACGCATGGATCTGAGAGATAGCATCCGGAGATGAGAGATCGATGAGGATCAGGTGAGAACGGGGTCCGGGTCACGGAAGGCCGGCAGCACCTCGTCGCCGAAGCGGCGCATCGACGCCATGATGCGCTCGTGGCCCAGATACCCGAAGCTCATCTGGGCCAGCACGTGGCGCACGCCGGCGTCCCGGAGGGCGGCCACCTGCTCCTGCACCTGGGCGGGCGTGCCGTAGAGCGCGCCGGTGTCCAGCGAGAACCGCACCGCGTCGTCCTCCGACACGCCCGGATCGTTGAACGGATTCACCACCGCGGGGTCCACCCGGTAGTCCTCCGGGTTGTGGGCGGCGCGCGCCTGCAGCATATGGCGGCGGGTGTGGGCGAGCGTGCGGGCCAGCTCGTCCTCGGCCTGGGCCCGGCTCGATGCCACGTAGACGTGGCGCCACACCGCCACGTCCTCGCGTCCGCGCGCCGGGTGCCCGCCCGCGGCGAGCCCTTCCTCGTAAAGCCGCAGGCGCTCGGGGATGGTGCCGAGCGGGATCCGGGAGGTGAGGATCGGCACCCCGAGCCGCCCGCACTCCGCGAACGAGGCCGGGGTGACCACGCTGCGCCAGATGGGCGGGTGCGGACGCTGGTAGACGCGCGGGCGCAGCGCGGGGAACGACGCCTGGAAGAACTTCCCGCGGTGCACGAACGGCTCCTCGGTCCAGGCGCGCACCAGCACGTCGAGGGCCTCCGCGCTGCGCTCCCGGGCGTCGTCGCTGCGGAGGCCGTAGCCGACGAACTCGTATTCGTTGTAGAGGCTGCCGCGCCCCACGCCCACGTCGAGGCGGCCGCGGCTCAGGTTGTCGAGGAGCGCCAGCTGCACCGCCAGGCGCACCGGGTGCCGCAGGGCGAGCTGGATCACCGCGAAGCCGATCCGCACCCGGGAGGTGCGGGCGGCCAGCGCGCTCGCGAAGGGGATCGGATCGCAGTAGACGGCCTCGCCGGTGAAGTTGTGCTCGGTCAGCCACACCGAGTCGAAGCCGAGCGCCTCCGCCGCGCAGGCCTGCTCGAGCTGCTCGGCGATCGCCCGGTGGTCGCCTTCGGGCGACGGCGAGTGCGCCAGCGTGAGCCAGCCGAAGCGCATCGCGAGCGGGTCAGGCGCCGATGAGGGTGCGCGCCAGCTCGATCTCGCCCAGGTGAGTCATGCCGTGGGTGAGGCCCACCTGCCCCAGGCACTGGATCACCGTCATGTCGCCGAGCGGCTTGACCGTGATGGTCTTCTCCAGCAGCGCGGGGGACGCGCTCGCGATGAGCGCGTCGGTGGCGGCCCATACCCGGGCCATGTACTCGCGGAAGAGCGGCACGTCCTTGATGCGGAGGGCCTGGGCCTCCTCGGTGGACATGCCGGTGCCCTGCGCGGCGGGCGGCAGCCCCAGCTTCTCGCCGTAGCCGGCCTGCACCCAGATCGGCGGCTTCCGGTCCTGGATCACCCAGTGCACGATGTTGTCCTCGGTGCGCGTGTAGTGCCAGACGCCCCAGCCGATGGTGTTGGCCCGGGAAGGGGCCGCCGGCACCGTGTGGAGCTGCTCCGGGGTGAGCTCGGCCATCACCTTGTCGAGGCCGGCGTGGAGTCGCTTGAGATTCGCGCGAATGAAGTCGGCCGCCGTGAGCATGGGTCCGGGTTCCTCCTCGGCAGCCCTTGTATCATGTATACTGTCCGAGGTCATCAGGCTCCGAGGAGCGTTGCGACGGGCGCCCCGCCCGCCAGGCTCGGAGCGGCCGACCGCCCGGTCGGCTCGGAACAACGGCGCTCGCTAACTCCAGATTGCAAAGGAGGGCGCGAGATGAGCGCCACTGCCAAGCCCGAGGAGAGCCCGCGATGAGCCCGACTCCCAAGCCGAACCACTCGCAGGACTTCGTCGTCACCGATCTCAAGCTCTCCGACTGGGGCCGCAAGGAGATCCAGATCGCGGAGACCGAGATGCCCGGCCTCATGGCCATCCGCGAGGAGTACGCGAGCACCCAGCCGCTGCGGGGCGCCCGCATCGCCGGGTCGCTGCACATGACGATCCAGACCGCGGTGCTGATCGAGACCCTGCAGGCCCTCGGGGCCGAGGTGCGCTGGGCCTCCTGCAACATCTTCTCGACCCAGGACCACGCGGCGGCCGCCATCGCGGCGGTCGGCACCTCGGTGTTCGCCCGCAAGGGCGAATCGCTCGACGAGTACTGGGACTACACCCATCGCATCTTCGACTGGCCGCAGGGCCGGTTCGCCAACATGATCCTCGACGACGGCGGCGACGCGACCCTCCTGCTTCACCTGGGGACGGTCGCCGAGAAGGACGCCGGCGCGATCGCGCATCCCTCGAACGAGGAGGAGGCCGCCCTCTTCGCGGCAATCCGCAACCGGCTGGCCAAGGACCCCGCCTGGTACTCCACCCGCATCGAGCAGATCCGCGGGGTGAGCGAGGAGACCACCACCGGGGTGAAGCGGCTCTACCAGATGGCCAAGGAGGGACGCCTCCGGTTCCCCGCCATCAACGTCAACGACTCGGTGACCAAGTCGAAGTTCGACAATCTCTACGGCTGCCGCGAGTCGCTGGTCGACGGCATCAAGCGCGCCACCGACGTGATGGTGGCGGGCAAGATCGCGGTGGTGTGCGGCTACGGCGACGTCGGCAAGGGCTCGGCCCAGGCCCTGCGCGCGCTCTCGGCCCAGGTGTGGATCACCGAGATCGACCCCATCTGCGCGCTGCAGGCCGCGATGGAGGGCTACCGGGTGGTGACGATGGACGAGGCGGCCAGCCAGGCCGACATCTTCGTGACCGCCACCGGCAACTTCCACGTGATCACCCACGAGCACATGAAGCGGATGAAGAACAACGCCATCGTGTGCAACATCGGCCACTTCGACAGCGAGATCGACATCGCCTCGCTCCGCCAGTACCGGTGGGAGAACATCAAGCCCCAGGTGGACCACGTCATCTTCCCCGACGGCAAGCGCATCATCCTGCTCGCGGAGGGGCGCCTGGTGAACCTGGGCTGCGCCACCGGGCACCCGAGCTACGTGATGAGCTCGTCGTTCGCCAACCAGGTGATCGCCCAGATCGAGCTCTTCACCAACCCCGGCAAGTACCCGGTCGGGGTCTACGTGCTCCCCAAGCACCTGGACGAGAAGGTGGCGCGCCTGCAGCTCAAGAAGCTGAACGCGCATCTCACCGAGCTGACCGACGCCCAGGCGCGCTACATCGGGGTGGACAAGGCGGGCCCGTACAAGCCCGACCACTATCGGTACTAGACGCCGGCGGTACTAGACGCCGGCGGTACGGGCCGCGGGCGGTACTAGCCGCCGGCGGCCCTGGTCGCGGGCGCTCGCCCGCGACGGACGTCAGCGCGGGCCGCTCCACAGGGCGTCGTCGCGTGCGATGCGGTCGCGCGCGTCGGCCTCCTGGAGCGCCCGCATCACCTCGCGCGCCATCGTCTCGTACCACTCGGCCACGTCCGCCGGGTGGTCGGCGTGGCTCTCCAGATCCTCGAGGATCGGCCCCTCCACGGTCGGGATGTCGTGCTCGCCGTCGAAGTGCCGCACGTAGGGCCGGCCCTTCGCCTCCGCGGTCGCCGCGTCGATGGTGGCGTCGAGCTTGAGCCAGCGGCCGTCGAGGTAGGCCTCGCCGAGGGAGTGGCGGGGCAGCGCGCGGTCGCCCCAGAGGCGCCGGACCTCCTCGGACATGAACGGCTTGTCCGGACAGTGGAGCCGCTGGAACCCGATGCGCGCCGGGATGCCGGACGCGCGGCACAGGGCCACGAACGAGCTCGCCTTCCCCATGCAGAAGGCGTGTCCGGCCCGCAGCACGTCGCTCGCGCGGCGCTTCCCCTCGGCGAGATAGCGGAACGAGGCCAGGATGTCGTACGGCATGTCGCGAACGAAGTAGTAGATGCGCTCCAGCTTCTCGCGGTCGGTCGCGCAGCCCGCGGTGATCCGGCGGGCCGCCGCGATCACCTCCGCGTGATCGGAATCGATGAATCCGGTCGGCTCCAGGTACGGCCGGAGCTCCTCGCTGGCCATGACGCTTCCCTCCGGGTCCTAGTGTCCTGTCCCAGAAATGAGTGAAACAAATTGTGCGTGTCGGGTGTTCTCAGTAGTGAAAGGAGAACGCCGATGCGCACCGGACGCCCGATGCCTCCTGTGACGATCACCGCTGACGAGCGCGAGACCTTGGAGCG
>DASRHC010000072.1:0-21613 GCA_035650715.1 Candidatus Methylomirabilota bacterium | reverse complement strand
CGCACCGCCGCCTCCCGCGTCACGGCCTGGGCCGCCTGACGGGCCTGGTCCGTCGCGGCCGCGTCCACCCGGGCCAGCCGCTCGGCCAGGAGCCGCCGCTCGCCTTCGAGGGTCGCGACCCGCTGGCGGAGCTCCCGCTCCGGGCGGGGCGCGCTGTCGTCCAGGAGGAGATCCAGGGCGCGCTGGATCTGCCGCTCGACCCGGCCGATTGCCCGGACCAGCTGGGCCCGAGCGGACTGCACCTCGACGTCCGCCACTGCCCGCCGGGTGGCGCGCCGCTCGAGGTGCGGCACGAGCGGCTCGGGACGGCGGAAGGCCTCGACGAGCGCCGCCCAGACCCGCGCCTCCAGGCGCGCCACCGACTGCTGGGGCAGCCCACACCGACGGGGCAGCCCCAGGCGCAGCCAGTCGACCGAGGCGCACCGGTACGCTCCACGCCCCCGCTTCTCGGGCACGCCGTAGAGCCGGCGGCCGCAGACGCCGCACCGAAGCCGGCCCGTGAGGAGATAGCGCCGCTGGGCGGGGCGGCCACCTCGTGTCGCCCGGAGCCGCGCCTGGACCCGGGCCCAGAGCTCGGCCGGCACGATCGCCGGGACCGGGATCGTGACCCACTCCGTCTCAGGCTTCCGGGTGATCCGGGTCGGCCGACCCTCGATCGGCGTGTACCGGCGCCGGTTGTAGAGCGCCGTCCCCCGGTAGACCGGGTTCACCAGGATCCGGTGGAGCGTCGTGGTCAACCACCGCGCCCCCCCGCCGGGCGCCACGATCCCGAGGCCGTGGAGCCGCCGAATGGCCGCCCGGACCGAGCACCCCTCGTCGGCCACCCACCGGAAGACGTCCGCGACGACGGCCGCCGGGCCAGGATCAACCCGGAGCGCCCCGTCCGCATACCGGTAGCCGTACGGCCACCGACCCGTGACGAAGCGCCCGCTCCGGGCCTTCGCGAGGCGGCCGGCCTGCGTCCGCTCGCGGATCTGGGCCCGCTCGAACTGGCTCGCGGCCGCCAGCACGGTGCGCATGAAGTCGCCCGTGGGGCTGTCGTCCGGCGCCAGCCCGAGGTACTCCACGCGGACGCCCGCCTGCCCGAACGCGTGGACTACGTTCGCCCAGATCCGGACGTCGCGGGCGAGCCGCGAGGAGTCGAGCGTCAGGACGACCTGGACCCGGCCGGCCCGCGCATCCGCCAGGAGCCGATCCAGCTGCGGCCGGCGCTCCATGGCACCGGAGATCCCCTCGTCCGCGTAGACGTCGGCGATCTCGTACGCCCGGGCCGCGGCCGCGGTCTCCAGGGCGTGGCGTTGCGCGGCCAACCCGTAGCGCTCCGCCTGATCGTCCGTGCTGACGCGGAGATAGAGGGCGGCGCGGATCATGCCACCTCCGGTGACTCGTCCGCCGGCGCGGCGGGCGCCACGCCGAGCAGGACATCCAGGATGGCGGCCCAGCGCTCGCCCGATGGATCGTGCCGCCCCACGAGCGTCACGCCGAGCGCGGGCAGCTCGACCCGAGTCTCTGCAGAAGGCGGGGCCCCGTCAACGGGCGGCGTACGCTCGGCCATGACCCGCTTGACCGTCCCATGCCAACGGCGATACCGTGGCCGCATCCTTCCGCCGTCGAACCAGTAGCCGGAAAGGGGGCCGCGCATGCTGGGACGAAGCCTGATGGGTCTTCTCACGATCACATTCGGGGTGATGCTCGCGGGCCACCCACCTGCCCTGGCCCAGCAGTCCGTGTGGTGCAATCAGATTGGGGACGCGACGCTCTGTTCCGATAGCGCCGGGAACACCTCGAGCAGCTATCAGATCGGCAATCAGCGCTTCGGGTCGGACAGTCAGGGCCACAGCTGGAACAGCGTCGATATCGGGAGCTCCACGTTCGGCTCCGATAGCGCCGGGAACACCTGGAACAGCTTCCAATCCGGGAATTTGGGGTTCGGTTCCGATAGTGCCGGGAACACGTGGAACACGTACCAATTCGGAAACTCGGCGATCATCAATGGACCGAACAGGCGCCAGACGTACTGCTATCGGATCGGCCAGCAGATCGTCTGTAACCGTTACTAGACGCACCGAACGCTCGAGCCTCATCAACGGAAGAACTCACCGCTGGCCCGGAGCTCGCCGCGGCCTTCGACCAGCTCGAGGGTCAGGCGCGAGCTGGAGCTTTACCACTCCGTCCTCAGCGCCACATCAATTCGGTCCAGAAGGGCACACCTGTCGCATGGGTACGACGGATGCCCGAAACACGGGTGCCGCGCGACCCAGTCCCTCGCCTCGTGCAACAACGCCCGAAGGGCGTCGCGCTGCTGTTCCACGTCTTGCCGCTCGACCGCGCAGTCCGCGTAGACCTGGAGGAGCTCATCTCTCTGAGCCTCGACCCGAGCAAGAGTGGCGCGAAGGGTAGATCGTGCCATCACGCCTCCTCCCGCGCCAGGGCGGCGTCGATGCCGGCCGCCGCCTGCGGCCACCGGTCCCGCCGCGTGGTCCGCACGATCTCCGTGCAGGCCGCGTCCACGTCCATCCCGTACGCCAGCGCCAGGAGCTCCAGGTAGATGCGGACGTCCGCCACCTCCTCCGCGATCTTCCCCTCGCAGATCGGATCGCCGTCCCCACGCCACGCCTGCTTGACGACATTGCAGAGCTCGCCGACTTCGCCGGCGAGCACGAGCGCGAGAAAGCCTCGGTCCTCCTCGCTCCACGCCGGCCACTGCTTGCGGACCGTTTCATGGATGGCGACAACCGCGCCGCGCCAACCCGAGAGCCGCCGTCGCGCGGCCTTGAGCTTCCTAGCCATCACGCCCCCTCCCGCGCCGCGCGATAGGCCATAGCCGCCGCAATGGCCGCGTTGCGCTTGTCGCTCTCCAGACGGCACTGCTCCGTGTCCAGCCTGTCCGGATCGGCCCGGCCCCTCACGCATAGCCCCGGGCCTCCGGATATCGCGCGGCGAACGCCGCGAAGACCGCGGGCCAGCCCTCACGGAGCCGCGCGAGCTGACCCTGCGCCACGACCGCCTCCACCGCGAATGGGCCGATCCGCTGATCGCGCTCGGCCCAGCCAAGCGCCCGCATCCGGTCGTAGGCCGCGTTGTACGGCACACCCCGGCTCAGTAGGTATGCCCACACGTCCCGCGTGCGCCACCACGCGAGAGGATACGCATGCCACATCCCCCGCGCCGCCACCCAGCGGCACAGCGGCCCCTGCGCAAGATGGACCCGCCGGTGGCCCGCCTCCTCGGCCCGGAGGCCGATCACCGCGGTGTCACAGCCGTGCGCGCGCGCCCAGGTGCCCATCGCAGAATCGTGCTCCAGCCGCTCGATCCACTCCGTCCCCGGGGGCAGGACGGCCGGCCGGCCGGCGGCCCACGCCGTGAACCAGTCGGCGTGCTGCCGCCGTCGCGCCAGTCGAACCAATCCCGGGATCGTCGCCAGGTAGGCCTCGGTCTCCGGGAGCAGCCATTCGTCGTCGCTGTGCACCGCCGGGGCCTCCGGCACCTGGGCGCGGACCAGGTGGAGCGCCACCGCCGAATCCTTGCCCCCGCTCACGGCCACGTAGGGACGCCGGCCCGCCGCCCGCATCGCGGCGATCACCGCCGAGGCCTCGGCCACCCGCCGCGCGAAGGCCGGCGTCGTCGCGTGGGCCAGGCAGGCGGCGCGGAAGAGCCTCGCAGACCCAGGCGGTCGCGCCGTCATCGCGGGCCACGGTCGAGACCGGAAATAAGCACATCAGCACCTCCAGATCGCGGCGCAGGGTCCGCGGATGCCAGGCGCCCTCGGCCGACGCCTGGAGCTCGGCCAGGGTCGCGCCCCAGGGCCGCGCGATCGCCTCCAGCACGCGCCACAGGCGCAGCAGGCGCACGCCGCGCCCCCACCCAACCACCTCACGCCTCCGGCACGGTCACGAGCTCGCTCCACGGCTCGTACCAATAGGGCGGAGTCCACGCGCTCCGCGCCGCGCGCGCGACCGACCACGACGCGTCCTGCTCGACCCAATAAGCCACGGGTACGCGCCGGCGATCCAGGATCGTCCGCACCACCACCTCAGGCGCATCCGCCCGGGGCTCCACGGCCCATTCCAGCACACGCCCGAACCCCATCGCGCCCTTCTTGCCGACGTGGGAGACGGACTGGAGCAAGTCGCGCAATCCGTCCGGGTCCCCGAGCGCCAGCCCCTGCAGCACGGGGGCCCGGATCGTGCTCAGCGGAATCCGGTACTCCTTCCACCGCCCCGCCGTCAGCGACGCGCGGAGCCGCGTCCCGAGCTCGGCCCGATCCACCGGGTAGCGGCGATGCCAGTACTCGCGCCCCCGCAGCGTCGCGCCCTGCGGGTACAAGTCCGACGCGGCGAACAGCGGCAGCCCCTCGGGCGAGACCCACAGGACGGCGAGTGGCGGGATCGGGACCACCGACGCCGGGCGTCCCTCGAATCGGATGGGATAGGGGCGCGTGGCGACGAACGCCCACGCCAGGAGACTGTCCAGATGCACGGCCCCATCCGGCTCGGCCGGCACGTAGGGCGTCCCGAGCGTCGCCCGGATCACGCACGGCACCCCCGTCGTCCGGAGCCGCTCGGCGTGCGGTCGAAAATTCTGGGGCACGTGGCTCAGGGGGCGCACAGGACGCGCTCCGTCCCGAGCCGCCCGGTGACGAGGCCCTCCCGCAACGCGTCGGCATGCCCCGCGAGATGGTCGAGATACGGCCCGGGATCGAGTGCCGGCCGCTCCGCGAACACCATGCGGCCGCGCCCCTGACGGCCCTGGCCGCCGAGGAACCCGTCCCACTGCTCGAGCGCCACCGCGAGGGCCCCGGTCACCTCCGGCGGAGTGTGGGCGTCGAGCGTGAACTCCACCACCACGCGCGTCCCCGCCGCCAGCGTCTCGTAGGTGTAGAGCATCTGATTGCCGCTTGACTCGGCTCCCGTCCCCCGGGTGCGCGTCTCCTCGGCGAGGAGATCGAAGATGCTCACCGTCCGCGCCGCCTCGACCAGATCGGGGGCCACGTGCGCCAGGGCCCACGCATACTCCGCGGCCACCGGCCAGGCCGACAGGCGCAGCCGCGAGCGCGGCAGCACGAAGCCGTCCACCGCGCCCCCAAGGAGCGCCAGGCTCGGGTAGACCCGGCGCACCGCATGGCCCAGTCCCACCTCGTCGCTCGGGGCCTTGGCCCCGCTGGCCATGTTGCCGCCCGAAAAGAGCAGGTTCAGGACGCTCTGCGGGATCGAGGCGGCCCCGAGCCCGAGCGTCGTCAGCAAGTGATCGTGGAGTGGCCGGCGGACCATCACGGCGCGCAGCGCGTTCTCGCTGAGATCCGGCACGCGGGCCGGCTTGCCGTCGAGGAGCATGCCCGTCCGCATGAACAGCCGTGTGTTGGTCGCGTTGTCGATCCCGGTGAGCGTGTCGCCGTGCGCGATCGGCCGCACGGCCTCGAGGATGGCCCGGACCCGTGGCAGCGTCATGCGAACAGCCCTCCGGCCGCGTCGGCATCGGCCGCCGTGGCCATCGGCGCGCGGCCTGCGCGGCGCGCCGTCCGGTCAGTGGTGTGCTGATAGCGCGCGAGCGTTAGGACGCTCGCCGTGTCGAGGGCCAGGACGCGCAGCACGGCCGCGTCGTCCGGATCGGTCAGCAGCGCGAGCAGCGTCTCATCCGTCGCGCTCGGGGGGATCGGCCACCGGAGCCGCCGGAGCAGGATCGCCCACCACTGGCGCAGGCTCCGGGCCTGCACCGCGGCGAGGGCGGCCCGCTCCTGCAGCACGGCGTACCGCGCGGGGCCCGTGAACAGCCCCGTCCCGTCCTTCGTGTTGTACGTCTCCAAGCAGAAGCGCAGCAGGTCCACGGCCTTCGTCTCCGCCGGGGCCAGCGTCCGCATCAGCGTCTCCAGCGCATCCATCCGTGCCTCCTCCTGTGGCCGGCGTGATCAGCATCCCGATCAGCCCGGCCGGCGTCCCGCGCCACGGCCGGAGCTGCTGCTCCAGACTCCATGCCGGGGCCCCACGCGTGACGACCCGGGTGTAGTCCGCAAGGAGCCCATGCGCGCAGCGCCGCTTGCTGAAGCCCCAGGCGACGGCCTGGGCCGTCAGCGCCGAGACCGTGAGCACGTCAGCGAGCGGCGCGCCGACGTACTGGCTTGTGTCCCAGTCCGGCGCATGCACGTAGAGCCCGAAGCGGCCCACGCTGGCCAGCCGGGCGCGCGGCCAGCACCGCGGCTTCGGGTCCGTCGTGAGCACCCCCGACAAGACCGTGTCCGGCGCCTGGGTCGCCGCGACCTCGCGCAGGAGCGCCGCCCAGGTTGGCCGCGCCGCCGTCGCCGATTCCGCGCCGAGCATCGGCCACCAGAGCCGCTCCCCGACCGCGAGCACGTTCCGGTGGTGCTGCTTGGCGTCCGAGTAGAGCCATCCGCACGCCGGACACACGTGTGTCCCGTACCGGAGATAGTCCGCGTGCATCGCAAAGGTCTCCCCGGCGATCGCCTCGACCGGGATGCCCGCCCCGAGCGAGTCGCCACAGGTCGCGCAGACACCCGACGCTGACTCGAGCGGCCACTTGGCCGGGGGCTCGCCCGCCGCCCGCCACAGCAATGCCGGCGCGGTCCGGACAGTCACCACGGCCCCCGGCTCATGCCGCCATCTCCCGGCGCCAGCGTGCCCCGGCCAGGTAGACCCGCGCGCTCGCCGGGAGCGCCGCCAGATCGCGCACCCAGACGCGCCACTCCCGGTACCGCCGGCCATCGTGCGTACAGGCCCAACCCCGCCAGCCGTCCCCGTCCACGTCGAGCCAGTAGGTCAGCATGAGAGCCCTCCCAGGCGTGGCTGCTCCGAGATCCTGACCCCGTTGCCGGTGCGCCGCGCGCCGCCGCCGGCCCCAGACCATCCGCTCACCCGCCTCACGCCGCCCCACTCGACAGGCTCGCCTGGAGCCTGGGCCGGAGGTCCGGCTCGGCCTCAGGCGCGGGCGGGAGGACGAACACGCACCGCGAGCCATTCATCTCATCGCACCTCGACAGTCCCATCGACGGCGAACCGCCCCCAGCCCATCTTCCGCGACGCGCCGACACCCACCGCGCGCCCCGCGAACGCCAGCAGCGCCAGCACCGCCTTCGGCTCGACCATGTCCGGCTCCACGCGGATTGTCCCGACCGCCGTGAAGTTCCGCAGGTACTCGTTGCGCCGGAGGCCCTTCTGGTGGCTCGCCTTCGCGCCCGTGCCCAGCGTGACTTTCACGAAGCGCTCCCACACGCCGTCGGGCTTCGTCCGATCGGTAACGAAGTCGCTCACGGTGAGAGCGGTCCGCAGGTTCGAGACGCGCAGCTTCGCCGGCGCAATGTCGCAGGCGTTCACGAGGCACGCCAGCATCTTTTCCGCGGGGATCACGATCCGGCCCTGCGCATCGGTGTGGAACGGCCGGGCCGCGACCACGCGTAGCGCCTCGCAGTCCTCGAGCGTCATCCCCTGCTCCTCGAGCTGCGCCTGGAGCGCCCGGCGGCGATTCGCCTGCGTGCGGGCGCGATTCACGCCGCTGCGCTTTTCGAGATCGACGAGCTGATGCCGCTCCGGCCAGTAGGGGTCCTCGACGTAGCCCGGCTCCGCGAACGTCAGGGTCACCATGCGATCCGCTCCTGTCGGTGTGGGGTGATGATGGCGGCCGCGTTGACGGCAGTGCAGGCAGCGACGCGGGCGTTGGCGACGGCGTGGGCGCTGGCGGCGGCGTGGGCGCTGGCGGCGGCGGAGGGGAGGGCGCTGGCGAGGGCGTGGGCGACGGCGCGGGCGCTGGCGAGGGCGTGGGCGCTGGCGCAGGCGTCGGCGCGAGCGTCGGCGACGGCGGAGGCGACGGCGCTGGCATGGGCGAACGCGTCGAGCGTCACCGCGCGTACTCCCGCAGCAACGCCAGGCACAGCGCCTCCGCCTGGTGCACCTCGACCGCATTGCCGATCTGCTTCACGGCGTCCTGCTTCGTGCCCGAGAACCGATAGCCCGTCGGGAACCCCTGCGCAGCGGCGAGCTCGTGCGGCTGCAGCATCCGAAACCGCACGTCCAGGACGCGGTCGTCGACGACGAGCCCGAACCGGTCCTTCGACGTCACGGTATCGAGCGGCTCCGTGAATGGCTCCACGAGCGCGCAGGCGCCGCGGGACGTGACCGTCGGGAGCGGCTCGCGGATCGAGTGGACCCGCGGACACTGGCCGGGGCGCTCGCTGAAGAATCGGATCACGAACGGCTCGACGAGCGCGAGGCCGTTTCCGCCAGCCGTGACCGTCGGCAAGGGCCGTTCGATCGACCGCACGCGCCCGCCATTGCCCCGCCCACTCTCGCGACCGTTGTCCCCGTGGTTCACGTGGAGCACGAACGGCTCGACCAGGGCGACCGCGCCCTTCGTGGCGATCGTGGGAAGCGGACGGCTTACCCCACGAGGGGCTCCGTCACTGGCTTGCGAGAGCACGAACGGCTCGACGAGCGCGAGGTGCTGGCCGTTCGCAGCGAGCGCGGGCGCCGGCCGATCCAGCGAGCGCGCCGCCGCGTGGTTCCGCAGGACCACCAGGAACGGGTGAAGCGCCGGCCCCCCGAACCGTGTGAGCCCGGCCAGGATCCGCCGCATCGTCGCCGGCGCGAGCGGCCGCCGCCGCGCGAAGAGGCTCTCGCCCACGAGGGACCAGTCGATGATCTCGCGCGCAGGCCGCCACGGCGCGCGCCCGTCGAACGTCGCCTGCGCCGCATGCGTGGGCCCCGGCCACGGGATCGGCTTCGATCCCCGCCGCGCCACGATGAACAGCCGCTTGCGCGACTGCGCCGCCCCATAGTCGGCCGCGTTCAGGATGCGATGCTCAACGCGATACCCCAGCGACCGGAGCGCCGTCAGGAACGCCTGGTAAGTCTCCCCCTTCCGCGAGGCCAGCGGCTTGCCGTGCGCCCCAACGGGACCCCAGTCGCGGAACTCCTGAACGTTCTCGATCAGCACCGTCTCGACGCGCAGGAGCTCCAGCCACCGCAGGAGATGCCAGCCGCTCGCGCGCTTCTGATCCTGCACCGGGCGACCCCCACGGGCGTGCGCGAAGTGCGTGCATTCCGGCGACGCCACCAGCAGGTCGAGCCGACCGCCCGGGATCACCGTCCGCGGGTCCAGGGACTCGACCGACGCACACACATGGCGGACGTGCGGGTGGTTCGCCGCGTGGGTGTCGATCGCCGTCTGCCAGTGGTTCACCGCGAGAAGATCGACGCGCAGCTCCAGGCGCTCGCATGCCCGGAGCAGTCCGGTCGAGGTGCCCCCGGCGCCGCAGAACAGATCGGCGGCGTGGACGGTCTGCGTCACGCACTCGGCTCCAGCGCCGTCACGGTGATCGCGAGGCCGGGACTGTCCGCGGCGTACCGCTTCTCCGCCACCACGCGCACGATCTGCGCGTCGTTCCGCATGACGAGCCCCTGGAGCACATCGAGAGCCTTGAGGACGTTGTCCAAGTCCGGCCGGGTCACCGGCCACACGGCCCGTTTCGCCGCCTTCGGCCGAGACCGGAACACCGTCACGGTGACCGCCAGCGGCCCCTCCAACAGCGCAGCCGGGCGCGCCTGCGCAGCCGCCAGGGCCACGCGATTCCCCCAGTCCGTGTGCCGCCGTGCCGGGAACGCGCGGCCGTTCGGCAAGCGCCGGATCGAGCCCGTCTGCATGGATTTCGGCTCGCCGGGCACGAAGCAGGACCAGGTCGTGGGGGCTGCCGGCGCACCGATTACCGGCGTCGGCGCCTTCCGCCGGCCCGGCACGAATCCGACTGCCGCGGCCCGGGCCCGCGAGGCCCGGTCACGCGCGTCCCGGACGGCCTCGTAGGCCTTCGCGGCGGCGGGATCGGTGCGGTCAGACACGCGCGGCCTCGATCTCACGGCTCGTCCTCACCGGACTCGCGCGCCGCCGACGGCCCGCCGGCCACCGCCCACGCGTGCTCGAGCTCGCCGACCAGGGCCCGGGCCTTGAGCTCGTCGAGATACTTCGTCACGTCCACCGCGAGCTCACTCGCGGCCGGCACCGCATAGCCCTTCGCGGCACAGGCCTCGAGGTAGACGCGCACCTTCTCGCGATCGACGGGGTACCGTGACAGCTCGAACCGCTGGCGCGTGCTCGGGTCGCGGCGCCGCTTCTGGTGCAGCCGCGGCATCGGGCACGCCGTCGGGCGGCCCACCCGGTGCGACCAGGTCCAGCCACACGCGCGACACCGGTAGTGCGCCTCGGCGTCAGGGCCCACGCCCGTCCGCGCGATCACCTCAGGCGCGAGAGGCATCCGCCAGGGCCTTCCCCGGCCGCGTCCCGGGCAACGCGGGCCGCTCATGAGCCGGGCGTTGCGCATACAGCGCATAGAGCCGCACGAAGTCCTGATGCTTGACGTGGAGCTCGACATCGGGGCATCGCGCCCACCAGTCGGCCGCCGCCTCGATCGAGCCCCAGTGCACGCGGACCAGGGCCTGCGTGATGGGGTCGTCGGGCAGCGCGGCGCGCCAGGCGTCAGCCCGGAAGCGATCCAGCAATGCCACCCAAGCGAGCTCAGCCTGGTCTTCGACTCGCCCCCCCGCCAGCTCTCGGAGCTCGGCCGGCTTCGGGAAAAACCGGCACGTCTGGATCGCCTGCTGCGCGACGCGCTCCACGGTCGCGATGTCGTACTCGGCCAGCGCCGCGTAGTACACGCCCGCGAGCGTCGGCGTCACCTCGCGGTCGTACACTTCCCCGAGCGCCGTCAGCACGGCCGCGAACCGAGGGCGGTCGGCGTCGGTCATGTCCGGGCGGCGCTCCCGGCTGCCCACGCCTGCAGGCCTCGCACGGTCCGCGCGGTCTTCCCGCTGATCCCCGCCCGGCCCGGCGGCTGATCGCGGTATTTCCCGTCGTGGATCTTCACGACGTTCTCGGTGCCGTCCTTGCCCTTGGCCAAGAGCCAGTCAAAGTCTGCGCGGAAGCTCTCGTGCCCAGGCCCGTTCTGGAGCCCTCGCAGGAACGCCGATTGCCCATACTCGCGAAAGACCTGGTCCCAGAACGCCCGCGTTGGGAACAGCCGGAGCGCGGCGGCCGCCTTCCGCCGGCGCGCGGGCGAGAGCGACTGCACACGCGGGAGCTCCGGCGGCACGGCCGCGTTGTACAGGGCCACGAGCGCCTCCACGGTCCCCCAGGCCGGCTCGGGGGCTGGGGTGGGCGCCGCGCCCGCCGCGGCGGCCGTCCCCTCCCCGGTCCCCTCCCCTCCGATCCCTTCCCTTCCGATCCGATCCCCTCCGATCCCCTCCGATCCGATCCGATCCGATCCGCGCGCGCGCGCGAGGGAGTGAACGGTCACGGAATCCTCCGTGATCTCTCCGTGCCCGTTCACTGAACGTTCACGGAACGCTCCGTGAACGATCACGGAGCCCTGCGCGCGCGGCCCTGGCAGCGCCGATTCGCTGGGTCGGTTGATGCGCTGGTGATCCTTCCAGGATGGGAAGGCGAGGTATCGCACGCCCTCGTGCTCGTACTGGATGATGAGCCCGGTCGCCGCGACCTCATCCAGGGCGGCGATCACGTCTCCGACCTTGGTCCGCGCGTGGTACCCGAAGAAGAGCGCGCGGTACTGCTCAGGGTCGACGATCAGGCGACCCTCGTCGTCGGCCTGCGTGATGAGCCCGATCCAGAGCCGGAACGCGCGGTCCGAGAGCCGGCCGACCTTGCGGTGCTGCAGGGCCTCGGGCTTCAGCGTCCGGATGCGCGCCATCACGCCGCCCCATAGGTCGCCACGACCTCGCGGCACATGGCCAGGAAGGCGTCCAGGTGATTCGGGCATCCGGGGCCGCCCTCCGCCTCGGCGCGCTCCAGAGCCTTGAATGCGTCCACGACCACGCCGTGCGCCACGGGATCGGCGGAAAAGACCCGGAGGAGGTACGCGTAGAACCGCTCGGCCGGATCGCGCGTCGGGCGCCCGCACGCGGGACAGCGCGCCGGTGGCCGCCCGCCGGCTGTCGACTGTGCAGTATGCTGGACGCGCTGGCGCATCATGCCACGTGCTGATCGGGCGGGGCGGCCACGGTGTCCGAGGGTGACGGCGTGACGCGGGCCAATGGTTTCCGGGCCCACGCCGCGCGCCGTCGGACCGCCTGGATCTTCCGCGCCTCGTGAACCAGCGCGGCGAGCCACGACTCGGCGGTCCCCGTCGCCGTCGCGAGCTCCTCGATCTTGTCCGGCATCGGGAGTGCCCGGCCGTCCCGCCAGGCGATCACGCTCGTGTCACACACCCCGGCCAGTCCGGCGAACGTCTCGATGTCGCCGCATCGGCGGATCTGCACCGCGACCCACTCGGTGAACGTCACAGTCTCACTCGACATGGAGGTCCTCCGGCACGGACCTCCACAGCCACGCCGACGTCGACAGTGTCCAGCCCTGCTCGTACAAGGCGATCGCCACGTTCGGGTCTAGACGACGGTGAGACATCCGTTGCCTACCTCAATCGCGCAGTCCGCGCCGGCAATGGCGTCTTCGTTATGCGATACGAACAGGACATGCCGGAAGCCGCCGATCTGCGCGGCCCGCCGGAGCATCCGGACATACGCCGGCGCCCGGTCCCGATCGAGTGGCGCCGACACCTCGTCCCGGAGGAGCGTCTGGATCGCGCGCCCCGCGCGTGAGGCGGTGTACAACGCGAGCGCCAGCGAGAGCGCCTCGCTCACGAGCACCGCCTCGCCCCCGCTCAGGAGCGCGGCATCGATCGGCGTGCCGCCGCGTCGGACCACGACGTCGAGCGTCTCGAGCAGCTTGTCGCCGGCTGTCGAGGCCTTCTGGGTCGTGAGCGCGATCGTGAAGACCTCCTCCCCGTAGCACTCCCGGAGGAGGTCCGTGGCCAGGCGCCCGAGCTCCGGGAGCGCCTGGTCGATCAGGAGCGCGGGGATCCCCGTCGGCCCGAAGGCCTTGGTCAGGAACGCCCAGTCCGCCAGGTCCTCGGACGCCGGCGCGAGGGCGCCCTGCGCGTCGGCCAGCGCGGCGACCGCGGCGTCCAGGGCGGCGAGCTGGCCCTCAACCTGCCCGCATTCGCGCTCGAGCTGACCGATGGCCTGGGCGGCGCGGCGACGCTCGGCCTCGAGGGCCGCGAGCTCCTGCTGGGCCGCCCGAAGGGCCGCCTCGCGGTCGGGCCGTTCCGCGAGCTGCGCCCGGGCCGCCTCGAGCTGTGCCGCCTTGGCCTCGCGGGCGGCGGTCGTCGTCCGGATCGCCTGGGCCAGCTCATCGAGCCGCGCTTCGGCCGCGACGAGGGGACCGGCCTTCGCGGTCTGCTCCGCGAGCCTCGCCAGCCGGCGCTGCCGGTCCGATCGGGCGGCCTGGAGCGCCGCGGTGGGATCGTCGGGGGCGGCAGTCGGAAGCTCGGCGAGGCGCGCTTCCAGGCCGAGCACCGCGTCGACCGCCTGGGGCAGCGTCGCCTTGGCCGCCTGGGCGTCCCCCAGCAGCGGACACCCCGCGTACGGACCGGCCCCCTCGCACGGGACGGCCGCCAGGAGGCCGGATTGCCGCGCCAAGCGCTCGCGGGTCGTCCGGGCATGGGCCAGGTCGCGCTCGACCAGCGCGCGCCGGCTGAGCGTCTCCTGGACGACCTGCATGGCCCGGCGGGCGGCATCCAGATCGGCGTCCAGGGTGGCCAGCTCGGCCTGGAGCTGGGCCGCCTCGGCGACCGCGGCCTCGATCACGGGGCGCTCGCGGAGGAGCGCGGCGTTGTTCGCGCGCCGGCGCTCGAGGTCGGCGGCCTGGGCGGCCAGGAGCTCGCACTCGCGGGCCAGCGCGTCTGCCTGCGCGACCACCGGGGCGAAGGCCGCCATGGCCACCTGGGCGGTCTCCACCGTCGCGCGGGCCGCGTCGATGGCGGCTTCCACCGTCCTGAGCGCGGTCCGGCCGGCCGTGAGGCGCTCGCGGAGCGCCTCCGCCTGGGCGACGAGGGCCCCGCGCCGGGTCACCTGCGCCTCCAGCTCCGCCACCCGCGCGCGCAGCCCGGCGAGCGTCGCCTCCGTCGCGCGGGCGCGGTCCTTCGCGGCGGCCTCCAGCCGTGGGTAGACCTGCAGGCCGAGCAGCTCAACCAGGAGCGCTTTCCGCTCCGCCCGGGGGAGGCGCAGGAAGGCCCCGAGCCCACTTTGGACGCTGTACCCGCTGGACAACCACAACTCAAGCGGACCGATCAGAGCTTCCGCGGCTCGGCGAAAGTCGCGCACGAGCGGACCCGCGAGCACCGTCTCGGTGTCGCCGTCCAACCGCACGAGTGTCGCCTCGGTGCGCTCGATGGTCGGATCGACGAGTAACCGGCTGCGGTACGCCACGCCGTCCAACTCGTACTCTAGGGTGACGTGCCCCTTCGTCGCGAAGTGCCGAGTCAACGCCCCCTGTCGATAGGCCATCTGCCCATAGAGTCCGGCCGTGATCACGTCGAGCGTCGTAGTCTTACCGCTGCCGTTTGCGCCGTGGAGGGCGAGCAGCGACGGGAGCCCCGTGAAGTCAAGGGTGATCTCGCGGGGAAAGGCGTAACTCCCGACGTGCGTTAGCCGATGAAGAATCACGCGCACCGCTCCTTCGTGAACTGATTTCGAGTCCGCCCCTTCGCCCTGGCGTCGGCCAGGTTCTCGGCATTTGTGCCCGGGAACAGATGCTCGGGCCTTACGCACGGCGGGGTCTTCGTCGCGATCGGGGCTGGCTGTCCACACCCGCACTCACAGGATCTCGCTGCGATCGCAATGTCGGTCACAGCGCCAACTCCACCTGTCGAGCCGCGCCGGGCTCCGTCGCGACCCGGAACGCCGCGATCAGGTTGTCCGCCTTCTGATGATTGAAGGCGGCTCGAGACCGGTACTGCGCCACACACGCGTCCAGCTCGTCCTCGGTGACGATCCAGAAGTAGCCGTACGGCTCCCGCACGGCGCTCCCGATCGGGCAGCCCCGCTCGATGAGCGCGTTGACGGCCTCCCGGATCGACCGCCCGTCCCGCTCCCGCAGTCCGAGGAGCCGCGTCAGCGCCTGGCTGGTGATCGCCTCGGCCTCGCCGCGATGAGCGCTCAAGATCGTCCAGAGCCGCTCCAACTGGATCGACTCGCGGCCCCAGGTCGTCATGCCGCCTGGGCCTCGGCCGAGCGCGGCCGCTGCGTCCGGCTCCGGTGTGCGCCCATTCGGAGCCACACGACCCCCGCCTCCTCGATGAGCTCGGCCGACCGGCCCTCGCCCGCCACGACCCGCCGACACGCTGCGATCGCGGCGTGCCAGGCGGCATCGTCGCCATAGGCGGACCGGAAGAAGACGGCCCGGAGCTCGCTCGTCATGCGGACTCCAGCCCATCGAGCTTCTGGCGGAGGCGCTCACGACGCGGGGGGTCGAGTCCCTGCCCCGTCGCCTCGGCCCAGGCGGTCAGTTGCTCGGCCAGCGAGGTCCGCGCGGCGAGCTGGGCGGCCCGAGTCCGCTGCACGGCCAGGACACGCTTCTCGAGCACGAAGTAGGCCGCGACCTCACGGATCGGGTCGAACACCGTGGGGTCGAACGTGCCGACCTGGTCCTCGGCAATCTCGACGATCACCTTGATCTCGGTCCCCCTCTCGATCTCTGCGGCTACGTCGCTGACGGACTGCGGATCGCTGGGCCATGTCTCGTGGAGCTGGATCATCGCCCGCGCGGGCACCGGCCGCCGCGCCCACGTCACCGCGCCCTCCGCAATGCGGGCGAGCGTGTAGCTCTTCGCGTCCTTCGCCTCGGCGAATGAGTGCCGGATCAGCGACCCGACGCCAATCACCTGCGGCGCGACGTCCTGGGCCCGGTGGATGTGGCCGACCGCGCCGAGCGCCACACCGTCGAAGGCGGACACTGGCACGACAACCTCCGTGCCGCTGTGCAGCTCGAACTCGGCATCCCGGGTTGTCATGCCCTCGACGGTGACGTGGCCGGCGACCAGCACCGGCTTCGGTCGGTAGAGGCGGACGGCGGTCTGGATGGCCCGGGTGATCGTCTCGGCCGCGAGGCGCTGGCCGTCGGCAATCGAGTCCCCCACGCAATCGGCGAACGGCGGCCGACCGAGGCGAGGGTATGGGATGGCGATCAGCACGGCCTCTGGCCACCGAATCGTCTCGACGGTGTTCCAGACCGGCGTCACGGACGGGAGCAGTCGGTCATCCGGGTCGGTCTCGCCGTGGAACAGGCGCAGGGCATCCGGCGCCTCGTGGTTGCCCTGGATCAGGACAACGCGGTCGGCGATCGTCATGAGCCGGCGCACCCGCGTGAGGAGTGCCTGCCACTCCCGCGGGCTCGGGGCGCCCTCGACCAGGTCGCCGCAGCACACGATCGAGAGAGGCGGCCGCCCCCATTCCGCCTGCACGCCATGGAGGTCGGCGATCACCCAGTCCAGCACGTCCAGCGCATGCGTGAACCGAGGGCTCCGCTCGCAGAGGTGCAGGTCTCCGATAAACGCGATGTGGCGCATGGCTTACCCCTTCCCCAGGAGCCGCTCGGCGATGGCGTCGAGCCAGGCCCGCTGCCGGTCGGTGAGCCGCAACGTTCCGGCTTCGTGCTGCGCGGCGAGGTCGTGGACGAAGTCGTACTCGCGGGGTGCGAGGCGGTCGGCACAGTGCCGCGTCAGCGCGTCCAGCACGTCGCCGACCGCCTCGTCGTCCAGGGGCATGCGGGTGACCTAGTACTGCGTCCCGGCGTGGCCGTTGCCCTCGGCCGGCTCTTCGGTGGCCTCCTCCACCTGGATTCCTCGCTGGGCCATCGCCGACTCGAACGCCTCGCGCACCGCGCGGGCGGCCTTCATCTCCGCGAAGCTCAGGCGGCGGCCGACCTTGAGCGCGATCCCCTTGTAGGAGATCCCGCCGCTCGACTTGGCGTCCTGCAGCCCGAAGATCGTCGTCACGCTGACCAGCGGCAGGTTGGCCTTCCGGAGTTGGACGGCGTACTCGCCGAACGGCCGGAGCGCCGTGGGCGGGAGCGAGATCAGGGTCGGGAGCGACTCGCCGGTCAGCAGGACGAACGTGTTGAGCCGCTGCTTGCAGGCCTGCCCGCGGCCGTCCTTCCCGGAGCCGAACCGCGAGTACGGGCACTCGGCGCACCGCTTCGCCTGGGGCTCCGGGCTATCCTCGTCGGGCACGATCGCATCGCGCGACCGGCAGGTCGGCGGGTTGTTGCCCACCTCCGCGCCGACCGGCCAGTAGGCCCGGACCGGCATCTTGTAGACCACCACGCCCTCGATCGCCTTGGTGGCCTCGGGCTCGCCGGTCGCGGTCGGGACCTCCCAGAAGCTCGAGCCGCTGGTGGGGTACTTGATGCGCGGAAACGTCACGGTCACGCCCCGCGTCGTCTCGCGCGTCTCCTCTTGGAGGAACGCGAGCGCCGCCTGCCGCTCCTCTGGCGGCATCGCCGCCCACTCCTCCGAGGTGATCGGCACGCCCGCCGGCGGAGTCGGCTGCAGGTGCACCGGGAGCTTGGGATCAGGTGCGGTCGGCGCCAGGGCCGTCGGCCGGGTAGGCACCGTGTGCTTGCTATTGGCCATGGGGGTCTCCTCCGTCGTGGGATGGGTCTCGATGGAGCGAGGCGCGTGCTGGGCCATCGCTCAGCGCCCGTGCACCAGGAGGTCGACCTCCCGGCACACCAGATCCTTCACCGCCACGGCGGCGCGGTGCTCGTCCTCAAGCCGCCGGACCTCGATGTCGGCCCGGAGCCGCGCCAGCTCGGCGTCGGCGATCTGCTCGGTGAGTGCCAGATAGGACTGGCTCCCGAGCCGCCGCGTGACCTCCGCCTTCCGCGCGGCCTCGTTCGTGAACTTCGGCTTGCCCTCGGCGGTCGTCTCGGCAGCGACCATGAGCAGCAGCTCCGCCTCGTGCTCGGCGAGCGACTGCTTGAGGTTCTCGACCAGACGCGCCGCATCCGCGGCCTCGCGCCTGGCCTCGGCCAGGGCGGCCGGGAACCGGAGCAATCGTCCTTTGAGGTCCGTGATCTCGGTCAGGGTTTCCAGTGCGTTCATGGGGGTCTCCTCCGTCGTGGTTGAATGCGGGGTCCGTCGCCGGGGTTCGCCACGCCGGCAGGAGCCCGACGTGGGGGCGGGCCCGGCGCCGGTCTCAGGTCGCCCCGCGCGGCCCCACGACGGCCCGCCCGCCGCCTGTCATCCGTGTGCTTACCAGCCCACCACCAGCCACAGCGCCGTCCACCAGAGCCCGATCGCCGCGACCAGGACCGCCGCCTCCACGAGCCGGCTCACGCCGCCGCCGTCACGCGATCGGCGCGCCGCCGGAAGAGCCGGCGGAACCAGCCCGGTCGCGCCGGGCGCGGCGGTCGCTCGGGGCTCAAGAACCGCAGCCCCAGGCGCTCGGACGGAATCTCGTAGGCCCGCGGCCGCGTGGATCGCTGAATCTGCATGGGGGGTCACCTCCTCGCGGCCACCGTCAGGAGCACGCCCCGACCTCCGCCAGCGGGACCACCCGCGCGGTCGGGAGATACGAGATCCGCTTCGTGCGCCGAATCGCCGCCTCCGCCTGCTGGATGGTCGGGAATACCGTGACGGCGTCGGCGTCATAGACCGGGACCAGGATCGCGGATCGCGGCGAGCCGGGGCTGTCGAGGCACAGCGCCCGCCCACTCCCGCTCAGCACGACGAACCCCTTCATGGCCGTCCCCCGTTCCCCGTCTGGTCGAGCAGCGCGTTCATTCCGCCCCCTCTCTCCACCATCCCGGGAGCTGGCGCCACCGGGGCACCAGCTGATCGAGCGCCCACCGCACCGCCTCGCTGTCCCGTCCACCCTTCCGAGGCCCCGCCTGGCTGTACGCGCAGCGCCGGATCATCTGCCAGGTGCGCTCACGCTCTGCCTGCTCGGTGAGCGTCACGTCGTCCAAGGCCGGGCTCATGCGTCGATCGCCCGGAGCGCCGGTGCGTCCTCGGTTGCCGCCGGCATCAGCCCGAATTGCGCCGCGACCCACGCGAGGAGCGCGGGCACGTGCGTATCCTCGATCTCGCCCCGAAATTCCAGGCCGGCCCGGCCACGCTCGAGCGGGATCATGACCACCTCGAAGGACCCGACCCGGAACCGCGGCCGCCGCGGGAGCGGCCCGCCCTGGTCGCACCAGCGATCCCATGCTGCGATATAGGCGGCCGCGGGGGTCACCGGCGCCACTCCTCGATCCAGAGCCACACCGTGACGACGTAGGCGAGCACGATGGCCGCGAGGCTCAGGACCGGCCAGGACCACTCGGCGACGGCGAGGAGGGTCATTGGAGGCTCGTCAGCACCACCACGGCGACGTAGACGGCCGCGGCTAGGAGGACGAGGCGGAGCAGGGCAACCAAGCTCACGACCACACCAGCACAGTGCTGACCCGCGTCACCGTGGCCCAGGGCGCGATCTGGGCCGTCCACGACACGATGCAGGCACCGGGGATCGGCCAGAGATGCAGCCAGGTCACGGGCCAGCGGTCGGTGGCAAGGGCGAAGGCCTGGTCCGTCACGCCGCCCCCCCTTGGAGCTGCTTGATCGCCAGCAGGAGCTCGCAGAGCGGACACGCGCACCCGATCTCGTGCACCGTCATCGTCTCGGCGACCCGCGTCGCCGCCCGCACGAGCGGGGCGATCTGCGCATCGAGCTGGCGGGCCACGTCATCCTGGCTCGCCTGATAGAGCGCGCGGAGGTGTGCGTGCGTCGGACGCTGCGGCGTGCCGCCGCGGATCATCGCGAGGGCCTCGTCGAGGAGCGTGGGCATCTCTCAGCCTCTCCGTCCTCTCCCAGCCACTGCGAGCATCTGCGGAGATGCTCCGAGAGTCTGCGGAGAGGCTCTGAAGGCCGTTCCGAGAATCCCGAGAGAGGCTTGTCGCTCCTGCTCTGACAGGAGCACCCTCAGCGCGTCCATGGCCAGCATCCGCACGAACACCGCCGGCTCCAGCCCGCGCGCCCGCGCCTCGCCTTCGAGCTGCTCCCGGTCCGTCGGGGTGAACCGCACCGACATGGGGGGGCCGAGGGATTCGACGCGGACCGGTGGCTTGGTGGGCGGGGTCACGCGGCGCTGTCCTCCTTCGACGGCGGCGTGTAGTGTTCTGGATCGGCCAGGAAGGCGTGGATCTTCCGCCAGCAGGGCGCGGACTTGAGATCGCCGCTGAGCACCCGCGAGATCGTGGTGTGACTGGTCCCGATTCTGGCGGCGAGCCCACGCTGCGACAGGCCGAGTTGCTTCAGCCGCCGGCGGAATTCGCGCTTCGAGAGGGGCTTGACAGTACCGGGCCGTTCCTGCGAGGTAACCGTCTTGGTAACCACGATGGTGCGGATATTACTTGTTTCGGTAACCAACTGTCAAGCGGATTTATCTGTTCCGGCAACATCGGGTTAATGGCCTTATCTGGCCATGAGATAGGCGCGCGCATCGTGCAGGCGCGAGGTGATCGACGCCAGCAGGATGTGGCGAAGGCCGCGCGGATATCGGTCCCCCAGTTGAGTCGGTATGAGCATGGCCACATGCCCAAGCTGCCGGTCCTCGATCGGATCGCGCGCGCTACGAACGTCAGCATCAACTGGCTGGTAACTGGCGAAGGGGCGATGCGTGGGCCCGAAGGGCCGCGCGAGGTCGTGCTGCAGCCGATTGCCTCGCGCGAGGCAGCCCAGGTGCTCCGCGGTCAGGCGACGCAGTACCGCGCGATCCCGATCCTCCAGGCGCGCGCCGCGGCCGGGCAGCCGGCCGACATCACCCCCGAGATCCTGGAGGGCGACGTCGCAGTGATCTTCCGCCAGTGGGGCGATGAGACAAGTTTCTGCTTTCGCATCCGAGGCGACTCGATGGAGCCGAAGTTCCACGACGGGGACATCATCGGTGTCCAACGGTGGCGCCGGAGCCCGGTCGAGCTGGTCAACAAGTACGTGGCGCTGTGGCTCGAAGAGCCGCCCGAGCACCGCGGGCTGACCGTGAAGCTCCTCCAGCGGTTCCCCGATGGGACCTATATCGGCACGCCGCTCAACCCGGCGCGCCACAACCCCCCGGTCCCGCTCGGCAAGGCGTTCGACGGGGTGCAGCTCTTCAAGGTCGCTTGGTGGTGGGGGAGGCAGGAGTAGACGGAAGTCTTGTGTCCACGCTCGACTAGGGAAGGGGGCGAGCATGGCATCGCGGATCATCGGGATTCTCCTCGCGGGCCTCATCGAGGTGGCCTGCAGCAGCAACAGCTCGTCGGTCACCGGGAGCACCACGACGAATGGCGATGGCGGCGTCGTGCTCGAAAGCCAGCGGCTCGTGCCCTCCGCGACGGGCCGCTTCTGCGAGCTCCAGGGCACGCTCCACAACACCGGGCGCCATATCGATTCGCTGCGGATCGACTTCCGCGCGTTCAATGCGGTCGGTGTGGAGATCGCGACGGCCACGGTGATCGAATTCAGCATCGCAGCCGACGGGCGCGTGGCCTACGATTCGAGCTTCTTCGACCCAGAAACCCGGTGCAGCGCGATCGCACGCGTCGAGCGGTTGTCGACTCGGATCACGCGCTTCTAGCCCTGATCCGAAAATAACTCAGGCAACCAGGGCCGTCGATCCGGGCCAGGCGACCGGCCCGGGCGATCAGCAGGAAGCGCAGCGTCCGCATGCTACGGAACGCGAAGGCATAGGTGCGCTTCCGCGAACGGGGCTTGGCCGTCGCGAGGGTCTGGAGCTGGAAGCTGCGCA
>DASRHC010000071.1:0-42955 GCA_035650715.1 Candidatus Methylomirabilota bacterium | reverse complement strand
GGGAGGTCGTGGTCCGGAGCGGCGACGGGCGCGAGCGGACCGCGTACATCTACTGGTACGTGGGGCCGCTCGATCGCGCTGTGCCGATCCCGGGAGGCGACTACCGGGCCTACGCGCCCGCGACGTCCATCTACCACCAGCCGAGCCCGTAGGAGGAGTCCGATGCCGGTCGAGGCCGCGCAGCTCATCAAGAACGACCAGGACCACCTGATCCACCCGCTGCACCACCCGAGCGATCACCTGGAGCCGATGGTGTACGTCCGGGGACGCGGGGCGGTGCTCACCGACGTGCACGGCCGCGAGTACCTCGACGGCCTCGCCGGGCTGTGGAACGTCAACGTCGGGCACGGCCGGACGGAGCTGGCCGACGCGGCGGCCAATCAGATGCGCGAGCTGGCGTACTACTCGGCCTACTCCGGCTCCTCGAACCTCCCGGCCATCGAGCTCGCCTCCAAGCTCATGACCATCGCCTACAAGAACATGCAGGCGGTGTTCTTCACGTCGGGCGGTGCGGAGTCCAACGAGTCCGCGTTCAAGACCGCGCGCTTCTACTGGAAGGCCAAGGGCAAGCCCGACAAGGTGAAGATCATCGCCCGCTCCCTCGCCTACCACGGCGTCACGCTGCAGGCGATGAGCGCGACCGGCATGGCGGCCTACTGGAAGATGTTCGAGCCGCGCGTGCCGGGCTTCGTGCACATTCCGACCTGCTATCCCTACCGGCAGGAGGGGGCGAAGCCGGGGGAGACCGCGGGCCAGACCGCCGCGCGCCTGCTGGAAGAGGCGATCCTGCGGGAGGGCCCGGACACGGTGGCCGCCTTCATCGCCGAGCCGATCCACGGCGGTGGCGGCGTGCTGTACCCGACCGACGACTACTTCCCGCTGGTGCGGCAGGTCTGCGACAGGCACAACGTGCTCTTCATCGCCGACGAGGTGATCACCGGCTTCTGCCGCACCGGCCGCTGGTTCGCGCTGGAGCACTGGAACGTGCTGCCCGACATCGTCTCCTTCGCCAAGGGCGTGTCCTCCGGCTACCTGCCGCTCGGCGGGATCATGGTCTCGAAGGCGATCAAGCAGATGATGGACGAGGTGAAGCCCGAGGACAAGTGGATGCACGCCTACACCTACTCCGGGCATCCGACGTGCTGCGCGGTGGGGATCCGGAACCTCGAGATCATGGAGCGCGAGCGGCTCTGGGAGCGCGCCGCCGCGATGGGCACGCGGCTTTACAAGGGCCTGCAGCAGGCGCTGGGCGACCACAAGCACGTGGGCGACATCCGGGGCGGCAAGGGGCTGCTGGCCGCCATCGAGCTGGTGGAGGACCGCGCGAGCAAGGCGCCCTTCAGCGCCGACAAGAAGGTGGGCCCGCGCGTGCTCGCCGAGATGACCAAGCGCGGGGTGATCACGCGGGCGCGGCTCGAGCACATCTTCTTCGCGCCGCCGCTGATCGTGAGCGAGGAGCAGGTCGACCGCCTCGTCTCGGTCACCCGCGACGCCATCAAGGCCGTCACCGGCGTCTAGCCCCCCATCCCCCTCTCCTCCTCTCCCCTCCGGGGAGAGGGCAGGGGTGAGGGGGACGCCGTTCCCCCTACCGCCCCGGCACCACCCACAGGTACAGCGTGTGGGTCCCCTGGTTGCTCGTCACCTGGATCGTGCGCGTGGGCGCCCAGTCCCCCATGTCGAAGGCGTGCGACACGATCCGGGCGCCCGGGCGGAGCTCGGCCAGCAGCTTCGGCCGGAGCCGCCGGTTGAGATCGGGTGACAGGTAGAGCGTCACCACCGTCGCCTCCCGCAGGTCGGCCTCGAACAGATCCGCCTGCCGGAAGCGCACCCGGTCGGTGAGGCCGAGCCGTCGGGCGGTGGCATTCGCCTCCGCGACCAAATCCGGATCGATCTCGAAGCCCACGCCACGAGCGCCCCGGTCCCGGGCCGCGGCCAGTACGATGCGACCATCGCCTGACCCGAGATCATAGACGGTATCTCCGGCAGTTACGTCAGCAAGCCTCAGCATCTCGTTCACTACCACCAGGGGCGTGCGGACGTCCGGCACCTCCTGCCCGGGAACGTGGCGGCAGGCCGCGGCCGCGACGAGCGCCAGGCATGCGACCGAGAGCCGGAGGCCAATCATGGCCGGGCATTCTAGCGCACGGGCCGGCGCACCGATGTGTTGACCCGGATACATCGTCGGGTGTTTAGTATCTGCCATGGACCGGGCCCAGCGCTTCCGGATCCTCAGCGAGGCCGCGGCGGACGACCGCGAGACCGGCCTGCCGGTCCATGCCCGCACCATCGAGGGCCCGGTGGGCCTCCGGCCCGTCCGCATGCCGGGGGGCGGCTCCACGACGCTCATGCGGGTCATGCAGACCAACGCCTGCTCGCTGTCCTGCGGCTACTGCCCCAGCTTCTGCGGCGGCCGCGTCAAGCGCACCGCGCTCTCGCCGGAGGAGGTCGCGCGCACGTTCATGGAATCGCACCGGGCCGGCGTCGCGCAGGGGCTCTTCCTCACCTCCGGCGTGCCCGGCCGGGCCCCACGGGCGGTGGACCGCATGCTCGCGGCGGTGGAGATCCTGAGGAAGCGGGAGGGCTTCACCGGCTACGTGCACGTCAAGATGCTGCCCGGGGCGGAGCGCGAGCAGGTGGTCGCCGCGACGCGCCTGGCGACGCGCGTGTCAATCAACCTCGAAGGGCCGAACGACGAGGTGGTGCGGGGTCTGGCGCGCGAGAAGGACTACTCGGGCGACCTGCTGCCCATCCTCATGCTGGCCGGGCGCCTGGCGCGCGAGGCGCGGCTCGAGGGACGTCCCGGGGTCGCGCCCGCGGGCACCACCACGCAGTTCGTCGTGGGAGCGCGCGGCGAGCGCGACCGGGACATCCTGGGCGTGGTGGGTCGCCTCGAGCGCCAGGGCCTGCTCCACCACGCGCACTTCAGCGCCTTCCGGCCGGTGGAGGGCACCCCGATGGAGGGTCTGCCGGCCACCCCGGCCGCGCGCGAGTGGCGCCTCTACCAGGCCGATCACCTGCTGCGACAGTACGGCTTCCGGGTGGAGGAGCTGGTCTTCGCCGAGGACGGCAACCTCGCGCTCGATCACGACCCGAAGACGGCCTGGGCACTGGCCCACGCCGAGCGCTTTCCGGTCGCGCTCGAGCGGGCGCCCTACGAGCTGCTCCTGCGGGTGCCCGGCATCGGCCCCGCCGCGGCCCGTCGGCTGGTGACGGAGCGGCGCCGCACGCTGCCGCGGGACGCGCAGGATCTCCGCCGCCTCGGCGTCGATGCCACGCGCGCCGGCTATTTCCTCACCCTGCGCGGCCGGCGCGTGCGCGCGCAGCAGCCCGCCGAGCAGCTGCGCCTCTTTCCCCCCGGGGGGCACCTCACGCAGGGGCCGTGGCGCACCGCGGTGCCCCCCTGCGCCTACCGCTGACCGCGGGGAGTACAATGGCGACCCATGGACCCCCGGCTCGAGGAGCGCGCCCAGGCCTCGGTTGACCGCGCCCGGGCCGTCCTCATCTACGACGCCGGCTGCGGCCTGTGCCGCGGCGGCGTCGCGTGGATTTCACGACGGGCGGTGCGCGGGCATCTCGAGTTCCTGCCCTGCCAGGCGGCCGAGCGCCGCGCGCGTTACCCGTGGATGGACGATCGGGCCTGCATGGAGGCCATGCAGCTGATCCTGCCCGACGGGCAGGTGCTGGCCGGTGACGCGGCCATTCCCGAGGTGCTGCGGCGCATGCGTGGCTGGCGCTGGCTCGCCAACGCCTTCCGGCTGCCCGGGATCGAGCTGCTCGCGCCGCCGGTCTATCGCTGGATCGCGCGCCACCGCTACCAGATCTCCTGCATGCTGGGCCGCCCGCGCCGCTGACGCGGGCGTCGGCGCCCGCGCCGGCGGGGGATCAGCGCCGCGGCTCGAGGCGACGGATGGTCGCGTACAGCATCAGGTCGTAGAGGATCTTGAGACCGCCGCCCAGGAAGAACGGGGCGGCCAGCGACACGTTCGCCATCACCCATCCGGTCAACGCCGGGCTCACCGACTGCGCGAGCGTCCGGCTCATGTTCGTGATGCTGGCCGCCGCCTCCCGCTCGTCATCGCCGACCGCGAGCATCAGGAAGCTCTGGCGGGTGGGCACGTCCATCTGTGACAGCAGGTGGCGCGCGAGCAGCAGCGCTACCGCCAGCGGCGCGGTGGGCGCGAGCGCGATCCCGATCAGCAGCACGTTGGAGACGAGGTGGGAGAACACCATCGTGTTGATCAGGCCCAGGCGGGGCGCCAGGCGCGCGGCGAGCAGGAGGGAGAAGCCCGAGAGGATCTGCGTTCCGAAGAACGTCCAGCCGAGCGCGCCCAGGTCCATGTCGAAGCGCGTGTAGAACCAGTAGGCGATCAGGCTCTGGAGCACGAAGCCGCCGGCCAGCGAGTCGAGCGCGAAGAGCGCGGCCAGCCGACGGATGAGGGGCCGCGACGACGTGGCCGGGGCGGCGCCGGGGCGGACGGCGCCGGGGCGGACGGCGCCGGGGCGACCGGGCCGCATCAGCGCGTACGCCACGATCTGCACGAGGCCGCTCAGCAGGAAGATGGCGAACAGCACCGGCGGGCCCGCGGTCGCCCGGCCCACCGCGGCGGCGCCGAGGGCGGAGGCGCCGTAGCCGGCGAAGTTGTAGAGGCTCAGCACGGTGGTCAGCCGCTCGCGCGGGGTCGCGCGCGTCACCGCGATCTGCTCCAGGGTGAGGAACGGGCCGGTCTCGCCGGTGCCCACCGCGAGGTTGCCGATCATGGCGGCCGCCACCACGAGCCACGCGCGCTCGGTGGTGAGGAAGAGGAGCGCGGAGAGCACGATGAGGCCCGCCTGGGCGAGCAGGGCGGCCCGCGCGCCGTAGCGCTCCGCGGGGCGGCGGATCACGAGCGTCATGCCCGCGCTGGCCAGCAGGGTCAGCGTGACCGCGATCCCGACGCCGCGCGCGTCGATGCCGTGCTCGGCCAGGTAGACGGGGAACAGCACGCCGAGGAAGCCGTAGCAGAACGTCCGCACGACCTTGGCCACCAGGACGAGCCGACCATCGCGCCCCGCGCGTGGCTCTCGCACGGGCCGCATCTTTGGGCCGGGCGGCGGGCGGGTCAAGGGCGCCGGCCGATCACTTGACAGGATCCTATTCATGTGTTTAGTATACGAGTCCCACAGGAGGTATCGGGATGAGCCATTTCGACAGGCTGCTACAGGACGATCTCGACCGGCTGATCGATCGCATCGCGGTGCGGACGGGTGAGGGTACCGCGGCGGGGCTCAAGCCGGATCTGAAGGCCCACATCGAGCGGTCCGAGGAGCGCCTCACCGCGCTGCGCGCCGTGCTGCAGGACGCCTACGCGGAATGGACGCGCGCGCTCGAGGAGTGCGAGGACCTCTGGGCGGTGGCCGGGCTCAGACGCGAGGCGGAGCCGGTCGCCCGGCTGCGTGCGGCCTAGGCCCGGTTGCGGCCCGGGCTACGTCTGGCCGAAGAGCCGACGGATCCAGCCGGGCTTGTCGGCGTCGGCCAGGCGCGCCTGGGTCTCCTCCTGCTGGAAGCGCTCGAAGCGCTGCCAGTAGTCCGGGAGCTGGCGGGCGAGAAAGACCTGTCCGGCCAGGGCCTCGCTGCCGTCGGTGACCGCGGCCTCGACCTGGTCGTAGCGGGTGCGAAGGTCCGCCGGCAGCTCGGCCAGGAAGCGGGCGCGCACGCGGAGCAGCAGGGCCCGGCTCGCTGCTTCGAACTCGCTGCGGTCGGCCGCGCTGGTGCTGTCGGGGGCCGGACGCCCGGCCTGGGCGCGCGCGTCGACCATCAGCTTCAGGGCCGCCATCTCGATGGCCTCCTCGAGGCGTTCCCGCAGCTGCGCCTCGATCCGCTCGATCAGGCTGCGCGCATCGCCATGCTGGTGCGGGAAGGCCCCGCGCATCGGCCACTGGCTCATGCGGGAGCGAACATCCGGCGGAGGCCCACCGGGAGCGGCTCGGGCGCCAGTCCGAAGTCGGCGAAGAAGCGGCCGGGGTCGCCGACGCTCTCCTCCTCGAGCATCGTGAGCTGGTCGACCGAGAGGGGATAGAACGGCAGCCCCTGGAGGAGGCGCGTCGCCAGCCGCACCGGGGCGAGCGGCACGTGGACGGTGCGGGCGCGCTGGCGACCGAGCGCGCGCGCGATCTCATCGAGGAGGTCCACGAAGGCGTAGGGGACCGGTCCCGCGACCTCGTACGTCGCGCCGCGGGCGGCCGGGGTGCCGATCGCGCGCGCGAAGCCCTCCGCGACCTGCTCCACCGGGATCGGCTGGAGGCGGTATCGGCCGTCGCCCAGCACGGGAACGACCGGGAGCCGCCGGATCACGCGACCCAGCACCGAGACGAACGCGTCGCCGCGCCCGAAGATGATGGAGGGCCGGAAGATGGTCCAGTCGAGCCCGCTGGCCCGCACCGCCTCCTCGGCAGCCCACTTGGTCTGGTGATAGCGGGAGCGGGCCGCGGGGCGAGTGCCGAGCGCGCTCATGTGCAGGTAGCGCGGCACCCCGGCCTTGCGTGCGACCTCGAGCACGTTCCGCGTGGCGTCCAGATGGAGCCGCTCGAACGTGACGCCGCGCGCCGCGCGCTCGCGAATGATGCCGACGAGGTGCACGACGGCGGCGCACCCCTCCACGCTCGGCGTCAGCCCCTCCGGCGCCATGATGTCGCCCGGGACCCGGTCGATCGACGCGAAGCCCTTCAGCGCGCGCTCGGAGCCGGGACGCACGAGGCATCGCACGAGGAATCCGTGCGCAAGAAGTGCGCGAATCACCTGTCGCCCGACGAAGCCGGTGCCGCCCGTGACAAAGACCCGCTGCGCCACGTCGCGAATCGTAGCACGCGCCCTCCTGATTTTCGCGTCGTGGTCGGACCGCCACTGCGTATCATAGGGCATGCGCCGTCGCGCCGGCCTGGTCGTCGTCGCCCTGCTCCTGTTCTCCGCGCCCGTGGCGGCGCTCGCACAGCCGGTGACCTGGATGCAGGCGGCGGACGAGGCGATCCGCGATGCGGTGGCCGCCTCGGAAGTGCCGGGCGTGGTCCTGGTCGTGGGCCAGCGCGATCAGATCCTGCATCGCAAGGTGCTCGGCTGGCGCGCGACGGTCCCGCGTCCCGAGCTGATGACCGCCGAGACGATCTTCGACCTCGCCTCGCTCACCAAGGTGGTCGCCACCACGCCCTCGGTGCTCAAGCTCTGGGAGATGGGCAAGGTCGACCTGAACGCCCCGCTCGGCCGCTACCTGAAGGAGTTCGACACCCCCGCGTTCCAGGACGTGACCGTGGCGCGCCTGCTCACGCACTCGGCGGGCATGCCCGACCTGCCGTCCCGGGAGGCGATGGCCAAGGGCTTCCCGGAGGCGGCCCGGCTGCAGGCCCGCGCCGGTCTCGCGGTGGCGCCCAGCACCACGTTCCTCTACAGCGACACCGGGTTCATCCTGCTCGGCGAGCTCGTGCGACGCGTGAGCGGCGAGCGTCTCGATCGCTTCGCCCAACGCACGTTCTACACGCCGCTCGGCATGCGCGACACCGCCTTCGATCCACCCAAGAGCTGGCAGAAGCGCATCGCGCCCACCGAGGTGGTGAACGCGCACGGGCCGCTGCGCGGGGTGGTGCACGACGGCAACGCGCGCCTGCTGCACGGGGTAGCGGGTCACGCGGGCGTGTTCTCGACCGCGGCAGACCTGAGCCGCTACTGCCGGATGCTGCTGGCCGGCGGGGCGCTCGGCGGCAAGCGTTACCTCAAGGAATCGACCGTGCGGGCCATGTTCTCGCCCCACGTGATCGGCGAGACCACGCGCGCGCTCGGCTGGGACATGGCCTCGCCCTACTCGCGGACGCTGGGCTCCTTCTTCCCGATGGGCTCGGTGGGCCACACCGGCTACACCGGCACCGCCATCTGGATGGATCCGCCGACGCAGACGTACATGATCGTGCTCACCAACCGCGTGCACCCCTACGGCAAGGGCGACGTGGCCGAGCTGCGCCGCCGGATCAGCGCCGCGGTCGGTACCCGGTTCGCCCCCCGCGAAGAGCCCCCGGTGGCGCTCGCTCCCGAGAGCGCGCCCGCGGCGCCCGCCGCCGACGGGTCCGCGCGGCCGGAGGGCCCGACGGTGAGCGGTCTCGACCGGCTGGTCGCGGAGGATTTCGCGCCGCTGTCCGGGCGCACGATCGGGCTCATCACCAACCAGACGGGTATCGATGCCCAGGGCCGCCGAGGGGTCGATCTGCTGGCCGCGGCGGCGCCGAAGGTGCGCCTGAAGGCACTGTTCTCTCCGGAGCACGGGATCACCGGTCAGGTGGACGCCAACGTGCCGAACAGCCGCGACGCGGCCACCGGGCTGCCGATCTGGAGCCTCTACGGGCCGGCGCGGCGGCCCTCGCCCGAGATGCTGAACGGGATCGACACGCTGGTGTTCGACATCCAGGACGTGGGCGTGCGGTACTACACGTACCTCACGACCCTCGTGTACGCGCTGGAGGAGGGCGGCCGTCGCGGGCTCCAGGTGGTGGTGCTCGACCGCCCCAATCCGATCACCGGCGCGGTGGTCGAGGGGCCCCTCATGGACCCCGACATGCGGTCGTTCACCGCCCCCCACACGATCCCCGTCCGCACCGGGATGACCATCGGCGAGTTCGCCCGCATGGTGGTGGGCGAGCGCAAGCTGCCCGTGAAGCTCACCGTGATCCCGCTGGAGAACTGGCGGCGCGGGCAGTGGTACGACGAGACGGGCCTGCCGTGGGTCAACCCCTCGCCGAACATCCGGAGCCAGACCCAGGCGCTGCTCTACTCCGGCATCGGCCTGCTGGAGGCCACCAACGTCTCGGTCGGGCGAGGCACCGACATGCCCTTCGAGGTCGTCGGGGCGCCGTGGATCACCGATCCCCAGGCGCTGGCCGACGCCATGAACGCGCGAGGGCTCGCCGGCGTGCAGTTCCGGCCGGTGTTCTACACGCCCACGTCCAGCGTGTACGCCAACACGTCGGTGGGCGGCGTGCGGATGGAGGTCACGGACCGGGATGCGATCCGTCCGGTGACGGTCGGGCTCGCGCTCGGGCGGGAGCTGATGGAGCGCTACCCGGGCAACTTCCGCCCGGCCGCGATCCAGAACCTGCTGGTGAACCGGGTGACGATGTGGTCGATCCTGCGGGGGGAGCCCTTCGTGCGGATCATGGGATGGGTCGACGTCTCCCGCGCCGCCTTCCTGCAGCGGCGCGAGTCCTACCTGATCTACAAGTAGGCGGCGGTCACCGCCGCTCGATCACCCGCGCGGACTTCACCGCGCCCAGCTTGCCGGTGCTGCCGCTCGCCACCGTGATGGTGCCCGGATCGCCGTCGCTCACGTAGCGGTCGCCCGGGTTGCGGTCGAAGTGGGTGAGCCAGTAGTCGAGGTCCTTCTCCACCGCCTGGATGCGGGGCAGATGGAGCGGGTCGAAGGCCTTCGCGTGGGGCGAGGGCGCCGCGCCGCCCGCCACCATCAGGATGGCGTCGTGCTTGTACGCCATGCCCTTGAACTCGCCGGCCACCGCCCAGCCGAGCTCCTTTGGGTAGCTGCCGTGGGGCAAGGCCAGGGTCCGGAAGCGGTACCCGGGCACGTGCCGCTGCACCCACACCTGCGCGGTCGCCAGCTGGTCCCGCACGGTGGCCTCCGGGTAGCGCGACAGCTCCGCATGCCACAGGGTGTGGTTGCCGATCTCGTAGCCCTGGCTCGCCAGGTACTGCAGCTTGCGGCCCGCGAGCTCCCGCTGATTGAAGAGATCGTTGGGCGCCTTCGCGCCGGGCAGCACGAAGAAGGTGGCGGCGTGCCCGAAGCCGGGGTGCTCGCGGGCGAACGCCTCGAGGATGCCGATGCCGCACTGCGGATCGATCACCCAGTCGTTGCCCTTCTGGACGAAGCGGAACTGGCCCGGGGACGAGTCGTCGAAGGTGAGGATCACCGGGCTGGTGCCCGCGGGCAGGGCGATCTTGCCGTCGAGATAGTCGGTGAGCGCGACCGTCCGGTAGCCCCTGTCCCAGAGGCGCTGGAGGTCCTTCCGGAAGTTCTCGGGGGTGCGGGTCCAGCGTTGCTCGGGGTAGTCGATCTTGTGGTACTCGAGGATCATCACCCGGCCCAGCTCGTTGGGGGGCAGCGCGGGTGCCTGCGCGGCCGCGAGCGTGGCGGCGCCGAGGCAGACCGCGAGCAGCCCGATCGCGACGGCGGTCCGCATGGCTACTGGGTGACCTTGGTGAGGGCCGCGGTCTTGGGGCGCAGGGCCGCCGCGGTGTAGTCGTTACGCGGGTTCCACAGCATCCAGCCCGAGCTGCCGCCGTCGGCCGCGCCGCGGATCTGGGCGGTGACTTCACCCGGTCCGAAGATGCGCCTGTCGAAAGCGTAGTCCTTGAAGTCCTGCAGCCAGGGCCGGACCTGCGCGGCGGGGTTCTGCGAGCGCTGCCGGATGAGCCGGACGCTCTCCTTCACGACCTCGTAGGGATGCTGCACCGGGTTCCGGAAGCCCGGGATGCCCAGGTGATAGCCGGAGGGGTACACCATCGGGCAGATGTAGTCGAGGTGCCGCGACAGCTCCTCCACGCGCTGCCCGATGTCGGTGTCGTTGGTGTTGAAGGCGGTGTAGCCGAAGATGTCTGCGGCCAGGAAGGCGCCGGTGGGCCCGAGCTCGCGCCGTGCCTTGGCCAGGAAGGCGGCGATGGCGGGCAGCCGCGTGGTCGAGTTGTTGACCTGCGAGTACTTCGCGGCCGACAGCTTGCCGTCGGTCGGGAAGCGGACGTAGTCGAATTGCACCTCGTCGAAGCCCTTGGCCACCGCCTCCTTGGCGACCGCGATCAGGTAGTCCCAGTTCTCCTCGCGGAAGGGATCCACCCAGGCCAGGTTCTCTCGGTCGATCCAGGGCTTGCCGGTGCGGGTGTCGATGATGGCCAGGTCGGGTCGGGCGGTGGCGCGCACGTTGTCCTTGAAGGCCACGATGCGGGCGATGGTGTAGATGCCCTGGGCCTTCCAGCTCGCGAGCTGCTCGTCGAAGTCCTTGATGATGACCGGGCCCTGCGCGCCCGCGTCCAGCGCGGCCTGGACGCCCGTGCGGTAGGGGATCAGGCCGCGGTCGCCCTTGACGTCGATGATCACCGCGTTCAGCTCGGTGCGCGCCACGAGGTCGAGCACCCGCTGCCGGATGCCCCTGTCGGCCACGCCGTAGTAGCTGAGGTAGGCCGCCCGGATCGGGTGCGGGGGCAGCTTGACGGTGATTTCGCTGGCCCCGGCGGTGAGCTTGCGCCGCTCGTAGCCCGGCGCCTTCACCCAGACCACGGTGCCCGGGGCCACCGGCGCGGTCGTGAAGCGGCCCTCCGCGTCGGTCACGACCTCCGCCGCGCCCGCCCAGACCGAGACGCCGCGCAGCGGGCGACCGGTGGCGGCATCGATCACGCGTCCCGCCATCGCCCTGGCCTCGCCGCGGGGCGCAGCCGGCTCCGGCGTCCGAGCCGCGGGCGCCGGCGGCGTGGCCGGGGCTGGGGCCGGCGCGGTCTCGGCGCTGGGGGCTTCGGTGGCCGCCGTGTCACCGCCGGTCGCCTCCGGCGTCGGATGGCCGGGGTTGCTCGCGTCCCACGAGATCGCGGACGCCAGCCGTGTCCCCGGGATCACGCCGGTCGGGAAGAGGATCACCGACTCGACGAGGGCTGCGACCAGCGTGAGGACGAACAGCGAGGTCCAGGAGAGCGCGCGGGGTACCGAGCTCTGGCTCATTCGTGTCCCTGACTATCTGGTTGAGAGGTGATGGGGCCAAGGAGTTCCGTGAAGCGCCAAGGGGACGAGCAACCCCCTTGCCACAATCTGCATACCGGCAAGTGACTGAAAACGCGGTCGCCGGCCCTCTCGCGCGCGCTCCTTCGCGTCCGGTGGCTGACAAAGTCCGCCAACTGACAACGCGATTCGTCACGAGATCGCGGCGGCTGAGTACAATGCCGCGCATGACCGATCCCCGCCGATTCGCCTGTGAAACCGCCCGGCACCGCACCCTCCGGGTCGGCGGCCTCGCCCTGCACGCGCTCGAGTGGGGCGTGCCCGGCCGCCCGGCGCTGTGCTTCCTCCACGGCGGGTCCGCCCACGCGCACTGGTTCGACGCGGTGGTGCCCGCGCTCGTCGACCGCCATCACGTGATCTCGCTGGACCAGCGCGGCCACGGAGCCAGCGAATGGGCGCCGCGACCCGCGTACGCCACCGAGGACTTCGCGGGCGACCTGCTCGGGGTGATGGACGCGCTCGGCTGGCGCCGGATGACCGTGATCGGCCATTCGATGGGCGGCCACAACGCGATGGCCTTCGCGGCCTGGCACCCGGAGCGGGTCGAGCGGCTCGTGGTGATCGACAGCCGGCCGGCCATCCCGGCCGACCGCCTGCAGACCATGCACCGGCGCGGCGATCGTGGGCCGATGCGGCACGAGACGCTCGAGGCGGCGATGCGGAGCTTCCGGCTGCTGCCCCGCGAGACGGTGGCCGACCCGCGGCTCCTGGCGCATTTGGCGCAGGAGGGGATCGCCCAGCGGGACGGGCGCTTCCTCTATCGCTTCGACCCCGCCTGCAACGGCCGGCGCCGGCCCACCGACGCCTGGCTGCTGCTCGACCGCATCGCCGCGCCGACGCTCCTGGTGCGCGGCGAGCACTCGCCGATCCTGCCGCGGGCGCTGGCGGCGGACATGCTGGCGCGACTGCGCCACGCGCGCCTGGTGGAGATTCCGGGGACCTACCACCATCTGGTTCTCGACGCACCACTCGCGTTCGCGAAGGTGCTGGAAGAGTTCCTGGGCGAATCCACGTCGTCCATCTGATCGGACGGCCGCGGCAGTGTAGCAGATTCGCCCGAGCGCGCGGGTTTGTTACTATCCGAGCCGATGGGCGTCTACGCCGAGCTGCGCGGCTTCGTCTTGACGCATCGCGAGTGCGGCGTGCTGCGGGGCGCCAGCAAGCCGCTGGAGGACGGGGGCGTGCGCCTGGCCGTGATCTGCCCGTGCGGGGCCCGCTTCGCGCGTTCGGTCAGCGCGCTGGATCCCGACGCGGAGCGTCTGCAGGAGGCGCTCGCCTCGTTCGGGAGCTGAGGCCGGCGCCGCGCGACGCCCGAAACGACCCGCCTGGATCGGTAACGCTTGCCGCCACCCCGAGCGCTCACTGACTCCGTCGGGCGCCGGTGGCCCCTCAAGTGGCCCTCCACGGCCATATGCGGCCCGGATGATCGCCGGCGTATCGGTGGCACTCGCGATGCACCATCGGCCGGCGGCGGATGGGCCTCTGCTCCGGTCGGCTGGGACGGCTCCGATGGGCCTCGTGGAGGCACTCGCTTCTGGTGTGCGTGGCCCTGGGCCTCGTCTCGTCGGCCTGGGCCTCGGTCGCCGAGGCCACGTCGCCGACCGAAACCGTCCAGGCTCTCTACGCGGAGGCCAACCAGGTCCTGGGAAAGCCCACGAGCGAGCGCGAGGTGCAGGAGCGGCTTCCCGCGATCCGGAGCCTGTTCGCCAGGGCGTTCGACTTCCGCGGCGCCGCGCAACGCGCCCTCGGAGACCAGTGGCGGGCTCGCACGTCGACGGAGCAGAGGGACTTCACCGCGCTGTTCGCGGGCTTCGTCGAGCGAGGGTTCGTCTTCTGGCTGGCGTCGGTCGCGGCCATCGACGACGAGCCCCGCGGGGGTGTCCGCGTCACCTACCTGGGGGAGGACGTCGACCGGGACCGCGCGGCGGTGCGCACCAGCCTGATGGCGCGCGGCGGCCGGCAGGTGCTGCTCGACTACGGCATGATCCGGCTGAGAGCGGCGTGGGTGGTGGACGACGTCACGATCGACGGCATCAGCCTCGTGGCGAACTACCGCGCTCAGTTTCACCGGGTGATCCGGAACGGCTCGTACCGCGACCTGGTGGAGCGCATGCGCGAGCGGGTCGCGACCGAGATCCCGCGCCCGGCGGCGGCGCGCCCCGCGACGGCGAGCGACGTGGAGGAGCCGAGCCCGCTTCACGGGCACTGAAGGCCAAGATACGGTGCCGCAGGCTAAGTTGCGGCGCCGGAAGAAAATCCAGGCACGTCGCTGGCGGGTGGTGTACACTTCGCCTGCCTCTCACCCGAGCCGTCTGCGTTGTTCCTGGAGGAACCGAACCGATGGCAATCAGCCCCCGGATGCTGGCCGTGATCCAGAAGGTGGACGCCGCGCGTGAGGAAGTCCTGCGCGGCATCCGGAAGCGCCTCAAGTTGGAGGTGGCGGCCAAGGAGCGCGCCAAGCGCCTGCAGGCCACGAATCCGAAGCGCAAGCCGCCGGCCCAGATCATCCCGAGCCCGATCCGGCGCGGAAAGTAGCAGAATCACGCGCCCGCGGGAGCGGGCCGCGCCGCTCCTATTCCCGGATCCAGGACTCCGCGAGCGGCACCTCGGCCGCCGGCCGGCCCCGGCCTCCGGTCGACGTGGCGTCGACCTCCGTCGAGGGTGCCAGGCGTACCAGTGCGTCGATCTCGGAGCGGCGGTAGAGGCGCTGCCGCTTGATGCCCTGCCGATAGCTCTTCAGCATGCCGCGGCTCACGTACGCGTAGAGGGTCTCCCGCTTCACCCCCAGCAAGGCCGCCGCTTCTTCCCCCGTCAGGTACTCCTCGCCGTCCAGCAGGACCATGCCCCCATGGTAACAGCCCCGTCGGGGCTCCGTCCTGCCATATCCGGCGTCGTCTAGTCTAATCAATATGAATCAAGTATAATCAATCGAGGAGGACCCACACCATGGCGACGGCAACGGCGGCGTACAAGGACGGGCTCGAGGATGTGATCGCGGCGCGCTCGGCGATCTGCCGCGTGGACGGGGAGGCGGGCCGCCTCTACTACCGCGGCTACGAGGTCGCGGACCTGGTGCGAGCGGCGAGCTTCGAGGACGTGACGCATCTGCTCTGGTTCGGGGAACTGCCGTCGGCGGCGGAGCGCGCGGCCTTCACGGCGCGGCTCACCGAGGCGCGGCCGCTGCCGGCGCCGGTGCTGGACCTGCTGCGGCGCCTGCCGCGCGAGTGTCATCCGCTCGATGCCCTCCGCACGGCGGTCTCGCTGGCGGCGGCCACCGACCCCGACGTGCGCTCGAACGCGCCCGACGCGAACCTGCGGAAGGCGTTTCGCCTGATGAACCTGGTGCCGGCGACCGTCGCCGCCTGGCAACGGCTCCGCACCGGGCGCGAGCCGGTCGCGGCGGCGCCGGGCGGATCGCACGCGGCCCACTTCCTGACCCTGCTGGAAGGTCGCGACCCGTCCCGGGAGGTCGCGCGGGTGCTCGACGTGGTCCTCACCCTGCACGCCGATCACGAGTTCAACGCCTCCACCTTCGCGGCCCGCGTGGGCGTCGCCACGGTGGCCGATCTGCATTCGGCGATCGTCGCGGCGATCTCCACGCTCAAGGGCCCCCGGCACGGCGGGGCCAACGAGGACGTGCTGGCCATGCTGCTGGACATCGGCGAGCCCGAGCGCGCCGAGGCGTACGTGGAGGGGCGGATCGGCGCGCGGGCTGCGCTGTCCAAGCGGGAGCGCTCCGATCCGAAGTCGCGGATGCCCGGCTTCGGCCACCGGGTCTACAAGGTCGACGACGCGCGGGCGCGCGTGCTGCGGGGCATGGCCAAGTCGATGGCCGAGGCCACCGGGCGCGGCAAGCTGTTCGAGGTGGCCGAGCGTCTCTACGACGCGATGAAGGCCCGCACGTCGCTGCCGGTCAACGTGGACTTCTTCTCGGCGGTGGTCTACGACGCGCTCGGCATCCCGCCCGACTTCTGCACGTCGATCTTCGCGGTGGGCCGGGTGGCGGGCTGGTGCGCGCACGCCATGGAGCAGTACGCGGACAACCGGCTGATCCGGCCACGGGCCGACTACGTGGGGCCGGAGCCGCGCCCGCTGGGGTGAGGTCGCCGGGACGCTCCGGCGTGCGGTCGGCCGCCAGAGGCCGTCACGCGGCGGTCGGGACGGGGTCGCGCAGGCCGGCCTCGCGGAAGCCCTTCGCCCGGAGCAGGCACGAGTCGCACCGGCCGCACGCGAGGCCGTCGGGGCGGGGGGCATAGCAGGACCAGGTGAGGCCGTAGTCCACCCCCAGGGCCGTGCCGCGCGCGACGATCTCGGCCTTGGTCATCCGGATCAGCGGCGCGCGGATCCGCAGGCGCGTGCGGCCCTCGACGCCCGCGGCCGTGGCCAGGTTCGCGAGCCGCTCGAACGCCTCGATGAACTCCGGGCGGCAATCGGGATAGCCGCTGTAGTCGAGGGCATTGACCCCGATGAAGATGTCCTGGCACTCGAGCACCTCGGCCCAGGCCAGCGCGTGGCTCAGGAAGATGGTGTTTCGCGCCGGCACGTAGGTCACCGGGATGCCGGTGGCGATGGCCTCGACGCTCCGTCCCTGCGGGACCGGGATGTCGGCGGTCAGGGCGGAGCCGCCGATCGTCCGCAGGTCCAGACGAAGGATCAGGTGCCGGGCGGCGCCCAGCGCCCGGGCGACTCGCCGGGCCGCGTCGAGCTCGCGGTCGTGCCGCTGCCCGTAGTCGAAGGAGAGGGCGTGGGTCTCGAACCCCTCCTCACGCGCGATGGCGAGCACCGTGGCGGAGTCGAGGCCGCCCGAGAGGAGGACCACGGCGGGCCGGGCGCCCATCACACGCCTCGCCGGGGGCCCCAGATCAGCACGTGCAGCCGGGGCGAGAAGCGGAATCCGTGCGTCTTGCAGGCCTCCACGATCCAGGGGGAGCGCGCGCTCAGGTCCTCGGCCCGCAGCCCCTCGGGCTGGAGCAGGATGCGCTCGCGCGGCAAGGCGAACCGCTCGGCCAGCCGGAGGACCTCGCCGATCTCACCCGGCGCGCTGACGACGAGCTTCCACCAGGCGCCGCGCTCCCGGAAGAGGGCGATGGCGGCGGGATTGATCCGCCGCGCCTCGGGCACCCCGGAGGCGCTCAGCTTGACCGAGACGTTCCACTGCACGGCGCCGAGCATGTCGGGCGGCGGCAGGACGCCCGAGGTCTCCACCTCGACGGTATATCCCTGGGCGATGAGCGCGCGGAGCAGCGGCGGGAACAGCGACGACTCCAGCGGCTCGCCTCCGGTCACCACCACGCGCCGGCAGGGGAAGGCGGCCACCTCGTCCATGAGGGCCGGGAGCGTCGTCTCGCGTCCGGCGCCCGGATCCCACGAGTACTTGGTGTCGCACCAGCCGCAGCCCACCGAGCAGCCCTGCAGCCGGACGAAGATGGCGGGATACCCCGCGGTGGCGCCCTCGCCCTGGATCGAGTAGAAGACCTCGGCGACGCGTCCCACGATGTCGGCCACGGCGGAATGCTAGCACGCCCGGGGAGCGGCGGCTGCCGCGGGACCCGTGGCGTAGCCCGGGCGTCCTTGCTATAAGGGATCTGATCGAGGGAGGGCTCCCATGACTCACGGCCTGACCGATCCCCGCCTGCCGAACCGCTTCCAGGTGATCTCCGTCGACATCGCGGCCGGCGTGCTGCGCGTGCGCGACCGAGCCGAGACGTGTACGGACTTCAGCTGTCGCGAGGCCCTGCTGGTCACCGAGGAGGGCACGACCCACGATCTGGAGCGGCTCCACGCCGGCGACATCGTGGCGCTGGAGCACCGGGACGGCCGCGCGCAGCAAATCCGCGTCGTGCACCGGGTGTGGGAGGGGTACTCCGGCCTCGAGTGGTAGTCGGCTCAGGCGATGCCGACGTGCACGGTGACCGTGCCCAGCCCGAGCCGCCGGTAGCGCACGCCCCGTAGGCCGACCTTCTCCATCAGGCGCACCAGCTCGACCGGCGTCACGAAGCGGTCCACCGACTGCGGCAGGTACGTGTAGGCCTCGCGGTCGCCCCCCACCAGCTGGCCCACCAGCGGCACCACGCGGTGAAAGTAGAGGCGGAAGAGCGCCGAGAAGCCGGGCACCGCCATCTGGGTGATCTCGAGCGCGACGACCCGGCCCCCCGGCCGGCTCACCCGGCGCATCTCCCGCAGGCCCTGCTCCAAATCGGCCAGATTGCGGAGCAGGAACGCGCTGGTCACGCAGGCGAACGTGCGCGGGCCGAAGGGCAGGGCCAGCGCGTCGGCGGCCATGAGGCGGATGCGCCGCGGCCCGGACCGGCGGAGCTTGTCACGCGCGACCGCCAGCATACCGAGCGAGAAGTCGGCGCCGACCACCGTGCGATGGGCATGGAGCTCGGCCAGCTCGAGCGCGAGGTCGCCGGTGCCGGTGGCCAGGTCCAGCGCCGGTCCGTCGGGCGAGGCGATGGTCTCCCGCGCGGCCACCCGGCGCCAGGCGTGGTGCATCCCGAACGTCATGAGGCTGTTCATCAGGTCGTAGCGGCGTGCGATGCGGGAGAACATCGTGCTCACGAAGCGGGCCTTCTCGGCGCCGGCCGGCACTGCGCTCACGCCACGCGCCCCGCGATCACGGCCAGGAACAGGATCACCGCGATGTAGCCGTTGACGTTGAAGAACGCGACGTCGAGGCGGGAGAGATCGCTCGGCGACACCAGCGAGTGCTCGTAGATCAGCAGGCCCGCCACCACCGCGACGCCCAGCCAGTAGAGCCAGCCGAGGCCCATCATGACCCCCAGGAGCCCGAAGGCGGCGATGGTCAGGACGTGGCAGGCCCGCGCGATGGTGAGCGCGGCGGGGATGCCGAAGCGCGCGGGCACCGAGTGCAGGCGGTGGCGGCGGTCGAACTCGACGTCCTGGCAGGCGTAGATGAGGTCGAAGCCCGCGATCCACACCGTGAGCGCGAACCAGAGCACGTAGACCGGCGGCGCGAACGCGGCGCGCACCGCGATCCAGCCGCCGGCGGCCGCGATGCCGTCGGTGAAGCCGAGGATCCAGTGCGAGAGCCAGGTGAAGCGCTTGGTGTAGGAGTAGCCGATCAGGAACAGCACCGCCAGCGGCGCCAGGGCCAGGCAGAGAGGATTCAGCATCCAGGCCGAGATCAGGAGCAGCGCCCCCGCCGCCAGCGCGGCCACCGCCACCTGCCAGGGGGCGAGCAGGCCGGCCGGCAGGTGACGGCCCGCGGTGCGCGGGTTCGCGGCGTCGATGAAGCGATCGGCCAGGCGGTTGACGCTCATGGCGAGGGTGCGCGCGCCCGCCATGGCCAGCGTGACCCAGATCACCGCGTGCCAGCCCGGCCAGCCGTCGGCGGCCAGCACCATCGCCACGTAGGCGAAGGGCAGGGCGAAGACGGTGTGCTCGAACTTGATCGCGTCGAGGAAATGGCGGACCGCGGTCACGGACGCGCGGAGCCTAGAGCCCGTACTCGGACCAGCGGCGGGTCACGAGGGCGCGGATGTCCTCCGTCATCACGATCTCCTCCGGCCACGGCTGGCCGATGCCGTCGGCGTCCGTCTTCTCGGTGGCATCGACGCCCAGCTTGCCGCCGAAGCGATGGCGGAGGGCCGCGTGGTCGAGGTCGTCCATCGGCCCGTCCACGATGACGAGGTCGCGGCGCGGATCGATGTTGCCGGTGGCCCGCCACGCGACCTCGGAGAGGTCATGCACGTTCACGTGCTCGGAGACCACCACGATGTTCTTGGCCAGCATCATGAGCCCGAGGCCCCACAGCGCGTACATGACCTTGCGGGCGTGGCCCGGGTAGCGCTTCCGGATGGAGACGATCACCAGGTTGTGGAACACGCCCTCGGCCGGCATGTTCATGTCCACCACCTCGGGCAGCATCATGCGGATGATGGGCAGGAAGATGCGCTCGGTGGCCTTGCCCAGCCAGTAGTCCTCCTGGGGCGGGCGGCCCACGATCGTGGTGGGGTAGATGGGGTTCTTCCGGTGGGTGACCGCCTTGAGGTGGAAGACCGGGTACTCGCGCGCCAGCGAGTAGTACCCGGTGTGATCGCCGAACGGGCCCTCGACCCGGCGCTCGGCCGGATCCACCCAGCCCTCCAGCACGATCTCGGCCTCGGCGGGCACGTCGATGTGCACGGTGCGGCACGACACCATCGGCACGCCCGCGCCGCGCAGCCAGCCCGCGAACACCATCTCGTCCACCCCGGGCGGCAGCGGTGCGGAGGCCGAGTAGACCGCCGCGGGCGGGCCGCCGAGGGCGATCGCCACCTCCATCGGCTCGCGCCGCTCCTCGGCCACGCGCTGGTGCTCGGCCGAGCCCTTGTGGATCTGCCAGTGCATGCCGAGGGTCCGGTCGTCGTAGACCTGCAGCCGGTACATGCCCACGTTGCGCGCGCCGGTGACGGGATCGCGCGTGAACACCATGGGCAGCGTGATGTAGCGGCCGCCGTCGCCCGGCCAGCACTTGAGGATGGGCAGCCCGGCGAGGGAAGGCCGGTCCACCTCGACCACCTCCTGGCAGGGCGCCGAGCGCACGCGCTTGGGCCCGGCCTTGGCGAGGTCGAAGAGGCCGCCCAGCTTGCGCAGCTTGTCGAGCATGGAGCCCGGCATGCGCAGGTCGAGCAGCTTGGCCACACGCGCCCCGAGATCGTCGAGGCGCTCCACCCCGAGGGCGGCCGCCATGCGCTCGGCCGAGCCGAAGGCGTTGATCAGCACCGGCATTTCGGAGCCCTGCACGTTCTCGAAGAGCAGGGCCACGTTGCGGGTGCCCGCGGCCTTCGAGACGCGGTCGGTGATCTCCGTGATCTCGAGATCGCGGGACACCGGCGCGCTCACCCGACGGAGCCAGCCCTGCTTGTCGAGGTGGGCGACGAACTCGCGGAGGTCGCCGAAGGCCATGCCGTGGTGGGCGCTACTCGTGGAAGTAGACCTTCACGAGCCACCCCGCGAGGATCGGGAAGACCAGGCTCGAGGCGGTGCGCACCGCCACGAAGCGCCAGCCCATGAGCGGCGCCTCCCAGGCGATGATCCGCTGCATGCCGAAGAGCGACCACGCGGTCATGTAGGCCACGAGCGGACCCAGCGCCATGCCCGAGTTCGCCAGCACCACCAGCAGGGGCACGCTCACCATCGGACCACCCGGCGTGATCACGCCCGCCGCACTGGCCATGAAGATGGCGCTCAGGCCGGACTGGTTGCCGAAGTAGCGCGCCACCGTCTCCTGCGGGATCACCACCTGGAGCATGCCGGCCAGGATCAGCGCGGGCACGAGGCGCGGGATGATGAACCACAGCAGGGCCAGGCCGTTGCGGGCGCCCAGGGCGGGCAGGCTCGGATCCCTCAGGTAGGCGACGAAGGCGAAGAGCAGCGCGAGCGCGGACAGAATCACGAACGAAACATCGAAGACTCCGCCTCGCGGCATGGCGGCATTATACGTCAGGTACGCTATACTGAGTGAGCGCGGGCAGTAGTCAACGCCGCGTTTTTTCAAGCGAATGCGCGGGGCGAATCAGCAGCGGGTCCTGCTCGCGTTGGCGCTGCCGCTGGTGAGCGGCGTCGTCGCCGGGCTGTCGCTCGGGACCGCGGTGGGGCTGGTCGCGGCGGTCGTCGGCGCGCTCATCGCGGGTGCGATCGTGGTGGCCCAGACGGTCCGCGAGGCGGACGAGCAGCGCCAGGCGGCGGAGCGCGCGGCCGCCTCCGGGTTGCGGTGGCTGCAGGCCCTGGCGCAGGTCAGCCTCTCGCTCTCCCAGCCGATCGACCGCAACCGCTTCCTCCGGCAGATCACCGACGCCCTCGCCTCGCTCACCTCGGCCCACAACGTGGTGCTCTGGGAGCTCGATGCGGCGGCCGGGCTCCTCGTGCGGCGCGCGTGGACCACGGACCCGTCCATCGGCGCGATGGAGCTGCCCGCCTCGCTCACGCTGCAGCAGGGCGGTACCGGCTGGATCGCCCGCCACCGCGAGCCGCTCTTCGTGGACGACATCGCGCGCGACGTGCGCATCATGGCGTCCGACTGGGCGCTGAGCCGCGACCTGGTGGCGTTCGCGGGCGCGCCGGTGGCGGTTGGCAGCGAGCTGCTGGGTGTGCTGACCCTGAACCTCAAGCGCGGCCGGCTGCCCGCGGGCAACGACCGCGCGCTGCTGCAGTCGTTCGCGGCCCAGGCCGCGGTGGCGATGCACAACGCGCGGCTCTTCGCGGACAACGCCCGGCTCTACGAGGAGGCGCGGCAGCGCCTGCAGGCGCTGCAGGATACGCAGGCCCAGCTGCTGCAGGCCGCCAAGCTCTCCGCGGTGGGCAAGCTCGTCTCCGGGGTCACGCACGAGCTCAACAATCCGCTCTCGGTGGTGATCGGCTACGGCCAGCTGCTGCTCAACCGCGGCGTGCCCGACGAGATCCGCCGGCCGCTCGAGCTGATGATCGCGCAGGGCGAGCGGATGGCCAGGATCGTCCAGGGGCTCATGCTCTTCTCCCGGCAGCGCAAGCCGGAGCGTCGGGTGATCGACCTGCGCGAGGTGATCGGCCCGGTGCTGGCTCTGCGCGACACGCAGCTCGGGCTGACCAGCATCCGCCTCGAGACCGACTTCGGCGCCGACGTGCCGCCGGTGCTGGGCGACGCGCACCAGCTCCAGCAGGTGTTCCTGAACCTGCTGCTGAACGCGGAGCAGGCCATCCAGGGCAGCGGGGTGGGCGTCCGGCGCTCCGGCGACTGCATCGGGGTCACCACGCGCATGCGCCGCGACCGCGACGGCGAGTGGGTGATCGCCCAGGTCAGCGACAACGGCGCCGGCATCCCCGCCGAGGTGCTGCCGCGCATCTTCGAGCCGTTCTTCACCACGAAGAAGGTGGGCGAGGGGGCCGGGCTCGGGCTGAGCGTGTCCTACGGTATCGCCGAGCAGCACGGCGGACGGCTTTTTGCGGAGAGCCGCCCCGGCCGGAGCGTGTTCACGCTGGAGCTGCCGGCGGCCCGGGAGGGTACGTCGGCGCCGGAAGCCGCCGCGACGGCGGAGTCGCCCGCGCGCCGCTAACCGCTCGACGGTCTGGCGAGCCGAGCGCCGTGCTCGAGAGGCGAGCGTCCGCTAACTCCGCGCCCTTCTTGCCTTGACACCTCTTGTTGCGCGCCCGTACAATGGCCGTCGCTGCTGGGGGTTCGTCTAATGGTAGGACGCCAGGTTCTGGCCCTGGTAATGGGGGTTCGAGCCCTCCACCCCCAGCCATTTTTCGCTTCCCGCGTCGTGGCCAGGCAGTAGTCGGCGCGAGCAGCACGGTAGTCGGCCGGCCCCATCGTCTAGAGGCCTAGGACACGGCCCTCTCAAGGCTGAAACACGGGTTCGAATCCCGTTGGGGCCACCACTACTTACCCGCCGCTGTTACCCCGCCGGTGCCGAAATAGTGCCACTCGAGGAGGAGCGCTCGTGCGGGCGCGTGTCGAGGGCGCGGGCCGCGTCGAGCAGATGCTCCGGGGAGAGGTGCTGGTAGCGGATGCTCATGCGCGGGTCGCGGTGGCCGAGCATCGCCATGACGGCCCGCTGCGAGACCCCCGCCATCGTCAACGTCGACGCCGCGTCGTGCCGCAGATCGTGGAAGTGCAGATCCTTGATCCCGAGCCGCTGCACGAGATAGCCGAACGCCCGGGAGAGCGCCTGCGGGCTGCGCTGCGGGAACACGGGGGCGTCGGGATCGAGCGGGCGGGGGAGCGCCTGGAGCAGGGCGCGCATCGTCGCGGTCATGGGAATCGTTCTGGTGTCCCCGTTCTTCGTCTGCCTGAACGTCAGCGTCTGCGCCTTCATGTCGAGATCGGCCCATCGCAGGTTCAGCAGCTCGCCCCGGCGGGCGCCGGTCTGGAGCGCGGCGACGATGTAGAGCCGGAGCGCCGGATCCGGGGCGCGCTGGACCGTCCACGTGCGGCCGTCCGACGCCGTCACCATCTCGGTGCGGCCGTTCAGGAGGAGCTCGACTTCCTCAGCCGTCAAGTAGCGCACGCGCCCCGGTGCCTCCTTCGCCTTCGTGATCGCCCGCGCCGGGGAGTCCCGGAGATAGCCCCACGCCACGGCACGGTTTAGGATGTGCTTGAGTCGCATCAGCTCCTTGTTGGCCGTCCCGCCTGCGACGCCCGCCAGCCGCTCGGCCTGCCACCGCTCGATCGCCTCGCGTCGAATGCCGGCCAGCTTGACGTCCCCGAACGTCGTGAGGATCTGCGTGTCGAGGATGGACTGCGTCCGCTGCTGCTCCCACCGCGACAGGGTTGGCTTGACCGTGGGCCAGTACTTGCGCGTCACGAAGTCGCGCAGGCGCATGCCTTCCTCGCGCACGCCGATGACCTCCCCTTTCGCGATGGCATTCATCTTGTCGCGGTAGACCAGCTTGGCGACTTCGTAGCTCGGCGCGGCCTTCTCACGATGGCGCCGGCCATCGGCATCGCAGTAATCCACCCACCACCAACCGTTCCGCCTGAACACTCCGTCGCGTCGGCTCATCGTGGCTCGTCCCTCCTCGAGACTCAGTTGTTGGGCGAACTACGTAGGCGGTCCTCACTCTCACGCAACGCGTGGAACTCGAACTGTCCCATCACCGTCCGCAGGATCGTGGCCTCATACGCCAGGTCCGCTTCGGTCGCCTCCGCTTCGTCCTCCGACACATGCTCCAACCGATGCCTCACGTCCTCCCACCGCGCGCACACCGTCTCGTAGGCTTCGCGGCGATTGGGATTGGCCATCACGTCATCGATGAACCGCTTGAGGCGTTCTCGCACGTCGTCGCTCATCGGCGGGGCTCCTTTCGCTGCGCGTTCGACCACGTGATGGTGCATGCCCGAGAGCATCGGAGGGCGCTCTTGTTGCGGGTCAGGTCCACGAACCAGCGCCGGCATTGAGGGCACTGCTTCAGCCGGTCTCGGTAGAGGCTGTTGAGATATTCCGCGAGCAGCGCGACCACCATGCCGCTTCGGTAAGGCGTTCTGAGGCGCAGCCACGCACCCCCGGCCCACTTTCGACCCCGTTCCCGCAGCGCCCCCGTCGAGACCCAGACGAACCACGTCGACGGGTCTGCGAGCTCGGGGCGGGGCGGGCCCCCCGCCATGAGCCCGGTCGTCGTAGACCAGAACACGAATGGGTTTCGGATCGAGAGCGCTTCCCACTCCCGCCACACCGCGTCGGGCGGGTCCTGCGTTGGCCGCAGGCGAGAGACGGACTCGATCACGCTCCTGGCCGAGGCCACCGCGTGCTGCCATGCCGCCTCGTCATCCAGGCCGGAGGCCGCGTCGATCTCCCCAGCGGGGGCGTTCAGGAGCTGGGCGAGCCGCTCAAGGGGCGCCAGCTGGCGGCGGATGAAGCTACCTACCGCTCTCCCGTTCTTCCGAGGACGATTTATCCGACGTGGCGCCATGGCGTGATGAGGCTACCACAGTTGACTACATATGACAAGCCGCACCATACTTAGCGCATAGATAATGCTATATGAGTTGGCCGAATCACAAGAGGCGAAAGGGGGAGAGCACGATGGGGATGCAGACGCAGATCCCGCAGACCCTGCCCATCGACGCGGTCGCGGAGCGGTTGGGCGTGAGCCCGTGGACAGTGAGGACCTGGCTGCGCCAGGGGCGCGTGGCGCACTTCAAGCTCGGCAAGCGGGTGCTGGTGAAGGTCGAGGACGTCGAATCGCTCCTCAGCCAGAACTACCGGCCGGCGGTGCGGCCGACGGGCCCGACGAGCACGAAGGCAGCCACCAAGCGCGCTCGCGCGTGATCCTGTCCGTCGTGCGGGTCCTCCTCCGCTTGGAGCGCCGGCGGCTCGAGCGCGCGATTGACCGGCCGTTCGATGCCCGGCGCTCCGCCCGATTGGACCGCGTGGTCGAGGCGCTGGAGGCGCTTCGATGAATGCCTACCTCGCGCATCTGTTGTCGCGCGTCTACGACGGCGCGCTGGCGCCCGAGCATCGCGCTGACCTGTCGAAGAGCGGCCTCAGCGACGAGACGATCGCGACGCAGAAGATCCGGTCGATCCCGCCGGCCATGATCGAGGGCCTGCTCGGCTTCGAGGCCCCGAAGGTATGCTCCGCGTACCTGATCCCGTTCGCTGATCCGCGAGGCGGCTGGTTCGATCATGTGCGGATGAAGGTCTTCCCGCCGATCGCGACGGACAGCGGCACGATCAAATACTTGCAACCGAAGCGCTCCGGTGTGCGGATCTACTTCCCGCTGGCCACGCTCGACGCCGTGCTCCGCTCGGCCGCCCCGGTCTATTTCGTCGAAGGGGAGAAGAAGGCCCTCGGCGTCGCCCAGCTCGGCCTGCTGTCCATCGGGATCTGCGGTATCGAGGGCTGGCACGTGGCCGGCTCGCGCGCGCTCCACCCCGACCTCGACGATGTCGGGCTCCGGGGCCGCACCGTCTACCTCGTGCCCGACGCCGACGTGCGCACCAACGGGGCCGTGCATCGCGCCGTGCATCGCCTGGTCGATGCCCTCGGCGCCCGCGGCGTCGCCGAGGCCAAGATGGTGCTCGTCCCGCCGCCGTTCAAGGGCATCGACGACTTCCTGGCGGCGACCGCATGACGAGCGGCGAGCGTGTGACCGGACTGCCCACGCTCACGCTCTCGCCGAATGGCCTGCCCGGCCACTACATCGAGACGGCCGCCGCCTTCATCGCCGAAGACGACCCGCCGCTGGAGTTCGTCATCCCCGAGCTGCTGCCGGCGGGCGTGATCATGCTCCTGCACGGCGATCCGCGGGCCCGGAAAAGCCTCGCGGCCCTCGAGCTCGCCCTGGCCGCGGCCACCGGGACGCCCGCATTCGGCTTGCGCCGCTTCACCCCCGCCGCGGCCGTCCCTGTGCTCTACGTGCAGGAGGAAGACCCGCGGGCGCTGACGCGGCCTCGGCTGCGGGCGCTGATCCGCGCGCGTTGCGGGGAGGCGCCCGACACCCTGCATGTGGCTGTCCGCCGCGGCGTGGACCTCGACGATCCGCTGTGGGTGGACCAGCTCGTCAGCGACTTGAAGCGCCTTGGCGTCCGCCTCCTCGTCCTCGACGCCGCCCGCCGGCTGTCGGCGAAGACGGATGAGGGGCCGGGGAAGGTGCGCGAGCTGACTCGCGTGCTGCGGACGATCGTCAACGCCACCGGCGTCAGCATCGTGGTCGTCCACCACGACGTGAAGCCGCCCAATACCGGCCAGGACCAGCGGCGGCGCTCCCAGCGGGCCAGCGGAGGGGACTGGTTCGCCGCGTGCGAGTGCCCCGTCCATGTCGAGAAGGTTGGCGCCCGCGATTCGCTGGTGTACCCGCAGGACTACAAGTTCGGCCTCGACCCCGCGCCGTTCACATTCGCCACCGAGATTGCCGAGGGGCTCATCACGCGCCTGGTCGGCACGGATACGACGGCTGACGCCGCCGAAAAGGCCGGCATCCGCGGCAGGGTGCTGGACTGGCTGCGCGTCAACGGGCCGGCGTCGAAGCGCGCCATGCAGCAGGCGGGCCTCGGCCGCTGGGAGATGCTGGCCCCCGTGGTCGAGGCGCTGTGCAAGGAAGGCGCGCTGGACGCGGCGCCCGGCCGGCAGAAGGGCTCGTTGCGGTACTTCGTGGCGAGCGCTCCGGGCTCACCGGAGCACTCGACGCCGGAGACTCCCTTTTAGCCCTTGAAAATCCAGGAGTTGAGTGCTACGGAGCACTCCGGAGCACTCGGAAGCACTCGGAGTGCTCCAGTGCTCCAGCGCTTTATAGAGAAGCGCTGGCGGAGCACTGCCCGGCTGACCCGCTGATGCCCACCCTCCGCCGACCCTGTCCCCGCTGCCGGACCACCCTCATCGCCGCGCCCGCCAAGTTCTGCCCGGCCTGTCAACGCGCCCGCGACGCCGCGCGGGGCACCACCACCGAGCGCGGCCTGGGCTGGCGCTACCAGCGCAAGCGCTCCGCCATCCTGGCCCGCGACGGCGGCATCTGCTGGCTCTGCGGCCAGCCCGGAGCCGACAGCGTCGACCACGTCATCCCGCGGGCTCGAGGCGGCACCGACGACGACGACAACCTGCGCGCCGCGCACCTGTCGTGCAACTCGCGACGACGATGAGCGTTTTTTCGGTTTCCGCGTCCACATGACCGCGCCCTGGCCTCGCGCGCGATCTCACCGCGCCTGATGAAACGGGGTCCGAAGGCGCAGCCGACCGCGACCCGGCTCCCCAGGCTCCGCGCGAAGACGCCGGCCGCCCGGCTGCAGGAGTTCGCCCGCCGGCATCTTCGCCACACCAAGGGCGAGTGGGCGGGGCAGCCGATCCGCTTCGCCGACTGGCAGCGCCGCGACATCGTCGCGCCGTTGTTCGACGTGCGCCGCCCCGACGGCACCCGGCAGTACCGCACCGCCTACGTCGAGATCCCCCGGAAGAATGGCAAGTCGACCCTGGCCTCGGCCCTCGCCCTCTACCTGCTCTATGCCGACGGCGAGCCCGGCGCCGACATCGTCTCGGCCGCGGCCGACCGCCAGCAGGCCGCGATCGTGTTCGACGCGGCCCGGGCGATGGTCGAGGCCGACCCGGGGCTGCGCGCGCTCACCCTGATCTACCGCCGCGAGCTCGTCGTGCCCTCGACGGGCTCGCGCTACCAGGTGATCTCCTCGGAGGCCTACAGCAAGCACGGGCTGAACCTCTCCGCCGCGATCGTCGACGAGCTGCACGCCCACGAGAGCCGCGAGCTGCTGGACGTGCTGGCGACGAGCATGGGGGCCCGCCGGCAGCCGCTGATGTTTGTCATCACGACCGCCGGGTACGACCGCACCTCGGTCTGTTGGCAGCTCCACGAGCACGCGGTGAAGGTGCGGGACGGCGTGATCCGAGACGAGAGCTTCCTCCCGGTCCTCTACGGCGCCTCGCTCGAGGACGACTGGACGGACCCGGCGACGTGGGCGAAGGCGAACCCGGGGCTCGGGACCACCATCCGGCGCGACTACCTCGAGCAGGAGTGCCGGCGGGCTCGCGAGATGCCGGCCTACGAAAACGCCTTCAAGCGGCTGCACCTGAACATCTGGACCGAGGCCGAGACCCGCTGGCTGCCGATGGAGCGCTGGGACGCCTGCGGCGCGCCGGTGGACCCGTCCGCGCTGCGGGGCCGCCCCTGCTTCGTGGGCGTCGACCTGAGCGCCACCCGCGACCTCTCCGCCCTGGTCGCGATCTTCCCCGACCAGGCCGGCGGCTACGATGTCCTCGCCGATTTCTGGTTGCCCGCGGCGATGCTCCCCGACCGGGCGAAGCGCCACGGGGTCTTCGACGTCTGGGCGCGAGCGGGCGTCCTGCGCGTGACCGAGGGCAACGTCGTCGACCACGACGCGATCGAGCGCCGGATCCGTGAGCTCGGGGCGTTGTACCGCGTGGAGGCCGTCGGGATCGACCCCTGGAACGCCACCCAGATGCTCGCCCGCCTCCAGGCCGACGCCCTGCCCGCGGTGCCGGTGCAGCAGACCATCGGCACCCTGACGGCGGCCACCAAGGCCCTCGAGGCCCTGGTGCTTCAGGGCCGGCTCCGCCACGGCGGCCACCCGATCCTGCGCTGGTGCGCGAGCCACGTGACGGTGGAGGTCGACCACAACGAGAACGTCCGACCGTCGAAGAAGAAGAGCACCGAGCGGATTGACGGCATCGCCGCGCTGGTGAATGCGCTGACGGTGGCGCTCCCTGCCACGGTGGGGAGCGTCTACGATGAGCGCCCGCCGATCTTTGTTGACTTGTAGCGGGCGGGCGAATACCCTGCGGGGGTAGGGCATGGCTGAGGAGCTCGAAATTCGCCACCTCGACGGGCTGCGCGCCGAGACGAGCGGTGCGGGGGCCAAGCTCGTGGGGTATGCGATCCGCACCAACGTGCTCTCCGAGAACCTGGGCGGCTTCCGCGAGGTGATCACGCCCGACGCCCTGCGCGCGGCGCTCCGCCGCGGCCCAGACCTGCGCGCCCTGGTGAACCACAACACGGACCGCGTCATCGGGCGCCTGAGCGCGAAGACGCTCCGCGTGGCGCAGGATGACGACGGGCTCCGCTTCGAGGTCGACGTGCCCGAGCACGAGCGCGGGCTGGTGGAGTCGGTCGCCCGCGGCGACGTCGATGGCGCGTCGTTCGCCTTCCGCACCCTGAAGGACGCCTGGGACGAGACCACCACGCCGCCCACCCGCACGCTGCTCGACTTCGAGCTGCACGAGCTCAGCGTGGGCGTCCCGTTTCCCGCCTATCCGCAAGCGCACGTGGCCGCGCTCCGCTCCCTGGAGCGCCATCACCAGAGCAAGGAGCCGCCCATGGAGCCGACTGCCCCCGTCGTGGATCCCGTCCCGCCCGTTGCCCCGGTCGTGAGCCCCGAGCGTCGGGAGGGCCTTGACGCCGGCGAGGTGCGCGTGCTCGGCCGCGGTGACTCGTTCCGCTCGTGGATCGAGGAGCGCACGAAGCACCCGAAGGAGTACAGTCATCTCCGCCTGGGCGATGTGCTGCGGGCGATGGTGACGGGGCCGCGCAACGACCTCGAGCGCCGGGCGCTCAGCGAAGGCACCGACAGTGCCGGCGGCTACACGGTGCCGGACATCCTGCTGGCGCAATGGATCGACCGCCTGCGCAACGCCCTGGTGATCGTGCAGGCGGGGGCGCAGACGGTCCCGCTCACCAGCGACACCGTCAAGATCGCCCGCCTGCTCGCCGACCCCACCGCCGCCTGGCGCGCCGAGAACGCCGCGGTGGCCGAGTCGGACCCGACCTTCGAGGCGGTGACGTTCACGCCCCGCTCGCTGGACGTGTTCACCAAGGTGAGCCGCGAGCTGCTCGAGGACAGCGCCAACATCGCGGAGATGCTCGAGGCCGCCCTGGTCCGGTCCTTCGCCGTCGAGATCGACCGCGTCTGCCTGTACGGCACGGGCACCCCGCCCCAGCCGCGGGGCCTGCGCACCACCGCCAACGTCAACGAGGTCTCCCAGGGGCCGAACGGCGCGGCGCTCACGTCCTACGATCCGATCATCGACCTGCTGGCCCTGGTGTGGGCGGACAACGTGCCGGCGGTGAACACGGCCATCATGGCGCCGCGCACCCTGGCCACCCTCGCGAAGCTCAAGGAAGCCACGACCAACGCGCCGCTGGCCCGGCCCTCGGTGCTCGCGGACTGGCGCTTCCTGCAGACCGCCAACGTGTCGATCGCCGAGACGCAGGGCACCGCGAACAACGCGTCCACGCTCTTCATGGGCGACTGGTCCCAGCTGCTGCTCGGCGTCCGCACCACCATGCAGGTCGAGGTGGCCCGCGAGCTGTTCCGCGGCACCTACCAGTACGGCTTCTTCGGCCACCTGCGCATGGACGTGCAGACGACGCACCCGGAGTCCTTCGGCCGCCTGATCGGCATCATCCCGTAAGCGGGGCGTCCGGATGACCTGGTGGACGCGGCTGCTCGGCCGCCTCGGGCTCGAGCGCCGGAGCGTCGACTATGCCGACCCGGCGCTGCGCTACTTGTCCGGCGGCCCGCGCACCGCCAGCGGCGAGCCCGTCTCCGTCGAGCGCGCGGCCGGCCTGACCGCCGTCTGGGCCTGTGTCACGCTCATCGCGGGCTCGATCGCCAGCATGCCGCTGGTGCTCTATCGGCGCGTGGACGACAGCCGCGAGCGCGCCGTCGACCATCCCCTCTACGACATCCTGCACACCCGGCCGAACCCCGCGCAGAGCGTGGTCGCCTTCTGGGAGGCCATGGTGACGGCGCTGCTCCTGCGCGGCAATGCCTACGCCCTGCTGACCCGCGACGATGCGGGCCGCGTGCGGGCGCTCTGGTACGTGAACCCCGACCGGGTGCAGGTGGACGTCACCCGGGCCGGGCGGCTCCGGTACCGGGTCACCACCGGCGGGCAGACCACGACGGTCGAGGCGGGCGGCATGCTCCACGTGGCCGGGCCGATGAGCGACGACGGCTACACGGGGCGCTCGGTCATCACCACCTTCCGGGAGACGCTCGGGCTCGGCCTGGCGCTCGAGCGCTACGGGGCGGAGTTCTTCGCCAACGCGGCGACCCCGAAGGGCGTGCTGACGGCCGCGACGCGGCTCTCCAAGGAGGCGCACGAGCGGTTGGCAGCCGCGATCGCGGAGACGCAGGGGCAGGCCGGGCGCCGGCACCGGACGATGGTCCTCGAGGAAGGCCTGAAGTTCGAGCCGATCGGCGTCAGCCATGAGGATAGCCAGTTCGTCGAATCCCGCCGCTTCACCACCGAAGAAATCGCCCGCATCTTCGGCGTCCCGCCCCACATGATCGGCGCCGAGGTCCAGGGCTCCATGACGTACGCGAACGCCGAGACGCGGGCCCTGGACTACCTGAAGTTCTGCCTCGGGCCCTGGCTGGCGCGCATCGAGGCCGCCGTCACCGTGTCCTGCATCCCGGCGGCGGAGCGGACGCAGCTCTACGCGGAGTTTCTCCCCGACGCCTTGCTGACCACCGACACGAAGGGGCGCTATGAGGCCTACCGGATCGGGCTCGAGGCCGGCTTCTTGACGCTCGCCGAGGTGCGCCGCAAAGAGAACCTGCCGGCCCTGGCGGGGCGCGCCCCGACCGTCGCATGATTCTGCCCGCCCGGCCGTTCATCACGCTCGGCCAGGCCGTCCACCTCAACGGCGCGCTGGCCCGCGACGTCCCCGCCCCCGAGGCCGACCCTCGGCCCTGTCGCGGCTGCGGCGGGATCGTCTTCCGCAAGGGATTCGCGTACTGCGACCGCTGCCAGAGGACGCAGTGCCGGACCTGCCATGGGCCGGACGGCACCCACCGACCCGGGTGCGCCGCCAGGCCGACGCGGGGCTGCCGGGGGTGTGGCGTCCCGATGAGCTGGGCCGGGGGCCGGAAGTACTGCGCGCGCTGTCGTGCGCTCACGTGCCCCGAGTGCCGCATCGCCGGCGGGCGCCATGCCGCGCGCTGCCGGTACGCGCAGCGGCGCCACCGCGGCGACCCGCGGCGGCCCGGCGTCTACCGGGGCCTCGTCACGAACGAGGATCTCGTCCGGTGCTTCGTCGAGATGCGCGGGCCGGCGGTCCGGCTGGCCCGGGGCATCGTGGGCGACGCGTGGGCCGAGGACATCGTCCAGGAGACGTTCGTGTATCTGCTCGACCGCCGGGACGAGCTGAAGGCGGTGCCGACCCTCGGCTACGTGCTGACGGCCACCCGCCACGTCGCCTTCGCCTGGAAGCGGCGGGTGGTGCACGCCATGGCAGTGTCCGTCGCCACCGCGTCCCTGCCCGAGTTCGAAGCGCTGATGTACGCCCTGGAGCACGGCCGCGCCCGCACGCCCGCGGTGACGCTGCCGGAGTCGGTGGCGTGAGCCCGCGGCCGACCAGCGCCAACCGGTGCAACGTTCGCCACGTGGCGGGCGCCCAGGTCCACATCTGCCAGCGCGCGGCCGGCCACCGGGGGGACCATTCCCACGGCGCGTTCCGATGGGCGCCGCGCCGGTCCGTGGCGCCGCCGCCGCCGCTGGGCGTGTCCTGCGCCGACCTTCCGGACGACCCGCCGCTGAACGCGCGGAACCGGTTCTTCCCGCGGTCCGGTCGCGCCGTGAGGCGCCCCTAACAAGCCGGTGCCGAAATAGTGCCACTCGGAGTGCCAAGAGCGGCGATTCCCGACAGGGTGAGGGGTCAGGCGCCGCGCCGTAACCCCTCGCAACAACAAGAGTGACACCTACGCCGCCCTCGGGACGGTTGCCCTCTCAAGGCTGAAACACGGGTTCGAATCCCGTTGGGGCCACCACCGGATGACCCGTTTTGTTCGTATGAGGTGTTTGGGGCGCTTGGCGTGTTGCGGGCCCCTCCCCCAACAGGAGTCCGCGTCATTTAATTTGGTCGTAGGCATCCTGTGAAGCGGTAGCCGCGGCGCCCGTCGACCACGACTGGCTCCATGGCCACTTTGTCGAGCAGCATCGCCCCGAGGAGTTTGCCGCGTCCGCCCGACGTGGGCACCAAGGACGCGGCGCAGGTCGGCTGCACGGGCCAGCAGTCGCGATGTCAGGTTTGGGATGTGACTCATGTCGCGCGCCCTCAGCGTCCGCTGCTCCTCGGTCAGCACGACCTTCCGGCTGCGTTCCATTTTGAGCCGCGCGACGAGTTTCTCGACCGGCCTGCCGGCGGAGATCGCGCCCACCAGGCGAGTGATCCGCTGCTCAACCCCTTGTAGCTCACGATCGAGGGCGCGCTTCCGGCCCTGCACTGCGCCCTGACTCCGGCAGATGGGGGGCCATCGCCCCGTTCCCTTCGGGTTCAACGCGGGCGTCCTTGAAGGCTTACTCCACGGGGCATTTCGGCTGCTCCTCGCTGTGCACCCCCTTGCCGATGGGCGGCCGGAGGCCTGGCAGCAGGTCCTTCGAGCGGGGTGGGAGGGGCTGACGCGAAAGGCCCCAGCTCATTTTCCTTTCGTGCAGACATCCGCCTCGCCTCTTTTGTCGTTATGTCAAGCGTGGGAGAGTTCATGAACGGGGCATCTAACGGATCGGCCGATGGCCATGCCCAAGGGCCTGCGGATTCAAAGCCAACTCATCTGCCACACCGCGACCCAGACCGTATGTGGGGCGGTCCAAGCCCGGGTGGCCCTTGCGCGGTATGTCATATCCCGCTGAAGCGGAACGAGCTCGAAATGGAGCTTGAATTCCGAAGCGGGGACAGCACGGGCGCCGACCGCTATCATCTCCACGTCGGGTGTTTCGCTGCCTGGCAGTCGAAAAAGGCCACCCCGACGCCTACTTAGATTTAGGAACAATGTGTTGACCTCTGTGCATTTTGCAAGAGCATAATGCGGGTCGATGGGGCAGAAACCAGAGGGCGAAACCGCCCGACCGAACACCCTTGGCGATCTCCTGTTTGGCAAGGATCCCAAACATTCGTTTGTGCCAGAGAGCGAATGGACGGCGCTGGTACGAGGAATCGCCGATGGAGACGCTGTCGCGTTGCATGGGCTCTACAGCCGCACGAATCGGATCGTGTTCACCCTGATGCTCAAAATGACCCATAACCGGGAGACCGCGGAGGAATTGACGCTCGACGTCTTCCATGAGGTCTGGCGTCGGGCGTCCGCGTATGACTCGGCCGGGGGGCCGGTCATCGGCTGGATCATGAATATGGCACGTTCGCGTGCCATCGATCGGTTACGGTTCGACCAGCGCAAGAAGCGAGCGCCTGTACTGGGCGAGCCAACGACCGCGCCGCACAGGAACGATCCCGACGTGCGAATAGCGGAAGCACAACAGATCGAGCGTGTACGTCAGGTGCTCACTGTCCTGACCTCTGGCGAGCGCCAGGCCATCGAAGCCGCCTTCTTCTCCGAGCTGACCTACTCCCAGGTGGCCGTCCACCTGAACGAACCTGTCGGCACCGTGAAGGCGCGCATCCGAACTGGACTCGCGAAGCTCCGGCGCGCGCTCGGGGAAGGGGGAGAGCATTCTCCATGACCGCACAGAGCGAACACGACCACCAGGAATTGGTCGCGCTGTATGTGCTGGAGGCACTCTCTCCCGTAGAGCGTCAGGGAGCAGCAGTGACAATTGGCGCGTGCGCTCAGTGCCGAGAAGAACTCGAGTCGTTCAAGCCAACGGTTGACGCGCTCGTATCCTGGCCGACCGACGTGTTGCGTCCGAACCGGACGCTGTGGGAGCGGTTGGCGAATCGAATCGGATTCAACATCCAGTCGACGTCGCCGGAAGTGGCGGAGTCGAATTGGGCGGAAGCCGGGGCGGGCATTTCGTACAAGATCTTAGCGAGGGATGCCGATACCCACATGGTGAGCATGCTCGTGCGACTCGCTCCGGGAGCCGCGTACCCGCCGCACACCCACGCCGGAATCGAAAAGCTGTATCTTCTTGACGGCGAGCTATTCATTGACGGCCGAAAGCTCTATCCGGGGGACTACAGCCGGGCAGAAGGGGGCACTGGCGACCAGCACGTGTGGAGCCAGACCGGGTGCACGTGCGTGCTGCTCACTTCTTCCCGGGACGTGCTTCGCTAGCATCCCGCTGGGCGGCATTCGTCGCCTGCTCGAGCAGCTCACGAGGATTTCCATCGCGCGCTTGGCCTGCGCGCCGCCCGCTCGCATTTCAAGTGCGCATAGCCCCTCTTAAATCGGACCCGGTTTCTTTGGACACCGGTTTGACTAATCATCATGGTGACCAAGGAGGCCGACATGGGGAAGAAGGCGCGGAAGCCGACGACAGCGCCGGCCGAGGAGTCGGTGGCCAGCGGGGGCCTGGAGCTCCCGGAGCGGTGGAGCGTGCAGCGAAAGACCGAGTTGGTGCTGCGGCTGCTCCGCGGCGAGCCCCTGGACGGGGTCTCGCGGGACAGCCAGATCCCCGCCCACGAACTGGAGAGTTGGAAGCGCGTGTTCCTGGAGACCGGCACCCGGGGTCTCAAGACGCGCGCCGAGCCCGAGGAGCGCGAGCTCACCCTCGCGCGGGCGAAGATCGGGGAGTTGATGATGCGGCTCGAGCTGGCCGAGCACCTCATCGAAAAAAGGGGGCTCGCGGACGAATGGAAGAGATCCCGGCGATGAGGGCGGCGCGCCGTCCGAGTACGAGCCGGCCCTATCCGCGCAGGATGATCTGCCAGGTGTGGCGTGTGGCGCGCTCGAGCGTCGACGCGACGGCCTCGCCCCTGGGGGCCGCGCCGGTGCGGGGTAAGCGCGGGCCGAAGACCCCGGTCAGCGACCCCGGACCTGGTCGCGGCGATCCGCCGCGTCCTGAGCGAGACGCCGTTCCACGGCGAAGGCTACCGGAAGGTACGGGCGCGGCTGGCTCACCGCGGCGTGGCCGCCAGCGGCAAGCGCGTCTTGCGCCTTATGCGCCAGCAGCAGCTCCTGGCGCCGCGCCGGCTCGGGCCGCCCAATGGGGATCCGGCCCACGCGGGCACGATCATCACGACGCGCCCCAACGAGATGTGGGGGACTGACGCCACTCGCTTCTACACCGAGCAGGACGGCTGGTGCTGGTTCTTCGGGGCCATTGATCACTACAGCGACGACCTCGTCGGCTGGCACGTGGTGAAGCTCGGCGATCGGTGGGCGGCGCTCGAACCTATTCGGCAGGGCGTACGCCAAGCCTGTGGGGGCTTCGGCAAAGACGTCGCGCGCGGGCTCCGCCTGCGCGGCGATTGGGGCCCGCAGTACATCGCCGACGCCTGGATCAACGAGGTGAAGTGGCTGGGCATCACGATCTCGCCATCCTACGTCGGCGAGCCGGAGTGCAACGGCGTGGCGGAACGCTTCATGCGGACGCTGAAGGAACAGTGCCTCTATCTCCATCGGTTCGAGACGCTCGCCGAGGCGCAGCGGATCATCGGCGAGTTCATCGCCCGCTACAATGCCGAGTGGCTCATCGAACGGCTCGGTCATCAGACGCCGTCGAGCGCTCGGGCCGCTGCGCTGGCGGCGTGACCATGGCCCCTCACGACACGCGATCGCACAGTGGCACCAGGATCGACGATCGCCGGGGGAGCCATACCATGACATCCCCCTCTGGTGTCCAGGAAACCGGGAGCGGTACACGATGTTTCAGCAGCGCGCGCACCAGAATCGGAAGCCCCACCATGCTGGGACCCAGCCAGTACGCGAGGGCCGGCAGGGAGCGCCAAAGGGGCAAGAAGGGCCCATTGTCCACGTAGAACGCGGTGAGCAAGAGGATGTAGGAGAGGCCCATCCCGAGCATGTGAATGCGGAGCCACCCTTGCCATCCCCGCGTCGTGCCGTGCGACCGATAGCGCCCGCGGCAAATGAAAGGATGCCGAGGACGAGGAGATGGGTGTCGGCTGGCCAGCGAATGATGGACAGGGCCGTCATCGACAGGGAAACGACGACGAGACTCCAGTAATAGAGAGTTCCCGCGGTGGGATGGCGGCCCGCGCGCTTGGGACTGAGCATCGCGACCGCACCGGCAAGGACGCAGACCAAGCCGGGCGCGACATGCACGGCCACGATAGTCAAGAAGGCCTTGGACGACGACGGAATTACGATCCCGAGGATCACGATGCCCTGGTCACTCACGAGAATGGACCTGTCGCGGCCTCACGACGAGATTGGTCACCACCACCATAGAGGAAGGACCCGCGCTCGGCCAAATCCCCATCCGTGTCGCGCCCTCGGTGGCGAGGGGTAGGGCCGGAACTAGGCGTCGTACGCCGCGGGATCGAAGGGGCCGGCGCCCGCCGTCGTCACCGGGTTGCGAGCGGCGTCGGTGCGGGGATCCGCATGGTCGCAGCTACCACGAGCCCCGACGCCAGCGTGAGCACCGCTACTACATGGATGGCCGCCCCGAGGCCGATCGCGTCGGCAATGAGGCCGGAGAGGAGCGCGCCCACCGCGTAGCCGAGGTCACGCCAGAACCGGTAGACGCCGAGGCTCGAGGCGCGCCACGTGGGGTGCGCATGGTCCACGATCGCTGCCAGCAGGGTGGGATAGACCATGGCGGTGCCGAGGCCCTGGAGCACGGCGCCGAGGATCCAGGCGGCATAGCTTGGCACCAGCACGGTCAGCCAGATCCCGCCGGCCTGCACGATCATGCCCCAGGCGATGAGGCCCTTGCGCCCCCAGCGGTCGGAGAGTGGGCCGGTGGCCACCTGGAGGAGGCCCCAGACGGCCGGGTAGACGGCCTTGACGGTCCCGATGCGCTCGATGGGCAGCCCGTACGCGGCAAAGAAGAGCGGATAGAGGCCCCAGGACATGCCGTCGTTGAGGTTGTTCACGAGGCCGGCCTGGCACGCCGCGAAGAGGCTCAGGTTCCCGGCGCTGGTCACCCAGAAGATGCGCCCGAGCCCGGGCGGCCGCGGGCCGTGGGGGGCGCTCGGCGCCTCAAGCGCGACGTGCCCGCGCGTCTCCCGGATCACCACCACGGAGAGCAGCAGCCCGATGACCGCGATGCCGATGCCCAGGTAGAAGGGGTGACGGAGTCCCGAGTGGGCCGCGATGTAGCCGCTGACCCACGACATGGCGCCCACCGCGAAGTAGCCCGCGAACTCGTTCAGCCCGAGGGCGAGGCCCCGGCGCCGCGGCCCGACCAGATCGATCTTCATGATGACGGTCATGGACCACGCCATCGCCTGGTTGGCGCCGAGCAGCACGTTGGCGAGATCGATCCACCACCAGGCCGGCGCCATGATGATGAGGAACGGGACCGGCAGGGCCAGGACCCAGCCCACGACGAGGATCGGCTTGCGGCCGATCCGATCGGAGAGCCGGGCGGCGACGAGGTTGATGACCGCCTTCGTGATCCCGAAGCTCACGATGAACGAGGTGATCGCGGTCTTCGAGGTGAGCCCGAACTCCTGCTCGCCGAGCAACGGGAGCACCGTCCGCTCGAGGCCTACCATCCCGCCCACGAAGGCGTTGAGCAGGACGAGCAGGGAGAACTGGGGCAGGTTCTCCCGGAGGCCCAGCCGGGGTGGGCTCACGTCTGGCCGAGATTCTGACGGCGGTGCTCGGCGAAGGCCTCCGGTTGGGGCGGCAGGTCGGCGAGGACGAAGCGGACGAACTCGGCCTTCGACGGGAACTGGAGCGCCGGGTTGAACCGGCGCTCGAAGCCGATGGTGGACCCGGGCTTGCCGCTCAAACCCTTGCCGCAGGCCGAGCCGCCGAAGTGCGCCGGGAACACCTCGAGGTGGTCGGGGAGCTTGAGGAGCCGGCCATAGAGGCTGTCATAGAGCTGCTCGGCGAGCTGGGTCTCCGCGCCGTGGCCGAGCAGATCGGGCCGGCCGACGCCGCCGGCGAAGAGGGTATCGCCGGTGAGCACGAACCACGGCTCAGGGCCCCGCGTGCGATCGGTCACGACGAGGCAGACGCCGTCCGGCGTATGGCCGGGCGTGTGCAGCACCGTGATCCGGACGTTGCCCATCTCGTGCTCCTCGCCGTCCTCCAGCGCCACGTGCGGGAAGGCGACCGGGGCCGAGGCGTGGACGAGCACCGGCGCGCCGGTGACGACCGCGAGCCGCCGGGCGCCCGACACGTGGTCCGCCTGCACGTGTGTCTCGAAGATGTGGGTGATGCGCATGTTCTTCTCTGCGGCCGCCTCGACATAGGGCTCGATCTCGTGCTGTGGATCCACCACAGCGCAGCTGGCTGCGCCCCCTCAGCCGAAGAGGTAGCTGGCGCAGCCGGTCTTGGGCGCGAGGAACTGGCGGAAGATCATGAGTGGCCTCCCTGCCGCCCGTCCATGGGGCGGCTCGCTGGGTGCACTCTTACGCGGCCGGGGCGATAAGCGCCAATACCGTTTTCTTACTGGACCGATAAGGTTAGACTTACCGCCATGACGCTCCGTCAGCTCGAGGTGTTCCTCGCCATCGCCCGGGCCCAGGGGTATCGGCGCGCGGCCGAGGCCCTGCACACGAGTCAGCCCGCCCTCTCCCAGCACATCCGGGAGCTCGAGCGGGAGCTCGGCGCGCGGCTCTTCGACCGGCTGGGCCGGGGGATCGCCCTGACAGAGGCGGGCCGCGTGCTCGAGGAGCGCGCCCAGCGCGTCTTCGCGACCCTGGCCGACGTCCGCGAGACGGTCGGGGAGCTCCACGGCCTGCAGCGCGGCTCTCTGCTGATCGGCGCCAGCACGACACCGGGCATCTATGTACTGCCCGCTCTCATCGGCCGGTTCCGCCGCCGGTATCCGGGCATCCAGCTGCGACTCCGGATCGCCAACTCGCGGGTGATGGAAGAGGCGGTCCGCGCGCACGAGCTGGATCTCGCGGTCGTGGGTGGGCACGGGCTCGCGCCCGGGGAAGAATGCCTGGCGGCGGGTCTCGTCGACGAGCTGGTGCTGGTGGTGGGCCGGCGCCATCCCTGGGCGCAGTCCCGGGAGGTGGCTCCGGCACGCCTTGCCGAGGAGCCGCTGCTGGTGCGCGAGGAGGGCTCGGCCACCCGGCAGGTCACCGAGCGCACGCTCGAGCGGGCGGGGGTGCGCTGGCGGGTCGGCATGGAGCTCAACCACACCGAGGCCATCAAGCAGGCGGTAATGGCCGGCCTCGGCGTTGCCTTCGTCTCGGTGCACGCGGTGCGGGGCGAGGTGGCCAGTCGTCGCCTGGCCTCCGTCCGGCTCCGGGGGCTGCGCATCCGCCGGCACTTTCACGCCATCCACAGCGAAGCGCGCACTCTCTCGGCGGGAGCCCGGGCCTTCGTGGCCATGCTCGTGGAGCAAGCCGAGGTGTCGCCGGGGCGGGCCCGGGTCGCTCCGTGATGGGGTAGGTTGATACTGCCGTAGCGATACGAGAAGGAGGACAAGGACATGAGACAGGCACAGCGCGCATTCGTCGGGATCATTCCATGGCTGTGGCCCACTCTGGCCGCGGCGCAAGACCGTCCATACGGGTGGGGGCCGGGCATGCACCCGATGTGGGGAATGTGGGGGGTGTGGGGGATCGGGATGATGTTGATGATGCTGGTCTTCTGGGGCGTGATCATTGTCGGCTTCGTGCTGGGGATTCGCTGGCTGATGACCCAGGGCCGGGAACCGCACCGAACCGACGCAGCGCTCGACATCCTCCGGCAGCGTTACGCGCGGGGCGATATCAGCAAGGAGGAGTTCGAGGCGAAGAAGAAGGATCTTGCGTGAACCGTGTGAACAATCCACTAGGGGAAGCAGACCGCGTCGCCGTCGTGCGGGCAGGACGATGGCTCCAGTACGCCACGATGGCTTGGAACGCTGCCGAGTGCGTCGTGGCGCTGACTGCCGGGTTCGTCGCGGCCAGCATTGCCCTCGTAGGGTTTGGCTTCGACTCGGCCATCGAGGTGACGAGTAGCGTCGCGGCGCTGTGGCGTCTGTGGCGCGACCCTGACGAGGCCCGAAGGAAAGCATCGGAGCGCCGAGCGATGCACATCATCGGCGTCTGCTTCCTCCTGCTCGCGGCCTACGTGCTCTATGACGCCATCGGGGCGCTCGTCGGTGGGAAGGCCCCGGAGCACTCAACGGCAGGCATCGTGCTCGCCGGGCTCTCGCTGATCGTCATGCCGCTGCTGGTCCACTACAAGCGGCGGGTGGCGAACCGGCTCCGCAGCGGGGCGCTCGAAGCCGAGGCGCGGCAAACGCAAGTCTGTGCCTGTCTCTCGGCGATTCTGCTCGTCGGCCTTGGCCTGAACGCGTGGCTCGGTTACTGGTGGGCCGATCCGCTTGCGGGCGTCGCGATGGTGCCGATCATCGCCTGGGTGAACCGCGCCGGGTTCCCCGGAGACTCGGTCACGTGAGCACGGCCAGCTCGGCCGAAGCCGCCTGGCGGTTGTAGTAGGCCTGCTCGAACTCCGCCGGCGGCACGTAGCCGAGCGGCTCGAGCAGGCGACGCGTGTTGTACCACGCGACCCACGCCAGCGTCGCGAACTCTGCCTCGTCGATCCCTTTCCACGGCCCGCGCCGATGAATCACCTCCGTCTTGTAGAGACCGATGACGGATTCGGCGAGCGCGTTGTCGTACGAATCACCGGTGCTGCCGACGGAACGCTCGATACCCGCCTCGGCCAGGCGTTCGGTGTAGCGAATCGAGAGATATTGCGTCCCGCAATCCGAGTGATGAATTAGCCGCTCGGCCCCGTTGAGCTGGCGATCGTAGAGCGCCTGTTCGAGCGCATCGAGCGCGAGATCACTGCGCAGCGAGCTCGACACGCACCAGCCGACGATGCGGCGGGCGAAGACGTCGATCACGAACGCAACGTAGGCGAAGCCGCGCCAGGTCGCGACGTACGTCAAATCGGCGACCCACAGTTCGTTGGGCCGGACCGCGACGAACTGGCGCGTCACGAGATCCGGCGGGCGCGGCGCCGCAGTGTCCGGACATGTCGTCGTCTTAAACCTCCGGCCGCGCACGGCGCCGCGCAGCCCGGCGTGGCGCATCAAGCGCGTGACCGTGCAGCGGGCCACCTGATAGCCCTCACGGCGGAGTTGCTTCCAGACCTTGCGCACGCCGTAGACCTCTTGGTTCTCGTGCCACACGCGATGGATCTGATCCGTGACGAACTCATCCTCGCGCTCGCGGCGCGGGCGTCGCTCCGGACACCGCTCTCGCGCGCGCTGCTCGTAGTACACCGACGGGGCGATTGGCAGGACGTCGCAGTGGACTTGCCCCGGTTTGGTAGACACCTGGGTTAAGTTGCCACCGCGTCCTGTTCGTGCCGTTGCTCGAACGCTCGCGGACTGAGGTAACCGAGCGCCGAATGTCGCCGCTGCCCATTGTAGAAGACCTCGAGGTACTCG
>DASRHC010000070.1:0-83466 GCA_035650715.1 Candidatus Methylomirabilota bacterium | reverse complement strand
AGCCCGGGGGCGGCGCGTAGGCATCGTCGAGCCGCAGCACCGAGGACGTGAGCGCCACGTGACCGGCCACGCTGGCGCCGTCGATGGGCAGGGTGAACTCCGCGAAGGGCACGTGGACCGAGTCGTTCTGCGCGAGCCGGAAGCGCAGCCGCGGGGCTTCGCCCGGGGACTCCTCCACCAGGTAGACCGAGCCGGCGTCGCTGCTGGTGATCTCGCGGGCCTTCTCGAGAATCAGGGTCAGGAGCGCGTCGGTGTCGCGCTCCGCCGAGAGCCGCACCCCGATCTGGTGGAGGTGCTCGAGCTCCCGGCGGGTGGCTTCCGCCTCGCGGCGAACCCGCGCGTGGTCGCACGCGTTGCGCAGGGTGGCCGAGACCATCTCGGGAGGGTCGCCCGCGCTCACCGCCGCGTAGCAGTCGGGAGGGGGCAGGGCGCCCGGGGCCACGATCGCCACGATCGGGAGGTCGGGGGAAACCGCGCGCGCAAGGCCGATCGCCTTGCCGCCGGCCCGCGCCGCCGTCGCGGGGTCGCCCTCCCGGAAGTCGAGCAGGAGCACCGCGCCCTCGTCCGGCTCCGGGTGCGGCGCGCCCTGCGCGGGCAACGGCCGGGGCTCGAGGTCGCCGGGGAGCGCGGAGAGCAGGGACGCCGTCGAGGAACCCGCCGGGTACCAGACGACTCGGCGTGGCATGGATCGAGCGTAGGGCCGCCGTCGGCGGCGTGTCAAGGTTGCCGGACACCCGCCGACGCCGGCCTCTGCTAGAATCCATCGCCTATGACCACGCGTGTTTCCACCGGAAACGAGGGGCTCGACGCGATGCTGGGCGGGGGGCTCCTGCCCGGGACCCTGACCGTGATCTACGGGGCCACCGGGATCGGCAAGACCCACCTGGGGCTGCGCTTCTGCGACCACGGGGCGCAGGTGGACGGGGCCCGCGGCATCGTGTTCGACATGAATGCGCGAGGCGACTCGCAGCAGCACCACGCGTATGCCGCGCGTCTGCACGGCTGGGACCTGCGCCACTGGACGCACACCGTGCTTCCGATGGCGGATCCGTATCCGCCCGCCGAGCAGATGCAGGCCTTCTACTGCGACGCGCTTCCGTGGGTGGGCAAGCTGCGCGACTACCAGGTGGCGACGCCGGACGGCGTCGAGTTCGACTGGAACTGGAAGGCCCAGTACAACCAGGCCCTCTACACGGTCCGGCCGTTCGTGTACTTCCACCTGGCCGCCGGTACCCGGCGCGTCGTGGTCGACGGCATCGAGCCCATGGACGTGCCCGGCGACTACATCCAGCCCTACGTCTTCGACGAGCTGTACCGCAAGATCATCCATCGCGACAGCGAGACCCTCGGGATGGAGATCTGCCTGCCGGTGTGGCAGCACCGCGCGTTCATCGACGCGCACCGGTACGATCACGCCGCGGTGACCACCCTGCTGCTGGTGACCACCGAGGAGACCCAGCTCGAGCACCTCATCGCCCGAAAGGTCGCGGCGGGGGACATCGGCGCGGTGGCCAACACGATCCTCGTGATGGGCAGCGAGCGGGTGGGCAACCGCCTGGGGCGCTTCCTGTGCGTGGTGAAGCACCGGGGCAGCGCCAAGAGCGACGACATCGTCGAGTATCGGATCACCGAGCGAGGCTTCGAGCTGGGCTAGGCGCATGGACGCGGCCGCGCTGCTCGAGCGCCGGCGCTCGAACTTCCGTCACCGGCCCACCCGGCGGGTGACCACCCCGCGCGCGGCGCGGGCCTTCGTGGAGGCGGTGGGGCTCTGCTCCACCTTCCACGTCTTCCCGGAGGGCGTCGGCTGCCTCTGGGAGGCGGTGGTGGGGCGGGCGGCGCCCCGCTGGCCGCGCCGCTCGCACCACGACGCCGGGATCGCGCTCACCTGGGAGCTGAAGGACGTGCTGCCCGCGAAGCGCCACGTCTACTACGGCAAGCTCGTGAAGGGCCGCCCCATGCTGGTGGCCCTCGACCTCTTCCCCGCGTTCTACGCGCTGGCGCGCGGCCGGCAGCGGGCCCGCGACTACCGGCGCGAGTACGAGGAAGGGCGCCTGTCGATCACCGCCAAGCGGATCATGGATCGTCTGGTCCGCGAGTCGCCGCAGTACACCCGCGCGCTGCGCGCGGAGTGCTTCATGCTCGAGTCGTCGAAGACGCGCGAGTTCGAGCGCGCGATGGGCGAGCTGCAGCAGGGCCTGTGGATCGTGAAGACCGAGGAGCGCTACGAGCCGACGTTCTCCTACCGGTGGGACCTCCTCGAGCGCTGGCTGCCGGAGGCGGTGGCGGAGGGCCGGCGCCTGCCGCGGCCCGCCGCGGTCGAGCGTCTGCTCGGCCGCTACCTCCGGGGCGCGGTGTTCTCCACCCCCGGCCTCCTCGCGCGTCTGTTCGGGCTGGGGCGCGCGGAGGTCGACGCCGCCCTGGCCGCGCTGGCGTGCGCCGGAGGCGTGCGGATCGACGTGGAGGTGGCCGGCTGGCCGGGCCGCTTCGTGGTGTCCGCCTGATGGCGTCGCCGCCGACCGGCTTCCGCTACATCGACATCCACACGCATCTGCACCCGCCGTGGCTCTGGCGGGCGATCCGGCGCTGGTTCGCGGACAAGCCGGGCTGGGAGTTCCGCTACCCGACCGAGCCGGAGGCGGTGGCCCGGGTCCTGGCCGAGCACGACGTGGAGCGCTTCGTGTTCTTCTCCTACGCCCACAAGCCGGGCCTGGCCCGCCAGCTGAACGCCTGGCTCGCCGAGACCGCGGCGGCGCTGCCGGCGGGCCTCCCGCTGGGCACGCTTCATCCGGGCGACCCGGACGTGCTGGACGTGGCGCGGGAGGCGCTCGATCGGTACGGGTTCAAGGGCTTCAAGTTCCACATCAACGTGCAGCGCTTCCACCCCGACGATCCGCGCATCCTGCCGGTGTACGAATTGCTGCTCGCGCGCGGCGCGCTGCTCCTGATCCACGTGGGCACCGCGCCCTGGCCCAACGGGTACGATGGCTTCCCGCGATTCGAGCGGGTCATGACCATGTTCCCGGAGCTCCGGGTGATCGTGGCTCACATGGGCCAGTGGGAGACCCGGCGGCACCTCGCGCTGATGCCGCGCTGCCCGAACATGTACCTCGACACCACCGCCGCCATGTCGGCGGCGAGCCCCCTCTTCCGGGACAGCGGCGGCGCGAGCCCGGCGGACGTGACGGACGAGGACCTCGTGCGCTGGCAGGATCGCGTGGTCTTCGGGAGCGACTTTCCGAACACGCCGCATCCCTACGACGAGGAGCGTCGCCCGATCTGGGAGCGGGCGCTGCCGGCGCCGGTCTACCGCAAGATCTTCCACGACAACGCCCGCCGGCTCCTCGGTCTCTGAGGGCCGTGGCCCCGCGCGTCTCGCTCTCCTCCATCGCCGGCGGCGCGCAGGAGGCGCTGGCCGTGCTGGCCGGGCTGGCCGGCCCCTCGCGCCCGCTCTGGCTGGTCGGGGCCGCCGTCCGGCAGCTCCTCGTCGGACATCCGTTGGCCGACCTCGACCTCGCCACGCCGCGCGATGCGCTCGCGCTGGCCCGCGCGCTCGCGGACCGGCTCGGCGGCCGGTTCGTGGCGCTCGATCCGGAGCGCGGGGCGGGCCGGGTGGTCGGAGCGGGGGTTCCCGCGATCGATCTGGTCGACTTCCGCGCCCCGGACCTCGAGGGCGACCTGCGCGCGCGCGACTTCACGATCAACGCGCTGGCGGTCTCCCTCGCCGCCCTGCTGCGCGAGGGAGCGGCGGAGGTGATCGATCCCACCGGCGGCCTCACCGACCTGCGCGAGGGGGTGGTGCGGCTCGCGGGCCCGGCCGCCATCGCCGAGGATCCGGTGCGCGGCCTGCGGGGCGCGCGGCTGGCCGCTCGGCCCGGATGGCGGCTCGACCCGGGCACGGAGGCGGCAATCCGGGCCGGCGCGCCGGGGCTTGCCACCGTCGCGGCGGAGCGGATCCGTGACGAGCTGACCGCGTTCCTCAGCGAGGTCCGGGCCGCCCCCGGGCTGCGGATGCTGGACCGGCTGGGCCTGCTGGCGGTGCTGCTGCCCGAGAGCGCGGCGATGCGCGACACCGCGCAGCCGCTGCCGCACCGGTTCGACGTCTGGGAGCACTCGCTCCGTGCCGTCGAGGGCATCGACGCGCTGCTGGCGGACCTGGACCGACTGGCCCCGTGGGGGCCGGCCCTGCGCCGGCACGTCGAGGAGCCGCTGGGCGGCGACTTCACACGCCGCGAGAGCCTCCGGCTGGCCGCGCTGCTGCACGACGTGGCCAAGCCCGAGACCCGGGCCGTGATCGACGGGCGGATCCGCTTCTTCGGCCACGACGAGGCCGGCGCCCGGCGCATTCCCGGCATCGTGGAGCGCTGGCGGCTCCCCCGGCGGGTCGGCCAGGTGCTGGAGCGCCTGGTGGCCCAGCACCTGCGGCCCATGCATCTGGCCCAGGCCGGGCAGATCACGCGGCGGGCACGATTCCGCTTCTTCCGGGCGCTCGGCGACGACGCCTGGGACCTCCTGCTGCTCGCCCTGGCCGATGCCGCGGCGCTCAGCGGCGCCGCGCCTTTCGAGGTGTGGGCCGGCGAGGGCGGGGCGGTGGTGCGCGCGCTGATGGCGGGTGTCGAGGCGCAGGCAGCGGCGGCCGCCGCGCCGCGGCTGCTGCGCGGCGAGGACGTCATGGCCGCCTTCGGGCTGGCCCCCGGGCCCGCGGTGGGACGGCTGCTCGAGCGGGCCGGCGAGGCGCAGGCCCTGGGGCTCGTGCGGAGTCGCGACGAGGCGCTCGAGTACCTGCGCCGCCACGTCGCGCCGGGCCGTGCGGACGACGGAGCGGGGACGGAACTTGACACCCCCACCGACGGTTGCCTAGAGTGATGGCACTTTTCCCGCCAAATCCCCACGCTTCAAGGAGGATCCACAGATGCTCGTGAGAGGTATCGTCGCGCTCCTGGTCGCCCTGCTCGTGGCGCCGGCCGCGTGGGCGGCTCCCGAGGGCAAGGTCACGATCGCCCAGGGCGTCGACCCCAGCACGCTCGACACCATGAACCAGCAGGAGACGCCCGCGTCGGTGGTGGCCGCGCACATCTTCGACACGCTCGTCGAGCGCGATCAGAACCTCAAGATCGTGCCCGCGCTCGCCAGCGAGCTGCCCAAGCTGGTGGCGCCGACGGTGTGGGAGATCAAGCTGCGCAAGGGCGTCAGGTTCCACAACGGAGAGGACTTCAACGCGGACTCGGTCAAGTTCAGCCTGGAGCGGGTGAAGAGCGGCCTCCGCGCCAGCTCGAACTTCCGGCTCATCGATCGCGTGGAGATCGTGGACCCGTACACCGTGAAGGTGCACACCACCAAGCCGTGGCCGACGTTCATCAACATCATGACGTTCCGCCAGGCGTCGATGTACCCGCCGAAGGCCTACGCGGGCAAGGACAGCGCGTTCATCTCCCGGAGCCCGATCGGGACCGGGCCCTACAAGTTCGTGCGCTGGAGCAAGGACGAGGAGCTCGTCCTGGAGGCGAACACGCAGTACTGGCGCGGGGCGCCCAGGATCAAGACGGTCGTGTTCCGACCCATCCCCGACGACGCGGTGCGGGTGGCCGCGCTCCAGAACGGGGAGGTGGACGTGGCGGTGAACATCCCGCCCCACCTGGCCCCCATCATCGCGGCGCACCCCAAGGTCTTCCTCTCCACCGCGCCGTCGATCCGCACGCTGCAGCTCATGTTCGTCACGCACGAGTTCGACGCCCAGCACAAGCTGGTGGGGCCCTACAAGGGGGTGACCGCGGACAAGCGGGTGCGCCAGGCCATCGCCTACGCGCTCGACGTGGACGAGATCATCAAGGGTGTGCTCGACGGCAAGGCCATGCGGATCGCCACCATGCTCACCCCGATGCACTTCGGCTACGACGCGTCGCTGAAGCCGATCAAGCAGGACCTGGGCAAGGTCAAGCAGCTGCTGACCGAGGCGGGCTATCCGAACGGTCTCGAGCTGACGCTGAACGGCCCACAGGGCCGCTACGTGCGGGACAAGGAAGTGGGGGAGGCGGTGGCGGGCCAGCTCACCAAGGCCGGCATCAAGACCCAGCTCAAGACCTACGAGTTCGTGAACTATCTCAACAACCTGGTCTACGTGCACAAGCCGGGCCCGGTGTGGCTGATCGGCTGGGGCACGCCGACGCTGGATGCGGAGACGGTCTACGGCCCGCTCTTCCGCACCGGCAGCAATCTGGGCAACTACAGCAACCCCGACTTCGACGGCATGGTGGACCAGGCCCAGACCGAGACGAACGAGAAGCAGCGGCTGGCCCTCTACCACCGCATCAACAAGCTCTGGCTCGACGACATGCCCGCGGTGCCGCTCTACCAGCAGCTCGACCTCTACGGGGCGAGCAAGCGTCTCAACTGGAAGGCCCGCAGCGACGAGCTGATCAAGGCCTACGACATGTCGATCAAGTAGCGAGCCCGCGACTTGACCGCCGGGAGGCCGCGACTAGAATAGGGAGCGATCCGGCAGGGCCGTTGCCGAACGGGCGGGCGTAGCGCAATGGTAGCGCATAAGCTTCCCAAGCTTAGGGTTGCGGGTTCGAGTCCCGTCGCCCGCTCCAGATAGCCACACGGGGCCGCAGAGAGCATCCTGCGGCCCCGTGCTCATGATCCCGGGGGAGCCCATGTCGCGCTACTTCTGTCACGAGCATCCGGACATCTTGGTGGTGGAGACGCAGGTGGTGGAGGCCCGCCCCGGGGCCGTGGTCCTGGCCGAGTCGCCGTTTCATCCCGGGGGCGGCGGCCAGCTCGCCGACCGCGGCGTGCTGCGCTGGAACGGGGGCGAGCTGCGCGTGAAGAGCATCGAGGCCGTCGACGGCCGGTACTGGCACGTCCTCGAGGAGCCGGTCGAGATCGCGGGCCCGGTGGAGGCGGCGGTCGACCCCGAGTTCCGCTCGATGATGGCGCAGCTCCACACCGACACCCACGTGCTGAACGCGCTCGTCTTCCAGCGCTTCCAGGGCGCGCTCGTCACGGGGGCCCAGCTGAACGACGACGGCACCGCACGCATGGACTTCGACCTGCCGGACGCCGACAACGACCGGCTGCGGGCGCTCGAGCCCGAGATCAACGAGGTGATCCGCCAGGACCTGCCTCTCCGCTACGCCTACGTGCCGGAGGCCCAGGCGCTGGCCGAGCACGGGCTCATCCGCAACCGGTCGGTGGCCCCGCCGCCGGCCCCGGACGGAACGGTGCGAATCGTGGAGATCGTCGGGCTGGACCGGCAGGCCTGCGGGGGGACGCATCTGCCGTCCACGGGCGCGTCGCGGCCTATTCGCATCTTCAAGATCGACAACAAGGGCCGGCACAACCGGCGGATCCGCATCGGGCTGACGGACCCCCCGCGCGTGACCGCGGGGCCCGACGCCTGCTTCCGTGATGACCGCGGCGGTGGCGCCGCGGAGCGCGACGGCTAGGCGGGACCGAATCCGATCATCGTCTGCCCGCCGATCTCGATGGGGCGGAAGCGCAGCGGCAGGCCCGCCTTCAGGGCGTCGAACGGCACGTCCACGATGCGGCCCAGGAGCGAGACGCCCTCGGTGAGGCGCACCACCCCGACCGCGTAGGGCACCTCGCCCGCGCGGCCGCGCGGGGCGACGCGGATCACGGTGAAGGAGACCAGCGAGCCCGCGCCGTCGAGCGGAACCGGCTGCCAGTCGCGCTCGCGGCACTGCTCGCAGAACTCCTTCGGGGGCAGCGCGAGCGCCCCGCAACGACCGCAGCGGATCCCGGTCAGCCGTCCGGCCCGGGCCTCCTCGAAGAAGCCCTTCAGGTGGATCACACGCTCAGTCACGGCCGAACAGGCTCACCACGACGGTCGCGGTGTTGCCGCCCAGCGTATGGGTCAGGCCGACCCGGGCGCCCTCGACCTGTCGCCGGTCGGCCTCGCCGCGAAGCTGGGTGACGATCTCCGCGATCTGGGCCGCGCCGGTCGCACCGATCGGATGGCCCTTGGCCTTGAGCCCGCCGGAGGGGTTGACGGGCAGCCGCCCGCCGAGGCTGGTCCAGCCCTTCTCGGCGGCGAGGCCGCCGGTGCCCGGCTCGAAGAAGCCCAGGCCCTCGGTGGCGACGATCTCGGCGATCGTGAAGCAGTCGTGCAGCTCGACCACGTCGACGTCGGCGGGGGTCTTGCCCGCCTGGGCGTAGGCGCCCTGCGCGGCGCGCTCTGTGGCGGTCACGCGGGAGAGATCGCGCTTCTCCGCCACGAACATGGTGTCGGTGGCCGCGTGCGACCCCAACACCCAGATCGGCCTGCGGTGCTTGCGGGCCACCTCCTCGGAGGCGAGCACGAGGGCGGCGCCGCCGTCGGTGAACGGACAGCAGTCGAAGAGCTTCAGCGGGTCCGCCACGTAGGCGCTCTTGAGCACCGTCTCCAGGGAGATCTCCTTCTGGAACTGGGCTTTCGGGTTCAGCGTCCCGTGCCGGTGGTTCTTCACCGCCACGTGGGCCATCTGCTCCTCGGTGGTGCCGTACTTGTCCATGTGGGCGCGCGCGATCAGCGCGAACACGCCCGGGAAGGTGAGGCCCGCCGGCTGCTCGAGCGAGGCGTCGGAGCAATAGGCGAAAAACTCGGTCGCGGACTCGGTGGGTACGTTGAGCACGCGCTCCGCGCCGCCGACCAGCACCACGTCCGAGACCCCGCTCGCGATCTCCATCACCGCGTGCCGGAACGCCACGTGACTGGTCGCGCACGCGTTCTCGAAGCGCGAGGTGGGGATGGTGGGCAGCCCCAGCAGGGTCGCGGCGAGCGGCGCCATGTGCAGCTGCCGCTCCGTCTCGCCGCCGGTGACGTTGCCGAAGTACAGCGCCTGGATCGCCGACGGGGCGACCCCCGCGTCGATGATCGCCTCCGAGGCGGCCTCCGCAAACAGCTCGGCGCTGGTGCGATCGTGCTTGCCAAACTTGGTGACGCCCACTCCGATGACGGCGACGCGACGCATGCGGTCTCCTTTCGGTACCCGCATGATACCGCGCCGCGCCAAGCGGGCCAAGGCGGGGCGGCGTCGGCCAAAGTCGTGGATCGCGCGGCGGGCGTGGTAGGGTGTGCCGCATGACACGGCCCCTCGGAAGGGTCTACCCGGCGTGACCGTCGAGGAAGCGCTCTTCGCCATGGTGGCGGCCGTGGCGATCGCGCTGCTGTTCCTGGGCCTGGCCGACGCCCTGGAAGGCGACGCGCGCGCCCGGCTGCGCGCCCGCCGGCGCGCGCTCGCTCGGGGCCTGGCGCTCCCGCCCCGGGCGGGGTCCGAGGCCCCGCGCGGTCCGCGGCCGGTCGGGGCCAGAGGCGCGAACCGCGAGGCGGCCTCCCGGGAGGCGCCGGCGCTCGCGGCCGGCGGCGTCGATGTGGCGGTGGGGGAGACAGCCCCGGCCGAGGCGCCGCCGGAGCGCCGGGCGCCGGGCCGGGTGAGCGTGGTCGAGTCGCCGACCCCCGGGCCGATCGAAGCGCCCGACTGGCGCGACCGCGTGGCCGCGCTGATGCGGGGGCGGGAATGGGGACAAGCCCGGCAGGCGGTCGAGGCGGCGCTCGCGGACGGGGCGATGAAGCCGGAGGTGACCGAATATCTCCTGGACGTCTGCTCGATCGCGTCCGCGCGCGAGCTGTGGCGCCTGCGCCGAGCCCGGCGGCGCGGGGCCGGCGATGACCGATCGCTGCAGGGCGCGCTCGCCATGACGCGGTTCCTGCTCGATTCGCCGCCGGCGGCCGATCTGCGCGAGGACGCCCTCGGCCGCGCCGGGCGGCGGCTCTGGCGCGGGCAGGCGCGCATCGGGCTCGGGCGCTGGCGGGCGGGCGACTTCGACACGGCGGTGGAGGCGCTGTTCGGGGCGCTCGGGGTTCCGAATCTCGACGACCGTCGGCGGGCGCTGGCCCGCGACCTGCTGGTGCGCACGCTCGAGGACATGGCGGGTCAGCGCCTCGAGCTGATCCCGCAGCTGCTCGGCGAGGGAGACCGGGCCGCCGCGCTCGAGCAGGCGCGGGGCCTGTCCGCCCACGTGCGGCGGGCGCGCGAGGAGGGCATCGCCCCCGAGGACCTCGCGGTGGCGGCCGCGCGCGCCCGCCAGCTGCTGGAGCACGTCGAGCACAGCGCGGTGGAGTGATCGGCCGTTGAGCGATCTCGGGCCGGCGCTCACGCTGGGGCAGATGGTCGACCGCTCCGCGGAGCGGTTCCCCGATCGAGAGGCGGTCGTGTTCAAGGGCGAGCGCCTCTCCTACGCGCGCCTCAAGCAGCGCGCCGACGACTTCGCCCGCGGGCTCCTGGATCTCGGGCTCCGCCCCGGCGACCACGTGGTGCTCTGGATGCCGAACTGCGTGGAGTGGAACGTGGCCAATCTCGGCATCGCGAAGATCGGGGCGGTGACGGTGACGTGCAACAGCCGCTACAAGGCCCTCGAGGTCGGGTACGTCCTCCGCCAGTCGGACGCCCGCGCGCTCGTCATGGTGGACCGCTTCGCGGCCGCGTCCATCGACTACCTCGAGCTCCTGCACGAGGTGCGCGTTTCCCCCGAGGGCCTGCCGCGGCTCGAGCACGTGATCGTGCTGGGCGAGAGCCGGCCGCCCGGGGCCGTCGGCTTCGCGGACGTGGAAGCCGCCGGCCGCCGGTCCGCGAGCGCGCTCGAGGCGATCACGGTCCACCCGGACGATCCCGTCGAGATGCTCTACACCTCGGGCACCACCGGCGCGCCCAAGGGCTGCCTGCTCTCGCACCGCAACATGTACTACAAGTGCCGGGTCTACACCGACCTGCACCGCTGGACGCACGCGGACCGGTACCTGGTGCCGGTACCGTATTTCCACATCTTCGGCTCGATGGGCGGGGTGGCGGCCAACTGCCTGGTGGGCTCCGCCCAGGTGCTCATGGAGGTCTTCGACCCGCTGGAGGCGATGCGCCTGATCGAGGCGGAGCGGGTGACGATCTTCTCCGGCGTGCCCACCATGTTCATCACGGTGCTCGGCCATCCCGCGTTCGGCCGGCACGACCTGCGCTCGCTGCGCACCGGCTCCATCGGGGCGGCCCCGGTGCCGGTCGAGATCATGCGGCGGATCATCGATCGGGAGCGCGGCCTCGGCATGGACGCGCTGGTGGTGTACGGGCTCACCGAGGCCACCGGCGGCACCCACTGGACGCGCCCCGGCGATCCCGTCGAGCGTCGGGTGTCCACGGTCGGCGTGCGCACCGACGAGATCGAGGACCGGGTGGTGGACCCCGTGACCGGCGAAGAGCTCGGGCCGGGCCAGGAGGGCGAGCTCTGCATCAAGGGGCCGACGCTCATGCTGGGCTACTACAACAAGCCCGAGGAGACCGGCCGGAAGATCCGGGACGGATGGCTCCACACCGGGGACATGGCGATCAAGGACGCGGACGGCTACGTGCGGATCACCGGCCGCCTGACCGACATGATCATCGTGGGCGGCTTCAACACCTACCCGGCGGAGATCGAGGACTTCTTCCTCCGCCACCCCAAGATCCTCGACGTGTCCATCGTGGGGGTGCCCGATCCGATCATGGGCGAGACCGTGATGGCCTTCGTGATCCCGCGGGAAGGGGAGACGTTGACCGCGGAGGAGGTGCTCGCGTTCGCGCGCGGCAAGATCGCCAACTTCAAGGTGCCGAAGTACGTGGAGATCGTCGACCGCTTCCCGCTGACCGGCTCCGGCAAGGTGCAGAAGTTCAAGCAGAAGGAGTACGCGATCGAGAAGTACCGGCTCTCCGCTCCGCGCTGAGCGGCCGCTGATCCGTCCCCGACCGCTCAGCGCGCGGGTGGGCGACCCGCCGGGCCCCGCGGGCGGCCGGTGCGGCCCGGGGCGCGGCCCCTCGGACGCGCGACCGGGCGGAGTCGAGCGGCCTGGGCGGCGAGGAATCGCCGGGTGGGCGCGGACGCGGCCTGGCGCTCCGCCGTCCGGTAGCAGCGCGCGGCGCGCGCCTCGCCCTCGGCCCGCTGCCACAGCGCGCCGAGGGCGGCCGGCAGCAGGTGGTACCCGCGCAGGGCTCGGTGGCGGGCCAGCCGGCCCAGGGCGCGGATCCCCGCGCGCGGCCCCTCGACCATGGCGAGGGCGAGCGCCCGGTTCAGCGCCACCACCGGCGAGGGCTTGATGACCAGCAGCTCGTCGTAGAGCTCGAGCACGCGCGGCCAGTCGGTGGGGCCCCCGTCGACGGTCGCCGCGTGGCAGGCGGCGATGGCGGCCTCCACGTGGTAGGCGGTCACCCGATCGCCCCTGGCGGCCTGCTCGAGGTGCTCGAAGCCTTCACGGATCGCGCTCCGGCTCCAGCGCGAGCGATCCTGCTCCTCGAGGCGCAGGACATCGCCGGCCGGGCCCGTGCGGGCGGGCAGGCGGCTGCCCTGGAGCAGCATCAGCGCCAGCAGGGCGTGGACCGCGGGTTGCCGGGTCGCCGGGCTCTCCAGCAGCAGGCGGCCCAGGCGCACCGCCTCCTCGCAGAGGGCGGCTCGCGTGAGGCGCTCTCCGGAGTGGGCCTGGTAGCCCTCCGTGAAGAGCAGGTAGAGCACCTCGAGCACGCTGTCCAGGCGCTCGTCGACATCGTGGGGGCCGGGCAGCGCGAAGCGCAGACCGGAGGTGCGGATCCGTCGCTTGGCGCGCACCAGCTGCTGGGCGATCGCGGCCGGCCGGGTGAGGAGCGCGGCCGCGATCTCGTCGACCCCGAAGCCGCCCACCGTCTTCAGCGTCAAGGCCATGCGCCCGGCGCGGGAGAGCGCGGGATGGCAGCACAGGAAGATCATCGCGAGCTGGTCGTCGTGCTCGCCCGGCCGGCCGGGCGCTGGCTCGGCGGTCAGCGGGGCGAGCGCCGCCACCTTCCGCCGGAGGCTCGCCTCCCGGCGGAGCCGGTCGACGGCCCGGTGCCGCGCCACCGCATAGAGCCAGCCCGCCGGGTTCCGGGGCACGCCCTGGTAGGGCCACACCTCCACCGCCTTCACGAGCGCCTCCTGCACGACCTCCTCCGCGAGGTCCAGGCGGGCCGGACCGACGACACGCGTGAGCGTCGCCACCAGCCGGCCCGCCGCGTGACGGAACAGGTGCTCGGGGAGGCTCTCGGAGGGCTCCGTCACCTGCGCGGTCCGAACTCCTCGATCCGGCGGATCTCCAGCGCGCCGGGGCGCTCGAGACCGGGGTGGTCCTTCAGCATCGCCACCACCTCGTCGTAACTGGCCGCCTCGAGCAGCCAGTACCCGCCGACGATCTCCTTGGACTCGGTGTAGGGGCCGTCGGTGATCACCGGCTGCCCCTGACGGCCCCGCACCACGCGGCCTTCCCCAACGCGGAGCTTCTCGCCGCTGAGGAGGTTGCCGGCGCGGCGCACGCGCTCTGTCCAGTCACGGTACCGCTCGAGGATTCGCTGGATCTCGGCCGGGCTCATGTCGGGCGTGATCGCGGCCCCACGGGACAGCATCAGGAACTTGGCCATAGACGCCTCCTTTTCCCGGGGAGACGAACGGGAAAGGCCAGAATCGACATCGACTCCGGCGGAATCAGGTCAGGCGTCGGGAGCGGGGCCGGCAGGCCGCGAGGGCCTTCTCGAAAACGTCGAGCGGCACGGACAGGAAGCTCGCCACCACGTCGGGGTCGAAATGGGTGCCCGACGCCTCACGGATCCGCTTCCGGGCCGCCGCCATCGGCATCGCGGTCGAATAGGGGCGGTCGACGGTGAGGGCGTCGAAGGCATCCGCCACCGCGAAGATCCGGGCCCCGAGGGGGATGGCCTGGCCGACGAGGCCTTCCGGGTAGCCGGTCCCGTCCCACCGCTCGTGGTGATGGTAGACCACGGGGATGGCGTCGCGCAGGAACGGAATGCGCTCCAGCAGCTGCCGCCCGAGGCCGGGATGGGTACGCATCACCGCCCACTCCGCCGGGGTGAGCGGTCCCGGCTTCAGGAGGATCGAGTCGGCGATGCCGATCTTGCCGATGTCGTGGAGCAGCACGCCGCGGCCGAGCGCCTCGAGCTCGCTCTCCGGCACGCCGTGGGCTCGCGCAATGGCCAGCGAGTAGGCGTGCACGCGGCGGGAGTGCAGCTCGGTGCCCACCTCGCGGGTGGCGAGCGCCGAGCCCAGGGCCTCCAGGGTGGCGCGATAGGTCGCCTGCAGCTCGCTCAGCGCCGCGCTGAGGTCGCGCGTGGCCTCCGCCACCCGGTGCTCGAGCAAGGCCTGGTGCTCCCGCCGCTCGATCAGGAGCTGGCGCCGCTCGAGGGCCCGCTCCGCGGAGAGCAGGACCTGGTCCAGGTCCACCGGCTTCACGATGAAGTCGCTCGCGCCTTGCTTGAGGCTCGCCACCGCGGTGGCGACGTCGGCGGCCCCGGTCAGCATGATGACCGCCGCGTCGGAGTCGCGCTCGCGGACGTGCCGGAGCAGCTCGAGCCCGTCCATGGCCGGCATCGCGAGGTCGGTGACGGTGAGGGGGACCCGCTCACGGTCGAACAGCGCCACCGCCTCGCGACCGTTGCCGGCCAGCCGGCACTCGTAGCCCGCCGCTCCGAAGGCGGCCCGGAGCGTGCTCCGGATGTCCACCTCGTCGTCCACGATCAGGACGCGACGCGCACCGGCTCCGGGAGACGCCGGGGAGGAGCGGGCCACGCTCACGCTCCGGGCCGAACGCCGTGGGTGATGCCGATGTCCTCGTGGACCGACACGCGGTTCTTGCCCGCCCGCTTGGCCGCGTAGAGGGCCTCGTCGGCGGCGCGGATGAGCTCGTCCGCGGCGGGGGCCACGTCCTCGGGCAGGGACGCGATGCCGAAGCTCGCGGTCACCCGGCGGCCGTGCGAGAAGGTCCACGTGGAGAGCACGTAGCGGATACGGTCCGCATAGAGCCGCGCGCCGCTCTTGGAGGTCTCGACCAGCAGCACCGCGAACTCGTCGCCGCCGTAGCGGCAGATCACGTTGATGCCTCGCGATTGCTTGAGCAGGATGTCGGCCATCGCCCGGAGCGTCTCGTCGCCGGCCCCGTGTCCCAGCTCGTCGTTGACCGCCTTGAAGCCGTCCAGGTCGAGGAGGACGACCGAGACCGGGTGGTTGAAGCGGCGATAGCGCGACACCTCTTCCTCCAGCCGGATCGAGAAGAAGCGCCGGTTGTAGAGGCCGGTGACCTCGTCCTTGAACGAGAACTCCTTCAGCTGGGCACTGGTGGACTCGAGGTCCTTGTAGGCGGTGTCGAGCCGCCGGGCGTACTCGTTGACGTCCGCGGCCTGCTGCTCGATGGTCGCCAGCATGCGGGAGAAGGACTGCATGAGCGAGTCGACCTCGTCGCTCTGCTGCACGTACTGCTGCACCGCCGCCACCTCCGGCTTCACGCTGGCCGTCGCGGTCGGGGTGCCGGGCTTCGGGACCACGGCCTTGCCACTGGACGGCTCCGCGTGGCGCACCACCGAGGTGGCGAGGTCCCAGAGCATGAAGCTGCCCGACGCCATCAGGAGGCCGGTGCCGGCCACGAGCACCAGCATCCACGGCAGATCGCGCTCCTGCGTCTGCACGTCGAGCAACGGGAAGGCGTAGGCGTACAGGAGATAGGCCACCACCAGCATCGGCAGGAACGCGGTGAGCGCGATCGCGACGAGGATCTTGCGCTTGATGCGGCGGGCCGCGGGCGTTTCCGGGGCTTTCGGACGCGCTGGCATGGGTGACCGTCCTCCAGAATATCGCGGGCTCCGGGTCCGGACGGTGCGGGATTTTATCGGCGAGATCGCGCCCGGCGACCGCCGGAGCCTTCCTTGACGCGACGCCGAGGGCTGAGGTACGGTAGCCAGCGATGGTCGTGGAGTCCAAACTCGTCAATCCTGACAAGCAGATTGACTGCACTGGCCTCTTCTGTCCCGTGCCGGTCCTCAAGGCACGCGAGGCGATGACGCAGATGGCCGCCGGCCAGACCCTGGCGATGCTGTCCGACGACCCGGGCTCCGAGGCGGACATGCGGAGCTGGACGCGGAGCACGGGCCACCGCCTCGTCGACGTCAGCCGCAGCGGGTGCGTCTACCGCTTCGTGGTGCGGAAGAGCGGGTAGGCGACCGTGGCATCCGCCGAGACCGAGCCCGATCGGGTCTACGTCGACTACGCGGGCTTCGCGCCGGTCGACCCGCGCGTGCTCGCGGTCATGCGCCCGTTCCTCGAGGCGGGCATCGGCAACCCCTCGGCCCGCCACTCCCTGGGCGCGGAGGCGCGTGAGTCGCTGGACGCCGCGCGGATGAAGGTGGCGCGCCTCTGCGGGGGCGCGCCGGGCGGGATCGTGTTCACCTCCGGAGCCACCGAGGCGAACAATCTCGCGGTGAAGGGGGTGGCCCTGCGGGCCCGCGTCCCTCGGGTGATCATCTCCGCCGTCGAGCACATCTCGGTGATCAACCCGTGCCGCGACCTGGAGAAGGCCGGGGGCTCGGTCTGCGTGCTGCCGGTGGACGGCGACGGCCGGGTCGATCCCGGCATGCTCCGGGCGGCCATCACCCCGGACACCGCCCTCGTATCGATCGCGGCCGCCGCGTCCGAGATCGGCACGGTGCAGCCCCTGAAGGAGCTGGGGCGGGTGACCCGCGCCGCGGGCGTGCCCTTCCACGTGGACGCGGTGGGAGCCCTGGGCCGCGTGCCGCTGCACGTCGAGAGCATGGGTATCGACCTGCTCACGATCTCCGGCAACGACCTGTACGGTCCTCCCGGCAGCGGCGCGCTCTGGGTCCGCCCCGGTCTGCGCATCCATCCCCAGGTGCTGGGCGGCGGGCAGGAGGGCGGCTACCGGTCCGGCACCGAGAACCTGCCCGGAATGGTGGGTTTCGGGGTGGCGGCGGAGCTCATGCGGGTCGAGGGGACCCATCAGGAGGCGGCGCGACTGTCGGCCCTGCGCGACCGGCTGGCCGAGGGCCTGCTCGAGGCCATCCCGGACTGCCGGATCACCGGTGCCCGGGGCGCGCGCCTGCCGCACCACCTGAGCCTGGTGGTGCGGGGGGCCAAGGCCGAGAGCGTGCTCCTGGACCTGGACCTGGCCGGCGTCGCGGCCTCGTCCGGCTCGGCGTGCGCCTCGCTCACCCAGACCACCTCGCACGTGCTGCGGGCCATCGGCTGCTCGCCCGAGGAAGCCGACGGGTCGCTCTGCTTCACGCTGGGCCGCTGGAGCACCGCCTCGGACGTGGACGCGGTGCTGGACCGGCTGCCTCCGATCGTCGCCCGCGTGCGGGCTCTCACCGCTCCGCTGCATACTTAGGCCCCGTTCGCTCAGCCGGCCTGTGAAGCTCGTCCTCTTCGACGTCGACGGCACGCTCATCACCTCGCGCGGCGCCGGCCGCCGGGCCATGCGCCTGGCGTTCGAGCGGACCTTCGGCACCGCGGGCGGCATCGACCACTACGACCTGCGCGGGCGCACGGACACGCGCATCGTGCACGACGTGATGGCCGCGGCCGGCTGGGACGCGGCGCGGATCAAGGAGCGGCTGGACGATTTCTTCGAGGCCTATCTGCGCGGTCTGGTGGCGGAGATCGGCGACGGCCGAGGCGTCGTCACCCTGCCCGGGGTGGCGGCGCTGGTGGAGGCGCTGATCGCCTGCGAGGACGTGGTGGTGGGGCTCGTGACCGGCAACATCGAGGAGGGAGCGCGGATCAAGCTCCTGCCCACCGGCCTCTGGCCACACTTCCGGGTGGGCGCCTACGGCTCCGATCACATGGATCGTCGGTACCTGCCCCCGCTCGCCGCCCGCCGGGCCCATGCGCTCCTGGGGCACGACTTCCCGCCGCGCGACGTGGTGGTCATCGGCGATACACCGCACGACGTCGATTGCGCCCGGGCCTGCGGGGCGGTCGCGGTGGCGGTGGCCACCGGACAGTACCCGCGCGAGGCCCTGCTGGCCGATGCCCCGGATCACTTCTTCGAGGATCTGAGCGACACCGACGCCGTGCTGCGCGCGGTCCGGGGGCGCGACCCGGGCCGTTAGCCGGGTCCCGGGCCAGCCGGTCCTAGGCGAGTCGCCCCACCCGGAGCGCCGCCGCGATCTCGTTGCACTGCCGGACCAGAGCCGGGGCGATCGGGATGCCCTGGACCCGGCGCTGCCGTTCGGTCTCGGCCTCGGGCTCGCCGGCGGTATAGACGCGCTCCTGACCTTCTGCCCGGGGCGTGTCGTTCAGCGCCTGCAGCATGTCGTCCATCGCGGCGGTGAACTCCTCGAGCGGGCGGAAGCGCTCGACGTCGATCGCCGCGAAGCAGTGGCCGGTGTTCGACTCCCTGCGGGCGCGCGCGCCCTTCCGGTCGAGCAGGTCGCCGTAGACCGCCCCGGACAGCACGCCGGAGAGGATGTCGACCATGACCCCGAGCCCGTAGCCCTTGTGGCTGCCCTGCTCGCGGCTGCCTCCGAGCGGCGACAGCAGGCGCGAGGCGAGCACGTCCCGGGCGCTGGTGGTCGGCCGCCCCTCCGCGTCGAGACCCCAGCCCTCGGGGATCGGCTTGTCCCAGCGCGCGGCGATGGTGAGCTTGCCCACCGCCACCGTGGTGGTCGCCATGTCCAGCACGAACGGGGTGTGGCGCGCGGCAGGGGCCGCGAAGCTCAGCGGGTTCGTGCCCATCATGGGCTTCCGGGCGAACGTCGGCACCATGGCCACGAACGGGGAGTTGGTCACCGCGAGGCCGATCATGCCGCGCTCGAGCGCCATCATCGAGTAGTTGGCGCACGCGCCGAAGTGGTTCGAGTTGCGGACCGCGACGATGCCGATGCCGTAGTTCGCGGCCTTGGCGATGGCCAGGTTCATGGCCAGCACCGACGCGGGATGGCCGAGGCCCTTCTGGCCGTCGACGAGGGCGGTGGCCAGCTCGTCGCGTACCACCACCGGCTCCGCGGCCGGGTTCACGAAGCCGGCGCGCGTCCACTCCACGTAGCGAGGCAGCATCCCGATGCCGTGGGAGTCGACCCCGCGCAGGTCGGTGCGCACCATGAGCTCGGCGGTGAGGCTCGCGTTGGCGGGGGACATCTGGAGCGCTTCCAGGACGGAGACGATGAAGCGGGTCAGCGACTCCGCGGACACGGTGACCGGGACGTCGGCCATTGAGCGGCCTCCTCGTCAGGGCAGCCCGGTGATCTTGATGCCGGAGTTCTTGAGCTTGTAGCGTCGGTTGATGGTCGCCAGCACCGCGGTGATGCCCTCGATGGGGCCCGCGTTGCTGAGCGCGCCCACGTCGATCGCGCGCAGCCCCATCGAGGCGCCCAGCTCCGCGACCACCTTCTTGGCCTCGGCGTCGCCGCCGCACAGCAGGAGATCGCACTCGATCGCGTGCTCGCCCGCGGACAGCTCGTGGGCCGCGATGTGGTGGAAGGCGGCCACCACCCGCGCCTCCGCGCCGAGCAGCTCCTGGGCCTCCTCCGCGGCGGAGCCCTGCGGAGGCGGGGTGAAGAGGCGCTTGCCCCCGAACGTGAGCGGCACCACCGTGCTCACCACCACCTTGCCGCGGCAGGCGTCGCGCAGCTCGGGCAGGGTGGCGGCGAGCCCGCTCGCCGGCACCGTCAGCACCACCACCTCGGCGGCCGCGGCGGCGTCACGGTTGCCCTTGCCCTCCACGCGGCCGCCGCCCGCGGCCAGCTCCGCGGCCTTCGCGCGCGCCCGGTCCGCGTCCCGTGAGCCGATGATCACCTCGTGCCCGGCCTGCGCCCAGCGCTGCCCGAGACCCACACCCTCCTTGCCGGTGCCGCCCACGATGCCGATACGCATGCGCTCTCCTCGCTTGGGGTCAACGGAACAGGTCGCGGGCCGGATCGCGCAGCAGCGTACGGCTGCTGCCCTCGCCGCGCGGCCAGGGAAGCCCGCGCGCGATGGCCACCGGCACCCGGTCCAGCTTGCCCATCACCGGCTCCGCCGCGGCGGCCAGCTCGTCGGCCAGGGCCAGGATGGTCGCCTGCAGGACGTGGCCGGCGGGATCCTCCTGGCCCAGGTAGCTGACGAGGGGCTCGAGGCCCGAGACGCCCACCGCCACGTTCACGAGCCCCTCCCGCCACGGGCGCCCGAAGGTGTCGGCGACGATGATCGGCAGGTCGTGGCCGGTGAGGGTGCGGAGCTCGGCCCGGAGCCGGGCGGCCGAGCGATCGGGGTCCTGCGGGAGCAGGCAGGCGGTGTCGGCGTCCACGTTGGACTGGTCCACGCCCGCGTTGGCGCAGACGAAGCCGTGATGGGTCTCCACGATCAGGACGTCCTTGGCCTTGCGGACGATGCGGCGGCTCTCCCCGAGGATCACCTGCACGAGGCGCGGGTCCCGGCCGACCTCGCCGGCCACCGTCCGGGCCTCCGGGGTGACGCGCACGTCGCCGAGGCGCACCACGCGGCCTTCGGTCTTGGAGACGATCTTCTGGCTCACGACCAGGAGATCGCGCGCCTCGAGCGGGGTACCCTGCGCGCGGGCCGCTTCCACGATGAGCGGGGCCAGCGCGTCGCCGCGGCGGATCTCGGGGAGGCCCTCGACCGCGATCACCTCGTAGCGAGCGGGCACGGCTAGCGTGTTCCGGCCGGCTGCGCGCCCGAGCGGAAGCCGCGCAGGAGGCTCGCGCTGCGGGTGTGCGGGCCGCGCTCGAGGAGGACGGGCAGGTCGTCGGGCGCGTCCACGTCGAGCCCGATGCCGGGCAGCTCCAGCACGCGAGGCACGAGCCCGGCGGCGCGCGCGGCGGCCAGGTGGTTGGCGAACGAGGGCTCGCCGAAGGTCAGCGCCATCGCGCCGGGGGGCGCGAGCAGGGCCGCGTTGGTGCCGAGCCCGGAGCGCGACGGGACGAACACCACGCCGCCCGGCTCGAGCGCGGAGAGCAGCCGCGTCACCTCGTCCGCGGTGACGCAGGGCACGTCGCCCGGGATGGTGAGGAAGCGCGCGGCGCCGCGCGCGGCCGCCTGCGCCTGGGCGAACTCGACCGCGGCGGTGTGGCCGCGGTTGGCGGGCTCGGTCCAGCAGTCGACGCCGGCCTCGCCCGCGAGCGCCCGGACCTCGGGGTCGGTGGTGACGACGGCCACCGAGCCCGGCAGCGCCGCCACCATCGCCTCCAGCACGTCGGCCAGCATCGCGCGCGCCAGCGCGCGCCGCTCCGCGGGGCGGAGCGCGGGCACGAGCCGCTGCTTGGCGTTGACGAGGTCCTTCACCGGGATCGCCGCGATCACGCTCATCGGCGGGCGCCCTCGATCGCGGCCAGCACGTGACGGGCCAGGGTGACCTCGGCCTCCTCGCTCGACATCACGGTGGGGGCCGCCACCGGGATCGCTCCCGCGGTGCGGATCTCGCCGGCCAGCCACCGGTCCTGCTCGTCGAAGACGAGCACGTCGAGCCAGCCGCCGTAGGCGCGGGCCACCCCGGTGGCCGAGACCGGAAGGCCGGCGCCCGCCATCAGGCGCCCCGCCGGGCCGGACACCGCGTCGCCGCCCACGATGGGGCTCACCGCGACCACGGTCGCCTCCGTCGCCCGCAGGGCTTCCACGATGCCCGGCACCGCGAGGATGGGCCCGATGGAGGTGATCGGGTTGGACGGGCAGACGAGCACCGCGTCCGCGCCGCGGAGCGCGTCGATCACGCCCGGGGCCGGGGTCGCCCGGGACGCCCCCGCGTAGGCGACCGCGCGCACGTCGACCTGCGCCTTGTCACGGACGAAGTACTCCTGGAACGCGAGCCAGCCGTCCGGACCGAGGATGCGGGTGCGCACCGGCTGATCCGACATGGGCAGCACGGTGGCCGCCACGCCCAGCGCGTGCGCGATGTCACGGGTCACCGCGCTGAGGCTCTGGCCGTTCCGCAGCAGGCGCGTTCGATGGATGTGCGTGGCCAGATCGCGATCGCCCAGGTTGAACCACACCGGCTCGCCGAAGCGCGCGATCTGATCCAGGGCGTGGAACGTCTCGTCGCGAAGGCCCCAGCCCTTCCGCCGGTCGATGACACCGGCCAGGGTGTAGCAGACGGTGTCGAGATCGGGCGACACGTGCAGGCCCCAGATCTCCGTGTCGTCACCCGTGTTGACTACCACCGTGAGCGCGCGCGGATCGACGACGCGGATGAGCCCGCGGAGGAGCTTGGCGGCACCGGTGCCGCCCGCGAGCGCGGTGATCCGCATGCCGCGCGCCTTCTCCGTCAGTGCTCGCCGCGGGCGAGCGCGGACCGCGAGCCGCCGCGGCCGGCGGTGCTCCAGAGGGCGGTGCCTCCCCGCCAGCCGAAGAGACCCAGACCGGGACGCCCGCGGAGCGCCGGCGGCAGCTCCGCCTCGGGGACGGGGATGAAGCCGGTGCGGACCCAGACGCGATCGAGGCTCTGGGGCCGCGCGAAGACGGTCTCGATGCCGGAGGCGGTGGCGTGGGCGAGGGCGGCGTTGGTGAGGGCTCCGGCCACGCCGAGCAGCTCCTCCGGGAGCGCGTCCGGCGCGACCACCACGGGGCCGTGCAGCATCGCGGTGCTGCCGGCGCGCTCCATCAGGAGAGCGCCCACGAGCCGCTCCTGCGCCCAGGCGCCCCAGCCGGCGTCGATGTCGGCCGGCGGAGGAGCCCATGCGCCCGCGAAGCGGAACAGCTCGAGGGCCGCCGTCCAGGGTGCGGCGAGCGGCCGGTAGTCGGGCGCGGGGCCCGCGCTACTTCTTGCCAAGCACCGCGTCCTTCAGGGACTTGGCGAGCCGGAACTTCACCACTCGCTTGGCCGGGATCTTGATGGGCTCGCCGGTCTGCGGATTGCGGCCCATCCGGGCCTTGCGGTTGGCGAGCACGAGACGCCCGAAGTTCGGCAGCACGAACACGTTCTTCGCTTCCTTGGTGGCGAGCGCCAGCAGCTGGTCCATCACGTCGGTGACCTGCTTCTTGGTCAGGTCAGTTTTCTGGGCCAGGTGAGCGATGATGGCGGACTTCGTCATCGATTTCGCCATGTGCGTCCCTCCGTGTCTGGGGTGTAAGTGGGCGGTCGCCGCTCAGGACGACCGCGGGGAATGGTCACCACCCGCGTGAAGCCAAGGCCCGATTCTACTCAAGACGCCCCGCACGCTCAACCGCCGAATCCGCGGCCGTGGACGCTCAGCCGCCCTGCGCGCGGGTCGGATGCAGGAAGCGAAACTTGCCGGAGGAGGCGAGCGCCCGGTACGAGCCGAAGCGGGCCTCCGCGTCCTGCACGTGGTCGAGCGGGGAGTCGGCCGTCTCGTCCTCCACCTCGTAGACCCGCAGCAGGTCGTAGGTCGTCGAGCGCTGGGCGGGTACGCGGCCCGCGTCGCGGATGAGGCGCCGCAGCTCGGCGGGCGGCACCAGCTGACCGTAGCTGGCGCCCGCGGAGGTGGAGATCGATTCGTTGATCAAGGTCCCGCCCACGTCGTTGGCCCCGGCGGCCAGGAGCACCTGGGCCAGCTTCGGCCCTTCCTTCACCCAGGAGCACTGGATGTTGCGGAAGAGAGGGCCCAGGAAGAGCCGGGCGATCGCGTGCATCTTGACCACCTCGAAGCCGGTGGCGCCCTGGCGGACGCCGGGCACGAGGCCGCGGCGATACATGGGAGCCTCCTGGTGGATCAGGGACAGGGGGACGAACTCGGTGAATCCCCCGGTGTCTTCCTGGATGCGGCGCAGGAGGTCCATGTGGCGGATCCAGTGAGCGGGCCGCTCCACGTGACCGTACATGATGGTGGACGTGGTGCGGATGCCCTGGGCGTGCGCACTGGTGATGACCTCGATCCACTGTTCGACGGTGATCCGGCCGCGGGCGATCACGTCGCGGATCTCCTGGTCCAGCACCTCGGCGGACGTGCCGGGCAGGGTGCCGAGCCCCGCCTTCTTGAGCTCGGCCAGGTACTCCGGGATGGAGAGGCCGGAGCGCGTGGAGCCGTAGAGGATCTCCTCGGGAGAGAACGCGTGGAGGTGCATCTCGGGCAGGGCGGTCTTGATCGCCCGGCAGAGGTCGATGTAGTACGTGCCGTCGAGCTTCGGAGGCAGACCGGCCTGGATGCAGACCTCGGTCGCGCCCAGCTCCCACGCCTCGATCGCGCGGCGGACCACCTCGTCCATCGGCAGGAAGTAGCCCTCCTCCTCGCGGTGGTCGCGGCTGAACGCGCAGAAGGTGCAGTGCTTGATGCACACGTTGGTGAAGTTGATGTTGCGATTCACCACGTAGGTCACGAGCTCGCCGGCCTGGCGGCGGCGCATCTCGTCGGCGACCAGGATCAGCGCCTGCAGATCGCGCCCGCTGACCTCGGTCAGACGGATCCCGTCGTCGACCGACAGCTCGGCCCCGTCGAGCAGCGGACCGAGGATGCGGCGGACGTCGGAGGAGGCCCAGTCGAGCGTGATCGCGGGGGAATCGGGGATCGGCGTCATCACCAGTGTCTCCATACTTCGAGATCGGGTCTCACGAAGCCCTCGGCGTCGACCAGCCGCGCCACGCGCGGGGCCAGGCGCGGATCGAGAAAGTCGCCGCGGGTCGCGTACTGCGGGTACACCGCGAGCCGCTCGCGCAGCTCGTGCCCGGCGGACTCGGTGCGGCGCCGCAGATCGGCGAGGCCGGGCCAGGGCCGCTCCGGGTTGATGTGGTCGGGCGTGAGCGGCGACACGCCGCCCCAGTCGTTGAGGCCGGCGCGCGTGAGCCGCTCGTAGCCCACCGAGAGGTTGGGCGGGGCCTGCAGGTTCATCGCCGGCCCCAGCAGCAGGCGGGCCACCGCCACCGTGCGCAGGAGATCGAGCGCGTCCGGCTCCGGCCAGCCCCGCATGGGGATGGTGGCCTTGGCGCGGAAGCTCTGCACGATGACCTCCTGGATGTGCCCGTACCGCTCGTGCAGGTCACGGATGGCGAGCAGGGACTCGACGCGTTCGGCGTGGGTCTCGCCGATGCCGATGAGGATTCCGGTCGTGAACGGGATGCCCAGGGCGCCGGCCCGCGCGATCGTCTTGAGCCGCCGCGCCGGCACCTTGTCCGGTGCCCGATCGTGCGCCGCGCCCGGGGCCAGCAGCCGCCCGGAGGTGGACTCCAGCATGATGCCCATGCTGACGTTGACCTCGCGGAGTGCGGCCAGGTCACGCTCGCCCATGAGCCCCGGGTTGGCGTGGGGCAGGAGTCCCGCCGTCTCCAGCACCTGCTCGCTGACCGCGCGCAGGTAGCCGAGCGTGGTGCGGTGGCCCATGCGGCGCAGGAAGGCGCGGTGCTCCGGGAAGAGCGCCTCCGGCTTGTCGCCCAGCGAGAACAGCGCCTCCTTCGCGCCGAGGCGGGCGCCCGCGCTCGCCAGCGCCAGCACCTGGTCCGGAGTCATGGTGAAGGCGCCCGGCTCGCCGGGATCCTTGCGGAACGTGCAGTAGCCGCAGTAGTCGCGGCAGAGGGTGGTCAGCGGGATGAAGACCTTGGCCGAGAACGTGATGCGGCGGCCGTGGCCGCGGTCCCGCAGGGTCGCCGCCGCGTCGAGCAGCGCGGGCAGGCGCGCCTCCGGCGTGGAGAGCAGGGCGGTGGCTTCCGCGGCGGAGGGCACGCGGCCCTCGGCCGCGCGCTCCAGCGCCCGCTCGAGCAGGCTCAGCTCGAGTACTGCCATGCCGAGACCCGGCTCGGGGTGACCCGGATCATGAGGCCGCGCTCACGGGCGAGGCCGAGCGTGCGGTACTGGGCGTACTTGGCGGTGAGCAGATCGACGCCGTGGACAAACTGCGGCCCCTCGGTCAGCAGCTCGGCGCGCCCCTGGATGATCACGTAGCGGAGCTTGGTCCAGTCTTCGTGGTACTCGTCGATCACGATTGAGACGCGGGGATTCTCGCGGAGGTTGCGGATCCGCTTCAGGCCCTCGGGCGGGGAGTGCTTGGGCTTGGCGTCGACCGCCGAGTACAGCGCGGTGCCGTCGAACGCATAGCAGATCGGGACCACCATCGGCTGACCTGCCGCGTCGGCGGTGGCGAGCCGTCCGACCCGCGCGCTGGTGATGAAGCCGGCCACGGGAGGTGGCAACGGCGCGACCGGCGTGGACTGCATGGGGTCGTCAGCGGGGGGCTCGCAGGACCTTGGGGCGGATCTCTTCGACGAAGCGCTCCATGAGGGTGAGCTGCCCTCGGAGGTCCGTGGGGGCCAGGTCGAAGACGAAGTGCGTGACGCCGATGGCCTGGTAGGCCTTGATGTGGGCGATCACGTCCGCGGGCGTGCCCCGGAAGCCGGGCTGGTCGGTGCTCCACGCGCCCCGCTTGGGGGCCAGCTCGAGCGGCGCCCGGAGGGTGAGCGCGATGTCCTTCGGATCGCGCCCGGCCTCGCGCGCCGACTCGTGGATCCGCTTCACCTTCTCCGCGTACTCGGCCGGATGCAGCACCGCGGGGGGCCGCATCCCGATGGGATGCCAGGCATCGGCGAGCTCGCCGGTGCGACGGAGCGCGGCGTCGGTGTGGCCACCGATCCAGATCGGGATCCCGCCCGCCTGGCGAGGCTTGGGCAGGGCGCTGACCGGCGGGAGGCGGTAGTAGGTGCCGGAGAACTCGGCCGGCTCCGTCGTCCACATGGTGCGCATGAGCCGCAGGTACTCGTCGGTGACCCGACCCCGCTCCTCGAAGGCGGGCGCCTGGACCGCCTCGAACTCCTCCCGCATCCAGCCCACGCCCGCGCCCAGGATCACCCGACCGCCCGACATCACGTCGAGGGTGGCGAGCATCTTGGCGGTCGCGACGGGGTTCCGGTAAGGGACCACCAGCACGCTGGTCCCGAGCCTCACCCGGGAGGTGAGGCCGGCCAGCACGCCCATCAGGGTGATGGGCTCGAGATAGCCGTTGGTCCAGTCGGTCGCGAACCGGCCGCTCGGCGAGTAGGGATAGACCGAGCTGTTGGAGGTCGGGATCACGATGTGATCGGTCACGAAGAGAGAGGAGTACCGCAGCGCGTCGGCCTTCTCGGCCAGCTTGGTGAGCGCGTCCGGCGTGGCGAGCGGACCGCGCCCCGGAAGCGAGAGGCCAAAATGCATGCCCCGCATATTGCTCGCGGCCCTGGGGGCTGTCAAGGCGCGGGGTTTTGGAACATCTCGTCGTATGCACGCGCCGGGCGCGGGCGAGGGTGTCACCCACGTGACGCAAAAAAATCGGCCTGTGCTAGGCTCGATCCCATGAAGCCGCGCATCCTCGTCGTCGATGACGAGACCGTCATCGCGGAAAACCTTCGCCTCACGCTCGAGCGCGAAGGCCACGACGTCGAGACGGCTGCGAACACGGTCGGCGCGATGCTCCGCATGGAGACGCGCGAGTTCGCCCTCGCCATCGTGGACCTGATCCTGCCGGACGGTGACGGCCTGCATCTGCTCCGCCTGCTCAAGGCGAAGGACCCTTCGATCGAGGTCATCATCATGACCGGGCACGGGTCCATCTCGAAGGCGGTGGAGGCCACCAAGCAGGGCGCGTTCTACTTCGTGGCCAAGCCGTTCGACGCCGACGAGATGCTGATGCTGGTGGGCAAGGCGCTGGAGCGGCGGCGACTGCTGGCCGAGACCTCGGACCTGCGGCGCAAGTTGGCCGAGCAGGCCGCCTACGGCGAGATGCTGGGGTCGTCCCCCGCGATCAAGCGGGTCTTCGAGATGCTGGAATCGGTGGCATCGTCCGACGCCAATGTGCTGATCGTGGGCGAGAGCGGAACCGGCAAGGAGCTGGCCGCCAACGCGGTCCACGCCAAGAGCACCCGCGTCGAAGGGCCGCTGGTGAAGATCAACTGCGCGGCCCTGCCCAAGGACCTGATCGAGTCGGAGCTCTTCGGTCACGTCAAGGGCGCCTTCACCGGCGCCTCCACCGACAAGCCCGGCCTGCTGGAGGAGGCGCACCGGGGCTCGCTGTTGCTCGACGAGATCACCGAGATGCCCCTCGACCTGCAGGCGAAGCTGCTCCGGGTCCTCGAGGACCGCACCGTCCGCCGCCTGGGCGGGGCCAAGACGGTCCCGGTCGATTTCCGGCTGATCTGCTCGACCAACCGCGAGCCCGAAGCGGCGGTCCGCGAAGGGCGGCTTCGCCAGGACCTCTACTTCCGGATCAACACGGTCACGGTGACGCTGCCCTCCCTCCGGGACCGGTCGGGCGACATCCCCCTGCTCGCCAAGTCCTTCCTGGAGCGGTTCCGGGTCAAGCACAGCCGCGAGGTGGAGACCATCGACCCGGAGGCCTACCGCCGGCTGCTCTCCTACACGTGGCCGGGCAACATCCGGGAGCTGGAGCACGCCATCGAGCGGGCGGTGCTGGTGGCGCGGGGCAAGGAGATCACGCTCGCCGACCTGCCCGAAACGCTCCAGGCCAACGCGGCTCCCGAGGGATCGGCCCCGCCGCCCGGCTCGCTTGAGGAGATCGAGCGGGTCTCCATCGTCAGGGCGCTCGAATCCACCGGGTGGAACAAGCAGGCCGCCGCCCAGGTGCTCGGGCTCCGACGGCCGACGCTCTACTCCAAGATGCGCCGCCACGGGATCCCGCAGCGCCGCGCCTGACGTCGCCGCCAGGACGTCTGTCCGCCCGTTCCGTCAACCGCCTGCCGCGCTCTCTCAGGGTGGTGGCCACAAGTAGCTGATTCACAAGGGCTGTGGCCTTGGCAATTTCCTTGCGTGCGCGTGGCGCCCGGAGGAGCACCCTATGCCGCGCGTTCTGCTGGTCGACGACGATCCCGCCTGGCGGAATCTCTACCGGATGGCGCTCGAGAGCCACTTCGAACTGTTCGAGGCGACCGATGGCCACCAGGCCCTCTCCGTGCTCGGGGCCGTGCGCCCGGACGTCATCGTGCTCGACCTTCGCATGCCCCGGATGGACGGGATGGATTTCATCGCCCGTATCAGCCGGCGCAGCCCTCGCCCGAAGATCATCGCGTGCTCGGGGGTCTTCGCCGACGTGCTCGAGCGGCCCGACATCCCGGGCGTCCTGCTCGCCGCCAAGACCGCCGACCTCAAGGAGTTGTGGGCGGCGCTCCGCCTCGCGGTGCCTGGCATCGCCCAGGCCGCCGCGCCGGCGAAGCCGGCTCTGGTGGCCGAGCACTCGGTCTGGCGCGACTGATCCGCTGCCGACGCCTTCGCGCCTCGATGCCTAGCCGCAAGGCACCCGGGGCGCGCCTGCCTAATTCGTAGTCACGCCCCGCCCCCTCCCGACCTGGGCCTGCCACGCCGAAGCTGCTGACTTCATTGCCGTCGGAGCCACTCCGCCCGGCGGCATGCCCAGTGCAGCGCGCCCGCCCGGGGAGGCCTACATGAAAAAGATCGAGGCGATCATCAAGCCGTTCAAGCTCGACGACGTGAAGGAGGCGCTCACCGGCATCGGCGTGATCGGCATGACCGTGTCGGAGGTGCGCGGGTTCGGACGGCAGAAGGGCCATACGGAGCTCTACCGCGGCGGCGAGTACACCGTCGACTTCCTCCCCAAGATCAAGATCGAGGTGGTGGTGCCGGACGGCGTGGTGGACAAGGTGGCCGGGGTCATCGCCGCCGCCGCGAAGACCGGGAACATCGGCGACGGGAAGATCTTCGTCCAGCCGGTCGATACGGCGGTACGGATTCGAACCGGTGAGCGGGACGAGGGGGCCCTGTGATGCAGCGAGGAACGTGGACGGCGAGCGTGGTGCTGGTGCTGTGCGCATTGGCGTTGACCTGCGGGACCGCGGCATGGGCGCAGTCCAGCCCGCCCGCGCCGGCGGCGCCCGCTCCGGCCGCGCCGGCGCCGGCGGCTGAGCCTCCGGCACCCAAGATCGACAGCGGCGATACCGCCTGGGTGCTCGTGTCCGCCGCGCTGGTGCTCCTGATGACCGCCCCCGGGCTGGCCCTCTTCTACGGCGGCATGGTGCGCCAGAAGAACGCGCTGGGCACGTTGATGCAGAGCTTCATCATCCTGGCCCTCATCTCCGTACAGTGGGTGCTTTGGGGCTACAGCCTGGCGTTCGGGCCGGACAAGGGGGGCATCATCGGCGGCCTGGAGTGGGCCGGACTCAACGGAGTCGGCCCCGCGCCGAACCCGGACTACGCGGCGACCATTCCGCACACCGCCTTCATGCTGTTCCAGATGATGTTCGCGGTGATCACTCCCGCGCTCATCACGGGGGCCTTCGCGGAGCGGAAGAAGTTCTCCACCTTCCTCGTGTTCATCCTGGTATGGGCGACGGTGGTGTACGACCCCCTCGCGCACTGGGTATGGGGTATGGGCGGGTGGCTCCGCAACCTGGGAGCGCTGGACTTCGCGGGCGGGACGGTGGTCCACATCTCCTCCGGCATCTCGGCCCTCGCCGCGGCCCTCGTGATCGGCAAGCGCCGGGGCTACGGCCACCAGCCCATGCCGCCCCACAATCTGCCGTTCACCGTGCTGGGGGCGAGCCTGCTGTGGTTCGGCTGGTTCGGCTTCAACGCGGGGAGCGCGCTGGCCGCCAACGGCCTCGCGGCCCACGCCTTCACGACCACGAACACCGCCACCGCGGCCGCGGCGCTCGGCTGGATGTTCACGGAGTGGACGTCGCGCGGCAAGCCGACCGTGCTGGGCGCTGCGTCCGGCGCGGTGGCGGGCCTGGTGGCGATCACCCCCGCCGCGGGCTACGTGACCCCGCTGGCCTCGATCGTCATCGGTGTGGTCGCCGGCCTCATCTGTTACACCGCGTGCAACCTGAAGGCGAAGCTCGGCTACGACGACTCCCTGGACGTGGTGGGGGTCCATGGGGTGGGCGGCACCTGGGGCGCGCTCGCCACCGGGCTCTTCGCCACCAAGCTCGTCAACGAGGCCGGTGGCGACGGGCTGTTCCACGGCAACCCCAAGCAGCTCTGGATCCAGCTGGTGGCGGTGGTCGTCACCTGGGTGCTCGGCTTCGTGATGACCACGGTCATCCTGAAAGTGCTCGACGCAATCATGGGACTGCGCGTCACGGAGGAAGAGGAGGTGGTGGGGCTCGACCTGTCCCAGCATTCCGAGACCGCGTACATGCTGGGCGGAACGTCCGGCTACGGGGAGGCGCGTGCCGGCCACTAGCGCGCCGAACCCCTTGACGGCCACGACCCATAACCTCTAACGTGGGGGCGCCCGGAGGCTGAGCGAGCCGACGGTCCCCCGTTTATCGACCCCAACGACGCCGACGAAGGAGGCAGAGGGATGACCCCGAAGGACGTTCTCAAGATGGCCAAGGAGAAGGGTGCCAGGATCGTGGATCTGCGATTCATCGATCTGCCCGGGCTCTGGCAGCACTTCTCGATTCCGGTGTCGGAGCTGAACGAGGGAATCTTCGAGGATGGCCTGGGCTTCGACGGCTCCTCGATCCGCGGCTTCCAGACCATCGACGAGTCGGACATGCTGCTGATCCCCGACCCGGCGACCGCCCAGATGGATCCGTTCACGGCGGTGCCCACGCTGGTCCTGATCTGCAACGTGAAGGACCCGATCACCGGCAAGGCCTACACCCGCGATCCGCGGTACGTGGCCCAGAAGGCCGAGGCGTACGTCAAGAAGAGCGGGGTGGGGGACACGATCTACATCGGGCCCGAGCTCGAGTTCTTCTTCTTCGACTCGATCCGGTTCGATCAGACCTACAACGCCGGCTACTACTTCATCGACTCGGAGGCGGGCGCCTGGAACACCGGCGTCGAGGGCACGCCGGACCGGCCGAACCTCGGCTACAAGCCCCGCTACAAGCAGGGCTACTTCCCGGTGCCGCCGATGGACAAGTTCCAGGACATCCGCTCCGACATGGTGCTGGCCCTGGAGTCGGTGGGGATCCGGGTGGAAGTGCACCACCACGAGGTGGCCACCGGCGGGCAGACCGAGATCGACATGCGCTTCGACACCTTGACCAAGATGGCGGACAAGGTGTGCTGGTACAAGTACTGCGCGAAGAACACCGCCAAGAAGTGGGGCAAGACCGCCACCTTCATGCCGAAGCCGCTCTTCCAGGACAACGGCTCGGGCATGCACACGCATCAGTCGATCTGGAAGAACGGCAAGAACCTCTTCTACGAGCGCGGCGGCTACGCCGACATCTCCAAGACCTGTCTCTACTACATCGGCGGCATCCTGAAGCACGCCCCCGCGCTGCTCGCGTTCATCGCCCCCTCCACCAACAGCTACAAGCGGCTGGTGCCGGGCTACGAGGCGCCGATCAACCTCGTGTACAGCCAGCGCAACCGCTCGGCCGCCATCCGCATCCCGATGTACTCGAAGTCGGAGGGCGCCAAGCGCATCGAGTTCCGTACCCCGGATCCCACCTGCAACCCGTACCTGTCGTTCGCGGCGTGCGTGATGGCCGGCCTCGACGGGATCGCCAACAAGATCGATCCGGGCAAGCCCATCGACAAGGACCTCTACGAGCTGCCCCCCGCCGAGCAGAAGAAGATCAAGCAGCTGCCGGGCGCGCTCGACATCGTGCTGGACAATCTGGAGAAGGACCACGACTTCCTGCTGAAGGGAGACGTGTTCACCACCGACCTGATCGAGACCTGGGTCGAGTACAAGCGGAAGAACGAGGTGGACCCGGTCCGGCTGCGCCCGCATCCGTACGAGTTCGCCCTGTACTACGACATCTAGCCTCCCCGTCGTTCCCACCGGCCCCCTGCTCGCCGCGCTTCGCGGCGAGGCCAGGGGGCCGGGTGCGTTTTCCTCCTGATCACTTGGTGGGCACGTGCCGCTCGCCTGAGCAGCCCAGCGTGGCCGCCCCCGCCCGCTCCCCGCGATTCGACCCGGGGGGCGTGGATTCCCCCTCGTCGGTGCCGTGCTCGGCTGGCATGGGAATCGCACCGCCTCGCGTGACTCACGACGGCAATCAGGTCGACCCGGGGGGACGTGGATGATGATGACGATCGGCCGCTGGATCACCGCCGGCGCGCTCGCCACCTTCGTGATGGCCGGGCCCGCGCTCGCCCAGACGCCGGCCGCCTCGCCCCCGGCGGCCGACGCGAAGGAAGACGAGAAGCCGAAGACGTTCTGGGAGGAGCAGAAGCTGTTCGCCTACATCGAGAACAGCTTCACCGCCAACCTGAGCGGCTCGGGGCGGGGCGGGGTGAACGAGCTGCGCTTCTACGACTACCACGAGGGCTACACGTTCAACATCGCCGAGTTCAGTCTTAAGAAGGACCCGTCCGAGCGCTATCCGTTCGGCTACGGGCTGGTGGTCACGGCGGGTATCGACTCGCAGAAGAACCACTCGTACGGCATCTTCCGCGACGAGGACGACGCGTTCCCCTTCCGGAACACCGAGAAGTTCGACCTGCAGGAGGCGTACCTCTCGGGCACGATCCCGATCGGCAGCGGGCTCACCCTGAAGGCGGGCAAGTTCGTCACCCTCCTCGGCTACGAGGTCATCGAGTCGCCCAACAACCTGAACTTCTCCCGGGGCTACCTGTTCAGCCTGTCCCTGCCGTTGACCCACACCGGAGGGCTTCTGTCCTACACGTTCGCGGACTGGTTCAGCGCGACCGCGGGCGTGGTGCTGGGCTGGGATGACTCGAAGAACGTGAACGACCGGCCCTCGTACACGGGGCAGTTCGCGTTCACCCCGATCAAGGATTTCTCGGCGAGCCTCAACTGGATCGTGGGGCCAGAGCAGATCGACAACAACAACCACCAGCGCTACGTGCTGGACTGGGTGCTCGCGTACACCGGGTTCAAGAACCTGACCCTGGCCCTGAACGTGGACTACGGGCACGAGCAGAAGGATTCGTTCGTGACGAGCCTGGGCACGCGGCGGGACACGGACGCGACGTGGTGGACATGGGCCGCGTACGCGGCGTACGACTGGACCGACCGGTTCCGCACGGCGGTGCGGCAGGAGTTCTTCCGGGACGCGGCGGGGTCGCGGACCGGGTCGGGGATCGGGACGGATCTCTGGTCGACCACCGCGACCCTGCAGTACAAGATCTGGAAGGGCCTGGTGGGCCGGATCGAGTACCGGCACGACCAGTCGGACGAGAAGGTGTTCCGGGTGCGCTACTCCCGGCCGGACATCACCTCCCAGGGGCTTTTGCCTCGCGGCAAGAGCATGGACACCATCTCGGTCAGCCTCTACTACTCGTTCTTCTAGCGGCGCGCCCGGCGCTCGAAGCACGAGTCGGGCCGCCACGGACGGCGATGCGTCCGGCCGTGGCGGGAAGGAGATCGGCATGGGCGCGAGGTCCGGAGCGGAGCGTTTCGAGGAGCTGGTCGACAGCGGGCTGCCCTCCCTGGTGAGCGAGGTGGCCTCGCGGGGTGGGCCACTCTATCGCGAGGTCATGGCACGCGTGGAGGAGCCGCTGCTCCGACACGCGGTGGCGGTGTGCGGCGGCAACCAGCTGAAGGCGGCGAAGCTCCTGGGGATCAACCGGAACACGCTGCGGAGGCGGCTCCGGCTCCTCGGCCTCCTGCCCGGCCGCGGCGACCGGAGCGGCGCGGGAGCGGACTCGCCGCCGGCCTGACCGTTCCCCCCGCGCAGGGGGCGCGGTAGACTGCGCCCCAGGGTGTCTTTCCGAGCCGCGGCGCTGAGCCTCCTGCTACTGATCGTCGCCTGCACGAGCGCGGGCCCCGAGGCCGTGGGCGGGCTGCCCGCGCACCACGTGCCGGGCGGCGGCTTCCGCAACCTGGACCCGACCTTCCACCGGCCGTCCGCCTGGACCCGCTGGACCTTCATCGCCCGCCGGACGTGGGAGAGCTTCACCGCGCCGCGGTCGTTTGACGCCCCCCGCGTGCTCAACGACGGCGCCGCGCTGCGCACCTCGCCGCCGCCCGACGCGATCACCTGGATCGGCCACGCCACCCTGCTGGTTCAGGTGGACGGGCTCTCGATCCTCACCGATCCGCAGTGGAGCGACCGGGCCGGCCCCACCTCGTTCATCGGGGCCCGCCGCCTGTCGCCGCCCGGGCTCGCCTTCGAGGCGCTGCCCCGCATCGACGCGGTGGTGATCTCGCACGACCACTACGACCACCTCGACCTCCCCACCGTGAAGCGCCTGGCCGCGACGCACGATCCGCTCTTCCTGGTGCCGCTGGGGCTCGCCGCGTGGTTCCGCGACCACGGCATGCCCCACGTGAAGGAGCTCGACTGGTGGCAGGAGCGAGCGGTCCGCGGGGTTCGCTTCGTCTGCGTGCCCGCGCAGCACTTCTCGCAGCGCTCGCTCTGGGACGCGAACAAGCGGCTCTGGGCCTCGTGGGCCATCGTCGGCCGCGACCGACGGCTGTACTTCGGCGGGGACACCGGCTACTTCGCCGGCTTCGCGGAGGCGGGGCGCCGTCTGGGCCCCTTCGACGTGGCGGCGCTGGCGATCGGGGCCTACGTGCCCGCCTCCATCATGAAGTCGGTGCACACCACGCCGGAGGAGGCGGTGCAGGCCTTTCTGGACCTCCAGGCGCGCGCCATGCTCGGGATGCACTGGGGCACCTTCGACCTGGCCGACGAGCCCCTCGGCGAGCCGCCCCGGCGCATGCGGACGGACTTCGAGCGCCGGGGTCTCGACCCCGCCCGCGCGTGGATCCTCGCGCTCGGGGAGACCCGGACCTGGTGAGGCGGGGGGGACGATGGCCCAGCGGGTGCTGATCGTCGAGGACGAGCCGGACATCCTGAGCCTGCTCGTGTTCCACCTGGAGCGCGAGGGCTACCAGGTGAGCCAGGCGCGAACGGGGACCGAGGCACTGCGCCGGGTCGAGGCCTCGCCGCCCGACCTGGTGCTGCTCGATCTGATGCTGCCCCAGATCGACGGGCTCGAGGTGTGCCGGCGCCTGCGCCAGGCTCCGGCGACGCGCGCCCTGCCCATCGTGATGCTGACCGCGCGCGGCGAGGAGGTGGACCGCGTGCTGGGCCTCGAGCTGGGAGCCGACGACTACGTGGTGAAGCCGTTCTCGCCCCGCGAGGTGGTGGCCCGCGTCCGGGCGGTGCTGCGGCGGGCCCGTCCCGACGCCGCGCCCACCACCCTGGTGCTGGGGGGCATCGCCATCGACGCCTACGGGCACCGGGTCACGGTGAACGGTGCCCCGGTCAACCTGACCCGCAAGGAGTTCGACCTGCTGCGGGCCCTCGCGGAGGCGCGCGGCCGCGTCCTCTCCCGCGAGTATCTCCTGGACCACGTGTGGGGCTACGCGGCGGCGGACGAGATCGAGTCGCGCACGGTCGACGTGCACGTGCGGCGCCTGCGCCAGAAGCTGGGCGCGCAGGGGCACCGCATCGGCACCGTGACCGGGGTGGGCTACCGGTTCGAGACCGACCCGGCGGAGCCGGCGTGATGCGCGCGCTGCTGCGGATCGTCCGGCGGAGCATCGCGCTCAAGCTCACGCTCACGCTGGTCGGCTTCGTGGCCGTCTCGATCGCGGCCGCCGGCGTCTACCTCGACCGCGCGCTGGAGGCCTTCGCGGTGGAGTCCCTCGAGACCCGCCTCGCAGCCCTGGCCGCGGTGCTGCACGAGGAGGCGCGGGTGGCGCTCGTGGCGGGTGGACCGGCCGCCCAGGAGTTCGCCAGCCGGGTCGCGCGCCCCACCGGCTCGCGGGTGACCCTGATCGCTCCCGACGGGCGGGTGGTGGGGGAGTCGGACCGGAGCCTCGCCGAGCTGGCCGCGCTGGAAAACCACGCCGGTCGACCCGAGGTGCGTGCGGCGCTGGCCGGCCGACAAGGCCGCGACGTGCGCACCAGCACCATGGTGGCCGCACCGTTGCTCTACGTGGCGGTGCCGGTGCGCGAGGGCGACCGCTCGGTAGGTGTGATGCGGCTCGCGCTCCCGCTCTCGGCGGTGACCCGGTCCTACGCCTCGCTCCATCGGGTCATGCTGGGCGGCGGCGCGCTCGCGCTGGTGATCGCGCTCGGTATCGGGATCTTCGTGGCCGGCCGCGTGACCCGGCCGGTGGTGGAGATGCAGTCGATCGCGCGCCAGATGAGCGGCGGCAACTTCCTCGTACGGGCGCCCACCCGCTCCCCCGATGAGATCGGCACGCTCGGGCGCTCCCTCAACGTCATGGCCCGGCGGCTGCGGGAGAAAATCGAGGATTTGAAGCAGGAGCAGTCGAAGATCACCGCGATCCTGGACGCGATGGTCGAGGGCGTGATCGCGATCGACGGCCAGGAGCACATCCTGCTCATGAACGAGCGCGCGCGCGCGATGTTCGGGCTCATGGGCATGCGCGGGGAGGGCAAGCCGTTCCTGGAAGTGATCCGGAGCGTGGATCTCCACGAGATCTTTCGGGCGGTGCACTCGGGAGCCGAGGCGGGCCCGCTGCGGCGTGAGATCGTGGTCACCGGCCCCGTGACCCGGACCATCGGGATCAGCGCGGTGCGCATGGCCATCGCGGCCGACGGTCCCGGGGTGGTGCTGGTGCTGCACGACGTGACCGCTCTGCGTCAGCTGGAGCGGGTGCGCACCGAGTTCGTCGCCAACGTGAGCCACGAGCTGCGGACGCCGCTCACCGCCATCCAGGGGTACCTGGAGACGCTCCTGTCCGGTGCGCTCGAGGAGCCGGAGCACGCGCGGCGCTTCCTGGAGATCGTGCTGCGGCACAGCGAGCGGCTGGGGCGCCTGCTCAATGACCTCACCGACCTCTCCAACATCGAGCTGGGGAAGGTGACGCTGCGGCGCGAGGCGGTGAAGCTCGACGACGCAGTCGGCTCGGTGCTCGCCATCATCGGCCCGCGCGCGGAGCGCTCCGGGGTACGTCTGCAGGCCGACACCCCCGCCGAGCTGCCGGCGGTCTTCGCGGACCGCGACCGCCTCTCCCAGATCCTCATCAACCTGGTGGACAACGCGGTGAAGTACACGCCGGAGGGCGGCACGGTCACGGTGGCGGCGCGCGCGGGGCCGGGCGACACCGTGCGGACCGAGGTGGTCGACACCGGCATCGGGATCCCGGCCGCCGACCTGCCGCGCATCACCGAGCGGTTCTACCGGGTGGACAGGGCCCGCTCCCGGGAGCTGGGCGGCACGGGCCTCGGGCTCGCCATCGTGAAGCACCTGGTGATGGCGCACGGCGGCGAGCTACAGATCGAGAGCGTGCCCGGGCAGGGCACCACCGTCCGCTTCACGCTGCCCGTGGAGACTTCTGCGTCGGCCTGACGATCCGGGGACGGGAGCGCGCGGTTGCGGGGCCGTGGCGGCGGTTCTGCACGTCGTGACGGCACACCGAAGCTTTGGAGGCGACTTCCTCGACAGGGAGAGCGTGGATGCCCTGCTCTACCACATGCTCAGCTCGGGCGTGACCTTCCGGCTCGGCGAGGTGGTGGAGCGCGTGCGAGTGGAGCGAGGGCCGGAACGTGGGTCGCGCACGTCGCGAGCCGGGAGCAGCTGTGCACTGGGGGCGACGTGGTGGGCTTCCCGAACCGGGCCTGTCGAGGGAGCAGGGCCGGGTGGCCTCCGCGAGCGCCTTCAGACTGCCGAGCACGACGGTGCCGGGCCTCTTCCCCCCTTAGGGCGTCAACACGATCCCCGCGGTGTCGTTCGTGGGCCGGACCCAGGAGGAGCTGACCGCCGCCGAATGTCCTAGGGGGGGCATCGCCAACGACCGCGAGATCGCACGCGGCGACATCATCGGCCGGCTCGAGCCAACGCTTGCACCGCGAGACCGGCGCGGTCCTGGGCGTCCACCTCATCGGCTCCGGGCCGTGGAGGTGCTGCTCCTCGGCTGTTACGCCCGGCACGAGTCGCCGATCCCGGGCGCGTACCCGGCGATCCTGCTCGTCCAGCGGCCGCACGCCCGCGGCACTGGCGAGCCTCAACCCCGTGATGGCGACGGGCGCGGAGGCCGCCTCCGGCGGTCCTGAGCCGGAGGCGGCCGGCCATTCACCGAGACGTCACCGGTCGGTCATCACCCAGCAACAGGACGCGGCTAGCCTCGGGAGCGACATGAGCCCGGCATCGACGGTGGCGTCACCGGTGGTCGTGCTGGAGCGGGTAGGGCGGCACTTCGGAGCCCAGGTCGCGCTCCGCGGCGTGACGGCCTGCATCCGCCCCGGGGAGTTCGTGGCCATCATCGGCCGCTCCGGCGCGGGAAAGACCACGCTCCTCCGCTGCCTCTCCCGCGCGATCGTGCCCAGCGAGGGTGCGATCCGCATGGGCGGCTACGACCTCCGGCCGCTCAGGGGCGCCGCGCTACGCGCCCACCGGGCCCGCGTGGGCGTGATCTACCAGCAGTTCAACCTGGTCCGGCGGCTGAGCGTGCTCGACAACGTGCTGGTGGGCCGGCTGCCCCATCTCGCGGGCTGGCGGCGCTACGCGGCCCTGGCTCGCGCGTTCGACGCCGCGCATCGCGAGGCCGCCCTCCGCTGCCTCGACCACGTAGGGCTCCTGTCTCGCGCGTGGCAGCGGACCGACACGCTGTCGGGCGGCGAGCAGCAGCGGGTGGCCATCGCGAAGCTTCTGGCCCAGGAGCCGCGCCTGATCCTGGGTGACGAGCCGGTGGCGAGCCTCGACGTGATCAACGGCGCGATGGTGATGGACACCCTGCGCCGGATCGCCTCCGCGGCCGGGCTGACCGTGATCTCCACGCTCCACCACGTCGAGTACGCTCGGCGGTACGCGGACCGGGTGCTGGGGCTGCGCGCCGGCCAGGTCGTGTTCGACGGCCCGCCCCGGGGCCTCGACGAGGCGGCGCTCCGGACGATCTTCGGTTCGGTGCCGGACGCCACCGAGAACGATCTCCCGCTCGACCGGCTCGCGGAGCCGGCGCTGGCCACGAATTGACGTCACCCGTCGCCGGCATCCTGAGCCACGGCCCGTCGCCCAAGGCGCCGCCCCGCCGGTCCGCACTCGGGCGCACCCTGCTCACCGCGGCCGCGCTCGCGGCGGTGATGGGCCTGGCCGGACGGGTCATCGAGCTCCGACCGCTCGAGCTGGTGCGCGACGTCGGCAACATCGGCGTGTTTGTCAAGGGGTACCTCCACCCCTCGTTCGCGCACCTCGACGAGTACGCCTGGCAGTGCGTGGTCACGGTGTGCATCGCGCTCTGGGGCACCCTGGTGGCCTTCGTGATCTCGGTGCCGCTCGGGCTGCTGGGGGCGCGGAACCTGAGCCCGCACCCCGTGGTCTACTTCGCGGCGCGGCGGGCCATGGACGTGCTGCGGGCGGTGAACGAGTTCGTCTTCGCGCTCATGTTCGTCACCGCGGTGGGCCTCGGACCCTTCGCGGGGATGCTCGCGCTCGGCATCCACACCGGCGGGGTACTCGGCAAGCTTCTGAGCGAGACGATCGAGAACATCGACCCCGGCCAGGTGGAGGGGGTGGCCGCGGTGGGGGCGGACCGCCTGCACGTGATCGCCTTCGGGGTGGTGCCGCAGGTCCTGCCCAACTTCCTCTCCTACGTGCTCCTGCGCTTCGAATCCGACATCCGCTCGGCGGCGGTGATCGGCATGGTGGGCGGCGGCGGCATCGGGTTCTACCTCTGGGATACGATCCGGTCCTTCAAGGACGGCGAGGCGGCGACGGTCGTCCTCCTGATCGTCGCCATGGTGATGTGCACCGACGTGATCTCCTCCCGCATCCGGCGGGCGGCGATCTAGGCAAGGAGGTCTGTCCATGAAGCGCATGATCTGGCTGTTCATCGCGGGTTTCACGATCGCGGGCTGGGCGGGGCCGACCGGTGCGGCGGAGCCGAGCTGGCCCAGGGAGATCACGTTCGCGCTGCTGTCCACCGAGAACGCGGCGGAGATCACGCGGCGCTGGGGCCCGATCCTGGCCCAGATGGAGAAGGACCTGGGCATCAAGGTGAAGTCGGTCACCGCCACCGACTACCGCGGCACCATCGAGGCGCTCAAGTTCAAGAAGGCGGAGCTCGGCCACCTGGGACCCAAGTCCTACGTGGAGGCGTCCACCAACAACTACGCCAACGTGGAGCCCATCGCCCAGCTGCAGCTCGCCAACGGGTCGCTCGGCTACCGCTCGTGCCTCATCGTACACAACGACTCGGACATGTTCAGCCCCGAGGACATGGCGGGCAAGACCTTCGCGTTCAACGACCCCAACTCGACCTCCGGGTACCTGGTGCCGTCGGCGTTCTTCATGACCGAGATGAACGTCGACCCCAAGAAATACTTCTCGAAGGTCACGTTCTCCGGCTCCCACGAGGCCTCGATCCTGGCGGTGGCGAACAAGAAGGTCGAGATCGCCTCCACCAACCTGCCGGACCTGACCCAGCTCACCCGTGAGAACAAGGTGCCGCGCGGTGCGCTGCGGGTGATCTGGGTGTCCAAGCTCATCCCCAACGACCCGATCGTGGTGCGCAGGGACATGCCGGCGAGCCTCCGCTCCGCGATCACCGAGTCGCTCACGACCATGAAGGCGCGCAACCCGGAGGCGTTCAAGGAGATCGGGGCCTGGCTCGGCGGCTTCGTCCCCGCGGACGACGCCAAGTACCAGGTGATCCGCGACCTGAACGACGTCGCCAAGAAGCTGGCGGCCCAGAAATAGCGGCGCGGTGACGGTCGAGATCGCGCGGGTGCGCTGGATGTCGGCCCTCGCCCAGGCCGAGCCGGCCTCGGTGGCGGCGGCCTGGGCGGGTCTCGCGGCGCGGCCGGCCTACCGCGTGCTGCGCGGGCCCGAGACCGGGCTCGTGATGGTGCGCGGGCGGGCCGGAGGCACCGGCGCGCCGTTCAACCTGGGCGAGATGACGGTGACCCGCTGCTCCGTGGAGCTGTCCGACGGTACGGTTGGGCACGCCTACGTGGCCGGCCGCGACGCCCGGCACGCGGAGACCGCGGCGGTGCTGGACGCGATGCTGCAGGACGAGGCGGCGGGCCCGCGCCTGGAGGCGGCGGTCATCGCGCCGCTCCTGGCCGCGCGCGAGGCCCGGCAGCAGGCGGCGCGAGCCCGGGCCGCGGCCACGCGCGTGGAGTTCTTCACGATGGTGCGGGGGGACGAGTAGGCCGTGCGCGCGGGCCTCGAAGACCCGGTGCGGGACAGCCAGCGGATCTTCCGCGGGGTGCTGGAGGCGATGTCGCGCCCGGGGCGCATCGTGTCGGTGGCCGAGGCGGGCGCCGGGCTCGGGCCCATCCACGCCGCCGCCCGAGCGGTGTGCCTCGCGCTGGTCGACCTCGAGACCCCGCTCTGGCTGGACGAGGCGGCGCGGACGCCCGAGGTGGTCGAGCTCCTGCGCTTCCACTGCGGCTGCCCGATCGTGGGCGAGCCGGGCCGCGCGTGCTTCGCCCTGGTGGCCGACCCCGCGCGGATGCCGGACCTCGACGCGTTCGACGCCGGGACCGCCGAGTACCCGGACCGCTCCGCAACGGTGATCGTCCAGGCGAGCGGCCTCGCGGAAGGCGCGGGCCGGAGGCTGACCGGGCCTGGGATCGCGGAGGCCACGTGGCTCGCCGCGGAGGGCCTGCCGCCACGCTTCTGGGACCGCGTGCGGGGCAACCGCGCCCGCTTCCCGAGGGGAATCGACCTGCTGCTGACGTCGGGGCCGCGGCTGGCCGCGCTGCCCCGCAGCACGCGGGTGGAGGGCTGAGCCAGTGTACGTGGCGGTGAAGGGGGGCGAGCGGGCGATCGACAACGCCCACCGGCTGCTCGCGGAGGAACGCCGCGGCGACTTGACGATACCTGAGCTGACGCTCGAGCAGATCGACCAGCAGCTGGCGCTCGCGGTGGACCGGGTGATGACCGAGGGGTCGCTGCATGATCGCGCGCTGGCTGCCCTGGCGGTGAAGCAGGCGCGTGGTGACCTGGTCGAGGCGATCTTCCTCCTGCGCGCCTACCGGACGACGCTGCCCCGTCTGGGCGTGAGCCTGCCCATCGACACGGGGGCGATGGTCGTCCAGCGACGGGTCTCCGCGATCTTCAAGGACGTGCCCGGCGGCCAGATCCTCGGCCCGACCTTCGACTACACCCACCGGTTGCTGGACTTCGACCTGGCCGTGCCGGCCGCTCTGCGGGCCGCCGGCACGCCCGGCGCCGCGAGCACGCCGGCCGCCGCGGGCGCGACAAACGGCGGTGGGCCTGACGATGCCTCGCTGCCCCGGGTGATGGACCTCCTGGACGGGGAGGGTCTCATCGAGAGCGAGCCGGCCCCGGACCCGGGTCACCGGGTCGGCGACCTCACCCGGGAGCCGCTGACGTTCCCGGCCGGCCGCGACGTGCGCCTGCAGAACCTGGCGCGGGGCGACGAGGGCTTCCTGCTCGCGATGGGCTACGCCACCCAGCGAGGATACGGCCGGAACCACCCGTTCGCGGGCGAGATCCGTCAGGGGGAAGTGGCGGTGAGCCTCGCGCCCGAGGAGCTGGGCTTCCCGATCGACATCGCCTCGATCACGGTGACCGAGTGCCAGATGGTGAACCAATTCAAGGGGTCGGCGACTGCGCCCGCCCAGTTCACTCGAGGCTACGGCCTTGTCTTCGGCGGCGCCGAGCGCAAGGCCATGGCGATGGCGCTGGTCGACCGGGCACTGCGAGCCCGCGAGCTCGGGGAGACGCCGGCCTCGCCCACCCAGGACGAGGAGTTCGTCCTGAGCCACTCGGACAGCGTGGAGGCGCAGGGCTTCGTGCAGCACCTCAAGCTGCCGCACTACGTCGACTTCCAGTCCGAGCTGGTCCTGGTGCGAGACCTGAGGGCTGGACACGGGTCCCGCTCCCCCAAGGCATGACTGTCCGGTACGGCTTCGCGTATCTCGACGAGCAGACCAAGCGGATGATCCGCCGCGCGCTGCTGAAGGCGGTGGCCGTGCCCGGCTACCAGGTGCCGTTCGGCAGTCGCGAGATGCCGCTCTCCTACGGCTGGGGCACCGGCGGGGTGCAGGTCACCGCCAGCGTCATCGGGCCCGACGACGTGCTCAAGGTCATCGACCAGGGCGCCGACGACACGACCAACGCGGTCAGCATCCGGCAGTTCTTCGCCCGGACCACCGGGGTAGCCACGACGACCCGCACCGCGGAGGCCACGCTCATCCAGACGCGGCACCGCATCCCGGAGACGCCGCTGCGCGAGGGGCAGATCGTGGTGTTCCAGGTGCCGATCCCGGAGCCGCTGCGCTGGCTCGAGCCGCGGGAGACCGAGACGCGCACGATGCACGCGCTCGAGGAGTACGGCGTCATGCACGTGCGCCTCTACGAGGACATCACGCGCCACGGGCGGGTGGCGCAGACCTACGAGTACCCGGTGATCGTCGACGGGCGCTACCTCATGCGCCCGTCGCCCATCCCGAAGTTCGACAACCCAAAGCTCGACCGGAGCCCGGCGCTGATGCTCTTCGGGGCCGGGCGCGAGAAGCGCGTCTACGCGGTGCCGCCGTGGACGGCCGTCAAGAGTCTCGACTTCGACGATCACCCGTTCGAGATCGAGCACTGGGACCGCCCGTGCGATCTCTGCGGGGCGCGCGGCGCCTTCCTCGACGAGCTCATCGTCGACGACCAGGGCGGGCGGCTCTTCATCTGCTCCGACACCGACTACTGCGCCGGCCGCCGCGCCGCCGCCCCCCCGGCCGCCTCGTGACGGGCATGGCGGACCGGGGGAGTGCGGGGGCCATTTCGAGGCTCCTGCAGATGAACGCAGAGGAGCCGCCGCTCCTCAGCGTGCGCGGACTCGTCAAGCGCTACGGGGCCCGGGTGGGCTGCCTCGACGTGGGCTTCGACCTCTGGCCGGGCGAGGTGGTCGGCATCGTGGGGGAGTCGGGCTCGGGCAAGACCACGGTGCTCGGCTGCTTGTCGGGGCGGGTGCCCGCCGACGCCGGGCGCGTGGCCTACGTGCGGGGCGACGGCCGGACCGTGGACATGCTGCGCCTCGACGAGGCGGCCCGGCGGTGCCTGCTCCGCACCGAGTGGGGCGTGGTGCACCAGCACGCCCGGGATGGCCTGCGCATGGGCGTGAGCGCCGGCGCCAACGTGGGCGAGCGGCTCATGGCCCTGGGCGCCCGCCACTACGGAGCGCTGCGCGGGCGGGCGCTCGACTGGCTGGCGCGCGTCGAGATCGGGCTCGACCGGATCGACGACCTCCCGGAGACCTTCTCGGGCGGCATGCTCCAGCGGCTGCAGATCGCCCGCAGCCTGGTGACCGAGCCGCGCCTGGTGCTGATGGACGAGCCCACCGGCGGGCTCGACGTCTCGGTGCAGGCGCGCCTGCTCGACCTGCTGCGCGGGCTCGTGGAGGACCTGGGCCTCTCCGCGGTGATCGTGACCCACGACCTGGCAGTGGCGCGGCTGCTGGCCCACCGGCTGCTCGTGATGCGGAACGGGCAGGTGGTGGAGACCGGGCTCACCGACCAGGTGCTGGACGACCCGCAGCACCCCTACGCCCAGCTGCTGGTCTCCTCGGTCCTCCAGCCATGAGGGGGTCCGCGCTCGACATCCGCGACCTCGCGAAGACCTTCACGCTGCACGTGCAGGGCGGGGTGCGTCTGCTGGTGTTGGACGGGGTGAGCCTCGCGGTCGAGCCCGGCGAGTGCGTGGTGCTGGCCGATCCGTCCGGTGCGGGCAAGAGCACGCTGCTGCGCGCGGTCTACGGCAACTATCTGGCCCAGGGCGGGCGGGTGCTCGTGCGGCACCGCGGCCGCGTGGTGGACATGGTCGGCGCGGCGCCGCGCTTGGTGCTGGAAATCCGTCGACACACGCTCGGTTACGTGAGCCAGTTTCTGCGGGTGATCCCGCGGGTGCCGACGGAACAGGTGGTGGCGGGGCCGCTGCGGGCGCAGGGCGTCGACGAGGGGCGGGCTCGCGCGCGGGCCCGCGCGATGCTCGAGCGGCTGCGGATCCCCGAGCGGCTGTGGAGCCTCTCCCCCGTGACCTTCTCCGGCGGCGAGCAGCAGCGGGTCAACGTGGCCCGCGTGTTCGTGGCCGACTACCCCATCCTGCTGCTGGACGAACCCACGGCCTCGCTGGACGCGGCGAGCCGCCACGAGGTCGTTGAGCTGATCCGGGAGGCCCGCGGCCGGGGGGCCGCCGTGCTCGGCATCGTGCACGACCCCCAGGTGCGGGGCGAGGTCGCCACGCGCATCCGGACCCTGGCCGCTTCGGAGGCCCCATGAAAGGCGCCAGCATGCTCTTCACCAACGCGCAGGTCGTGACGCCGGACGAGGTCTTCCTGGGCTCGGTGACGGTAGAGAACGGGATGATCATGGACGTTGAGCCGGGCCGGTCCGCCGCGCGCCCGGCCGTCGATCTGGAGGGCGACTACCTGGTGCCCGGCGTCGTCGAGCTCCACACCGACGTGCTGGAGCGACACGCGATCCCGCGGCCCAACGTGCACTGGCCGCCGATGCCCGCGGTGCTCGCCTACGACAGCCAGCTCGTGGGGGCAGGCATCACCACCGTGCTCGACAGCCTCGCCATCGGTTATCTGATCGACACCGGCCAGCGTCCCCGCGATCCGCGCCCGCTGGTGGAGGCGATCCGGAGCGCGCGCGACGGCGGGCTCCTGCGCGCCGACCACTATCTCCACATGCGCTGCGAGGTGAGCACCGCGCTGGTCGTGCAGGACTTCTCCCCGTTCGCGGACGACCCGCTGGTGCGCCTGGTCTCGCTCATGGACCACGCCCCCGGCCAGCGCCAGTTCGTCGACGTGGCCAAGTACCGCGAGTACAACCAGGGCCGCTACGGTCTCACCGACGCCCAGCTCGACGCCCTCGTGGAGCGGCGGATGGCGGAGCAGGGGCGCTACGCCGCGGAGCACCGCGCCCAGATCACCGCGCTCTGCCGCAAGCACGGCCTGCCGGTGGCGAGCCACGACGACGCGACGTCCGCCCACGTGGACGAGGCGATGCAGGCCGGCGCGGTCATCGCGGAGTTCCCCACCACGCTGGAGGCGGCGCGGGCCGCGCACGACTACGGCCTCGCGGTGCTGGCGGGGGCGCCGAACCTGGTGCGCGGGCGGTCGCACTCGGGCAACGTGCCGGCCGCCGATCTGGCCGCGCGCGGGTGGCTCGACGTGCTCTCCTCCGACTACGTGCCGGCCAGCGTGCTCCACGGCGCGTTCCTGCTGCACACCCGCCACGGTCTCGCGCTCGCCGAGGCAGTGGCCACCGTCTCGGCCACGCCCGCGCGCCGGGTGGGCCTCGACGACCGCGGCGCGCTCCTGCCGGGCCGGCGCGCGGACCTGGTGCGGGTGCGCGTGGTGGCCGGCGATCTGGTCGTGGTGCGCGGGGTCTGGGTCCGCGGCGATCGCGCGGCGTGATGCGCCGCGAGCCCTCGCCCGACGGGCCCTCACGCCTGCCCGCGGCGGCGCGCCTGGCCCGCGCGGGCGGGATCACGAGATCACCGCCCGCTTCGTCAGGACGGCGTGCTCGGGGAGGAGAACAGCGCCTCGCTGCCGGGGCGGCTCCACTCTTTCCGCTGGATCCTGACGGCCACGAGGGCGGGCCCATCGCCTTCCTCGCCGGCGACCCCCTGGCCCACGACGAGGCCCGGCGCGACGTGCGGCTGGCCGGCTACGAGGTGCGCGACTCCCCGGCCACCAGCCCGTAGAGCCGGGCCTGGGAGCGGACTGCCGGAGCCTCGGACGGCGCCGGTCGGATCGAGGTGCCGTCCGGCTCGATCACCCGGGCCTTGACGGTGTCGCTCAGCTGGACCTCGAGCACCTCGCGGATCTGCGATTGCAGGCGCGGGTCGAGGACCGGGAATGCCACCTCGACCCGGTGGTCGAGGTTGCGAGGCATCCAGTCGGCGGAGGCCAGCCAGTACTCGGAGCGGCCGCCGTTGTGGAAGTAGAACACGCGGGCGTGCTCGAGGTAGCGGTCGACGATCGAGATCACCCGGATGTGATCCGAGAGCCCGGGCACCCCGGGGCGGAGGCAACAGATCCCGCGCACGATGAGGTCGATGCGCACCCCGGCCTGACTCGCCTCGTAGAGCTCCTCGATCATGGTGCGGTCCACCAGGCTGTTCATCTTGGCCACGATGCGGCCCGGCTCGCCACGGCGGGCGTGTTCGGCCTCGCGGCGGACACGCTGCTGGAAGGCGTCGCGCATGCCGGTGGGTGCGAGCAGCAGGTGGCGGAAGCGGCGCGGGCGCGTGTAGCCGGTGAGCATGTTGAAGAGCTCGGTGACGTCCTCGCCGATCGACTCCCGACAGGTGAAGAGGCTGAAGTCGCCGTAGATGCCGCCGGTGCGCACGTTGTAGTTGCCGGTGGCGAGGTGGCAGTAGCGGCGGATGCCGTCCGGCTCCTGGCGCACCACCAGGCACGCCTTGCAGTGGGTCTTGTAGCCGGGCAGGCCGTAGACCACGTGGGCGCCCACCTCCTCCAGGGCCCGCGCCCAGCGGATGTTGGCCTCCTCGTCGAAGCGGGCCTGCAGCTCCACCAGCACTGCGACCTCCTTGCCGTTCTCGGCCGCGCGGGTCAGCGCCTGCGCGATCGGGGAGGTGGGGCTCACCCGGTAGAGGGTCATCTTGATCGCGAGCACGCGTGCGTCGGCGGCCGCCTCGCTCACGAAGCGGGTGACCGCGTCGAAGGAGTGGTACGGATGGTGGGCCAGCACGTCGCCGGCCCGGATCGCGCTCCACATGTCGGTGCCGCCCTCGAAAGCGGGCACCGGGCGCGGGGGCAGCGGCTGGTCCTTGAGCCTGGGCAGGTCCACCGCGTTGTAGAGGTGGAAGAGATCCGAGAACGCGGTGAATCCGGTGCCCGCGTAGAGATCGTCCGGCCCCAGCTCGAGCTCGTCGACGAGGGTGGCCAGCAGCGGCGCGGGCAGGTCCGCGTCGTACTGCAGACGGACCGCGTCGCCCATGCGGCGCTCGCGCACGCCCGCCTCCACGCTGGTGAGCAGATCCGCGGCGGTCTTGCGGGGCAGAGAGATCTCGGCATCGCGGGTCACCCGGATGGCGTGGCAGGAGAGGATCTCGTAGCCGGTGTACAGCGTGGGCAGCTGCAGGCGGATCACGTCCTCCAGCAGCATGAACGCGTGCTGGCCCGCGGGCCCGGGCAGGGCCACGAAGCGCGGCACGACCTGTCCCGGGATGTGCACCACGGTGAGCGTGGCGTGCGGCAGCGCTCCCGCCGAGACCGGCCGCACCGCGACCACCAGGCACATGGCCCGGTTGGCGAGGTGCGGGAAGGGGTGCCCCGGGTCGATGGCGAGCGGGGTGAGCACTGGCAGGAGAAGCCGCCGGAAGTAGTCCTCCAGGAAGCGCTCCTGCTCCGCGGTGACCTCCTTGGGCCGCACCAGGCGGACTCCCTCCGAGGCCAGGATCGGTCCCAGCTCCTCGAGGAAGCAGCGGTGCTGCTCCGCGACCAGCCCGCGGACCTTCTCGGCAACCGCGACCAGGGCCTCGGTGGGACTGAGCCCGTCGGGGCCGGCGCTGGTGTCACCGGCCCGGATGCGGCGCTTCAGCTCCGCCACCCGGACCATGAAGAACTCGTCCAGGTTGGAGCTGAAGATGGCCAGGAACTTCACCCGCTCGAGGAGGGGGACAGAGGGGTCCTGGGCCTCTTCGAGGACCCGGCGGTTGAACTCGAGCCAGGAGAGCTCTCGGTTGACGAACGCGTCGGCTGGAAAGGGCGGCGGCATGGCGGAAGTGTCCTCGGATCACTCCCGGGGGTCAAATTACGGGAGCATGACGAAAAGGTCCCGACCCCCAACAGGGTCCAGGACACGAAGCGTACCAGGGTTTCAGGCAGTTGGCGAACGACGGCTGCGCGCCGCCTCGTGCAGGAGCACGCCGTCGCGGACGCCGCGGGTGCAGACGACGAGGTGGAGATACCCACCCGCGATCATGACGTCCTCGATCACCATGGCGCCCGCGAGCACGATGTCGGCGCGCTCCGCCTTGAGTCCGCGGATCCGCCGCCGCGCCCGCGTGGAAAGGGCCTCCACCCGCTCGCGGACGGCGGTCACGTCGGACTGGCTCAGCACCAGCCCATGCCGGTGCTTGCGCTCGCCCGGGTTGGCCCGGAGGTGGATGCTGGCGAGCGTCCGCACCGTGCCGCCCAGGCCGACGAGAACCTCCCCCCGGTCGGCGGTCGGCACCGCGGCGTCGAGCCGGGCGCGGATCTCGGTCCGCAGCGCCCGCAGCTCCCGGGGCGTGGGCGGGTCGTGGTGGAAGAACCGCCTGGTCGTGCTCACCGCCCCCAGGGGCAGGCTCGTCGTCGACACCATGCGCCGGTGCCGGATGCGGCTCAGCTGCAGGCTCGATCCGCCAAGGTCGAGCACCATGCCCTTGGCGAAGGGCCGACCGTCGAGCGCCGCCATCACGCCGAAGCGGGCCTCCTCGCGCCCGCTCAGCACCTGCACCTCGATGCCCTCGTCGCGCCGCAGCGGATCGAGCAGCCGCTCACGGTTGTGCGCGTCGCGGACCGCCGCGGTCGCGATGGCCACCACCCGTGCGCTGCGGCTCTCCGGCGCATGACGTCTGAAGAACCGGCGCACCGCGCGGAGCGTCCGCTCGACCGCGCACCGGGGCAGGGTGCCGGGCGCGCCGCCCCCGAGCCGGGTGGGCACCCGCTCCTGGGCCAGCACCCGGAAGCCGTTGCGCGGCCGGATCTGGGCCAGGAGAAACCGGACGGCGGTGGACCCGAGGTCCACGATCGCGACCAGGTCGGAGACGGTCGTCTTCCGAGCCACGAGGCCGGTCAGGACGCGCCGATCGACCTCAGGATCCTGGGCTTCACGAGCCAGCGCCGCTGCCCGGGCATCGAGGGACCGTCGGGAAGGTGCACGAGCGCCGCGCCGCCCTTCTTGAAGGCGAAGCGGTCGTCGCCGTGGTGCATGCCGAGCGGGCGCGCGAGCAGGCCCGACAGCGTGGGCTCGTGGCCGACCGGCGCGATGGTCGCGTCGGGGCGGTACTTCTTGAGCGCGGTGCCAGCACGTCGACGTCGTCCTGGCCGAGCGCGGGCTCGACACGCGGGGTGATCCGCCTGAAGGCGGTCGCCGCGATGTCGGCGGTGGCGCGGGCGCGGGTCAGCGGGCTCGTGAGCAGCCGCGTCATCGCGCGCGCCCATGGGCTACGCGGCGCCCGACCGGGCCTTGCGGCCGCGCCGCTCGAGCTTCGGCCACCGGCGGTCGAACGCGGCGCGCATCTTCTTCCGCCGCTTCCGCTGCCATCCGATGAGCTGCTGCTCGAGCGCATGCGCTCCTTCACGGCCGTCGATGACGTGGTGCAGATACTCCTCGATTACCACGGCGTCCGGGTGTTCGCCAAGAATGTCCTGGATCCGCTTCACCTGCTCCACGAAGCGCTCCGCGGGCCGGCCCACCGCGCCCGCGGCCGGCTCCGCCGCGTAGCGCGCGCGCTTCACCTTCACGCGCACCTCGTGCAGTTCGGTCGCGGCGGGCCGCGCGGGCAGGTTCTTCACCGCGCGGCAGACCTTCTTCCACTGCGCGGCCGCGGTCTCGGCGAGCGACTCCGGGAGCGCGCCGCGCGGGCCCTTGCCGAGGACGGTCTTGAGCCGGCTCATGAGGCGGGGATACCGCGGGCCATCGAGGGTGGCCAGCAGGTGATCCCACGCCTGCGCCCGGTCGAGCTCGAGCCGGCGAAGCAGGCGCGCGCCCGGCTTGCGCGCGGGGGTGGAGAGCACGTTCACCTCCGCGGCCACGTAGCGGGTGACGAGATCGGCGTCCCGCACCTGGCCCAGCGCGGCACCGAGCCAGCCGAGCTCGCCCCGCAGGCCGTCGACGGCGCGCGCGCCCGGCGCCTCGCGGCTCGCGCGCAGCGTGGCGCGCAGGCGGCGTACCGCGACCCGCATCTGCGGCAGCTCCTCCGGATCGCGCCCGATGCGCACGCCCGGCGCGCGCGCTTGGAGGGTCCCGACCTGCGCCCGGAGCGCGGCCAGGATGGGAGCGGCGGTCTCGCCGTCGGAGGGCATGGTTCCCGGTACCACGGGCGACAGGGCCTCCGCCAGCCGCGCGGGCCGTCGGTACCGCCATCGGATCGGCCTATGGTTGCCGATCGGCGGATCGGGCCTTTGAATTGGACGTTCCCGGCAGAATCCGTACCATGACGGACCCTGGGGCGAGACGGGCCCAGGCAATCCCAAGGGGCGGAGGACGAGAACAAGCCATGGAGCGACGGGTCCTTCTGAAGACGGGGGCAGCGCTTGCAGCGACGGCCGGTCTCGGCCGGTGGTCGCCGGCTCGGGCGGCGCAGCCCGGCGAGGTGAAGTGGCGTGCCTTCGAGGTGGTCACGCGCGCCGAAGTGACCAACCCGACCGGCCCCACGCGCGTCTGGCTGCCGCTGCCGCTCCAGACCGACACCGACTACATGAAAGGGCTCGGGCAGACGTGGACCGGCAACGCGACCACCGTGCGCGTCTACCGCGACGAGAAGTACGGCGCGGGCATCCTGTATGCGGAGTGGGCGACCGCCGAGGCGGCGCCGACGATCGAAGTCACCGCGCGCTTCGCCACCCGCGATCGCTTCGTGGATCCGAGCAAGCCCGGCAGCAACCCGTCGCCGGAGTCCCGGAGCACGCTCAACAAGTACCGCGAGAGCTCGATGCTGGTGCGGACCGACGGCATCGTGAAGAAGACCTCCGAGCGGATCACCAAGGGCGTGGAGGGCGACGTGCCGAAGGCGCGCGCCATCTACGAGTGGATCGTGGAGAACACGTTCCGGGACCCGAAGGTCCGCGGCTGCGGGGTGGGGGACATCCGGGCGATGCTGGAGACCGGCAACCTGGGCGGCAAGTGCGCCGACCTGAACGCGCTCTTCGTGGGGCTGGCCCGGGCCGCGGGCCTGCCGGCGCGCGACGTGTACGGCGTTCGGGTCGCGGACTCGGCCGAGTTCAAGTCGCTCGGCAAGAGCGGCGACATCACCAAGGCGCAGCACTGCCGGGCCGAGTTCTACACCGCGAGCCACGGCTGGATCCCGGTCGATCCCGCCGACGTCCGCAAGGTGGTGCTGGAGGAACGGGGCGGCATCCCGCTGAACGATCCCACCACCCAGAAGGCCCGCGCGAAGCTCTTCGGGCAGTGGGAGATGAACTGGCTACCCTACAACTACGCCCACGACGTGCGGCTGCCCGGCTCGACGGGCGAGCCGGTCGGGTTCCTCATGTACCCGCAGGCCGAGACCGGCGAGGGTCGCAAGGACAGCCTCGACCCCGACACCTTCAAGTACACGATCACCTCGCGCGAGCTGGGCGTCTGACCTAGCGCGCGTCGCCGCAAGCCCACGTCGCATGGGCGCCCCCGGGGAGTCCCCGGGGGCGCCGTCCAGCCCGGACCCCGCCGATCCGGCATCGGTTACCGAGGATTTACCCCGACGACATCGTCCCGTAACCCGACGGGAGCACCATGCGCCCATGACGATCAGGGTGCACGCGGGGGTCGATCCGATGATGGGAAGTCGGCGGACGGTGGAGCGCACGGGCTCGGGAGTGGGCCGGGCCGGCACGGTGCTGGTGGTCGAGGACGAGGCCGACGTCGCCGAGATGATCCGCTACAACGTCGGCAAGGAAGGCTACGAGGTCCGCCTCGCGGCCACCGGCACCGACGCGCTCCGGCAGGCCAGGGAGGTGCGGCCCGACGTGATCCTGCTCGACATCATGGTGCCGCATCTCAACGGCTGGGAGATCTGCCGGCGCCTCAAGCAGGACCGCGACACCCACGCCATCCCGATCATCATGGTGACGGGGCGGGTCGAGGAGGGTGACAAGGTGCTCGGCTTCGAGATGGGCGCCGACGACTACGTGACCAAGCCCTTCTCGCCGCGCGAGCTGGTGGCCCGCGTGCGCGCGGTGGCTCGCCGCGGCCGATCCGGCGAGGAGCAGGCCACCCAGCCGGTCCGTGCCGGCGACCTCGAAATCGACCGCCAGCGCTTCGAGGTGAAGATGAAGGGCCGGCGGGTGGAATTGACGCGCAAGGAGTTCGATCTCCTCTCCGCCCTGGTCCGGTCCCCGGGTCGGGTCTTCGGGCGGGAGGAGCTGCTGGACCTCGTCTGGGGGCAGGACGGCTTCGTCGAGCCTCGGACGGTGGACGTCCACGTCGCCCGCCTCCGGGCGAAGTTCCTCGCGGCCCGGGCTACCGAGCCTGGGGTCGAGACCGTGCGCGGAGTCGGCTATCGATTCCGCGCGAAGGCGTGAATGCCGGCCCCGCCTGCCGTTGCTCCGCCCGACGGTGGCCGTAACACCGATGTAACGGCCGCGTCATCGATCCGTCACCGCACCGCAGCACACTGTCGCCGGACCCCACGAACGAAACGACGAGAGGAGAGCACGATGACGACCAAGCTGCCGGTTCTCGGGATGCTGCTCGCCCTGGCGCTGCTCTTGCCGGCTCCGCCGGCCGCAGCGCAGATGCTGATCAACGGGGCCGGCGCCACGTTCCCGTACCCCCTCTACTCGAAGTGGTTCGAGGAGTATATCAAGGTCGACCCGGAAGTCCGCTTCAACTATCAGTCTATCGGCAGCGGCGGCGGCATCCGCCAGATCACCGAGCGCACGGTGGACTTCGGGGCCTCCGACGGCCCGATGACCGATGAGCAGCTCCGGAAGGCGCCCGGCCCGCTGCTGCACATCCCCACGGTGCTGGGCGCGGTGGTGGCCACCTACAACCTGCCCGGCAACCCGCAGCTGGCCTTCACCGGCCCCGTCCTCGCCGACATCTTCCTGGGGAAGATCACCAGGTGGAACGACGCCCGGATCAAGGCCGTGAACCCGTCGGTGCCGCTGCCGGACCAGCCGATCGTGGTGGTGCACCGCTCGGACGGCAGCGGCACGACCTACATCTGGGTCGACTACCTCTGCAAGATCAGCCCGGAGTGGGAGAAGGCGGTGGGGCGGGGCACCTCGGTGAAGTGGCCGGTGGGCCTGGGCGGCAAGGGCAACGAGGGCGTGGCCGGGCAGGTGAAGAACGCCCCGGGCTCGCTCGGATACGTGGAGCTGGCCTACGCGGTCACCAACAAGCTGCCCGCGGCGCGGATCCAGAACGCGGCCGGCAAGATGGTCGAGCCCACCATCGAGAGCACCACCGCGGCGGCGGCCGCGGCGGCCAGGACCATGCCGGCCGACTTCCGGGTTTCGCTGACGAACCCGGCCGGACCCGAGGCGTATCCGATTGCGAGCTTCACCTGGCTGCTCGTCTACAAGGACCAGCCCGACGAGGCCAGGGGCCGGGCCCTCGTCAAGTTCCTGTGGTGGGCCATCCACGACGGGCAGAAGCATCCCGCCGCGCTCCTGTACGCACCGCTGCCCGCGTCGGTGGTGAAGCAGATCGAGGCGACGCTCCGGCAGATCACCTACTCCGGCCGGCCGCTGCTGGCGGCCCGGTAGCGTGGCCATCGACTCGCCGGCCGGGGCGGTGGCGCTCGACCGGCCATCGCGTCCTCCGGCCGCGGTCGCGCGCGGGCGCCGGGGTCTCGGTGATCGCGTCTACCGCGGCCTGATCCTGGCCTCGGTGTGGATGGTGCTGGTCCTCGCCGCGGGCCTGGTGGCGGCGCTGGCCTGGGAGTCGTGGCCGGCGGTCCGCGCATTCGGCTTCCGCTTCCTCGTCACCTCCCACTGGGATCCGGTGGCGGGCGAGTTCGGGGCGTTGCCCTTCATCTACGGCACCCTGGCCTCCTCGCTGCTCGCCCTGCTGATCGCGGTCCCCCTCTCGCTCGGCGCCGCGATCTTCCTCGCCGAGCTGGCCCCGGGCTGGATCCGTCCGCCGGTGGCCTTCCTGATCGAGATGCTGGCCGCGGTGCCGAGCGTCGTGTACGGCCTCTGGGGCATCTTCGTGCTGGTGCCGTGGCTCCGCGACTGGGTGCAGCCGCCCCTCGGTCGCACGCTGGGGTTCCTGCCGCTCTTCCAGGGGCCGCCCTACGGCATCGGCATGCTCGCGGCGGGGCTGATCCTCGCGATCATGGTGGTGCCCTACATCACCGCGGTGAGCCGCGAGGTGCTGCTCGCGGTGCCGGGCTCGCAGCGCGAGGCCGCGCTCGGCCTCGGGGCCACCCGCTGGGAGACCACGCGGATCGCGGTGCTCCGCTACGGCCGCTCCGGGCTGATCGGGGCCATCCTCCTCGGGCTGGGGCGCGCGCTCGGCGAGACCATGGCGGTGACGATGGTCATCGGCAACCGGCCCGAGATCGCGGCCTCGCTGTTCGCGCCCGCCTACACGATGGCGAGCGTGCTCGCCAACGAGTTCACCGAGGCCACGTCCGATCTCTACGTCTCGGCCCTGGTCGAGATCGGCCTCCTCCTGCTCCTGGTCACGGTGCTGGTCAACGGCCTGGCCCGGCTGCTCGTGTGGAGCGTCGGCGGCCCGGCGCGGGGCGCGCGCGCGTGAGCCCGGGCGGCCGGCGCCTCGTCAGCTCCGCGGTCGGCGGTCTCACCGCCGCGGCCGCGATCCTGGTGGTGTGCCCGCTGCTGCTCATTTTCGGGTTCCTCCTCTACCAGGGCGTCGCCGCCCTCAACCCCGATTTCTTCCTCCACCTGCCGAAGCCGGTGGGCGAGGTCGGCGGCGGCGTGGCCAACGCCATCGTGGGCAGTTTCATCGTCATCGGCCTCGCGGTGGCGGTGGGCCTGCCGGTCGGGATCCTGGGCGGCGTCTACCTCGCGGAATCGAGCGACCGCCGGCGGCCGTGGGTGCTGCGCTTCGTGGCCGACGTCATGAACGGGGTGCCGTCCATCGTCTTCGGCATCTTCGCCTACACGGTGGTGGTGATCCCGATGCGACGCTTCTCCGCGCTGGCCGGGGGCTTCGCCCTCGGCCTCATCCTGATCCCGGTCGTGCTGCGCACCACCGAGGAGATGGTGCGACTGGTGCCGAACGCGCTGCGGGAGGCGGGGCTCGGCCTGGGGCTGCCGGAGTGGAAGGTGAGTCTCCGGGTCGTCATCCCCGCCGCGCGCGCCGGGATCATCACCGGGGTGATGGTGGCGGTGGCGCGCATCGCGGGCGAGACCGCGCCGCTGCTCTTCACCGCGCTCGGCAACCGCTTCTGGCACCAGGGCCTCGATCAACCGATCGCGACCCTTCCGCTGCAGATCTACGCGTACGCGATCGCCCCCTACGACGACTGGCACCGCCAGGCGTGGGCGGGTGCGCTCGTCCTGATCACGCTGGTGTTCCTAGCGAGTCTGGCCGCGAAGGTGGCCACCCGCGGCCGGACTCTTGCCCGCTGAGGTGCCCATGGGAGACGGCCTCTACGTCAACGGCCTGCGGGCCTGGTTCGGCGACACCCTGGTGCTCAAGGGGGTGGACCTCACGGTGGCCCCGAACGCGGTCACCGCGATCATCGGCCCGTCCGGCTGCGGCAAGTCCACCTTCATCCGCTGCCTCAACCGCATGCACGAGACGGTGCCGGGCGCGAAGGTGACCGGCCGGGTGCTGCTCAACAGCGAGGATCTCTACGCGCCGGGGGTGGACCCGGTGCAGGTGCGCCGGCGCATCGGCATGGTGTTCCAGAAGGCGAACCCGTTCCCCACCATGTCCGTCTTCGACAACGTGGCCGCCGGCCTGCGCCTGGGGGGCGGGCGCCGGAAGTCGCACCTGCAGGAGGCGGTGGAGCGGGCGCTCCGCCACGCGGCCCTGTGGGACGAGGTGAAGGACGACCTCGACAGGTCGGGGGTGAGCCTCTCGGGCGGCCAGCAGCAGCGGCTCTGCATCGCACGGGCCCTCGCGGTGGACCCCCAGGTCTTGCTGATGGACGAGCCGTGCTCGGCCCTCGACCCCATCGCGACCGCGAAGATCGAGGAGCTGATCCACGACCTCAAGAAGGATTTGACCATCGCGATCGTCACCCACAACATGCAGCAGGCGGCGCGGGTCTCGGAGTGGACCGGCTTCTTCCTGCTGGGCGAGCTGGTGGAGTTCGGGGTCACCAAGGAGATGTTCACGACCCCCGGCGACAAGCGCACGGAAGACTACATCACCGGCCGGTTCGGGTAGGGGGGCCGCCCATGCCGCGACATTTCCACGAGGAGCTGGAAGCGCTCAAGCAGACCCTGCTCGCGATGGGCGGGCTGGTCGAGGACCAGATCCGTCGGGTGATGAAGGCCCTGCTCGAGCGCGACGACGCGATGGCCCGGGAGGTCATCGAGCGCGACCGCCAGGTCAATACCTACGACGTGGAGGTCGACGAGCAGTGCGTGAGCCTGCTCGCCCTCCACCAGCCGGCCGCGGGCGACCTGCGCTTCATCACCACCGCCATGAAGATCGTCACCGACCTCGAGCGCATCGGCGATCAGGCGGTGAACATCGCCCAGCGGGTGCTCGACCTCAACCGCGAGCCCCAGCTCAAGCCCTACATCGACCTGCCGCGCATGGCCGACCAGGCGCAGCGCATGGTGAAGGAGAGCCTGGACGCCTTCGTGGCCCGCGACACCGCGCTGGCCCGCCAGGTGTGCGGGGAGGACACGGACGTCGACCTGCTGAAGGAGCAGATCTTCCGCGAGCTGCTCACCTTCATGATGGAGGATCCGCGCACGATTCCACGGGCGATCCGGCTGATCCTGATCTCCCGGTTCATGGAGCGGGTGGCCGACCACGCCACCAACATCGCCGAGATGGTGGTGTACATGGTCGAGGGCAAGATGGTCCGACATATGCTGGCTTGAGGATCGCGTTGTGTATACTGCAAGCGTGAGTGCAGAACGGCGGTACCAGCTCCAGTCGGAGGACGCCAACCGACGCATCGACGCCCTCCTGGAGCAGCTGCGAGTCCCGGAGACCGGCTGGTCGTTCTACGCGGAGATGCTTACCACCGCGCTCAAGATGTACGAGGACGGCGCGGGGGTGGCGGACCTGAAGATCGCGAACAACGCGTTCAAGGAGATCCGCTACGGGTTCAAGGTCTTCGGCCCGTGGCGCAACGTCCCCAAGGTCACCGTGTTCGGCTCGGCCCGCACGCCGCGCGAGCACCCGATCTCCGAGCAGGCCTACGCGTTCGGCAAGCGCATCACCGGCGCGGGCTGGATGGTGATGACGGGCGCGGGCGGCGGGGTGATGGGCTCCGCCCAGGAGGGCGCGGGCGGGGAGCGCTCCTTCGGCCTCAACATCCGGCTGCCTTTCGAGCAGGAGGCGAACCCGTGGATCGCCTCCGACCCGAAGCTGATCAGCTTCAAGTACTTCTTCACCCGCAAGCTGTTCCTCGTCCGCGAGGCCCACGCGATGGCGTTCCTGCCCGGCGGCTTCGGCACCGCGGACGAGGCGTTCGAGGCGCTCACCCTGATCCAGACCGGCAAGTCGCCGGTGCTGCCCCTGGTGATGCTGGACGAGCCAGGCGGGACGTACTGGAAGAGCTTCGACGCCTTCATCCGGCGGGAGATGGTGAGCCGCGGGATGGTCAATCCCACCGATCCCGACCTCTACCGCATCACCGACGACGTGGAGGTGGCCGCGGCGGAGATCGAGGGCTTCTACCGTAACTACCACTCGCAGCGCTACGTGCGGGACTCGCTGGTGCTGCGGATGCGCCGCCCGCTGCCGGAGACGACGCTGGCCCAGCTGAACGCGGCCTTCACCGACATCCTGGGCGGTCCCGCGGTGCAGGCCCCCGGCCCGGTGCAGGGCGAGGGCGACGAGCTGCCCGATCTGCCGCGGCTGGTGCTGCCGTTCAACCGCTCGGGCTTCTCGCGGCTGCGCAGCCTGATCGACACGGTCAACGGCTCGGCCTGACCCGCGGGCGGACCCCGCCGCGCGTCCCGTCTACTCCGGCTCCTCCCGCTCCTCGGTGGTCTGACACGCGGCGCAGACCCACGTGCGGAGAAGGGTCACGCGCTTCGGGTCGCGCCTGAGCGTCCACGGCATCAGCGTGCGGGCACCGCAGCGCGGGCACACATCGGTCTGCTGACCCGGCTGCACCTCCTGCGGGAGCCACGGGACCTTGGGTTTCATGTGCGGGATTATACCCGAGCCCGCCCCGGGCACGGCGGCCGGGGGATGGCCGCTCAGCCGCGCAGCAGCCGGTCGATCTCTTCGCGGGCCTCGCCGACCCGGCGCCAGGCCAGGAACGTCCGGCGCAGCCCCGCGTCGGGCAGGCGCGCGGCCACCTCGTCCAGGACCTTGCCGGCCAGCCGCCCCGCCTCCGCGGCCTGCTCCATCCGGCCCGCCCCGGCCTCGGCCCGGGCCAGCAGCAGCGCGGTCTGCCAGATGAGATTCGGGTAGCCCATGCGCCGGGCGAGGCCGAGAGCCAGGGCGATCTCGCCGGAGGCTTCCACGCTCTGCCCGGCGTCGAGCAGGACCTGGCCCCGCAGGGCGCGCGCGCGCGCCTCGTACTTCATCGAGCCGGTCCGGCGCGCCTGCTGGAGCACCCGGTCGGCGTGGTCGAAGGCGCGCGCGGGATCGCCCGTGATCAGCAAGGCCTCGCCGAGGTACGTGTTGAGGTGGAGCGACCAGCGCCACCGGTGGGCTCCGAAGGCGAACTTGTCCACGCGCTCGTACGTCTCTTCCATCTGGGCCAGCGCCCGGTGCGGATCCCCCAGGTTCAGCTCGTCGAGGGTCAGGTTGATCAGCGAGCTGACCTCCACGTTGGCGTTCCGGGCCGCGCGCCCGATCTCGGCGGCCTCCCGGTTGTACTCGGTGGCGCGGCGGAAGTCCCCGATCTCCTGGTAGAGCCAGCCGAGCGAGTTGCTGAGGCGGCCCACCATGAACGAGTTGTTGCGGTCGCGCGCCTTGGTCAGGCTCTCGTCGATGGTGGCGAGCGCCTCGACGTACTGCGCGAGACCGATCTGGCTGAGGCAGAGGAAGGCGCCCGAGATCATCTCGGAGAGGCCGTCGTTGACCTCCCGCGAGGCCGCGATCGCCTGGCGGCTGGTCTCGATGGCCTGGGTGAACTCGCCCCGCCAGTTGGCGTGGGCGCCGAGCCACGTGAGGTTCGTCGCCACCGTGTCCCCGTAGCCGTTGGCCCGCGCGATCGCGAGCGACTCCTCGAAGAGGCGGTCGCCTTCCGCGGGGTCGCCGTCCGCCTGGGCGGCCAGCCCGAGGTAGGAGAGGCTGCGCGCGAGCAGGTGCTGATCTCCGGTTTCCCGGCCGATCGCGAGCGCCTCCTGGGCGGACCGGCGGCACTCCTCGATCCCCTCGTTGCGGAAGGTGAGGAACTGGGAGTAGGCCATCTCGACCACCGCTTCTCCCTCGCGCACCCGGTCCCCGGCCTCGCGCGCCACCTCGCGCATCCGCTCGAACTCGGCGATGGAGTCCGCGTAGCGGGCGAGCACGCGCAGGGCGTCGCCCCGGTGGTGGTGGACCTCGACGATCCGGGCCGGGGGCAGGGGTGGACTTACCTGCGCGCCGGCCTCGAGCGCACGCGCGTAGAAGTCCAGAGCGGACGGCAGCGCGTAGGCCGCTTTCGCCCGGTCGCCGGAGCGGACCAGGTAGGTGAACGCCTTCTCCCAGTCGCCCCCGTTCTGGAAATGGTGGGCGAGCTCCTCCGCGTGGTCGGCGAGGCGATCGGCGTAGATCTCCTCGATGGCCAGGCCCACCGCGCGGTGCAGCTCCCGACGCCGCTCCTTGAGCAGGCTCTGGTAGGCCACGTCCTGGATGAGGGCGTGCTTGAAGACGTAGGCCGGCTCGGGAGCCAGGGCGAGCTCGTAGATGATCTCGAGCTCCTTGAGCTCGGCCAGGAGCTCGGTGAGCCGCTCGGTGAGCCCGGCCACCCGCTGGAGGAGCCGGCCGAGGAACTGACGGCCGATGACCGAGGCGAGCTGCACGGTCCGCTTGCCGTCCTCGCCGAGCCGGTCCAGGCGCGCCATGATGATGCCCTGGATGGTGTCGGGCACGTTCAGGGAGCCCGCGCCCTCCACGATCCGATAGCCGTCGCCCTCGCGCCGCAGAATCCCGAGGTCGAGCAGGGTCTTGGTGACCTCCTCGATGAACAGCGGCACGCCTTCCGCCTTTCCGAGCAGCGCCGCGCGCAGGGCGGGCGGCAGCTCGGCCGCCCCGAGCAGCTGCCCGGCCATGGCGACGGAGTCGGCCTCGGAGAGCGCGTGCAGGGTGACCAGGGTGTGGAAGCTGCGGGCGGGCACCGGCGGGGTGTAGCCCACCCGGTAGGTCAGGATCAGCATGAGCGGCACGCTCACGACCGCGTCGGTCATGGCGGCGAGGTACTCCTCGGTGCCCGCGTCGCTCCAGTGAAGGTCCTCGAACACCAGCACCAGCGGCCGCAGGCGCGCCCCGCGGAGGGACAGGGCGCGGAGGGCCTCGAAGCACTTCTGGCGGCGCGCGCTCGGCTCCATGTCGAGGACGGCGCGGTCGCCCGGATCCACCGAGAGCAGGTAGCGGATGTAGGGAATGTGGGCCTCGAGCTCGCCCATCCGGCGCATGCCGTGCTCGACCTTGGCGATGATCTCCGGCTCCCCGTCCAGCTCCTCGACGCGGAAGTTCAGGCGCAGCTGATCGACGAGGGGCAGGAACGGGATGGACCGTCCGAACGACACGCACTGCCCCTCGAGCCAGGTGGCCCGCGCCCCCTCGGTGACCGCCCGCCGGAACTCGAGCAGGAGCCGTGACTTGCCGATGCCGGCGTCGCCGGCGACGGACACGATCTGCCCGTGGCCGCGCTTGACCTGCTCGAAGCGCTCGTGGAGGACCTCGAGCTCCCGGGTGCGGCCGACCAGCGGGGTGAGGCCCCGCTCCACCGCGGCGTCGAGCCGGGCGCGTCGGCCGCGGGCGCGCAGCACCTCGAACGCGTGCACCGGCGCGCGGCCCTTCACCGCGAGCGAGCCCACGTCGAGGGTCTCGAAGAAGCCGGCGATCGCGGCGTGGGTCGCCTCGCTCACCAGGACGCTGCCGGGCCGCGCGCTCTGCTGCAGGCGGGCGGCCAGGTTCGTGGTGTCGCCGACCGCGGTGTAGTCCATGCGCAGATCGTCGCCGATCTTGCCCACGACCACCGGGCCGGTGTGCAGCCCGATCCGCATCTGGAGATGTCGGCCGCCCTGGCTCCACAGCTCCCGGTCGTAGTCGCGCAGCGCCCGCTGCACGGCGAGGGCGGCGTGGACCGCGCGGCGCGGGCTGTCCTCGTGGGCGATGGGCGCGCCGAAGAGCGCCATCACCCCGTCGCCGGTGTACTGGTTGACCGTGCCCTCGAAGCGGTGGACCTCGGCGGTGATGAGCTCGAAGCACCGGTTCACGATCCGGTGCACCTCCTCCGGATCGAGCTTCTCGGCCATGGCGGTGAACCCCGCGATGTCGGCGAAGAGCACCGTGACCTGGCGGCGCTCGCCCTCGAGGGCGGAACGCGAGCGCAGGATCTTGTCCGCGAGGTGGCGCGGCGTGTAGGCGGCCGGAGCGGACGGGCCCGGGGAGACCGCGGCCGGCTTCGGGCGCGCGGCGGGCGGGGGCGTGGGGACGGCCGGCGCCGCCTCGCCGACGCGCCGGCCGCACGCGCCGCAGAAGCGCGCCCCGGGCCGGAGCGCGGCGCCGCACGAGGGGCAGACCGCTTCGAGCCGGGTCCCGCACTGGTCGCAGAAGTGGTTCTCGGCCGGGTTCTCGGCCTGGCAGGCCCCGCAGCGCATCCCGTATCAGTACCATGAATCGCGACCCACCACGGTGCGCTAAGCTCGCCCGGTGTCCGGCCCATATCTGGTCCTGCTCATCGCGAACCTGGTCTTCGCCACCGGCTACGCGGTGAGCCGCGTGGTGCTCGCCGACGTGGGGCCGGCCACGCTGGGGCTGGCCCGGGTGCTGATCGGGGGCGCGCTGCTCCTGGCCTGGGCGGTCCGGGAGGGGGCGAGCGCCCCCCGGTCCCCGTGGACGCGGGAGGACCGCGTGCGGGTCGCGCTGATGGGGGTGGTGGGCTTCGCGCTGGCCTTCGCCCTGGGCAACTGGGGCCTCGCGTACTCCACCGCCACCAACGCGGCCCTCCTGATCACGGTCGAGCCGACCACGCTGCTGGTGCTCTCGCCGCTCCTCCTGGGCGAGCGCCTGACGAGGCGGGAGACGCTGGGCGCGGTGCTGACCCTGGTGGGCGCGGTCGTCGTCGTGCTGGACGGCGTGCCCGGGCTCACCCGCTCGCTGACGCCGCACTGGCGCGGCGACCTCCTGCTGATCCTCTCCGGCGTGGCCTACGCCGCCTACTCGCTGCTGGGGCGGGGCGTGCTGACCCGGCATCCGGTCGCGCGGGTGACCGCGCATTCCGTGGTGTGGGGCGCGGTGTCGATCGCGCCGCTCGCGCTCCACGAGTGGTGCGTGGGGCCGCCGCCCTCGTGGACCGCCGCCGCGCTCGTGGGCACGCTCTACCTGGGCTTGGTCATCACCGCGCTCGGCTACGCGGTGTGGAACTGGTGCCTCGAGCGGCTGGGAGCTGCGCGGGTGGCCGCCTTCGTCAACGTGCAGCCGCTGGCCGGCGCGCTGCTCGGCATCTGGTGGCTCCGCGAGGCGGTGACGCCGTTCCTGGTGCTGGGCGGTGTCCTCATCGTGGCCGGCCTGCACCTCACGGTGAAACCCGCCCCGACAGAGTAGAATACCGGCATGCGGCGCGTGCGGGTGGGGCTGGCCCAGGTGAATCCGACGGTCGGAGCGATCGAGGCCAACGCCCGGCTCGTGACCGCGGGCATGGAGCGCGCCCGCACCCTCGGCTGCGACATCGTGGCCTTTCCGGAGCTGGTGCTGACCGGCTACCCGCCGGAGGACCTGCTCTTCAAGCCCGCCTTCATCGAAGCAAACCTGCGGGCGCTCGAGCAGGTGGCGCGACAGAGCCGCGGGCTCACCGCGATCGTCGGCTACGTCGACAAGCGCGACGACATCTTCAACGCGGCGGCGGTCCTGCACGACGGCGCGCTCGCCGGCACGTACCACAAGCAGTACCTGCCCAACTACGGGGTCTTCGACGAGAACCGGTACTTCCAGTCGGGCGGGGAGGCGCCGGTGTTCACCCTCGGCGACACCGTGATCGCGGCCAACATCTGCGAGGACATCTGGTATCCGACCGGGCCGACCACGCTGCAGGCCCTCGGCGGGGCGGAGCTGGTGGTGAGCATCAACGCCTCGCCGTACCACGCGGGCAAGGGCCGCTTCCGCGAGAAGATGCTCGCGACCCGCGCCGCCGACGACCTGGTGTGCCTGGCGTTCGTGAACACGGTGGGCGGGCAGGACGAGCTGATCTTCGACGGCCAGTCCCTCATGTTCAACGAGAAGGGCGAGTGCGTGGCGCGCGGCCGCGCCTTCGAGGAGGAGTTCGTGGTGACGGACCTCGACCTCGACGAGGTCTTCCGCGCGCGCCTGCACGACTCGCGCCGGCGCAAGGAGAAGCTGCGGGCGACCGCGGCGGCGCCCCGCCGCATCGCGCTGGCCCCGCTGCCCGCTCCGGAGCGCCCGCGCCTGCCCGCCCACGAGGTCCCGGTGCTGGAGCCGGTGGAGGAGATCTACCAGGCGCTCGTGCTCGGCACCCGCGACTACGTCACCAAGAACGGGTTCACCCACGTGGTGCTGGGACTCTCGGGCGGCATCGACTCCTCGCTGGTGGCCGCGATCGCCTGCGACGCGCTCGGCCCCGCCAACGTGACCGGCGTGACCATGCCGTCGCAGTTCTCGTCGGCGGGGACGCGGAACGACGCGGCGCGGCTGGCCCGCAACCTCGGCATCGAGTTCCTGCGCCTGCCGATCACGCCGGTGTTCAACACCTACCGGCGCGCGCTCGCCAAGCCCTTCAAGGGGCTCAAGGAGGACGTGACCGAGGAGAACCTCCAGGCGCGCATCCGCGGCAACTATCTCATGGCGCTGTCGAACAAGTTCGGCTGGCTGGTCCTCACCACCGGCAACAAGAGCGAGATCGGGGTCGGCTACTCCACCCTCTACGGCGACATGGCGGGCGGCTTCGCGGTGATCAAGGACGTGCCCAAGACCCTGGTCTACCAGATCTCGGAGCACGTGAACCGACGCGCCGGACGCGAGGTGATCCCCCGCTCGGTCTTCGAGCGCCCACCGTCGGCGGAGCTCCGCCCCGACCAGACCGACCAGGACACGCTGCCCCCGTACCCGATCCTCGACGCGATCCTGGAGGCGTACGTGGAGGGCGACCAGGGCGTGGCCGACATCGTGGCCCGCGGCTTCGACGCGGCCACCGTGAAGCGGGTGATCGCGATGGTGGACCGCAACGAGTACAAGCGGCGGCAGGGCCCCATCGGCATCAAGATCACCCCGCGCGCCTTCGGCAAGGACTGGCGGCTGCCCATCGTGAACCGCTTCCGCGAGTAGGCCGGGAGCCGGCCCTGCTCGCGTCCATCGCCCTCTTCCTGGTCGCCGGTCTCGCCGAGATCGGCGGCGGCTACCTCGTCTGGCTCTGGTGGCGCGACGGCCGGCCGTGGCCGCTGGGCCTGCTGGGAGCCGCGATCCTCGTGCTGTACGGCTTCGTCCCCACCTACCAACCCGCCCCCTTCGGCCGCGCCTACGCGGCCTACGGCGGCGTCTTCGTGGTGCTGTCCCTGTGCTGGGGCTGGGTCACCGGCGGGGCACGCCCCGATCGCTACGACCTGGCCGGGATGGGCCTGTGCCTGGCCGGGGTCGCGCTGATGATGTACGCGCCGCGCGCCTCCTGATCCGCGCGGGCGACCGGCACCGGCCGATGGCTCCGCGTGGCCCGGGCGGCCGCATCGATCCGGCCGACCACGAGCGCCGGCCGTGGCGGGTGCACGCCCTCGCCGCCGCCGAGGGCCTGGCGCTCCACGACCTGTGGGAAGTGGCGGTGGCGCTCCCGGAAGACGTGCCGCTCGAGCGCTGGATCGAGGGACTGCTCGCCGAGCGCCGGAGCGTCGCCTCGCGCGCGCTGTTCGGGCTTCGCGCGGTCCTGGGCCGCCTCCTGGGCCTCGACCGTGGCGGGACCGGCTTCGTGCCGGTCTATCGCGAGCGAGACGAGGTGCTCTTCCGCATCGCCAACCGCACGGTGACCGGGCTCCTCCACTACTCGCGGGTGGACCGCCATCCCCGCCTGGCCGTCTACGTGAGACCCGAAGGCGCGCTCGGCCGCGCGTACATGACGCTGATCGATCCGTTCCGGCGATGGGTGGTGTACCCGGCGCTGCTGGCCGCGGGCGCGCGGGTCGCGGAGCGGCTGGGCGGCCGGCGGGCCTAGGCGCGCGCGGTCAGCGCGCGGGGAGGGCGTCCAGCGACTGCAGGGCGGCGAGCCGGCGATAGATGCCGTCGCGCGCCATCAGCTCGTCGTGGGTGCCGGTCTCCGCGATGCGCCCGGCGTGCACCACCACCACCCGGTCCGCGTGCTTCACGGTGGCCAGCCGGTGGGCGATCACCAGCACGGTGCGGCCCTTCATGAGCTCGGACAGCGCCTGCTGCACCAGGAACTCGCTCTCGGCGTCGAGGTCCGAGGTGGCCTCGTCCAGGATCAGGATCGGCGGATCCTTCAGGAACGCGCGGGCGATGGCCAGCCGCTGGGCCTGGCCGCCCGAGAGCTTGACCCCCCGCTCGCCGACCGAGGTGGCGTAGCCCTCGGGCAGGGCGGTGATGAAGTCGTGGGCCTGGGCCTGACGAGCCGCCCGCTCGATCTCCTCGCGGGTCGCCCCCGGCTTGCCGTAGGCGATGTTGTACTCCACCGAGTCGTGGAACAGGAACGTGTCCTGGGTCACGATGCCGATCAGGGCGCGCAGCGACTCGACGGTGAGGCTGCGGAGGTCGTGCCCATCGAGGGTGATGCGCCCCGCGGTGACATCGTGGAAGCGCGGCAAGAGCTCCATGAGGGTCGTCTTGCCGGCGCCCGACATGCCCACGAAGGCCACCAGCTCGCCCTTGCGGACGGTGAGGGAGATGTCCTGGAGCGCCCAGTCCTCCGCCTCCGGATAGCGGAACCCGGCGCCCTCGAACTCGATCGCCCCCGTGAAGGCGGGCACCGGATACGCCCCGGGCGCGTCCACGATCGCGGGCGGGGTGTCGAGGATCTCGAACACGCGCTCCACCGAGGCGATCGACTGCTGCACGGTGTTGACCATCCGGGACAGCTGGCGGACGGGCCCGTAGAGCAGCACCACCGCGGCGGTGAACGAGAAGAACTCGCCGGGGGTCAGCGCCCCCGAGATCACGCGGTAGCCGCCGTACCACAGCGCGCCCATGATCGCGAGCGCGCCCAGCACCTCCATCAGCGGCTCCGCCATCTCGTCGACGCGGCGGTCCTTGAGGGCCAGGCCCAGGAGCCGGTCGTTGACCGAGTTGAAGCGCTCCTGCTCGAGGCCTTCGCGGCCGAACGCCTTGACGATCTTGGTGCCGGTGAACGACTCCTGCAGCACCACGTTCAGCTCGGCGATCTTCTGCTGGGTGCGCCGGTTGATCTTGTAGAGCTTGCGGCCGATGACCCGCACCGCGATGCCCACGATCGGAAACACCGCGATCGCGATCAGGGCGAGCACCCACTCCCGCAGGAACATGACGGTGAGCAGGGCCGCGATCGTCCCCACGTGCCGCACCGCCATCACCAGCACCGTGGAGGAGAGGCGGGCCAGGCGGTTGACGTCGGTCACCACCCGGGCCATCAGATCCCCCGAGTGCAGGGAGGCGAAGAACGACAGCGGCATCGACTGGATGTGCGCGTAGAGCTCGCGCCGGATGCTCGCGATCACGCGCTCCCCCACCGAGGCCATCAGGTAGGACTGGCCGAAGCGGCCCGCGCCCTTCAGCAGGTAGGCGCCGAGCAGGGCGAGGGGGATGATCCGCAGCATCGCCACGTCGCGCTTGAGGAAGATGTCGTCCATGGCCGGCTTCACCAGCCAGGCGATCAGGGCCTCCGCCCCCGACACCAGCAGCGCGAGCATCCCGCCCAGCACCAGGACCGGCCAGTAGGGCCGCAGGTACGGCAGCAGGCGCAGGAGCAGGCGGTAGCGCGCGTTCACCGGCGTCCCCCGCGCGCGAGCAGCCGCTCGTAGAGCGCCTCGGTGCGCTGCACCTTCTGGGCCATCGAGAACTGGGCCTCCACGCGCTTGCGGCCGGCTCGAGCCATGGCCTTGGCCCGCGTGGGGTTCTCCAGCATGCGGAGGATCGCCTGGGCCAGCGCGTGGGGGTTGCGCGGCGGCACCAGCAGGCCCGTCTCGCCCTCGACGATGAGCTCGGGATGGCCCTCGATGTCGGTGCCGATCACCGGGGTCTCCACCGCGAGGGCCTCCCGCAGGGAGCCGGTGATGCCGAGGCCGGCGTAGGAGGCGTCCACCACGAGGTCGCTGGCGGCCAGGATCTCGGGGATGTCCTCGCGGTGGCCCAGCACCGAGACCGCGTCGCCGATCCCGCGCCGGAAGGCCCGGTCGCGCAGGGCGGCGATGCGCGGGGCGGGCGCGCCCACGAAGAGCAGGCGCGCGTGCGGGGCCGCGTGGCAGACCCGGGCCATCGCCTCGAGCACGTCGTCGTTGCCGCGCCAGGAGCGGATGCCGACCTGGGTGACCAGCGCGTGCTCCGGGGCCAGGCCCAGTTCCCGGCGGATGCGGCGGCCGTCGACGTCGGGACGGAAGCGGGTCAGGTCGGTGCCGGAGTAGATGACCTCGATCTTGGCGGCCGGGATGCCGGCCGCCACCAGACCCCGCTTGATCGACTCGCACACCGCCACGATCGCGGTCACCCGCCGGGTGGTGTAGCCGAGGCGCGTCCAGCGGTCGACCGGGAAGCTCACGCCGCGGTTCAGGATCAGCACCGGGATCCGCACGGTCAGCCCGGCCAGCAGGGCGAGGGAGCGGGCGCGGCCCTTCTGGCAGTGCACCACGTCGATGCGGTGCTCCCGGATCAGGCGGGCCAGCGCCCAGACCGAGCGCAGGTCGAGGCTCGAGCGCATGGGCACGGGGGCGTGGTGCATCCGTCCCCGCGCGCAGGCGCGCGACCAGTGCTCGCTCGGCCGGGTGGCCACCACCACGCGATGGCCGCGCGTGACCAGGCCGGCCGCGAGGTCGCGCAGCTGCATGGCCGCGCCGGTGAAGAAGTCCGCCTTGGGATAGATCTGGAGGATGTTCACGGGCGCGACACGCGTGGCCTCACCGGACGGCCGTCACCGGGAGGAAAAGAACTCCCGCACCGCGGCCACCACCTGGTCCATCTCCGCCTCGGTGTGGCCGGCCGAGAGCGGCAACGAGAGGATCTCGCGCACGATGCGCTCGGTCGCGGGCAGCGTGGGCGGGTCGAAGCTCTCGACCGCGGGCTGCTGGTGGCTCGGCACCGGGTAGTGGATGCCGGTGGCGATGCCGCGCTCCTTGAGGTGACGGGCCAGCGCGTCCCGCTCGGGCGTGCGGACCACGTAGAGGTGGTAGACGTGCCGGGCGCCCGCCCGCTCCTCCGGCAACGCAAGCGGCAGGCCGGCCAGCCCCGCGCGGTAGCGCGCGGCGAGGGCACGGCGGTGGTCGTTCATGGCGTCGAGCCGGCGCAGCAACACGCGCCCCACCGCGGCCTGGATCTCGTTGAACCGGAGGTTGAAGCCGACCTCGGCGTGCACGTCCTTGTTGAGGCGGCCGTGATCGCGGAGGCGGCGGCACCGCGCGGCCAGGTCGTCGTCGTCGGTGGCGAGCAGGCCGCCGTCGCCCATCACGGTGAGGTTCTTCGACGGGTAGAACGAGAACGCGCCCGCGCGCCCGAAGGTGCCCACCTTGCGGCCCTGCCACTCGGCGCCGTGGGCCTGCGCGCAGTCCTCGAAGAGCCACAGGCTGCGCTCGGCGCACAGGCGGCGGATCCCGTCCAGATCCGCGGGATGCCCGTAGAGGTGCACCGGCACGAAGCCGACCGTCCGCGGCGAGACCTTGGCGGCGGCGTCGTCGACGTCGACGGTATAGGTCTCGTCCACGTCCACGAACACCGGGCGCGCGCCCGCGAAGCAGACCGCCTCCACGGTGGGGAACGCGGTGTGGGCGGGCACCAGCACCTCGTCGTCCGCCTTGACCCCGCACGCCTTCAGGCCCATCCAGATGGCGGCGGTGGCGCTGCTGGTGAGGACCGCGTGCCGGACGCCCAGGTAGCGGGCGAACTCCTGCTCGAAGGCCCTGCACTCGGGCCCCAGGATGTACTGTCGCGAGTCGATGGCGGCGAGGACCGCGCGCTTGATCTCGTCGTCGACGGGCGGCCGGGAGAGCGGGACGGGCATTCGGATCTAGCCTCCTGGAGGATGCGGGTGGAGCCGCGAGTACTTGCCCCGGAAGTAGAGCAGGGGCTCGCGGCCGGAGTCCTCGCGGACGTCGACGGCCTCGACCTGTCCGACGAAGATCGTGTGGTCGCCGCCCGGGTAGGCGTGCACCACCGTGCACTCGAGCGCGGCCAGGGCGTCGTCGAGGATGGGCAGGCCGATCGCGCCGGGACGGTAGGCGAGGCCGACGAACTTCTCGTGCCCCGCCGCGGTGGGGGCGGTGGCGAAGCGGCGCGACACCGCCTCCTGGCCGATGCAGAGGATGTTCACCGCGAAGCGGCCCGCGGCCTTGATCGCCGGATAGCTGTGCGCCTTCTGCGACACGCACACGAGCACGAGGGGCGGGTCGAGCGACACGGAGGTGAACGAGCTCGCGGTGAGGCCGGTGGGGCGTTGCTCGCCGTCCCAGGCCGTCACGATCGTCACTCCGCTCGCGAAGTGACTCATGACACGGCGGAAGTCATCGGGCCCCAGCACCCGATCGTTGTAGCAATTTCGGGCATATTTTTCAAGTTCTGCGGGCGCTTGCGCGCGCTGCGCGGGTGGCGTCCCGGGCACGGCGCGGGTATACTCGCGCTCAGCATGACCACCCCGAGCGCCCCGACCGAGCGCGCCGTCCTCGACGTGCTGCGCACCATCCGCGATCCCGACCAGGGCCAGGACATCGTGAGCCTGGGCCTGGTCAAGGACCTGCGCATCCAGGACGCGGAGGTGTCGTTCACCCTCGCGTTCACGGGACAGGCCCCCGCGACGAAAGCGGCCCTGCACAGCGGCGCCTCGAGGGCGGTGTCGCAGATGCCCGGCGTGTCGCGCGTGAGCGTGAAGATGGGCTCCGCGGCGGGTGCGCGCCCGGCCCCGGCCGCGCACGGTCACGCCCACGGCGCGGGTGCCGCCCCGTCGGCCGACCTCATCCCGGAGGTGAAGCACACGATCGCGGTCTCCTCCGGCAAGGGGGGGGTGGGGAAGTCGACGGTGGCGGTGAACCTGGCGCTGGCCCTCCGGCAGTCCGGCGCGCGCGTGGGCCTCGTGGACGTGGACGTCTACGGCCCCGACGTGCCGCTCATGATGGGCGCGAAGGAGCGCCCGGGCATGTTCGAGAACAAGATCATCCCGGTCGAGGCGCACGGCATCAAGATCATGTCGATCGGCCTCCTGGTCGCCGAGCGCGAAGCCCTGGTGTGGCGCGGGCCGATGATCCACTCCGCGGTGCAGCAGTTCCTGCGGGACGTGAACTGGGGCCCGCTCGACTACCTGGTCTTCGACATGCCGCCCGGCACCGGGGATGCCCAGCTCTCGCTCTCGCAGGTGGTCCCCCTGTCGGGCGTGGTGATGGTCACCACGCCCCAGGACGTGGCCCTGCTCGACGTGCGCAAGGCGCTCGCCATGTTCCGGAAGCTCAACGTGCCGATCCTGGGCATCGTGGAGAACATGAGCTACTTCATCGCGCCGGACACCCACCATCGCTACGCCATCTTCGGCGAGGGCGGCGGCCGGCGGGTGGCCGACGAGTTCGGGGTGCCGCTCCTCGGACAGATTCCGCTGGAGATGCAGATCCGCGAGGGCGGCGACGCGGGCGTGCCGGTGACGGTGGGCCATCCCGACTCCGAGCAGGCGAAGGCGTTCCGCTCCATCGCGACCGCCGCCGTCGCGCGGGTGCAGGCGGTGGCGGGGCTCGCCCTCCCCGACCTGCGCTGACCGCGGCGCGATCCTCATGCCCGCCCAGATCGTGGTGCCCATCTTTCCACTCCCGGACCTCACGTTCTTCCCGCACACCATGCTCCCGCTGCACATCTTCGAGCCACGCTACCGCGCGATGATCACCGACTGTCTCGCCCGCGACCGGCGCCTCGCGGTGGTGGGGCTACGTCCGGGCTACGAGGCCGACTACGAGGGCCGGCCGCCGGTGTTCGCGGTGACGGGCTTGGGCCGCATCGTGCAGTGCGAGCGCATGGCGAGCGGCCGCTACAACCTGGTGCTGCGCGGGGAGTGCCGCGCGCGGATCGACCGGGAGCTGCCCGCGGACACGCTCTACCGCATGGTGGCCGCGACCCCGCTCGAGGAGCAGGGCGCCGAGCGGCCCGCGGTCGCCGCGCTCGCCGGTCAGGTGCGAAGCCGCACCGCCCGCATCCTGGCCGCGGTCGGACGCGCCGGCGCGGAGCTGCAGCAGTCGCTCGACCAGGTGAGCGAGCCGGGCCGGCTCTGCGACCAGATCGCGTCGACGCTGGTGCCGAGTCCGGTCACGCGTCGGGCGCTACTGGAAGAACTGGACGTGGAGCGACGGCTCGAGCGCCTGTCCGCCGCGCTCGACGACCTGCTGAGCCACATGAGCGAGGAGGGGGGGCGCTCGTGAAGCGCGGGCTCGCCGCGCTCGCGCTGCTCGCGACGGTCCTGGGCGGCCCGCCCGCCGGACAGGCGGCCACCGCGTGGGGCTGGCTGGGGGTACGCATCCGGGACCTGTCGGAGCAGGAGATGGAGGACATCTCCCGGCGCTTCGGCCTCCGCGAGGGCTTCGGGGCGGTGATCGTGGAGGTGATCGAGGAGACGCCCGCCGCGGCGGCGGGGCTGCGCAACGGCGACCTGGTCGTCGCCTTCCGCGACCGCCCGGTCGTCGACACGCGGACGCTGCAGCGCGCGGTGGCCTCGGCGTCGGTGGGCGAGACCGTCCGGCTCACGGTGCTGCGGCCGGACGAGGGACGCCGCCCGGTCCAGGTGAGGGTGGGCGCGATGCCCGAGCCGATGGTGGCGGACCGCATCGCGGCGGAGTACGGGTTCCTGGTGCGCGATCCCGCGGGCCAGCCCGAGCTGGGTGGATCGCGGCCGGGCCCGATCCCGTCGGTGGCCGCGGTGCTGCCCCGGAGCCGCGCCGAGCGCGCCGGGGTGCAGGTGGGTGACGTGCTCACCGAGGTTTCGGGCCGCCCGGTGGCCACGCTCGAGGCCGTGCGCGAGGCCTTGCTCGCCGCCGGCCCCGACGGCCCGCTCCCCCTGGTCCTGCGTCGGGGGCAGGAGCAGCTCGCCGTCACGCTCGACTCCAGTCCCCGCCGGTAGCGGGCTCGCATGAGCGACGACATCGAGCTGTGGCGGCTGACCGCGGCGGAAGCCGCGGACCGCATCCGGGCCGGACGGCTCGCCTCGGAGGAACTGGTCATGGCCTGCCTGCAGCGCATCGAGGAGATCGAGCCCAGGGTCGAAGCCTGGACCTACCTCGATCCCGAGCACGCGCTCGCGCAGGCGCGCGCCGCCGACGACTGGCGGCGGGCGGGACGGCCGATCGGCCCGCTGCACGGCGTGCCGGTGGGTCTGAAGGACATCATCGATACCGCCGACATGCCCACCGAGAACGGCTCGGTGCTCCACGCCGGCCGCATCCCGTCGCGCGACGCGGCGGTCACCGAGCGGCTGCGGGCGGCGGGCGCGGTCATCATGGGGAAGACGGTGACCACTGAGTTCGCGACCCGCACTCCGGGCAAGACGCGCAACCCGCACGCGCCCGATCACACCCCGGGCGGCTCCTCCAGCGGCTCGGCGGCCGCGGTGGCGGCGGGCATGGTGCCGCTGGCGCTCGGGAGCCAGACCGGCGGCTCCACCATCCGCCCCGGCTCCTACTGCGGGGTGTACGCGCTCAAGCCCACCTACGGCCTGATCTCGCGCCACGGGATGTTCCAGCTCTCGCGGAGCCTCGATCACGTCGGTCTCTTCGCGCGCAGCGTGGAGGACCTGGGGCTGGTGCTGGAGGAGCTGGCCGGCCCGGACGAGCGCGACCCGGACACGCATCCGCGCGGGCGCGGCCGCTACCGCGCGACCGCGCTCGAGGAACCGCCTGTCCCGCCGCGCTTCGGGTTCTTCCGGAGCGGCCGCTGGGACCGGGTGGCGCCGGACGCGCAGGAGGCCTTCGGCGCGCTGGTGGCCCACCTGGGCGGGCAGATCGAGGAGATGGAGATCGCGATCGCCGCCGACGAGCTGGCGGAGTGGCACCGCGCGCTGATGGACGCGGAGATGGCGCTGGGCTTCCGCCAGGAGTGGGAGACCAGCCGCGATCGGCTCTCCCCGCCGCTGCGGGCCCGCATCGAACGAGGGCGCCAGGACCGCGCGCTCGGCTACCTGGCAGCCCGCGCCGCGGTGCCGGCGCTCGATGCCATCTTCGCCGAGCTCTTCGAGCGGCGCTACGACGCGATCCTGACGCCTTCGGCCGAGGGCACCGCGCCGGCCGGGCTCCAGTCGACGGGTGAGCCCACCTTCTGCACGCTCTGGACGATGGTCGGGCTGCCCGCGGTGAACGTGCCGCTCCTGCAGGGGGCCAACGGCCTGCCGCTCGGCGTGCAGCTGGTGGGGCCGCGGTACGGCGACGGCCGCCTGCTGCGGACCGCGCGGTGGCTGGCGGAGTCGGTGGCGGAGTAGGCCCTCACCCTCGGGCCCCTCACCCTCGGGCTCCTCACCCTGCCCTCTCCCCGGAGGGAAGAGGGAGAGCACGTCCCTGAAGGGAAGGGACGAGGGGGCGGGCGGTTATACTGGGCGGGCCATGATCGTGCTCGGCATCACCGAGACTCACTGCGCCACCGCCGCGCTGCTGCGCGACGGGCGCATCGTGGGCTGCGCCTCCGAGGAGCGCTTCAGCCGGCTCAAGAACGAGGCGGGCTACCCGCGCCGGGCCATCGACGCGCTCCTGCGCGAGTGCGACGTACGGCCGGAGCAGATCGATCTGGTGGCGCTGGCGGGCTCCCGCGCCGCCTCCCGCGAGTGGCTCAACCGCGTCCAGCACGACGAGGACTACGCCCGCGAGTACTACGGCGTCGCGTGGCCCTCGCGCCGGCGCGCGCTCGAGCGGAGGGTGCGGAAGTGGGGCGCCCGGTTCGGGCTGATCGACGCCTCCCGCGGGAAGTTCGGCATCACCCCGCGTGAGCGCCTGGCCGCGGTCACCGATCACCTCGGCGTCCGCGCCGACCGCATCGTGAGCCTCGACCACCACACCTGCCACGCGGCCGCCGCCTACTGGGGCTCCGGCTTCGGCGGCCGGTCCGCGCTGGTGCTCACCAACGACAACTCGGGCGACGGCCTCTGCGCGACCGCGTCCACCGGCTCGGGCCTCACGCTGACGCGTCACGAGGCGAGCCCGAGCGCGCCGGGCTCGGTGGGGGCGTTCTACTCGTTCGCGACCCTCGCCCTCGGCATGAAGTTCGGCGAGCACGAGTACAAGGTGATGGGCATGGCGCCCTACGCGCCCGAGAAGTACGCCCGGCGCGCGGAGGAGGCGCTGCGCGCGGTGTTCGACCTCGAGGACGGACCGCCCGCGCGCTTTTGCTGGCGGGCGCCCGGCGAGCGGTACCAGCTCCTGCTGCGCGCCATGGTGGGGCTGCGCTTCGACTGGGTGGCGGGCGGGGCGCAGCGGCTGCTCGAGGACGTGCTGCTGCGCTGGACGCGCCTCATGCGCCAGCGCTACGGCGGCGGCCGGGTCGCCCTGGGGGGCGGCGTGTTCATGAACGTGAAGGCGAACATGCTGGTCGGCCAGGAGGAGTGGGTCGAGGACCTCTTCGCGTTCCCGTCCTGCGGCGACGAGTCGAACGCGGTGGGGGCCGCCTACCTGGGCTACCTGCAGGAATGCGCCCGCCGCGGGATCACCGCGGCCCCGCACCCCTTCGGCCCCGCGTATCTCGGCCCGTCCGTCACCGACGAGGAGGCGGAGGGGGTGATCCGCGAGCGCCGCCTCGAAGGCCAGTACAAGGTCGCCTACCACGACCGCATCGAGGAGCGGATCGCGGAGCTGCTGGTCTCGGACGGGGTGGTGGCCCGCTGCGCGGGGCGGATGGAATTCGGGGCGCGGGCCCTCGGCAACCGGTCGATCCTGGCCAATCCCTCCGATCACCGGGTGGTCGGCCTCATCAACCGCATGATCAAGAACCGCGACTTCTGGATGCCGTTCGCGCCCACCGTGCTGGCCGAGCGCGCGGGCGACTATCTGGTGAACCCGAAGGGCCTCGCCTCCCCGTACATGATGCTCGCCATGCCCACGCGCCCCGAGGCCCGCGACGCGCTGGCCGCCGCGATCCATCCCCAGGACGCGACCGCGCGCCCGCAGATCCTGGAGCGGGAGTGGAACCCGGAGTACCACGCGGTGATCCGGGAGTTCGAGCGGCGCACCGGGGTGGGGGCGGTGCTGAACACCTCGTTCAACCTCCACGGCGAGCCGATCGTGGCCAGCGCGGCCGACGCGGTCGACACCTTCGAGCGCTCCGGGCTGCCGCACCTGGCGGTGGGGCACTGGCTGCTATCGAAGAAATGACGTCCGGCCCCGCGCCGATCGCGGAGGGCGGCGCGCCGACTCCGGCCATGGTGGATGCGGCGTGCTTTCTCTGCGGCGCCGCGCAGGCGGATCCGATGTGGACCACGGGCGACCGCGCCTTCGGCGTGCCCGGGGTCTTTACGGTGGCCCGGTGTCGCCGCTGCGGATTCCTCTACCAGCGACCCCGGGTGCGGGACGATCACCTGGCCGACTGCTATCCCGACCACTACCCACGGCATCAGGAGCCGTCGCCGCGCATCCCGTTCAAGGGGTCGCCGGCCCGCATCCGCGCCGTGCGCTGGGCGCTTGCCCGCGAGCTCGGGTACCTCGCCTGGCCGCAGGAGCGTCCCGGCCTCCTCACGCGCATGCGCGCGCGCCGGCTCGCACGCCGGCTCCGCTGGGACTGCCCGCCGTGGCGCGGGCACGGCCGCTACCTCGACGTCGGCTGCGGCTCCGGGGCCGCGCTCGGCGTGGCTCGGAGTCTCGGCTGGCAGGTGGCGGGCGTGGAGATGGACGCGGCGGCGGCGGCCAGGGCACGGCGGTTCACCGCGCGGATTCACGTCGGCGACCTGCAGGCCGCGCCCTTCGCACCCCACGAGTTCGACGTGATCAGCGCCTACCATGTGCTGGAGCACGTCCCGGATCCGGTCGGGGCGGTGCGCCGGATGCTGGGCTGGCTCGCCCCGGGTGGCCTCCTGATCGTCGAGGTGCCCAACGCGGGCGGCCTCGGAGCGCGTCTCTTCGGACGGGCCTGGTCGGGGCTCGAATTGCCCCGGCACCTCTCGCACTTCACCCCGGAGACGCTCGCCCACGCCGCGCGAGCGGCGGGCGGTCGCGTGGTGTGGTGCTGGCACCAGGCCAAGCCGCGCTACTACCAGTGGAGCCTGGAGCACTGGCTGCAGGACCATCGAGCCCCCGGGCTGGCGCGCGCATGCCGGTGGCGGCCCCTCTACGGCGTCATGAAGCTGGGGCTCGAGCTCCTGCTCCCGCTGGCCCGGTGGGCCCGGCGCGGCGAGGTGATACGGGTGGGGATCGAGCCTGCCGGTCAGTAGCCGCGCCGGCGGTCCGCCACGTGACGCAGCGGCCGCCCGGCCAGGTAGCGTCGCAGGTTGTCGGCGAAGATCGGCGCGATCTCCCGCGGCGTGCTCGGCCCCGAGATGTGCGGGGTCACCACCACGTTGGGCATCGTCCACAGCGGGTGCGTGGGGGGCAGCGGCTCGGTGTCGAAGACGTCCAGGATGGCGCCCGCGATGCGGCCGGAGCGCAGCGCCTCGATCATCGCGTCCTCGTCCACGATGGGACCGCGCGCCAGGTTGATGAGCCACGCGGAGGGCTTCATGGCGGCCAGCGCGGCCGCGTTCAGGAGCCCGCGGGTCGCCGGGCTCAGGGGCACGGTCAGGACCACGAAGTCCGCCACCGCGAGCGCGGCGGCCAGGGCGCGCGTGCGGTAGACGCGGGCCACCCCGCTCACCGGGCGGCCGGAGCGCGAGACGCCGATGGCTTGGAGACCGAGGGCCCGGGCGGTGCGGGCGATGTGGGCGCCGATGTCCCCGAGCCCCACCACGCAGAGGGTCTGGCCCCGCAGCGGGATCGGATCGATGGGCGCCCAGCGCCGCGCCCGCTGGGCGGCCCGGAAGCCGTCCATCCGCTGCGTGACCCAGAGGCACCAGCCGAGCGCGTACTCGGCCATCCACGGGCCGAAGATGCCGGCCACCCGGGTGATGATCACGCGCGGCGACAGCTCGGGCACCAGCAGGGCCTCGATCCCCGCGCCCATGCACTGGATCCACCGGAGGCGCTGCGCGGTCGCGAGCACGGCCCGGGGCGGCCGCCAGCAGTAGAGGATCTCCGCGTCGGGCGCGGCCGCGACCGCCTGCTCGGGGGTGAGCGCGGCGGTCACCAGGAGGCCGGGCGCGGGCCGGATGAGATCGGCGTAGGCGCGGGTGTCCGCCGGCTCCGGGTGGTACACCAGGATGCGACGGATCACGCGCCGATCTTGGAGAGGAGCTGGTCCTCGAAAGAGAAGTCGATCGGGCGGTCGGCCAGACCGGCGTCGCGATACCACCGCCACGTCTGCGCCAGGCCCGCGTGCAGCGTGTAGCGCGGGCGCAGCCCGAGCTCGGTGCGGAGCCTGGTGGTGGTGTGCACCGCGTGGCACTCGTAGACCAGGTTCTGACCGAAGACGGGCCCCGGCTTGGGGTGCGCCTTCAGCAGCGCGGGGTCGAAGTGGCGGAACGTGACCGGGCGCCCCATCACCTCCGCGATCAGCTCCACGAAGCCCACCTGGCTCACCACGTCCTCGCCCATCACGTTGTAGGCCCGGCCGTAGGCGCGCGCGTTGCCGAGCAGGGCCACCATCACGTCGGCGAGATCCTCGACGTGGCCGAACTGGCGGAGCCAGCCTCCGTGGCCCGGCACCAGCACCGGCCGGCCACGGTGGATGCGGTCCATGAAGAAGGTCTCGTTGTTCCGGGTGTTGAGCGGCCCCATCACGTGGGTCGGCCGCACGATCGTCACCGGCTGGCCGGTGCGGCGGTGGCGCTCCAGCAGCACGTCCTCGCCGGCGATCTTGTGCCGGGCGTAGTCGCCCCAGTAGAGCCCGCGCGGCGTGTCCTCCGAGTAGGGAACGGGCAGGGCGTGGTCGTAGACGCGGCAGGTCGAGACGAAGACGACGTGGGGCGCGCCTTCGAGCGCGTCCATCAGCGCGGCCACGTCCTCGCCGAGAGTCGGCGCGTAGGTCACGTCGTAGACCGCGTCGAAGCGCCGGCCGGCCAGGCGGGCGCGGAGCCCCGCGTGGTCCTTCCGGTCGGCCGCGATCGCGGTCACCCCGGCGGCGAGGCGATCGGGGTGCCGGCCGCGGTTGAAGACCGTGACCTCGTGGCCCTGCGCCTGCAGCGCGCGCAGCAGGTGCAGGCTGATGAACTCGGTGCCGCCCATCACCAGGACCCGCATGACGGCGGAGATTCTACCCCACTTTCCCTCAGAGCCAGCCGGAGCGCTTGAAGCGGTAGTAGAGCACTCCGCAGAGGAGCACGGTCACGCCCATGACGGTGGGATAGCCCCACTGCCAGTGCAGCTCGGGCATGAACTCGAAGTTCATGCCGTAGACGCCCGCGATCATGGTGGGGATGGCGAAGATCGCGGCCCAGCCGGTGATCCGCTTGGTGGCCTCGTTCTGGGCGATGGTGGTGAGGGTGAGGTTGGCCTCCAGCGCGGCGCCGAGCAGCTCCCGGAGGTTGTCCACCTTTTCGTTCACGCGGATCGCGTGGTCGTACACGTCGCGGAAGTAGGGGCGCGCGTCGTCCGGGATCAGGTCGAGGTCGCTGCGCATCAGCCGGTTGCAGATGTCGACCAGCGGAGAGACCCCCCGCTTGAGCTCGAGCAGGTCCCGCTTGAGGGTGTAGATGCGCATGGTGGTGTCGCGGCTCGCGTGGCCCCCGAAGATGTCGGCCTCCAGGGTCTCCACGTCGTCCTCGAGCGCGTCCACGATCGGCAAGTACTGGTCGACCACGAAGTCCATGATCGCGTGCAGCACGAAGCCCGGCCCCTTGGCCAGCAGGTGCGGCGCCGCCTCGCAGCGCGTGCGCACGTCCGCGTAGGAGAGGGAGGCCCCGTGCCGCACCGAGACCACGTAGCGGGCGCCCACGAACAGGTGGGTCTCTCCGAACGCGATCCGGCGCTGCTGGCGGTCGGTCTGGGCGGTGCGGAGGGCGATGAAGAGCGAGTCGCCGTAGCGCTCGAGCTTGGGCCGCTGGTGCGCCAGGTGGGCGTCCTCGATGGCGAGGTCGTGCAGCCCGAACTCCGCCTGCACCTGCTTGAGCAGCGCCTCGTCCGGCTCGTAGAGGCCGATCCAGACGAAGCGGTCCTGGTAGGTGAGGACCTCGCTGATGTCCTCGATCGCCACGTCGGCCACCCGGGTGCCGTGGGCGTAGGCCGCGCACGCCACCACCGGGCCGCGGGCATTGGCTTCCGGCATCAGCCGACCTGCACCGCCACGCAGGTGGTGGTGCGCGTCACCCCGTCGATGACCCCGATGGAGTCGGTGACCAGGCTCCCGATCGCGTCGAGCGACTGGCCGTCCACGATCGCGATGAAGTCGAAGGGCCCGGTGACGGCGTCCATGGCCGCCACCGTCGCGCGAGTGCTCTTGATCTTGGCGAGCGCCTTCTTCACGTTCTTGGTCTTGCCCGCCGCGGTCTCGATCAGCACGTAGGCTTTCATGGTGGTCTCCTCGTCGGATGGTCGGCCTCGGGGCGAAATCACGGGCGATTGTACGCCATCCGGGGCCGCGCGCGACCACGCCGACGGCGGCGCCGGCGCGCGTCAGAAGCTGCTCCCGCGGGTCGCGCGCAGGTAGTCGTCCTTCGCCCGCTCGAGCTCCGCCACGAGGGCCTGACGCCCGGCGAGCAGGCGACCCGCGAGCTGCCGGTGTCTGAGCGAGAGCCACCCGAGCCGGAGGCGGCTCCGCAGGCGGCCGACGCCGCCCAGGTACCGGTAGGCGAGCAGCCCGCTCACGGGCAGCGACACCGCGAACGCGAGCGCCCAGCCCAGACCGGCCAGCCGCCAGACGACCCACGTCTCGAGCGCCCAGAAGAGGGGGAACGCGACGACGCTCGCCAGCAGCCGGGTGGTGGCGTAGTCGGTCTCCTTGCGCGCGGTCCGCCGGGCGAGGAAGCGGGGCAGGAGGTACGGCAGCCCGTTGACCACCACCCCGTAGGCGAAGAGGGGCAGACCGACCAGGGCCTCCCAGGACTGCCGCATCCGGGCGCGCGCCGGCCGGCGCTCGGCGAGCGCGCGCACCGCCTGATCGCGCACGCGGTAGGCCGCGAGCAGCCCGCGGTAGTGCTGGAGGCCCTCCCAGATGCGCGCCACCCGCTCCGGCTCGCGTTCCTCGAAATGCGCCACCGCGTCGGCGATGGTGCGGGACAGCCGGAGCGGGTCGATCTGTCGGCCGCCCAGCCCCCGCTCCTCCTCGAGCTCCCGGATCAGATCGCCCCGGTAGACCTGCTCGAGCGCGCGGAGAAGCTCCTGCCGCTCGGGGCGGGCCACGTGGAGCACCTCGGCCTGCATGCCCTCCTGGATCGCCGTGGTGAGGGCGTCGACCGCGCGCAGGGGCTCCTGGCGGTGCAGGGCCGCGTAGGGCGCCACCGCGATCGGCTCGCCGAAGGAGACGCGCACGCGGCTCCGGAAGGACTTCCGGGCATCGAACGCGAGGCCGACCGGGATCACGGTGAGGGGGGCTCCGCGGCCACCCGTCTCGTACTCGAGCGCGATGCGCGCGGCTCCCGTCTTGATCCGCTGCACCCGGCTCTCGGCGTGGGTGGTGCCCTCGGGATAGATGCCGATGACCCGCCCGGCCTCCAGGGTCCGGAAGCAGGCCGCGAAGGCCTCGACGTTGCGGTCCATCCGGGTCGGCTCGTCCTGCTTGCGGTAGACGGGGATCGCGCCGCACGCGGCGAGGAACCTGGCCACCAGCGGGTTGCGGAACAGGGCCGCCGTCGCCAGGTAGTGGACCTTGCGGGGAAGCGCCCCTCCCACGAGCAGCGAGTCGATCAGGTTGTTCGGGTGGTTGATGCAGAGCAGGACCGGCCCACCCGGCGGCACCCGGTCGGCCCGGACCACCGCGACGTCCTTGAAGAAGAACCAGATCCAGAACCGCCCAAGTGCCCGGACAGATGAATAGAATCGATCCATCCGCTCGTGGGCCCGTGCCTCGGCCCGCAGGGTCATCGAGCGAGAAATCGCCCGAGCGTCTTCGCGAGGAGGCCGGGGCTCTCGCGGGTGAAGGGCCCCTTGAAGTCGACGCGGAGCCCCCGGTCGGCGAAGTGGTCCCGCGGGTCGGGGCGCGGCGCGGCGGGCAACTGGCCCCGGGAGCCTAGACGGCGAGGTCGGCGGAGCGGATGCGCTTCACCCCGGCCTTGGTCATCTGGTCCCACGCCTTCGCCAGCGAGCCGTTGGTGTCGATGCCGCGGCAGGCGTCCTCGATCACCGCCGCGCCGAGACCGACCTTGCGCGCGTCGAGCGCGGACCAGCACACGCAGAAGTCGGTGGCGAGGCCCACCAGGTACACCTGCCGGAAGCCGCGGTCCTTCATGTACCCGGCGAGGCCGGTGCTGGCCTTGCCGTCGGCCTCGTAGAAGGCCGAATAGGAATCCATGTGCTTGCGGTAGCCCTTGCGGATGATCAGCTCCGCGTGGGGGATCTTGAGGTCCTTGTGGAAGTCGGCCCCCGGTGTGCCCTGCACGCAGTGCTCGGGCCAGAGCACCTGGGTGCCGTACTCGAGCCGCACCGTCTCGAACGGCTTCTTGCCGTGGGTGGAGGCGAAGGAGACGTGGCCCGGGGTGTGCCAGTCCTGGGTGAGGATCACGTGCTCGAAGCCGGCGGCCAGCCGGTTCACCAGCGGCACGATCAGGTCACCCTCCTGGACGGGGAGGGCGCCGCCGGGGGTGAAATCGTTTTGGATGTCCACCACCAGCAGCACGTCGCGCGGCCCCGGCT
>DASRHC010000069.1:0-305277 GCA_035650715.1 Candidatus Methylomirabilota bacterium | reverse complement strand
ATCACGAGCGGCCCCATCAGGGCTACCGAGTCCGCGGCCGCACCCCCGCCGCGCTCTTCTGGGGCGCCGCGCGGGGATGACCTCATACCGCACTCTGGGATGGCCACGGTGTCTACACCATTCCGGGTCTGGACACGCTAGGGCCGGTCGGACTGGTCTGTAGCTGTTAGGTGATGCCCGGACAGAACCGGTCCCCTCCAAGGGGGGCCGGCGAAAGGAGGCCCGGGATGAACCGAGTGATTGGCGACCGGGAGCGGGCCCAGCGGGCGGCGGCCCGCCTGCGCGTCCTTCAGCACTTCGAGCAGGTCGGCTGTGGTATCAGCCGTACCGGTCGGTTCTTCGGGATTTCGCGCCCCCTCTTCTACGAACGGCGCAGACGGTACCAACGCGAGGGGCTCGAGGGCCTGAAGCCCCGGTTGCCCGGGCCCCCGGGTTCGTCCCTTTCGGACCGCGCTACACATCGAAGCCTCTCTCTCCGCCGACCATTCGGCGGATCCTGCGCGAGCACCACGTCCCTCGCGTCTCCCGGAAGCGGTACCGACCGGGTCCGAAGCGGCGGCCCGAGCTGCACGTCCCGGGACAGTGGGGCACCGACTTCACCTGGCATCTGCATGATCTCGGTATCGCCCACAAGCACATCCTGCCTGGCTGCCCGGAATCCAACGGGAAAGTCGAGCGCAGTCATCGCACCGACGAGGAGGAGATCTATCGACGGGTGACCTTCAAGACCCGCCATGAGCTCGTCCGCAAGTTGCGCACGTGGGAGCACGAGTACAACCATCGCCGGCTCCACCTCGCCCTCGGTGGGAAGACCCCTGCGGAGCGACTCGCTGAGTTCAAAATCTCGCCGGCCACCGGCGTTCTGCGATCCGCCTGACTCTCACACCCCGGCCGCTTTCAGCACCGCGAGCGGCACCGGAGCCGGCTCGAGGATCGCTCGAGAGAAGTCGCCCGTCGGGGACGACGAGGGTCATCTGCGATAGAGGGTCTTCAGCCACGGAGGCGCCGCGAATGTCGTGAGCATCACGACGACGACGAGCGCCGAGTAGAGATCGGGGGCGAGCACCCCGGCCGCCAGCCCGGTCCCCGCGAAGATCAAACCGACCTCGCCACGCGGCACCATCCCGACACCGATCGGCCACCGGCGAACGCCCGGCTGGTACACGGCGAGGGCCGCCGCGAGCTTCGACGCGACCGCCACCACGGTCAGGAGCATGGCGAGGCCAAACTGGGCGTTCTCCGCAAAAGGATTGAGCATCTGGGGCTGGACCTTCATACCGACCGTCACGAAGAAGACCGGGACGAGCAGGTCGGCGATCGGCTTGATGCGCTCCTCGATGTGGTTGCGCGGCTCGGTCGTGGAGAGGATCAATCCCGCCGCGAATGCGCCGATGATCGTGGCCAGCCCGATCAGGTCCGCGATGGCCGCCATCGCCATCGCGAAGACGACCGAGTAGACGATCAGGGTGCCCCGCGCGCGCAGCCGCCCGAGCCAGCTCATCAGGGTCGGCGCCAGCCGGAGGCCGATCGAGAGCGCGGCCGCCAGGAACACGATCGCCTTGCCGGTGAGAGCGACGACCGTGCCCGGTGAGACACCGCCGGTCTGCGCCACTCCCGTCACGACCGCCAGGACGATCAAGCCGAGGATGTCGTCCACGACCGCCGCGCCCAGCACGACGTTGGCGGCCGCGTCCTTGAGACGGCCGAGGTCGGCCAGCACGCGGGCGGTGATACCCACGCTCGTTGCGGTGAGCGTGGCCCCGACGAAGACGGCCAGGAGCGGCGGATGCCCGAACCACCGCATGAGCGCGAAGCCGGCCGCGAACGGCAACACAACGCCCACCACAGCCACGAGCGTGGCCTGCAGGCCCGCCTTCAACAATTCGTCGAAGTCGGATTCCAGACCGACCTCGAACAGGAGGATCAGGACACCCAGCTCGGCCAGGGCGTGGATCACCTCCGATTCCTGCACGAGCCCGAGGACGCCGGGGCCGATCACGACACCAGCCAGCAGCTCCCCGAGGACCGCGGTCTGGCCGATCCGCTCCATCCCCTCGCCCGCCACCTTCGCGGCGAGCCAGACGAGGACGAGCCCGAGCAGCAGTTCGCGAAACTCCACGGCTAACGGCTCGACATCAGGGCGGCACACCGCGTCTGCAGCTCGGTGAGCGTTCCCGCGCCTTTGACGAACTCTACGGCGGCTCCCAGCGGACCGGCGGCGAGGCTGCCGGGCGCGGCGCCGAGGTTCAGCCAGGCCGGCCCCGCCTGACCCTGCGGACTGTCCAGGTTGCAGGCGAAGATGCGATCGGAGCGGAAGCCCATGAACCCCGAGGGCTCGATCGTCAGCAGGCCACCCTTGAAGCCGCCCGTCTCGGAGTTGACGATGATAGTCTCGCCGCTGTCTAGCGTGATCTGGCAGGAGGCGCCGGCCCGAGGATCGGTGACGAAGCGTCCGACGTTGGGCATGGTCGTCTCCTCAGAATAGGCATGTGGCGACAGGGATGACCGTGAACGGTGCCGCGAGCATGATCCACGCGAGGGCGATTCCCTCGTATCCCTGCTTCATTTGTGGTCCTCCGCGCCAGAGATGATGGAAGCAGGCGAACCCCACCACGGGGGTCGCCGAACACGGTGCGAGGGACTAGTGAGGGTCTTTGGAAGAGGACGCGGCGTCGAACACGAAAATTCCCGGCCTCGCGGGAAACGACAGGTCAAGTGCCACGGAGATGCGGACCGCCACGATTCGCCACCGCCGATGCGTCACTCGCTGATCTTACCACCAGCGTTACCTCTCGCGGCACGACATACCCCGGACTGCGCGCCCGCTCTATGGCCGGGGCTAGCCCCTCGCGGTCGCAGAAACGCGGCCACCGGGTCCCCGTCTGGCCTTGGCGGTCGCCTCCTACGGTACGTACTACACTCCGGTTGCGTCCGAGTCCCGGGACTTGCATCGTCTCGCCTACTTGATGGCGCGTCCCACGTCGTCCACGCTGCTGTAGCGGACGATCTCGCCCACGGCGGCATCGCGCAGGGCGTGGGCGACGCCTGCTGGGAGCTCTGCGACTACGACCCGGAGTCTGGGCAGCCGCGCGCCGCCCCGTTCATGGAGTACGCGATGCCCCGCGCGGACATGCGGCCGTCGTTCGCCACCGAGATCAGCGAGGTCGAGTCCACCTCGAACCCGCTCGGCCCGCGCGGCGGCGGCGAGGGCGGCACCACCCCCGCGCCGGCCGCGGTGGTGAATGCGGCGGTGGACGCGCTCGCCGAGCTGGGCGTGGAGCACCTCGAGATGCCGCTCACCCCCGAGCGGCTCTGGCGGGCCATCCGCGCGGCCGCGCGCTGACGCGGGGGCCTCTCAGGCGCGGCCGACCTCGGCGGGATCGATGTAGTCGGGACGGACCGCGTAGGGATACGGCCCCTCGACGGTGCGGCCGGCCGCGAACCGCTCCAGACCGAACGCGGTGATGTCGATGGTCCGGGCGCGGCCCTCGGTGATGAGCTCGGCCATGCAGAGGCCGACCGCGGGGGCGATCTTGAACCCCGAGCCGCTGAACGCGGTCGCCAGGTAGAGACCGTCCACGCCGGGCACCCCGCCCAGGATCGCGTGGCGGTCGCCGCTGTAGCCGTCGAAGGCGCGATAGCCGCGCGCGAGCGTGGCGCGCTCCATGATCGGGATGCGGTGGGTGAGCAGCGCGGCCCCCCGCTCGGCGGCGCCGGGCGGCAGCCCGCTGCCGAGCGTGTCCGGGTCGATGTCCCACTCCTGGCACGGGATGCCGACCAGCGTGAGGCCGCCCGCCTCGGGCCGAAAGTAGTTGCCCTGCACGTTGTCGATGTAGACCATGTGCGGCTCGCGCAGCTCGGCGGGCCGGCTCACCGCCACCGTGTCGATGGCCTTGGGCCGCGCGGGCAGGCGCAGCCCGATCTGCCGGCAGAGCCGCGTGGACCACGCGCCGGCGGCCACCACCACGCTACCCGCCTCGATGCGCCCGGCCGAGGTCTCGACCGCCCGCACGCGGCTGTCGCCCACGTCGATGCCGGTCACCGCGGTCCACTGGAGCACGCGCGCGCCCCGCTCGACCGCGCGCCGCCGGAAGCCCTCCACGGTCTCGGCCGGATCGGCGTAGCCGCTCTCCGGCTCGTAGGCTGCGGCGCCGACGTCGTCCACGTGCGCGAAGGGCTGCAGCGCGCGCAGCTCGTCGGGGCCGATGGCGCGCGTCGGCACGCCGATCCCCTGCAGCATCGCGACGTTGCGCCTGAGATTCTCGGCGTAGGCGGGGCCCACCACGTCGACGAACCCGGTGTGGGTGAAGACCGGCGGGCCGCCCATGTGCTCCGGCCAGTGCCGGAAGATCGGGAAGCTGGCCCACGCCAGGCGGGCGTCCCATTCGTTGGTGTAGTGCATGCGCACCAGCGCGCTCGAGCGGCCGGAGGCTCCGCCCGCGAGCGCGCCCTTCTCCACCAGCGTGACCTTCACGCCGCGTCCGGCGAGGGCGTGGGCGATGCTCACGCCGTTGACCCCGCCGCCGATCACCACGACGTCCGCGGTCGTGGTCATCCGCGGCTCAGCGCAGCAGGGCCCGCGCCGCGGCCAGGCCGGCCTCGGTGGGCCGTTCCACGACCAGCACCGCGTCGTCGAAGCCCAGGTCACGCACCCGGCCGAGCCGCCGGGCCGCCTCGTCGGGGGCGCAGCGCAGGTGGAACGAGGCGGTGTCGGGCAAGGGGTCGGTGGGCACGGTCGGGTCGAACGCGATGTTGGTGACGATCGCGCGCTTGCCGCCCGCGGCGCGATAGCGCGCGATGCCCTCGGCGAGGGCCGAGAAGCTGGTCTTGGCGCCGGACGCGATCCAGCCGTCGAACTCCCTGGCGGCCCGCGGGATCCAGCGCTCGCCCTTCCAGCTGCCGATGAGGACCGCGGGGCCGCCGGCCGCGGCCGGCCAGGGGGTGAGATCCGCCGCCCCCACCTTCTCGCCGCGCCACAGCCGCCGCATCGTGGCCAGCGAGTCCTCGAGCGTGCGCATGCGCCGCGTGAAGTCGAGGCCGAGGGCCTCGAAGTCGGCGGGCGTCGAGCCCGCGCCGACGCCCAGCAGGAGCCGGCCCCCACAGATGAGGTGCGCGGTGAGGATCCGGTGCGCGAGCTCCACCGGGTTGCGCAGCGGGATCTGGAGGACGCCGGTCCCGATCTCGATCCGGGACGTGACCGCCGCCGCCACCGAGACGCCGATGAGCGGATCCGGCAAGATGAAACCGCGCCCGATGGCGTCGAAGAACCACGCGCTGTCGAAGCCGGCCTGCTCGATGGCGCGCGCGCTGCCGACCAGCGCCTCGCCGGTGAGGGGCGTGCCGTCCGGCCGCGCGGTCGGCACGCTGATGCCGAGTCTCATGGGCCCACATCCTCTCGCACTGCGACGACGGCTGGCAAGCCCGGCCGCGCGGGGCGCTTCAGCTCACCAGAGGTCGCCGGTGGGATCGCCGGTGGACACGGTCTCGCTCAGCACCGCGGGCGCCGGGCCCGACCGCACGTAGAGCCCCTCCTTGCTGAACTCGTGGACCGTCCCGAAGCCGATGAGGTAGTTGGCCGCTTCACCGGTCACGATCCGGTGGTCGGTGGCAGGCAGGCTCAGGACGGTGACGTCCCCCGCCACCGTGCGGACCTGGAGGCTCATGCGCCCCGACACGGCCGGGGGCTGCTTCGAGACGGACATAGCGGGCCCTCCCTCGGGTGGCCCGTCTGCCTTCTCCTCAGCCGGGGGAAAGGCACTATAGGGTATCGGCGGGCGGCGGACAAGTACGCTACGCTGGTCGGAAGGAGGCGGGCGCGACGTCATGAAGCCGCACCGGCTGTGGCGGGTGAGCTGCTCCTGCGGCTACGAGCGCGATGCCACCTCGGCCTGGGCCGCGACCGCGATCTTCCGCCTCCACGTCAAGCTGATCCTGGGCGCCCGGCAGGAGGAGCACACGCTCACGATCGAGGAGCCCCCGGCGGACACGCCGGCCTCCGGCCAGCTGCCGCTGGTCTAGCCGGCCCCCGGCGCCGCCGTTCCTGGCGGGACCGGAAACGGGAAAAGAGGACGCGGAAAACTCGCCCCACTCCACCCGCGCTCCGCCGCGCAAATCCTTGCACAGACGCCGTCCGCAGCGCGGCACGTCGCTTGCTCTTTTGCCCGCCGGCCAGGGAGGTGAGCGACCAGGTGTCCATGCTCGATTGTTGTTCGTGCGAGGGTGAAGAGCCCGTGCGGAAGCGGGTGCGGGAGCGCCTGTCGGAGGGACGGCTGGCCGTGGCCACGGGCCTCTCGGTGGTCCGCCGCGGCACCGGCCGCCTCTGTAGCGTCTGCGACCACCCCATCGGCCGGAACGAGAACGAGCACGAGGTGCGAAACGGAGGCGGCGACACCGACGCGGTGGCGCATGCCGGCTGCCACCGGATCTGGCGAGAGGAGTCCCGCAAGCTGGTCCCTCCGCTGTGCTGAGGCGCTCGATGGACGAGGTGGCGAAGCGCGCGACTCCGTCCCGGCCGGATCTCCGGGAGCGCGTCCGGGCCTGGCTCGCCCAGGGGCGCCTGCCCGCCATCGACGCCACCGCCTGGGCGGGTCCGGGCACCGGGGAGCGGTGCGCGGTGTGTCGGGGCGTGGTGGAAACCGGTCAGACGGAGTACGCGACGGCGCGCCGCTGTTCGCGCACCGGGACTGCTACGCGATCTGGCGAGACGAGTCCCGCTCGCTGCCTCGCGGCGGCGGGGGCCAGTAGTCCGTCGTGCCGCTGCGGGGCCGCGGGGGCCGCGCGGCCCGCTCAGCCGTACGACGGTCCGTCGTCCAGACGATGGACGATCCGCTGCGGAGAGGCGTGGGTGCCGAGGAGCCGGAGCACCTCGTCGCCGACGACCCGGAAGGCGTGCGGGGTGTCGGGCGGCAACGCGATGGTGTCGCCCTTGCGCAACACCACCGCGCGGTCCTCCTGCCCGTGGATCCACGCCTCCGCGGTCCCGTCCAGGATGTGCAGGACTTCGAGATACGGGTGGGAGTGCACCGGCGTCACGTAGCCCGGCTGCGCGGTCTGGATGCCGGTGCGGAACGGCGTGCTGCCCTGCTCGTCGCCGATGATCGGCTGGTAGTGCGACAGCGGGCCGAAGCTCACCCGCTCGGTCTCGTCGAGGCGGACCACCTGGGGCTCGCGCATGGTCATGTCTTCACCTCCGTATCGAACGTGGCGCCGGCGGACCCGGCGTGCCGGCGGCGAATGTCGGCGAGATGGTGCAGCTCGTGACCAGCCATGGCGCAAGCCACCGCGCGCACGCTGCGCATCGTCCAGCCCTCCGGCGCCCGGCGCTGCCACGCGGCCGCGTCCAGCCCGCGCCGGAACGCCACGAAGGCCGCGCGCACCGCGCGGAACTCGGCCACCACGTCGCCGAGGGCGCGCGCCCGGTCGTTGGCGGCCGCCGCGTAGTCGGGGAACTCGACCGGGGTCCACATCACGGGGTCGGCGCGCGCGATGCGCAGGGCCCGGTAGCCGAAGACGCGCTCGGCGTCCGCCAGGTGCCCCACGATCTCGACCGCGCACCACTCCCCCGGCGCCTCGCGGCGCAGCGCCTGCTCCGGCGTGAAGCCCCCCAGGTACGCGGCGGTCTCATCGATCTGGCGCTCCAGCCGGTCCACCACGTGCCCGTCCGGCACCAGCCCGATGTACTGGAAGTAGGACGGCAGGCACTCGTCGGCCTCCGGACGTCCCGGGCCCGGGCCCCTCATCGGACTCCCGATCCTCACTCGGTCGGCGGGCCCTCCTCGACCCGGTCCACGCGGTCCTGGTAGAACGCGAGGTAGCCCTTGATGAGCGCCATTTCCTCGAGCGGATCCTCGTAGCTCCACACCCCGTTCTCGATCACGCACGCGTCGCCGCGGATGGTCCAGTACGAGGCGTCCCCCTTGTAGGGGCAGTGCGTGCGGTGGGTGGTGCGCGACAGGCGCGTCATGTCCACGTGCTCCCGCGGGATGTAGTGCTGATCCGGCGTCCCGGGCGCGCGCATGACCAGCGCGCGGGTGGAGTCGGCGATGATCGCGCCGTCCACCCGGATGACGACCCGGTTCGGGTTGGGCACGATCGTGATCTGCGGATCGGTCGTGGCTCTGGCCATCGTTCGGTCCTCCCGCGCCCCAGGCTACACCCGGCGCGCCGTGCCTTCACGCCATGTAGGCGCCGCCGTTGACGTGGATGAGCTCGCCGGTGATCCAGCCCGACTCCTCGGAGGCGAGGAACACCGCGATCCGGGCGATCTCCTCGGGACGCGCGATGCGGCCGAGCGGGATCTCGCGCGCGCGCACCGCGATCTGCTCCTCGGTGTTGCCGTACCGCGGCTGCGCGGTGTCGGTGAGCCCGGGCGCGATCGCGTTGACGCGGATGCGGTGCGGGGCCAGGGCCAGGGCCATCGCGCGGGTCATCCCGAGCACGCCCGCCTTGCTCGCCGAGTAGTGCACGCCGCGCGGGTCGCCGCGGATCGCCGACGAGGAGATGTTCACGATGGCGCCCGCCCGCCGGGCCGCCACCATGGCCCGAGCGGCCGCCTGCGCGCAGAGGAAGCCGCCCTTGAGGTTGACGTCCAGCACGTGGTCCCACTCGCGCTCGGTGAGCTCGAGGAACTCGGAGCGGGGGAACATCCCCGCGTTGTTGACCAGGATGTCCGGAGTGCCGAGCCCGCCCACCACCGCGTCCACCAGCGCCGTCACCTCGCGCGCCTGCGCCACGTCGGCCTTCACGGTGAGCGCCTTGCGGCCGAGCGCGCGGATCTCCCCCGCCACCCGCTCCGCCGCCGCGGGGTCGTCCAGGAAGTTCACCCCGACGTCCGCGCCTTCGCCGGCCAGCGCCAGCGCGACGGCCCGGCCGATGCCCTGCTGGGCGCCCGTGACGATCGCCACCCTCCCCGTCAGTCGCATGTCATTCCTCCGCGGTCCGGTCTGCGTGGCCCGCTTATTATAGGGGGGTTGACAGCCACCAGCCGCGAGCCGGGGACCGTCCAGAGCCGCACGTTCCGCGCGGGCGACGTCATCTTCCGGGAGGGCGAGGAGTCACGCCACGAGGCCTTCCTGGTCCACGCGGGTCGGGTCGAGGTGCGCAAGAAGGTCGGCGACGAGGACCGCGTGCTCTGGACCTACGGCAAGGGTGAGCTGCTCGGCGAGCTGGGCCTGTTCGCGGGCGGCGCCCCGCGCTCGGCCACCGCGGTGGCCATCGAGCCGGTCACCCTGCTCGTGATCCCGGCCCGGCGCCTGACCTCGCTCGTCCGCACCAACCCCACCCTGGCGGTCGCCATCATCAAGGATCTCTCCGCGAAGCTGCTGGCCACCAATCAGCTCCTGGTGGCCGAGGCCGAGGGCCGGGGGCTGCCCGCCGGGCCCCGCACGTCCTGAGCGTATAGTACGCGGTACCCGGGAGGCCCCATGGACTTCGGACTCTTCTTCCTCATGCAGCGGGACGAGCAGTGGAGCGAGCAGGCGGTCTACGCCTCGGGCCTCGAGCAGATGCTGGCCGCGGAGCCGCTCGGCTATCACTCGGTGTGGATCGCCGAGCACCACTTCAACGACTACGGGCTCTGTCCCAGCCCGCCGGTCCTGGCCGCCTTCGTCGCCGCGCGCACCCGCCGCCTGCGTATCGGGATGGGGGTGAGCCTCCTGCCCCTGCACCATCCGGTCGACCTCGCCGAGTCGCTCGCCGTCCTGGACGTGGTGAGCGGCGGCCGGCTCGACGTGGGCATCGGCCGCGGAGGCACGCTGCAGGACTACGAGACCTTCCAGTCCGACCGGGCCGACAGCCGGGCCCGCGTGGAGGAGGGCGTGGCCCTCATGCAGCGCGCCTGGGCCGGCGCCCCGTTCGATTTCACCGGACGCTTCCACTCGGCCCAGCAGCTGCACGTCCGTCCGCAGCCGGTGCAGCGACCGCATCCGCCGGTGTTCATCGCCTGCAACAGCGCGGACAGCGTGCTCTCGGCCGCGCGGCTCGGCCTGCCCACGCTCTCCTCGTTCTTCGTGCCGGTGCCGGAGCTGCAGCGGCGCCACGCCGTCTACCGCGAGACCTCGCTGGCGGCCGGGCGGCCGCGCGCCGAGATCGAGGCCCTGGAGGCGCGCTCGTGGGGGATGCGGGTCGTGCACGTGGCGCGCAGCCGCGAGGAGGCGCTGCGCGCCACCGAGGGGCCGTTCATGGGCTACCAGCGGCGGATGGCGGTGCTGCGCTCGGACGCCGCCGGCGGCACGGTGCCGGGCTCGTTCGATCGCTCGCTGCTCCGGCTGCGCGCCTTCCACGAGTACCTGGACGACGGCTGGGCGCTGGTGGGCACGCCCGAGGAGGTCACGCGCGGCCTCCGGCAGTTCTGCGAGGCCACCGGCTACGAGCGGGTGCTGCTGGTGATGGCGCTCCCCGGACTGCGCACCGACCTCGCGCTGCGGTCGATGCGCCTGTTCGCGGAGAAGGTCGCGCCCGCGATGGCCGCGGAGCGCGCGGCGGTCACAGGCCCTTCAGGAACTCGATCATCGCCGCGCTGACCTCGGGCGCGCGCTCCTGCTGCGTCCAGTGCCCGCAGCCGGGCAGCATGAGGGTGCGGCGCAGGTTGGGCACGAACGTGCCGAGCTTCGGGATGAGCTGATCCATCCCCCGGAAGGCCACCACCAGGTCGCGGTCGCCCGCCACGTACAGGGCGGGCACCATCACCCGGGCGCCCGCCCAGGGCGCCATCAGCTCCCAGTTGCGGTCGATGTTGCGGTACCAGTTGAGCCCGCCGCGGAAGCCGGTGCGCGCGAACTCGCCCGCGAAGTAGTCCACGTCGGCCTCGCTGAGCCACGGCGGCAGGGTGGCCGGATCCTCGGTGTGATCCAGGAAGCCGCCGCTCCGGGGCACCATGCCGGCCGCGTCCGGGCGGCCGAGCCCGACGCGGCCGCCGCGCGGGCGGTCGCCCGAGCCGGAGTAGAGCACGCGGCGGATGGTGGCGCGCGGGTCGCGGCCTAGCTCCGCCTCGGCCACGCCCGGCTCCTGGAAGTAGAGCTGGTAGAACACGGCGTCGTCGGTGCGCGGCATCGCGGTGGTCGGCCGCGTGGCGCCGCGCGGCCGGTACGGCACGCTCAGCCCGATCACCGCGCGAAAGCGGTCCGGACGCAGCAGCGCCGCGTGCCACGCCACCGGCGCGCCCCAGTCGTGCCCGGCGATGACCGCGGTGGGGGCGCCGAGGGCGTCCAGCAGCCCCACCATGTCCCCCACCAGGTGCAGCAGTGTGTACTGATCGATTGCGGCGGGCGCCTCGCTCTGCCCGTAGCCGCGCATGTCGGGCGCCACCGCGTGGAAGCCCGCCTCCGCCAGATCGCGGAGCTGGTGGCGCCACGAGTACCAGGACTCCGGGAACCCGTGGCAGAGCACCACCAGCGGCCCCTCGCCCTGCTCGGCCAGGTGCAGGCGGATGCCGTTGGTCTCGACCGTGCGGTGACGGACCCCGCGGTCGGTCACCTCACGCGCCGACCGGGACGCCGGACCGGGGCGCCGCTCCCGCCGCCCTCGCCGCCCAGCGCGCCGCCGCCGCGTCGGCCCGCTCGAAGTGGGCGTCGGTGAACCCGTAGAGGTGCGCGCCGCCCAGCAGGATCTGCGCCGCGGTCTCCCGCGAGCAGTGCTTCAGCACGTTATCGGAGACGTTGGGGAAGTTGGAGTCGAAGTGCGGGTAGTCGGTGGAGACGCACATGCGGTCGGCCCCGATCAGCCCGGCGGTGGCCTCGATCTCCGGCTCGCTCCCCTCCACCGCGGCCCAGCAGTTGCGGCGGAAGTACTCGCGCGGGGTGAGCGACAGATAGGGCGCGTGCGAGTCGCGGTACTGCGGGTAGTCCCATTCGATCCGTGACAGCAGCCCGGGCACCCACGAGTTCTGCGCCTCCAGGAAGCCCACCCGCAGCCGGGAGTGGAACTCGAAGACGCCGCCCACGATCATCGCGATCAGGGCCTGCTGCATCTCGATCCAGTGGCTGGCCACGTGCCGGTAGAAGCGGTTCTCGCCGTAGAGCACGTTCATGTGCGAGTTCCACGCTCCGGTGCCCTCGTGGAAGCCCCAGGTGACGTCGAGCTCCTCGTGGAGGCTGTAGAGCGGGTCCCAGTAGTTGGAGTGCCAGTAGTGGCCGTTCACCAGGTTGGGCCGGATGAAGGAGCCCACCGCGCCCAGCTCGCGCACCCCGCGCACCAGCTCCCGGCAGGCGAGGTGCACGTCGTGCACCGGCAGCATCACCACGAACTTGAGCTGGTCCGGGCTGTAGCGGCAGAACTCCGCGATCCAGTCGTTGTAGGCGCGGCAGAGGGCGAGCGAGAGCTCCGGATCCAGGTTGTCGCGGGCGATGAGGCTGAGCCCGGTGGTCGGATACAGCACCGCGATGTCCACGCCCTCCATGGCCATCGCCATCACCTGCGCCTCCGGGTCGTAGTTGCGCTGGATCGCGAAGTCGAGCCGGTCGGTGGATTGCAGCCGCGAGCCGGAGAGCGGCTGGGTGCTGTGCGCGCCGGCCGCGCCCGCGCGGCTGCGCTTGCGGTACTGCTGCAGCTCCGCGTCCATGGTGGTGGGCAGCCCGTCCACCACGATGGTGCCGCGCCGGGGCCGTCCGTCCGCTCCCACCGGCAGGCGCACCCGGTCGCGGAAGCGCGGGTCCAGGTAGCGCTCGAAGAGATCCGGCGGCTCCATGATGTGCATGTCCGAGTCGACGAAGCGGAGGTGGTCCTTCATCACACCCTCTCGTAGGACAGGCGCTTCACCGTGTCCATGTTGGTGCCCTCGATGCGGATGAGCCGCGTGGGGCCGTCGCGCCGCGGCGAGTGGAGGTCGCCTTCGTTGTAGACGTGGGCCATGCCCGGCTTGAGCGGGTAGGTCCGCACGTGGCGCACCTTGCCGGCGCGGCTCTCGGTAGCCGGCTCGACCAGGGCCCAGTCGCTCATGAGCGTCTCCCCGCGCGCCTGCCCGTAGATCGCCCACGTCGGGCCGTGATCGTGCGGCTTGCTCTCGCGCGCGCCCGTGTAGTTGTGGGCGAGGATGCAGAAGCCCAGCGCGGGATCGGTGTACAGGATCTTCCGCTCCGGGACGTCGTCGGTCAGGTAACGCGACACGAAGGCCTCGTCCTTCAGGACGTCCTCCAGGAGGGCGCGCACCTTCTCGCGGCCGGCCGGATTGTTCTCCGCGGTCAGGATGCCGTGGGCGGCGGCGGCGAAGGACTCGAGCGTGTGGGGCATGGCGTGGCTCCTCCGATGGGCTAGGTGGTGAGGCCGCCGGACGGAATGCTCGCGTCGCGATACCGCGAGATCGCCACCGACCGCTCCCGGACGTCGACGATGCGCATCCTCGGGCCTCCGGCGAGAGCACCCTACGCCGCCCGGCCGGACGTGTCAATGTGGCGCGCCTCCCGCGATGCCGTATCATACCGGCGGAAGAGAGCCAGGAGGAGAACCACATGAGCACACGGAAGCGGATCGGCGTGATGGTGCCGTCGACGAACACCACCTGCGAGGCGGACTTCCAGCTGGTGGCGCCGCCCGGCATCACCATTCACGGACAGCGGCTGTGGATGACGAACGAGGGCACCGGCGATCGCGCCTTCGAGCGGATGAACGCGGAGATCCAGAGCGGGGCGCGCTATCTCTCCACCGCGCGCGTGGACGTGATCGTGTACGGCTGCACCACCGGCAGCTTTTTCAAGGGGCCGGGCTGGGATCGCGAGATGCTCGACATGATCCGGCGCGAGGCCGGCGTGCCCGCGGTGGCGACGAGCCCGTCGGTGGTGGAGGCCTTGCGCTCCTTCGGGGCCCGGCGCATCTCGGTGGCGACCCCGTACCCGGACTGGAACAATCACCGGCTGCGGGCCTACCTCGAGGCCCAGGGCTTCGAGGTGCTCAACGTCGAGGGCGAGCCGCGCGCGGCCGCCTCCGGCAACCAGGGCATCAACGATCAGGAGCCGGAGTCGGTGGTGGAGTTCGCCTCGCGCACCTGTCGCCCGGAGGCGGAGGCGCTGCTCTGCTCCTGCACCGCGTGGCGCTCGGTGGAGGCGGTGAGCGCCATCGAGGCGCGCACCGGGCGGCCGGTGGTGAGCTCGAACCAGTCCACCATCTGGACCGCGCTGCGCGCGCTGGGCTGGACGAAGCCCATCACCGGCTTCGGCCGCCTGCTGGAGAGCCTGGCCCCGTCGGGGCCGGTGCCCGCCGGCTCGCCCGCGGCCGGCTAGCCCGCGCGCGCCGCCGCCACGCATGGGCGCGACGGTCGCCTGCGTCGGATTGGGGCTCCTCGGATCGGCGCTGGCCGAGAACCTCATCCGCGCCGGCTTCACGGTGCGCGGGCACGACATCGCGCCCGAGCGCGTGCGCGAGCACGCCGCGCGCGGCGGCGTCGCGGCCGCCTCGCCCGCGGACGCCGCCCGGGGCGCGGGCGTCGTGGTGACGTGCCTCATGACCGCGGAGATCGTCCGCGAGGTGCTGCTGGGCCGCGACGGCGCACTCGAGACCGCGGGCCCCGATCCGGTGGTGATCGACTGCAGCACCGTGCATCCCGACGCCTCGGCGGCCCTCGCCGCCGATCTCGCGCGACGCGGCGTGCCGATGCTGGACGCGCCGGTGGCGGGCGGCAGCGCGCAGGCGCGCCGGCGCGAAGCCCCGGTGCTGGTGGGCGGCGAGCGCGCCGTGTTCGACCGCTGCCGCCCGGTGCTGGACGCCCTGACCGCGCGCGCCCGCCACGTGGGGCCCAGCGGGTCCGGCGCGCGCGCCAAGCTGGTGGTCAACCTGGTGCTGGGGCTCAACCGCCTCGCGCTGGCCGAGGGCCTGCTCTTCGGGCGGCGGCAGGGCCTCGACGGTCAAGAACTGCTCGCGGTGCTGAAGGACAGCGCGGCCTACTCGAAGGCGATGGACGTCAAGGGCGAGCGCATGCTCACCGATCGCTTCGAGCCCGAGGGCAAGCTGGCCCAGCACCTGAAGGACGTGGAGCTGATGCTGGAGGTCGGCCACGCGGCGGGCGCGCCGCTGCTGGCCACCGCGCTCCACCGCCAGCTCCTGACCGCGGGGGTCGCGCGGGGCTGGGGCGAGCGCGACAACGCCGCCATCATCGCGGTGCTGCGGTCGCTGGTGACCGACGCGCCCTGAGGCGAGCGGCGCGGCCGCTCAGGCCGCGGGGCTGCCCGGCAGCCCGAGGCAGGGCACCTTCTTCTTGCTGCACAGCCCGCACGCGCCGGTCACCACCTGCATGGCGTGCGGGGTCACGAAGAGGGCGTCGATCACCTCGACCACGTCGCGCTTGGCGTAGCTGCGGTCCAGGTGGTCCTTCGCCTGCTTGACCAGGCAGCGGGCGCACAGCACCCGCCCGCGGAACTCGGCCCGGAACAGGCTCTCGACGACGCGGCGGATGAAATCGCCCACGGTGTAGACCGCGGTGGGATCCTGAGGTGGCGGCGGTGGCGTGGACATATCCTCTGCTTTCTACGCCCGCGGGGCGGGCTTGAGCTCGATCTCGATGAAGGCGAAATCGAACGGGTTCGGGTTGCGCACGTCGTGCTCGACGCCCGCGTCACGATAATACGGCTCCCCGACGCGCAGCGCGCTGGTGATCTCGCCCGCCGGGCCGATGGCGGTGAGGCCGCCGGTGACCATCGGCACCACCACGTAGGGGCACTCGTGCCGGTGGTGCCCGGTGTGGGCCCCGGGCGTGAAGCGCCACTCGGTCACGCGGACCTGCGCGTTGTCGATCTTCACGGTGGCCACCGCCGGCGTGTCGGTCATCGGGTCTCTCCGTGGTCTGCGAGCTCCGCCCAGCGGGCGTAGAGCCGGTCCACCTCGGCGCGCGCCGCGTCGAGGGCGGCGTGGCGGGTCAGGAGCGCGTCGGGATCGGACGCGATCGCGGGGTCCTCCGCCGCCTTCCGGCAGGCCTCCGCGGCGGCCTCGGCCTCGAGGATCGCCGCCTCCATGCCCTCCCACTCCCGCTGCTCCAGGTAACTGCGCTTCCTCCGCCTCTCTCTTTCCCTTCCTCTTTTCTCTCCCTCCTCTCCTCGCGGGGGAGAGGGCGGGGTGAGGGGGACGCCGTCCCCGGCGCGATCGCGCGCCGCCTCCCACTGCGCGTAGTCCACGAACGTCTCCACCCCGCCCCGGCCGTCGAGGGCCACGATCGACGTCGCGAGCCGGTCCAGCATGAACCGATCGTGGGTCACCAGCACCAGGGCGCCGGTGAAGGCGGCCAGGCTCTCCTCGAGCACGTCCAGGGTGGGGATGTCCAGATCGTTCGTCGGCTCGTCGAGGATGAGGACGTCGGCCGGCCGGCGCATCAGGTTCGCGATGTGGATCCGGGCCTGCTCGCCGCCCGAGAGCCGGCCCACCGGCACCTCGAGGTGCTCGGGCGCGAACAGGAAGCGCCTGGCCCACGCGGCCACGTGCACGCTGCGTCCCTCCCAGGTCACCGCGTCGCCCTCGGGAGCCAGTGCCCGGCGCAGGGACAGGGTCGGATCGAGCCAGGCCCGCTGCTGCTCGAAGACGACCGTGCGCAGGCCGTCCGCGCGCTCGACGGAGCCCGCGTCGGGCTCGATGGTGCCCGCGAGCAGACCCAGCAGCGTGGTCTTGCCGCTGCCGTTGGGGCCCATCACGCCCACCCGCATGCCCGGGGTGAGGGTGAGGTCGAAGCCCGCGATCAGTTGCCGGCCGCCCCGGTTCTTGGCGAGGCCGCGCGCCACCAGGAGCTCTCGCGTGCGCCGGCCCGAGCCGACGAAGTCGATGCCCGCGGTGCGGACCGCCGCGCGGGCCCGCGCTTCGCGCAGCTCGTCGATCAGCCGGTCCGCCTCCTTGATCCGCCCCTTCGCCTTGGTGGAGCGGGCCTTCGCGCCCCGCCGCAGCCACTCGATCTCGCGCCGCACCGTGCTGGCGAGCGACTCCTCGTACGCGGCCTGCCCGCGGAGGAACGCGTCGCGACGCACGAGGAACTCCTCGTAGCCGCCGTCGCACTCGAAGAGGCCGGCGGGGTACGCGCGGTCGATCTCGAGCATGCGGGTCGCCACGTGCTGCAGGAAGTAGCGATCGTGGCTCACCACCAGGCAGGCGCGCGCCCGCTCGGCCAGGAGCGATTCGAGCCACCGGATGCCGTCCACGTCGAGGTGGTTGGTCGGCTCGTCCATCAACAGGATGTCGGGCTCCGCGGCCAGCTCGCGGGCGATGGCGAGGCGCTTGCGCCAGCCGCCCGAGAGCGTGGCCACCGCGGCCCGGCCGTCCGCGAAGCCGGCCCGGCCGAGCGCGTGAGCCACCCGGCCGGGCCGGTCCGCCGCGTCCACCCCGGTGAGCGCGCCCGCCGCCACGTCCTCCACGGTGCCGCCGTCGGGATCGAGCGGATCCTGGGGCACGTAGCCCACCCGCACGCCGCGCCGCACCGCGCGCCGCCCGCGATCGGGAGCCTCGAGCCCGGCGAGGATTCTCAGGAGGGTGGACTTGCCGGCGCCGTTCGGCCCCACCAGTCCCACCTGGTCCCCCTCGAAGAGCCCGAACGACAGCGCTTCGAAGAGGGACCGGGTGCCGTAGGCCTTGCCGACTGCCTCACAGCCGAGGAGCAGCGATCGGGTCACGCGGGGCTACTTCTTCTTCTTCGGCTTCTTCTTCTCCTTCTGCATGCTCCGTCCCTTGGCCACGCGCTTCACCTCCTCTCGGTGGCCTCCGATTATATGCGCTCTTGCGCCGTCGGGTATACTTCGCTCGGTCGCATCCGTCTCCCACTCTGACCAGGAGGTTTCCCGCCATGGGCGCACGAGCCGACTCGCTGGCGAAGCAGTACGAGGCCAAGGCCGCCGAGCTGACCGCCACCATCCAGAAGCTCTCCGACGCGGACTGGCAGAAGATCACCGCGGCCGAGAAGTGGCCGGTGGGCGTCACCGCCCATCACGTGGCGGGCGGGCACGAGCCGATCTCCGGCATCGTGAAGACCCTCGCGGCCGGCCAGTCCATCTCCGGCTTCACCATGGCCATGCTGGACGAGCTGAACGCCAAGCACGCCAAGGAGTTCGCGGGCTGCACCAAGGCGGAGACGCTCGCCCTGCACGAGAAGGGCGTGAAGGCGGCCGCGGCGGCGCTGCGCGCCCTCGACGACGCCCAGCTCGACCGGAGCGGCACCGTGCTCACCGGGGTGCCGCCCATGACCTGCCAGCAGGCCATCGAGGGCATCCTGATCAAGCACATCGACGACCACCTGCGCAGCATCCGCAGCACCGTCGGCGCCTGATCATGCCGCGGGTCCTCGAGATCGAGCACGACGGCGGCGACCCCACCCTGCGCACGCTGTTCGAGCGGGAGCGGGAGACCTTCGGGGCCCTCCTCAACACCACCAAGGTGCTCGCGCACTGCCCGCCGATCCTCGAGGCGGCCAAGAAGCTCGGGGCGTCGATCGAGAGGTCGGGACGGCTCCCCGCCGCGCTGCTGCCCCTGATCTACCTGCGGGTGGCCCTCATCAACGGCTGTCCGTTCTGAATAGACATCAACGCATCCCGGGGGATGCAAACGGGCGCGGACGAGGAGAAGGTGCGTGAGGTGCCCACGTGGCGGGAGAGCGCGCGCTTCTCGCCCATGGAGCGGGCGGCGCTGGAGTACGCGGAAGCCATGACCATCACCGGCCAGCGCGTGAGCGACGAGCTGTTCGCCCGGGTCCGCGGCTTCTTCGACGAGGCCCAGATCGTGGAGCTCTCCGCCGCGGTGGCGCTGGAGAACTTCCGCAGCAAGCTGAACCCGGCGCTCGGCATCGAGGCGCAGGGCTTCTGCGCCATTCCCCTGCGGCCGGCCTGAGCCCGCGCGCGGCGCCGGGCCGGAGCGACGCGCCCGCGCCGCGCGGCATCGACTCCGGCTCCGGTTCGCGCCAGCCTCGATTCATGCCCCTCTTCATGGACCGCCACGACGTCCGCGACGTCACCGCGGAGGCGGTGGCGGCCGCCCATCAGCAGGACCTCGAGGTCCAGGCCGAGCACGGCTGCAGGGCGGTCACGTACTGGTTCGACGAGCAGCGCGGCACCGCCTTCTGCCTGATCGAGGCGCCCACCGAGAACGCGGTGCGCGCGCTGCATCGGCAGGCCCACGGCCCGATCCCGAACATGGTGATCGAGGTGCAGGCGTCGGACGTGGCCCAGTTCCTCGGCCGGGTGACCGATCCGACCGGGGCGGCCGCGACGCCGATCCGCGAGGCCGGCTTCCGGGCGCTCATGTTCACCGACACGGCGAACTCCACCGAGATCATCAACGCCCTCGGCGACGTCCGGGCCCGCGAGGTCGACGCCGCACGCCTCCGCGTGATCGCCGCGCCGCCTCGTCGCGCGGCACGCGACCCTCAGTGCCGCCAGTACCAGGCCAGCGCCACGCTCACGACGATGACCGGCACCTGCCACACCACGTCCGGGTGGTGGTTGTAGAAGCTCCACCAGTCGCGGGGCTCGTGCTCGCCATCCAGGTGGCGGCTCGCGAGCAGGCCCTTGAGCGACATCCCGATCACCAGCGGGACCGGATTGATCCAGATGTCCTGACGGAGCAGCCAGTGGGCCGCGTAGAACATGACCCACACGATGCCGGCGAGGAGCGCGAGGTTCCACGCGAGCCATCCCCGCGCCCGCAGGTACAGCGGCATCTTCGCCGCCAGCCCGGCCACGCCGTGCGCCGGCACCTGATCCATGCGGACCTTCGCGCTCCGGTACGCCCCCCAGGACATGGCGAACATCACCCCGAACACCGCGCCCAGCGCCACCTCGAGCACGAACGCCGCCGCGTGCTTCAGCCCGATGGCGCCATGCAGGTTGCTGTAGTAGACCGCCGCCTGCAGGTCGATCTCGGGCGTGCGGTTCACGTGCAGGACGCGGGTCAGGAATGCGTCGTCGCCGAGGAAGACGACCCGGTCGCGAAGCCCCGGCGGGACGATGCGGCTCAGGGACTGGCCGGGACGCACGGCGTTGACGTCGACGTATCCGTGGTGGGCGAGGGTCTCGTAGTACCGCCCGCTCAGGATTCCGATCGAGCTCCGGCCCGGCGGGCCCGCCACCGCTTCGAGGCTCTGGAAGATTCGCACGTCGGCCCGGCCGCCGACCTGCGTCACGCCCGCGCCGCCCCCTGCGCCCCGCAGGGCGGCGCAGGCGTCGAGGACCGGAGTCGCGAACACCGCCGCCTGGACGTCGCCGCGCTCGGCCCGGGGGACGCGCGACACCTGCCAGACGATGTTCCCCAGGGACGGCTCGTTCCTCGTGAACGTGAGCGCGTCGCCGCGCTCGGGGAGCCGGAGGGCGACGCGGACGTCGGACATCTCGCACAGGCTCGCGGTCCACGCCACGCGGCGCAGCAGGATGCGATCCTCCACCGGATCCTCGAGCCGGCTCACCTCGTCGAAGGCGCGGACCGTCAAGGGCAGCGGCGGGGCGGTCACCACCAGCGTCGTGTCCCGGGACGCGGTCTCCAAAACCTGGCGCAGGCTCGCCCGGCCTGCGAGCGCCCAGGCCACGTACCGGCGGCTGGACTCGGGATTCACCCCCGGGAGATCGCACGGCGCGAGGCTGTCGGGGGCGATCGGCTCCTCACGAGGGGGGACGACCGGGTAGCCGCACTGCGGCTGGTTGAGGAGCGGATCGTCGAAGTACGGATCCAGATCCAGGCCGATCGCCAGGACCCGCGGCTTCTGCTGGGCGGCGGCCCGGACCAGCTCGGCCGCGAACGCCATCGGATGCATGCGGGCCTCGGCGGCCTGGCCGGGGAGGTTGTTGACGATGACGACGAGCGGGCGGTCGCCGGCCGCGTCGGGATTCCAGATCGGCGCCAGCCCCTTCGTGCCCCCGAGGTTGCCTCGCTCCCGCTCGTCGAGCGCGGCCTGCACGTAGGAGACGACGCCGCGGGTCACGAGATCGAACGGCGTGAACCACGCGAACTGCTGGAGCAGCAGCGTGACCGACGCGATGGTCGCGGCCAGGAGCAGGTGGTGCAGGCCGGAATAGAGCCGCACCGCCGCGCTCCGTGCCGCGACCTCCGGGTCGGCCATCAGGGCGCCCTCACGGTTCCGCGGTCGGACCCGGCGTGCCCGGCCGGGCTAGTCCAGCATCAGCACGGTGCGCGAGACCTCGCCCGCCTTCATGGCCCGGAACGCCTCGTTGACGTCTTCGAGCCTGCCCCGGCGGGTGATCATCTCGTCGAGCCGCAGGCGCCCCTGCCGGTAGAGCTCGATGTAGCGCGGCATGTCGACCTTGAAGCGGTTGCTGCCCATGCTGCAGCCCTGGATCTTCTTCTCGCGCAGGAAGATCGGGCCGTCGAGCTCGATCTTCTGCCCGACCGGGATCATGCCCACCACGGTGGCGGTCCCCCCGTGCTTGATGCAGTCGAAGCACTGCTCGGCCGCCAGCTTGAGCCCGATGCACTCGAACGAGTAGTCGACGCCTCCGTTGGTCAGCGCGCGGATCTGCTTCACCGGATCGTCGGTCTTGGCGTTCACCCCGTGGGTGGCGCCCAGCTCCTTGGCCTTAACCAGCTTGGACTCCACCGTGTCGACCGCGATGATCATGCGGGCGCCCGCGATGCGCGCGCCCTGCACCGCGGCCAGCCCCACCCCGCCCGCCCCGAACACCGCCACCGTGGAGCCGGGCTCGATGCGCGCGGTGTTCAGCACCGCGCCCACCCCGGTGGTGACGCCGCAGCCGATGAGGGCCGCGCGGTCGAGCGGCATCGAGTCGTCGATCTTCACCAGGCCGTTCTCGTGCACCAGCATCTTCTCCGCGTAGGCCGAGAGGTTGGCGAACTGGTTCACCGGCTGGCCCTTCCACGAGAGCTTGGGCGGCTCGGTCTTGGCCCGGGTCGGCCGGGTCTGGCACAGGTGGGTGCGCCCGGTGAGGCAGTACTCGCAGTGCCCGCAGAACACGGACAGGCAGGCGATGACGTGGTCGCCCGGCTTGAACTCGCTGACCTGGAGCCCCACCTCCTCCACGATGCCGGCCGCCTCGTGGCCCAGGATCGCGGGCGTGGGGAACGGGTAGTACCCGTCCACGAAGTGCAGGTCGCTGTGGCACACCCCGGACGCGACGGTGCGGACCAGCACCTCGCGGCCGATGGGCTTGTCGATGTCGACGTTCTCGATGGTGAGCGGCTGGTGCGGCCCGTGGAATACGGCTGCCTTCATGCTGGCCTCCTTGAGTGGCGCGACCGGGTGGAGGCTTCCACTTAGCCCCGCGGCCGCGAACGTGTCAAGGGCCATTCGGCGGTGTAGACTCGGTGGCCGTGACGTGCTCCTGCCGGTGAGCGGGCTCCTGCACACCGGCTCCCTCGGTCAGCAGGCGGCGCGGCGGTGAGCCGGTCTCTGGAGATCGGGCGACAGCGACGCGTAACGCTTCATGCTCATGAAGCACTCATGGGCACACCTCCTTGATCGGAAAGCGCGTGCGACGAAGGAGTACCGGGGGCGCCCAGCACCACCAGGGCCGCGACCAGCGCGCCAGCGCCTTCCTCATGCCGCGATGGTACGAGCCCGCGCGGGCGGGCCCTGGGGATTTCGTCGCCGCGCCGAAAGCGCTCCGCGGCGCCTCGCGTCGAGAGGCTACCCGCGCTTGCGGCGGGCCACCCCCGTGCGCACCGCGGCGTCGGCCACCGCGGCGGCCACCGCCGGAACGACCCGCGGGTCGAACATCGACGGAGTGATGTACTCCTCGCACAGCTCGGTGTCGGTGACGATATTGGCCAGCGCGTGCGCGGCGGCCAGCTTCATCTCGTCGTTCACCCGGCGGGCCCGCACGTCGAACAAGCCCTTGAAGAAGCCGGGGAAGCCGCACGAGTTGTTGATCTGGTTCGGGTAGTCCGAGCGGCCGGTCGCCATGACCTTCACGTACCGCCCGGCCTCCTCCGGCATGATCTCCGGGGTGGGATTGGCCATCGCGAACACGATCGCGTCGCGGTTCATGGCGCCGAGGTCGTCCACCTTCACCACCCCCGGGCCGCTCAGGCCGATGAACACGTCGGCGCCCACCATCGCGTCGCGCACGCTGCCGCGGATCTTCTCCGCGTTGGTGTGCTCGGCGAACCACGTCTTCATCGGGTTCATGTTCTCGGTCCGCCCGCGGTAGAGGGCGCCGGCCCGGTCGCAGGCGATGATGTTGCGCGCGCCCTCCCGCATCATGAGCTTGGCGGTGGCGATCGCGCTCGCGCCCGCTCCGGTGAACACGATCTTCACGTCGCTGAGCTTCTTGTTGACGATCTTGAGCGCGTTGAGGAGGGCGGCCAGCGTCACCACCGCGGTCCCGTGCTGGTCGTCGTGGAAGACCGGGATGTCGAGGTCGCGCTGCAGGCGCTCCTCGATCTCGAAGCAGCGGGGCGCCGAGATGTCCTCCAGGTTGATCCCGCCGAAGATGGGCGAGATCGCCTTCACGGTGCGCACGATCTCGTCCACGTCCTTGGTGGCCAGCGCGAGCGGGAACGCGTCCACGCCTGCGAAGGCCTTGAAGATGAGGCACTTGCCCTCCATGACGGGCAGGGCCGCCTCGGGCCCGATGTCGCCCAGCCCCAGCACCGCGGAGCCGTCGGTCACCACCGCCACCGTGTGCTGCTTGATCGTGAGGTTGTAGACCTTCTCCGGGTCGTCGTGGATGGCCATGCAGACGCGCGCCACCCCCGGGGTGTAGGCCATCGAGAGGTCGTCGCGGGTCTTCACCGCCACCCGGCCGTTGACCTCGATCTTGCCGCCCAGGTGCATCAGGAAGGTGCGGTCGGAGACGTTCACCACCGTGACGTCCGGCACGTGGCGCAGGCGCTCCACCACCGCCTGGCCGTGGGCCTCGTCCGAGGCCTTGAAGGTGATGTCGCGCGTCATCTCCCTGGGCGTCACCTCCACCACGTCGACGGCGCCGATGTCGCCGCCGGCCTCACCGATCGCGGAGGCGATCCGGCCGAGCATGCCGGGCTTGTTGGCGAGACGGATGCGGACGGTCAGGCTGTTGCTGGCGACGGGCGTGTTCCCGCTCATGACGGCCTCCTTGCCAGGTTGTCGGGGCGGCCCAGAATATTCCCGTCGACACCGCCCGCGCAAGGCACACCGCGAGGGCGGGCCGGCCGGCGGCCGCGTCCGAGGTCAGGCCCCGAGGAAGGCGGTCACCACCCGCGCGGTCGCCTCGGGCTGCTCGAGCTGGGGCGCGTGGCCGGCCCCCGCCACGATCTCGAGGCGGCTCTGCGGCAGGCGGCTCGCGAACTCTCCCGCGTAGGCCCGCGGCACGAGCCGGTCCGCCTCGCCCCACACGAGCAGGGTGGGCGCGGTGATGCGGTGGATGCGCTTCTTGAGCCCCTTGTCGGGGATCGGCCAGATGAACTTGCCGGTCGCCCCCATCGCCCAGGTGAGCCGCGTGCGGGCGAGCGCGGCCTCCTCCGGATCCCCCGGGATCGAGAAAAGCGCCTTGGCCGCGTCCGACTCCGGCTGCTGGAACACGTAGCCGGGCATCTCCTGGGGCGACAGCAGCATCCAGTTAATCACCGGCGCGTCGTCCCGCCAGAGGCCGATGGGATCGATGAGCACGAGACGCTTCACCCGGCGCGGCCCCTGCGCGGCCACCTCGCACGCGACCATCGCGCCGAACGAATGGCCCACGAGCACCGTCTCGCGCAGTCCCAGCTGCTCGAGCAGCTCGTCGTAGCAGAGCACCAGATCCCACAGCTGATCGACGTGCTGGATCGCCTCCGGGTCGTCCGGCGAGGTGCCGGGGTGCTCGGGCGCGTACACGGTGAACTGCGTGGCGAGCGCGTCGAGGAACGGGCCCCATGTCAGGCCCCACGGACCGTGGAGGTAGACGAGGGCCGGGCCGGTGCCGCGGACGTGCACGCGGATCGGGACCCGCTCGTGCCAGACGGTGACGGTGCGGGTGGGGGTGGACGAGGGCTGCGCGCTCGCCCGAGAAGCGACGGTGGAGGCCGGCCCACTCATCGGGCGGCGCCGACGGGCTGGCGGGCACCCCGCAGGCTCTTCGGCCACCAGTGGTTCTCCCAGCCCTTGTCGTCCCAGATCTCGCGGAGGCCCGGCAGCACCTCGCGCGCGAGCAGCTCCGTGTTCTTGAGCGTGAGCTCGTACGGCATCGAGCCGATCTGGATCAGCAGCATGAGGTTGCCCACGTTGAGGCGCTTGACGACCTCCTCGATGAGCCGCTCGCGCACCGTGGCCGGGCTGCCCGCGATCACGTAACCCTTGTTCACGAAGTCCTTGTAGCGGAGCGTCTTGGGATCCTCGGCGCGGCGGACCGGGTTGCGATTCGCGGCGAGCAGGCTGCGGTAGTCCTGGTTGCCCGGCGGGGCGAACCACTGCGCGGGCACGTGCAGGCACTTGTGATAGAAGTACTCGACGTGCCTGGCGTAGTCGGCCTCGGCCTGCGCGTCGGTCTCGGCGACCGCCACCAGCTGCAGGAACCCGGCGCGGTACGGGTTGCGGTCGAGGCCCTTCTTGTCGACCACGTCCCAGTAGCCGTCCATCATGGTCGAGGCCGCGCGCGCACCCGCGTAGGACAGGAAGCAGTAGCAGACGTTGTGCTCGGTCGCGAAGTCGAAGGTGCTGATGGAGCCCGAGCCCGGCACCCACACCGGGGGATGCGGCTCCTGCACCGGCCGCGGCCAGAGATTGACCTGGCCGAGCTGGAAGTACTTCCCGTTCCACGCGAAGATCTCCTTCGCCTGCCACGCCTTCAACACGAGCTCGAACGCCTCCCGGTAGCGCTCGCGATGCTCCATCGGCGTGATGCCGTAGGCGAGGTTGACGTCCATCGGGCTGCCCAGGGGCAGGCCGGCCACGAGGCGGCCCCCGCTGATGCAGTCGATCATGCCGTACTCCTCGGCCACCCGGACCGGCGGCGAGGTGGTCGGCAGCGTCATCCCCATCTGCACGATGGCCACGTCGAGGCCGTTGGTCTGCTTGGCCAGGACGCTGCCCATGAGGTTGGGGCTCGGCATGAAGCCGTAGGCGTTCTGGTGGTGCTCGTTGGTGCACACGCCGTCGAAGCCCATGCGGGCGGCGTGCAGCAGCTCGTCCAGCGTCCAGTTGTAGTACTGGCCGACCCGACGGGCGTCGGCCAGCTCGTTCCACGGGGGGGTCACCCACACGCTCGGGTAGCGACGCTCGAAGTCCGGAGGCAGCTCGCGGTGCGGCATCAGGTGAAACGCGCTGATCTTCATGCCGGGAGTCTCCCTTCCTGGAAGCGGATGCCCGCAGCATAAGCGAGGCCGCCTCGCCGCTCAAGTTGCGGGAAAAGCAGCCGTCGTCGGCTAGACTGGCTGTCGGAGAGGCGCCTTCTGCGCATGGAGACTCCCGCTCCTCCGCCGACCCTGCTCGAGCTGCTGTCGTCGCTGGTGACGGCATGGCGGAACCTCGCGTCCTATCCCCCCGGGCACCCCGCCCGGGCCACCGCGCTCGCCACCGCCCACGGCCGCCTCCAGGCCCACCTCGCGCACGCGAGCCCGCTGGTGCTGGGCGTCGCGCGGGACGCCCTCGTGAGCGGCGACAAGAAGGTCGAGACCGCCCACGTCCGCGCGCTGGCCCGCGCGCTCTATCGCCGCAACGGGGGCGTGCTGCGCATCGACGAGGGCGTCGAGCCGCGGGAGCTGGAAACGTTCCTCACCATGCTGAGCGAGACCGGGCCGTCCCGCGACCGCCCGCTCACCGCCGACATCCTGCAGGCCGCCGGCGTGCACCGCATCGAGCTGGCGCCCATCGACTACAGCGCGGTGGTGACGACCAGCGACCTCGACACCCCGAGCGGCGAGGACACCTCGCTCTGGGACGGCCTGATGCAGACGCTGCTGGCCGGCCAGCCGCTCGTGCCGGGAAGCGGGACCGGCCCGGGGCGCGAGCGCTACTCGGCGGAGAGCATCGCCTCCCTCTTTCGCGGCGCGCCCGGAGAGGGCGACCCGGAGCCGGGCGGCGCGGGCGGCCTGGGCGGTCCCGGAAGCGGCGGCGGCCGGGGCGCCGGCGACGGCGACGCGCTCCACGGCGAGGCCGGCGCCGCCACCGGATCGGGCACCGGCCCGTCGGGGCCGAGGGGCGGCGGGCGTCTCGGCCTCGCGGCCGCCCACACGCTGGCGCGCGCCATCGGCGCCCGCCTGGCCGTCGCCGACGGCGATGCGCGCGAGACGCTGGCGCCGCAGATCATCCAGCTGATCCGGGCCCTGCCCGGCGAGGTGCGCGAGCCGGTGCTGCTCGCGGCGCTGCGGGTGCTCGCCACCGACGAGGGGACCGGCCACCACCTGGCTGCCATCGCGGCGGCCCTGCCGGCCACGGACGTGCTGCGCGGCCTGCGCCGCCTGGCCCAGGAGCAGGGGCAGCTCTCCGGCCACGCGCTGCGCATGGCCCAGGCGCTGGCCGAGACCCACGAGGAGGTGCCCGAGACCTCCGGCCTGCCGGAGCCGCCGGCGGACTTCGCCGCGATGGCCGCGCTCTTCCGCGAGGAGGACGTGGACCGCTACAACCCGGAGGACCACCGGGCGCTGCTGGCCCAGAAGCCGACGGTGGACCTGTCCGCCATCGCGGTGGAGGTCGCCGCCGATCCCGAGGGCTTCGGGCCAGACACCGAGAGCGACGACGCGATCGAGCGGCGCCTGGTGACCACCCTGCTCGACATGACCGCGAACTCGCCCGAGGTCGTTCGCCCGCTCGCGCTGGGCCGCCTCCGCGAGGTCTACCTGCGCGCGCTGCAGGGCAACCGGTTCGCGGGCGCGATCGCGATGATCCGCGCCATCCGCGAGCTGGCCGCCGACCCCGCCCTCGCCGCGCTGCGCGGCGAGCTCGACGCGTTCGTGGAGCGGCTCGCGGACGCGCCCACCCTGGCCGCCCTCGTCGCGGCGAGCCGGCAGCCGGGCGGGCCCCCCTTCGTGCAGGTGCAGACGCTCGTGCTGGTGCTCGGCGCCTCGGCCACCCACGGCCTGCTCGAGGCCCTCGCCGCCGAGCCCGATCGCGCGCGGCGGCTCCGCCTCATCGAGCTGGCGGCCTCGCTCGGACCCGCCATCGTGCCCGAGACCCGGCGGCTGCTCGGCGACCCGCGCTGGTACGTGGTCCGGAACATGGTGCTGCTGCTCCGGCGCGTGCACGACAAGTCCGCGATGGGCGAGATCCTCCGCTGCGCGGACCACCCGGACCTGCGCGTGCGGCTCGAGGCCATCCGCGCCCTGTTCGCCTTCGACAGCGCGGTGCCCCGCGATCTCCTGGCCCGCACCATCCACCACCCGGACCCGCGCCTGGCGGAGGCCGCGGTGCTGCTCACCGGCCAGCACGGCATCACCCAGGCCACCGACCTGCTGGTGCAGATCCTCAGCAAGTGGGACTTCCTCGGCCGGCGTCGCTCCATCCGGCTCAAGGCGCTGCGCGCGCTCGCCGACATGGCGGATCCGGCGGTGCTCCCGCGCATCGCCCGCTTCTTCCGCGAGTGGCCGTTCCCCCTGGTGGCCCTCGAGGAGCGGCGCGTGGCCTATCGTCTGCTCGCCTCGTACGATCCGGCGGCGCGCGCGCCCTACGTGGCGCGCGGCGAGCGGTCGCGCGACAGCGTGATCCGCGACATCTGCCGGGGCCTCAACCGGGCGGCGGCCTCCTCATGAGCGAGCCCGCGCTGCCCGGCGCGCTGTCCGCGATCGACCGCCTGGTGGTGAGCCTGGTGGCGGGCATCAACATGCGCGCGCTCTACGACGCGGAGCACCCCGCGCTCGCCAGCCACGTGGAGCGGATCCTGGAAGCGGTCACCGCGGCCTGCGAGGAGCGGGGGAAGGAGGCGGTGACGTTCCTGGTGGTGGGCCAGGACCTGGTGGTGGACAACCAGCCCCTCCGCACCGGCAGCCTCTACCACCAGCAGCTGATCCGCGCGCTCGGACGGCGTGGCGTCGAGCGCCTCACCGTGGGCCGCGGCCTCGACGCGGAAGAGGTGGTGCGCTTCCTCACCCCCATGGCCCGCGGGGGCACGCCGGTGTCCACCCGACATCTGATCGTGGGCCGAGTGGAGTTGCCCCTCGGGGCCGCGGAGACTCCGGACGCCACGAGCGGCGCGGGCCCCGGCACCGCGGGCGGCTCCGGGACGGGCCCGGGCGGCCGCGGGGAGGACTCGGTCATCGAGCGCCTCACCACCGAGAGCGTGGACGGCGCGCGCGAGGCCTTCACCGAGTTCCGCACCGACCGGCGGGGCGGCATGGTGCGCCTCGAGCAAGTGGTGTGGAGCCTGATGGACGCGCTCCAGCGCGCCACCCGGGAGATCCTGCCGCTGGCCCCGCTCAAGACCCACGACGACTACACCTTCGTGCACTCGGTGAACGTCTCGCTCCTGACCCTGGCCCAGGCCCGCTCCTTCGGGATCGAGGGCGCGCGCCTGCACGCGATCGGCCTCGCCGCGTTCGTCCACGACATCGGCAAGCTCCGGATCCCGCTCGAGGTGCTGAACAAGCCGGGCAGGCTCGAGGGCGACGAGTGGCGCATCATGATGAGCCACGCCCAGGAGGGCGCCACCCACCTCTGCGGGGTGGAGGGCACTCACCCGCTCGCGATCCTCGTCGCCTACGAGCACCACATGCGCTACGACGGGCAGCCCAACTATCCGGTGCCGCGGATCGGGCGCCGGCCCACGCTGGCGAGCCAGATGACCTCCATCGCCGACGTCTACGACGCGATCTGCACCACGCGGCCCTACGCCCGGGCGCGCTCGCGCGAGTTCGCGGTGAAGGTGCTCACCGAGCGCGTGGGCACCTTCCACAGCCCGGGACTGGTGGCGAATTTCGTGCGCATGCTGGGCCAGGCCGGCGCCGCGGGCGCCACCCCACCCGCCTGATGTTCGGCTGGCGCGCGCGGGTCGGCTTCCTGGTGCCGCCCGGCAATCCCACGGTGGAGCCCGAGTGCTACCGGATGGCGCCGCCGGGCGTGAGCCTCCACTTCGCCCGCCTGCAGTCCCCGCCCGCGGAGGGGCCGGCGGGCGGCGCGGCGGGCATGGAGGAGCGCACCCGCGCGTACCGCGAGGGCCTCGACGAGCCGGCGCAGGCGCTCGGGCAGGTGCGCCCCGCGGTGATCGTGCTGGCCCACACCGCGTCGAGCTACGCCCTGGGCGTGGGACAGGAGCAGCCGCTGATCGACCGCATCACGCGCGCCGGCCGCGCACCCGCGCTGCTGGCCGCGCACGCGGCGCGGGACGCGCTCCAGCATCTCGGCGTGCGCCGGCTCGCCCTGGGCACGCCCTATCCGGAGGCGATCAGCCGCCAGGGGCGCGCCTACTGGGAGGCCGCCGGCTTCGAGGTGGTCGGCTATCACCGGCTGGCCGACGTGGTCGACATCTACGCGGAGACCGAGGAGCGCGCCTACGCGCTCGCGCGGCGGGCCCACGTCCCGGAGGCGGAGGCGGTGCTGCTGAGCGGCACCGGCCTGCCGACCGCCGCGGTGCTCGAGACGCTGGAGCGCGATCTCGGCAAGCCGGTGATCAGCAGCAACCAGGCGTGCCTCTGGCGCGCGCTGCGCCTGGCCGGGGTGCGCGAGCCGGTGCCGGGCTTCGGCCGGCTGCTGCGCGAGGCGTAGCCCGCCAGTCGTCCAGCAGGGAGCGCTGCGCGCCCTCGCGCGCGAGCAGCCGGCGCTTCGTCGCCACCCCGCCCCGCGCGGAGAAGCCGCCCCACGTCCCGTCCGCGGCCACCACCCGGTGGCACGGCACCACGATCGCGAACGGGTTCTGCCCGAGCGCCTGCCCGACGTCCCGCGCCGCCGCCGGATCGCCGAGGCGCCTCGCGATGTCGCCGTAGGATGCCGTGGCGCCCCACGGGATCGTGCGCGCCACCTCGTAGACCCGACGGTGGAACGGCGGCACGCCCTCCATGTCGAGCGTGACGTCGTCGAGCGGACGCGGCTCGCCGGCGAGCGAGGCGACGATGCCCTCGATCACGCGCTGCACCGCGGGAGGCGGCGGCGCCTCCCGCGCGTCGGGGAACCGCCGCCGGAGCCGCGCGCGGCTCGCGGCCGGGCTGTCCTCGGGCAGCCGCACCGCCGCGACGCCCCGCGCGCTCCACGCGATGGTGCAGCAGCCGATGGCGGTGTCGAAGAGGGCGAACTCGACCGTCGAGTCGATCACCGGCCTCGCCACTGTCGGATCTGCCCGGCATGCTCGCGATAGTGAGCGGCGCCCGCGCCCTCGACCGGCTCCCGCGCGGGACCACCCGGTGCGAAGGCCGCCTCGGGCAGCGCGGCCGCCGCGGCGACGAACGCGCGGTGCGAGGCCTCGAGCTCCGCCACCACGTCCGCCGGCTTCACGCCCGCGCCGCGCTCGACGAAGCGCGCGTTCCAGGCGTCGAAGTCGTCGTACGTCCCCGGCGCGTACGCGGCCTGCCCGTAGCCGACGCGCCCCAGCGCGGCGATCATCTCCTCGTGCCAGCCCGAGATGTGGATCAGGATCTCGCGCACGCCCCAGTGGCCGAGCCAGACCGCTTGCATCTGCGCGTCGGGCAGCCCCTCGATCGCGTCTCGCAGCTCGGTAAACGCCTGCTCGGTGTCGTGCAGCAGCGCGGCCTTGTCGCTCATGGTGGCACCCTCCCGGGTCGATGGGTTTCGGCTCCTGCGCGGAGTGAGACCCCGGCGGACGCCGGACGTGAAACGAGGAGGACGCTCAGCGGCGAGTCAGGCGAGAGGCGGGCGGGTGCGGCACGGTGCGATCGGCCCGATCCAGCAGGACCGACAGCCGGTTGAGCACCGCCTCCAGCTCGTCGCGCTCCGCCGCGAGGCGATCGCACTCGTCCCCGAGGCGCTTCACCTCGCTGCGCAGCTCGTGCAGGCGCGCGAAGTCCGAGCTCTGCTCCGCGGGCACGAGACCGGGCAGCTCGAGCGGCTCACCCTGCCGGGCCCGGCGGGTGGCGATCACCACCCCCGCGACCGCGGCCGCCAGCAGCGCGGCGGCGAGCACGAAGAGCCAGAGCACCGGGTCCGTGAGCATGGCGACCAGTAGTCTACTCCCGGTCGCCGCCCGGAGCGCTCTTTCCCGGGCCCGCCCGGCTCAGGCCAGCAGGCGCACCAGAGCGTCCGGCTCGCTCAGCATCGGGTAGTGTCCGGTGTCGAGCTCGACGTACGGGGCCCTCAGCCGCTCCGCGGTCCGACGCTGGTGCGCCTCGGGAGGGTTGCGGGCCCGCCTGCAGCGGATGACGGAGGCCGGCCAGGCCCGGGCCCAGAAGCCGGTCGGCTCCATCGGATCTTCCAGCGCCGCCCGCGGGTGCGGGGTGTAGCGGGCGAGGGCCCAGGCCCGGGTGGCCGGGTCGAGGTCCGCGAACATGCGGCTTTCGGCGTCCGCCCGGGTGGGGGCGGTGGTCAGCGCGGTCACGTTGCCCGGCGGGCGGCTCACGATGTCGGCCACGCGCTCCCCGGGCAGGAGCGCCAGGGCATCCACGAAGACCAGCCGCGCGATCCGATCCGCGGCCGCCTCGGCGGCGAGGCAGATCACCATGCCGCCGGCGCTGGTGCCGACCAGGATCACGTCGGTCAGGTCCTCGTAGAAGAGGAGCCGCGCCACCTCGCGGGCGTGGGTGCCGACCGTGATGCCGGGCCGCACCTGGTCGCTCCGCTCCGCGCAGCCGTCGAGCGTGGGCGCGTGGACGCGGTGCCCCGCCGCGCGCAGCCGCCCCGCCACCGGCTTCCAGATCCACCCGCCCTGATACGCGCCGTGCACGAGGACGTAGGTTGTCATGCGCCCTCTCTACTACGACCGCCGCGCGTTGTCGATGCCGTGCCGCTTGACGCCGCGCCGGCCCGGGCGCAGGATCGGGCCCACGGGAGGGCGACCATGCCGAGAGCCGCGAACGACCGCCGGGAGCTCACCATCGCCCCGCTCACCCCGCACATCGGCGCGGAGGTGCACGGGGTCGATCTCGCCCAGCCCCTCGACGAGCCCACCTTCAAGCAGGTGCACGACGCGCTCATCGAGCACCAGGTGATCTTCTTCCGCGACCAGCACCTCACCCCCGAGCAGCAGAAGGCCTTCGGCCGCCGCTTCGGCGAGCTCGCGGTGCATCCCGCCGCCCCCGGGCTGGTGGAGGGCCATCCCGAGATCCTGGTGGTCCACGCCGACGAGAACTCCAAGCACGTGGCGGGCGAGAGCTGGCACTCCGACGTCTCCTGCGATCCCGAGCCCCCGATGGGCAGCATCCTCTACATGCACGAGCTGCCGCCGGTGGGCGGCGACACCCTCTTCGCCAGCATGTACGCGGCCTACGAGGCACTCTCCGCGCCCATGAAGCGGCTGCTCGAGGGCATGACCGCGATCCACCGCGGCGAGCACGTCTACCGCGGCCGCTACGGGGTGAACGACGCGGGCAAGACGTTCCCGGAGGCGGAGCACCCGGTGATCCGCACGCATCCGGTCTCGGGCCGCAAGGCCCTCTTCGTGAACCGCACCTTCACCACCCGCATCGTGCAGCTCTCCCGGGCGGAGAGCGCGGCGGTGCTGGGCTTCCTCTACCAGCACATCGAGACGCCCGAGTTCCAGTGCCGCTTCCGCTGGCAGGTCAACTCGGTCGCGTTCTGGGACAACCGCTGCGCGCAGCACCACGCCATGTGGGACTACTTCCCGCAGCGGCGTCACGGCCACCGGGTGACCGTGAAGGGGGACCGGCCGTTCTACCGGCCCTGAGCCGGCTTTCGTCCCCTCTCGCGCTCCCCCTCTCCTCCCGATGCTCGTCGTCCCGGTCCCCGACGCCGCCGCGCTCGATCGTGAAGCGGCCCGCATCGTGGCGCACCGCGTACGCGAGAAGCCGACGATCACCCTGGGCCTGCCCTCGGGCAGCACCCCGCTCGGGATGTACCGCGGGCTGATCCGCCTGCATCGCGAGGAGGGGCTCGACTTCGCGCGGGTGACCGCCTTCAACCTGGACGAGTACCTCGGGCTCGCCCCGACGCACCCCCGCACCGTCCATCGCTTCATGCGGGAGGCCTTCTTCGACCACGTGAACGTGCCCGTCTCGCAGATCCACGTGCCCGACGGGACCGCGGCGGACCTCGAGGCCTCCTGCGCGGACTATGAGCGGCGCATCGCGGAGGCGGGCGGCATCGACCTGCCGGTGCTGGGCATCGGCCGCTGCGGGCACATCGGCGTCAACGAGCCCGCCTCGAGCCTCGCCTCGCGCACGCGGGTGAAGACGCTCACCGCCGCCACCATGGAGGACACCCGCCGCCAGTTCGGGGCGGGCGAGCCGGGGCCCGAGTGCGCGATCACCATGGGCATCGGCACCATCCTGGAGGCTCGGCACATCCTGCTGCTGGGCGCGGGCGGGGCGAAGCGGGAGGCGGTGGCCCGGGCCATCGAGGGGCCGGTGACCGCGACGGTGACCGCCTCCGCCCTGCAGCTCCACCCGCACGTGACGGCGCTGCTCGACCGGGAGGCGGCGGCCGGGCTCCGCCATCTCGACCACTACGAGCGGGTCATGCACACCACCGCGACCGTGACGCCCGATCGGTTCGCGCGCCCGACCGGCTAGCCGGCCCGCCCCGGAGCCGGCTACACCCAGCCGCCGTCGACGATGTAGCTCTGGCTCGTGCAGGCGGCGCTGTCGTCCGAGGCGAGGAAGCAGACCACGCGCGCGACGTCCTCCGGGACGAGCCGGCGCTTGAGGCACTGCCGACGCAGCAGCTCCGCTTCCCCCTCGGGCGTGAGCCAGAGCGCGATCTGCCGCCCGGTCATGATCCACCCCGGCACCACCGCGTTGACCCGGATACCGCGCGGGCCCAGGTCGCGGGCCAGCGCTCGGGTGAGCCCGGTCACCGCCGCCTTCGCGGAGAGATACGCCGGCATCCCGCCCTGCCCCACCATCCAGGAGGTGGAGCCGAAGTTGATGATGGACCCGCCGCCCGCCGCGGCCATGGCCGGGGCCACCGCCTGGGCCGCGAAGAACTGGTGGCGCAGGTTCACCGCGAAGCGGTCGTCCCAGTACTCGGGCGTCACCGCCTCGATCGCGTGCCGCTCGTCGTGCGCGGCGTTGTTCACCAGCACCCGCACCGCGCCCCAGCGCGCCTCCACCTGCGCGACGGCGGCGCGCAGGGCCCCGATGTCGCGCAGGTCGCACGGGATGAAGAGCGGCGGGGTCGCTACCGCTTCGCCGAGCCGCGCGGCCAGCGCCTCGGACGGCTCGCGCAGGACGTCGACGAAGGCCACGCGGGCCCGCTGCGCGCACAGGTGCTCCACGATGGAGGCCCCGATGCCGCTGCCGCCGCCGGTGACGAAGACGACGCGGTCCTCGAGGCTCGGGTACGTGGCGTGAAGGGTCATGGCGTCCTCCCGGGCGCAGGCTAGCACAGCGGCGTGCTAGGCTCGCGCGCGCGAGCGATGGAGTCGATCACCCTCCGGGCCGGCGACGCCCGCCTCACCCTCGCGCCCTCGGTCGGCGGCGCGGTCGCGCGCTACTGGACGGAGCGGGACGGCGCCACGTGGGACTGGCTGCGCCCCGCCGCGCCCAGCGCGCTCCGCGACGGGCACGCGCACCGCACCGGCGCGTTCCCCCTCGTGCCGTTCTCGAATCGGATCCGCGGCGGCCGCTTCACCTTCGCGGGGCGCGCGGTGCGCCTGCCCCCGAACCGGACGCGCGAGCCCCACCCCATCCACGGGCACGGCTGGCAGGCGCGCTGGCGGGTGCTCGACGCGGGGCCGGGCGAGGCGCGCCTCGAGTACCGTCACGCGCCGTCGGAGTGGCCGTGGGCCTATCGCGCGACCCAGCGCTTCGCGCTGACGCCGACCGGCCTCACGGTGGCGCTCGCGCTCACCAACGAGAGCGAGGCGCCGATGCCCGCGGGCCTGGGCTGGCACCCGTACTTCCCGCGCGCCGCCGGCACGCGGCTCACCGCGAAGGTGCGGGAGGTCTGGCTCACCGACCGCGAGACCATGCCGACCGAGCGGGTCGTGCCGCGGGCCGGCGCCGACCCCTCCCGCGGGATCGACGTGGACGCCACGCGGCTCGACAACTGCTTCGTGGGCTGGAGCCGCGGCGCCCTCGTCGAGTGGCCGGAGCGCGGGGCGCGGCTCACCATGACCGCGGAGCCGCCGCTCGACTATCTCGTGATCTTCGCTCCGCGCGGCCGGCGCTTCTTCTGCGCCGAGCCGGTGAGCCACGTCACCGACGCGTTCAATCTCGCCGCCGCGGGCCTCCCCGACACCGGCTTCCGCGTCCTGGCCCCGGGCGAGACCCTCGCGTCCACGATCACGCTGTCCCTGCAGTTCCCGAGCGCAGCCACCGCCACACCTGCTCCGGCGTGATCGGCAGCGACCGCACCACCACGCCCAGATGGGCGAGCGCGTCCTCCACCGCGTTCGCCACCGCGGCCGGCCCCGGGATCGCCCCGCCCTCGCCCACGCCCTTGGCCCCGAGCGGCGTCACCGGCGAGGGGTGCTCGAGCCGGTCCACCTCGATGGCGGGCACGTCCAGCGCGGTCGGCTTCAGGTAGTCCATGAACGTGGACGTCAGCAGCTGGCCGCCCTCGTCGTAGCGGAACTCCTCGAGCAGCGCGGCGCCGATGCCGTGCACGGTCGAGCCGTGCACCATGCCCTCCACGATCAGCGGGTTGATCTCGCGGCCGCAGTCGTGGACCACCACGTACCTGCGCAGCGCGATCCGGCCCGTGCGCGGGTCGATCTCCACGAGGCAGCAGTGGGCCGCGTTGGCGAAGACCAGCTGCGAGCGCACCCGCCGGTCCGCGTCGACCGGCCGGGCCAGCGGGTTCTGGTGGATGTGGTGGGCCTCGAGCCCCGGCTCCTCGCCGGGCGGCAGCCCCAGCACGTCGGCGTAGGCGGTGCGGGCCAGCTCGCCGAGCGGCAGCCGGCGATCCGGCGCTCCGCGCACCACCGCGGCGCCGTCGCGCAGCTCGAGATCGGCCGCGTCGATCTCGAGCCGATGGGCCGCGATGCGCAGCAGCTTGTCGCGCACCCGGGTGGCCGCGCCCACCACCGCGCCCACGTCGGTCACCGAGAACTTGTTCGAGTAGTTGCCGGAGAGGTAGAGCCACGGCGTGGTGGCGGAGTCGAAGCCGCGCGCCACGCTCACCGCCTCGGGCGTCACCCCCAGCACGTCGGCCACGATCTGGGCCACCACCGTCTCGTAGCCCTGCCCGCTCGAGGGATCCCCGAGGCTCGCGCGCACCTGCCCGTCGGGCTCCACGCGCACCATCGCGGCCTCCGCGGAGCCGGACGCCGCGCGCCGCCCGGTCACCAGCTCGTAGGAGGCCAGGTTGGTCCCGGCCGGCTCCACCGACGTGGCGATGCCGATGCCCAGCAGCCGGCCCTCCGCGCGGGCCCGCGCCTGCTCGGCGCGCCAGCCCGCGTAGTCGAAGCGCTCGAGCGCGCGGCGCAGGGTGGCCGGGTAGTCGCCGCTGTCGTACTGCGCCCCCGGCGGCGTGGTGTACGGCATCTCCGCCGCGGTCACGTAGTTGCGCAGCCGCAGGTCGGCGGGGTCGAGGCCCAGGCGGCGGGCCAGGAGCGTCATGGCCCGCTCCATCGCGAAGCACATGAAGGGCTTGCCGATGCCGCGGTTGGCGCCGCTCGGGCACTTGTTGGTCAGCACCGACCACGCCTCGTAGCGCACCGCCGGGATGCGGTAGCCGTTGGCGAGGTTGCCCAGCTTGATCAGGTTGTGCTGGGTGGGCGTGAGCAGGTTCTTGCCCTCGTCCGCGACGTCGCGCACCGAGAGCGCGAGCAGGGTGCCGTCGGCCCGGTAGGCGAGCTCGACGTCCATGATCCCGTTGCACGCGTGCATGAGCGCGGTGAGGTTCTCGATGCGGTCCTCCACCCACTTCACCGGGCGATTCGCGCTCCGCGCGAGCAGCGCGCACGTCAGCAGATAGGCCGGCCGGCGCTTGTTGCCGAAGGCCCCGCCGATGTCCGGGCAATGCAGGCGCACCCGGGCCTGCGGCACTCCGAGCGAGGCGGCGAGGATCGAGATGGTGAGCCCCGGGCGCTGGTCGTTGGTCCAGAACTCGTAGGCGTCGGTCCCGGGGTCGTACTCGGCGACGGCGCCGAAGGTCTCGAGCGGGGTCGAGGCGTAGCGCTGGAAGACGAAGCGCTCGCGCAGGACGCCGTCCGCCCGGGCCAGCGCGCCGTCCACGTCGCCGTAGGTGAACGCGTCGTGCCACACCACGTTGCTGCCGAGGGCCGGGTAGAGCAGCGGCGCCCCGGGCCGCATCGCCGCCTCCGGATCGACCACCGCCGGCAGCGGCTCGTACTCCACCACGATGCGCTCGAGCGCGTCCTCCGCGGTGGCACGGTCCACCGCGGCCACCGCCGCCACCGGCTCGCCCACGTAGCGCACCCGGTCCACCGCCAGGCAGTGATCGGGCACCGAGGCGGTGGTGGGGATGAGGGGACGGATGGGGCCGGAGCGCTCCGCGGCCTGCGCGCCGGTGAGCACCGCGTGCACGCCGGGCATCGCGGCGGCGGCGCTCGCGTCCACCCGCACGATGCGGGCGTGGGCGTGCGGGCTCCGCAGCATCGCGGCGTGGAGGAGCCGCCCGCGGTCGAGGTCGTCGAGGAAGCGGCCGCGCCCGGCCACCAGGCGCGCGTCCTCCTTGAGCGGCACCGGCGCGCCCACCCAGCCTCCGGCGCGCTCGCTCATGGACGCTCCCTCACCGACCGGGGCTCGCCGCGCCCGCGCGCGCGGCCTGCAGCACCGCCCGCACGATGTTGACGTAGCCGGTGCACATGCAGAGGTTGCCGGCGAGCGCCTCGCGGACCTCCGCCTCGGAGGGCGCGGGCGCGGCGGCCAGCAGCTCCGTGCTGGCCACGATCATGCCGGGCGTGCAGAAGCCGCACTGCATCGCGTGGCAGGCGCGGAACGCCTCCTGCAGCGGGCTCAGGCCCTCGGCCGGGGTCAGCCCCTCGATGGTGGTGACGCGCGCGCCGTCCGCCTGCGCGGCGAGCAGGAGACAGCTGCGGGCGGTGCGCCCGTCCACCAGCACCGTGCACGCGCCGCACACCCCGTGCTCGCAGCCCACGTGGGTGCCGGTGAGCCCCAGGTCCTGGCGCAGGAAGTCGGCCAGGGAGAGCCGCGCCTCCACCTCGCGCTCCACCTCCGCGCCGTTCACCGCGAGGCGGATCCGGAGCCGCTCGAGCGGCGTAAGCCCCGTGGTCACGATCCGAGCCGTCCCACCGCCTCGCGCAGGGCGTCCTCGGTCAGCACCGTCGCCAGATGCCGCCGGTACTCGGCCGACGCGTGCACGTCCGTCGCAGGATCGCAGTCGGCCCCGGCCGCCGCGCCCGCCCGGGCCGGCATCGTCGGATCGCGCGGCGCGGCGGCCGCGAGCGCCTCGGCCCCGCGCAGGCGCAGCGGGCGATCAGCCAGGCCGAAGCCGACGATGCGGGCGTGGCCGCGCGCGCCCAGCGTGACCGCCACGCCGGCCAGCGCGAAGTCGCCCGGACGCCGCGCCATCTCCGCGAAGCCCCAGCCCGGCGGGGCGGCCGGCACGATCACCCGGGCCAGCAGCTCGTCGGCCGCGAGCGCGGTCGAGAGCAGTCCGCGGAAGAAGTCGGCCGCCGCGACCCGGCGCATCCCGCGCGGGCCCAGCAGCCCGACCGCGGCGTCGAGGGCCAGCACCGCCGCCGGCAGCTCCGCGGCGGGATCGGCGTGGGCCAGGCTGCCGCCCAGCGTCCCGCGATTGCGGATCGCGGTGTGCCCCACGTGGCGCGCCGCCGCGGCCAGCAGCGGGGCGCGCTCCCGCACGAGCGGAGAGGCGGCGAGATCGCTGTGGCGCACCAGCGCTCCCACCACCAGGCCGCCGTCGGGCCCGGGCTCGATGCGCGCCAGCTCGCCGAGCCCGTTCACGTCCACCAGCACCGCGGGACGCGCGAGCCGCATGTTGAGCAGCGGCATCAGGCTCTGGCCGCCCGCGAGCAGCTTGGCCTCCCCCGGCGCCGACGCCAGCAGCGCCACCGCCTCCGCGGCGGTGGCGGGGCGCGCGTAGCGGAAAGGGGCCGGCTTCATGCGACGGAATTATGCCACGGGCTAGAATGGAGCCGGCATGGGCCGGCTCGATCGCTTCCACCGGGCACAGGCCGATCCCCACGCGGGCTTCGCCGCCGCGCTGCGCGAGCTCGAGGCCGGGCGCAAGACCGGCCACTGGATCTGGTACGTGTTCCCGCAGCTGGCGGGGCTCGGGCACTCCTCGCGGGCTGCCGACTACGCCATCGCCGACGAGGCGGAAGCGGCCGACTACCTGCGCGATCCGGTGCTGGGCGAGCGCCTCGTGCACGCGGCGGCGGCGGCGCGCCGGCATCTCACGGGCCCGGGGGCGATCCCCCTCGAGGTACTGATGGGCTCGGCGATCGACGCCCGGAAGCTCGTGTCGTCCATGACGCTCTTCGGTCACGTGGCCGAGCGCCTCCGGGCCACGAGCCCGGAGCCGCGCTTCGCGGCGCTGGCGGACCACGCGCGGGCCATGCTCGCCGCGGCGGCGGCCGCGGGCTACGACCGCTGCGCCTTCACCGCCGCGCGGCTCGGCCGCCGCGATCCCGATCCGTCCGACCGCGGCTCGCGGTAGCGGCGAACTTCTTACCGCGCAGGAACGCCCCGCCGTCCGGGGCGTGCCGTCCCGCCCGCCCCGCGCGAACGGCCCATGGAGCGCTCGGCGGTCCGTCGACGCCGGTGGCACAGGCGATGCTGAGTCCGGGCGAGACATCTTCCCGAGGAGGAGCCCATGGCTCGCTGTGACGTGTGCGGCAACGACTACGCGAACACCATGACCATCAGGACGCCCGACCGTTCCGGCACCTTCGACTCGTTCGAGTGCGCCATCCACGCGCTCGCCCCCCCGTGCGCCCACTGCGGCTGCCGCGTGGTCGGGCACGGCGTGGAGGCCGACGGCCGGATCTTCTGCTGCGGCAACTGCGCGGAGACTGCGGGGGTGCCGGCGGGCCGGGTGAACGCATAGGGCCGGGGCCAGCGCCGCCGGCCCGCTGGCGGCGCGCCCCGGATGCGATGCACATGCCGGTGGGGTCCATGTATCCTGTCCGGCATGTCCATCGCCCGGCGCATCGCACGTGGCGGCCTCCACTACGGCTGGATCGTCGCGGCCGTCACCTTTCTGATCTTGCTCACCGCGGCCGGGATTCGCGCGACCCCGGGCGTCCTGATCGTCCCGCTGGAGGAGACCTTCGGCTGGAGCCGCGCCACCATCTCGTTAGCGGTCTCGGTGAACCTGCTGCTCTACGGGCTCTTCGGCCCCTTCGCGGCCGCGCTCATGGAGCGGCTCGGGGTGCGCCGGGTGATCGTGGCCTCGCTCTCGATGGTGACCGTGGGGGTCGGCCTCACCACCGTGATGAGCGCGCCCTGGCAGCTGGTGCTCCTGTGGGGCGTGGTGGTGGGCGTCGGCACCGGGTCGACCGCGCTGGTGCTCGCGGCCACCGTGGCCAACCGCTGGTTCGTGGCCCGACGCGGCCTGGTCATCGGCATCCTCACCGCCAGCACCGCCACCGGCCAGCTGCTCTTCCTGCCGCTGCTGGCCACGCTGGTGGAGCGCGCGGGATGGCGCTCCGCCGCGCTGCTGGTGGCCGCGTGCGCGTTCGTCATGATCCCGGTGGTGTTCGCGCTCTTGCGCGATCGTCCGCACGACCTCGGGCTGCGGGCGTTCGGCGATCTCGACGGCCACGCCGCGCCGCCGGCCGCCACCCGCCCCGCCGGCGCCCTGACCGCCCTCGCGGAGGGCGCCCGCTTCCGCGACTTCTGGCTCCTGGCCGGCAGCTTCTTCATCTGCGGGCTCAGCACCAACGGGCTCATCGGCACCCACCTGATCCCGGCCTCGATGGACCACGGCCTGCCCGCGGTGACCGCGGCCGGCCTGCTGGCCGCGATGGGCGTCTTCGACCTGATCGGCACCACCATCTCGGGCTGGCTGTCCGACCGCTGGGACAGCCGGCGGCTCCTGTTCTGGTACTACGGCCTCCGCGGCCTCTCCCTGATGCTGCTGCCCTACGCCTACGGCTCCGCCTACTTCGGCCTGACCCTGTTCGCGGTCTTCTACGGCCTCGACTGGGTCGCGACCGTGCCGCCGACCGTGCGCCTGGCCGAGACGCTCTTCGGCAAGGCGCGCGTGGGCATCATGTACGGGTGGATCGCGGTGGCGCACCAGCTGGGCGCGGCCACCGCCGCGTTCGGGGCGGGCGTGCTGCGCACCTGGCTCGGGTCCTACCAGGTGGCGTTCACGGGCGCGGGGCTGGTCTGCCTGGTCGCCGCGGTGATGGTGCTGACGATAGGGCAGGGCCGCATCGCGCTGACCTCGCGCCGTCCCGCCGCCGAGATCTCGGGCGCCGTCGAGGGCTAGCCGCTCGGCCGGCGCCCGGACCGCGCCACGGCGCCAGGAGGCGCGCTACGTTGGCCGCCGCCCGGTGACGCGGGTGAGCACGCCGGGGACGAACTCGTGCGCGGCCACGTCGCGGGCGCCGGCGCGCTCGAAGTAGCCGCAGCACTCGCTCACCGAATGCGCGATGCCGGTGCTGCTCCAGAGCGCTTCCGCCAGCCCCCAGAGCGCCGGGTCCCGGGGACCGGTCCGCGCGGGATCGAGCATCTCGCCGATCAGGTGCATCTCGCCGCCCGACGCCAGCGCGGCGAAGGCGCGCGCGACCACGTCCTGGACGATCTCGCGGCTGTACTGGGGCAGGTTGCTCGCCATCACCATCACGTCGGCGCCCTCGGGCAGCGGGTCCCGCGTGAAGTCGCCCGCCTGGGCGCTCACCCGGTCCGCGAGGCCATGGGCCGCGATGAACTCGCGCGTGACCTCCACCACCGGCGGCAGGTCGAGGACGATGGCCCGTAGCGTGGGGTGCTGCTGCGCGGCCACGATGCAGTAGCAGCCCGAGCCGCCGCCCAGGTCGACCAGCAGGCGCCGCCCCGCGAGGTCCACCTGCCGCACGAACCGCCGGCCCGCGCCCATGCCGATCGAGTAGGTCGCCTCGTGGTATCGCCGCGCCCGCTCCACCGTGAACCCGTCGGCGTACTTGCCCAGGACGACGGTGTCTCGCCGGCGCAGGTGGTCGGCGAGCCGGCCCCACTCGTTCCAGTCCGGCTTGCTGAAGAGCATCCACGGCCCCGCGTAGCCGGGCTCGCCCTCGACCAGGAACCGGGCCACGTCCGGAGCGTTGCGCACGCGATCGCCGTCCCGCACCAGCAGACCGAGCGCCACCGCGGCGGTGACCAGCCGCTCCGCGTTGGTCGGGGTCAGGTCGAGCGCGCGCGCGATCGCGGCCTCGGTGTCGGCGCCTCGCGCCACCTGCGTGAAGAGCCCGAGCTCCACCGCGGCCATGAGGGTGGCCGCGTCTCGGTAGGAGTGAACGAGGCGCTGCAGGCGCGTGGTGTCGGGACGGGGCTCGGCCATCGCGACGGCATTCTACTTCCTCTTCTCGAGCTCCGCCCGCAGCGCCTGCTCGCGCCCCTTCTCCTCGGCGGGCATCACCTCCGCGGGGAAGTCTTCCGTCTCGAAGACCTGACGGATCTCCACCACCTCACCGTTCCTGAACGGGATGCGCCACGCCCACTCGAGGGCCTCGACGCGGGACTTCACCTGGACGATCCAGAACCCGGCCACCAGCTCCTTCGTCTCCGCGAAGGACCCGGCCCGCCTCCGACTCAGGGCTCGCCTTCACCAGCATCATGAAACGCATCGCGCTCTCCTCGTCTGCTCGCTCGGGTTCAATCGTCGATGGCCTGGTAGGCCAGGGTCGACAGCCCGGCGCTCACGACCGCGCGCTCGGCAGCGGGGCCACCCGCCAGCGGGCGTAGGCGACGAAGGCGGCCAGCACACCCACCACGAACGGCACCAGCGCCATGCCCACGCCCGTCGTCATCGCGGTGACCACGGTGGCCCCGATCATGATGATCACGAGCCCCGCCGCGGCCAGCGGGGTGAGCTCGGTCCGGACGCGGAAGAGCCCGGGCAGGATCAGGCCGAGGCCGCCCAGCAGCTCACACACGCCGATCCCGCGCAGGAACCAGCCCGGCATCGCGACGTCCCGGGTCATCTCCTCGATCGGCATGACGAGCTTCGAGCCGCCCGCGAAGATGAACAGCAGTCCGAGCAGCACCTGCAGGATCCACAATGCATAGGTCATACCCGTCTCCTCCCCTCGCGCAGTTGATGTGGTGTCGGATCGCCGGCTAGTCGTCCGGCGAGGGCCCGCTTCGACCGCCGACATCGATGGCTCCCCCCGCTGTCGATCGCGCGCCGGCCCGGACGACCATATAGTAGAGAGCCAGCTACAAGATCGTGACGGCGGCGCGGCCGCGTGAAGCCACGCGACCGGGAAGGAGCGAGGCATGAGCAGCGTACGGGTACTGGTCGGCACGCGCAAGGGCGCGTTCATCCTGACCTCGGACGGCCGGCGCGAGCGCTGGGAGGTGAGCGGGCCCCATTTCGGGGGCTGGGAGATCTACCATTTCAAGGGATCGCCGGCGGACCCGCAGCGCCTCTACGCGTCGCAGACCAGCGGGTGGTTCGGTCAGGTGATCCAGCGCTCGAGCGACGGGGGCAAGAGCTGGGAGGCGGTCGGCAACAAGTTCCTCTACGACGGAGCGACCGGCACGCACCAGTGGTACGACGGCACCCCGCATCCGTGGGAGTTCGCGCGGGTGTGGCACCTCGAGCCCTCCGCCGCCGATCCGGACACCGTCTACGCGGGGGTCGAGGACGCGGCGCTCTTCCGCACCACCGACGGCGGCCAGACCTGGGCCGAGCTGCCCGGGCTGCGCACGCACGCCTCCGCGCCCTCCTGGCAGCCCGGCGCCGGCGGCATGTGCCTGCACACGATCGTGCTGGATCCGAAGCAGCCGGGCCGGATCTTCGTGGCGATCTCGGCCGCGGGCGCCTTCCGCAGCGACGACGACGGGCGGACCTGGCGCCCGATCAACCGCGGCCTCCGCTCCGAGGGCATTCCGGACCCGACCGCCGAGGTCGGCCACTGCGTGCACCGCATCGCGATGCACCGCTCCCGGCCCGGGGTGCTCTTCATGCAGAAGCACTGGGACGTCATGCGCAGCGACGACGCGGGCGAGTCGTGGCGCGAGGTCAGCGGCAATCTGCCGAGCGACTTCGGGTTCCCGATCGACGTGCACGCCCACGAGCCCGAGACGATCTACGTGGTTCCGATCAAGAGCGACTCCGAGCACTACCCCCCCGACGGTCGGCTCCGGGTCTACCGCAGCCGCTCGGGCGGCGACGAGTGGGAGCCGCTCACCAACGGCCTGCCCCAGCGCCACTGCTACGTGAACGTGCTGCGCGACGCGATGGCGGTCGACGCGCTCGATCCGTGCGGGATCTACTTCGGCACCACCGGCGGGCAGGTCTACGCGTCCGCCGACGCGGGGGACCGGTGGAAGCCCATCGTGCGGGACCTCCCCTCGGTGGTCTCGGTGGAGGTGCAGACGCTGCCATGAGCGCCACCGTCCGGGTGGTGCTGCCCGCCCACCTGCGCACGCTGGCGCGCGTCGACGGCGAGGTCAAGGTGGAGGTCGCGGGGCCGGTGACGCTGCGCGCGGTGCTGGACGCGCTGGAGGCGACGTACCCGATGCTGCGGGGCACCATCCGCGACCAGGTCACCCAGAACCGCCGCGCGTTCCTGCGGTTCTTCGCGTGCGAGCAGGATCTCTCGCACCAGTCGCCCGACGCGGCGCTGCCGGCGACGGTCGCGGCCGGGAGCGAGCCGCTGCTGGTGGTGGGCGCGATGGCGGGCGGCTAGCCCCCGGCCGGGGACTACCGTCCCGACGCGATCGGCGCGCCCAGCCGGCGGTCGAGCGGGACCCGCGAGCCCTCGCCCACGCCCGCCGGCTCGAGGCCGAGCCGGCGCACCGAGATCTCGGCGCGATCCTGCATGCGCGCATCCTCGGCGTCGAGCGCGCGGGTGAAGCAGCAGAACTCGAGCTGGAGGCCGTTGGGATCGCGGAAGTAGATCGATTCGGCCCAGTCGTGGTCCACCACGTCGGTGACGTCGACGCCCCGGGCGAGCAGCTCCCGGCGCTTGTCGCGCAGCGCGGCCGGCGAGCCGGCCTCGAAGGCGAAGTGGTAGAAGACGGCCGGGACCCCGAGGCCTCGATGGATCCCCGCGTCGTAGTCGGCGGGTACCCCGGGCACGCCGCGCGCCTCCATGAACGCGAGCATCTGGTCGTGCCCGATGTCGAAGAAGATGTGGCGGATCTCCCCGCCCTCCTTCACCTTCAGGACGTCGCACCGGACCGCCTTGAAGCCCAGGACGTTCTCGTAGAACTCGCGGGTCCGGTCCAGATCGAGGGTGGACAGGCCGACGTGGGAGAAGCCCCGGTTCGTCCTCGAGCGCTCGGTGGTCATGGCGTCCCTCCTGACCGGTACGGTACTCCTTCGTGGTAGGATGCGCCACACGGGAGGACTCCATGGCAAAGATCAAGCACATCGCGCTCTCGACCCAGGACGTCGACGCGACCGCCGCGTTCTACGTCAACGTGTTCGGCCTCAAGCAGATCGCCCGCATCGACAACCCGAACGCGCGCGGCTACTATCTGAGCGACGGTGACCTGAACCTGGCCATCCTGAACTTCAAGAACGACGCCGCCGCCGGCGCCGAGCGGGGCATGGCCTGGAGCGGGCTGCACCACATCGGCTTCCAGGTGGAGAGCCTCGAGGCGATCGCCGAGAAGCTGGCCGCGGCCGGGTCGGAGCCGCGGCACGACGTCAATGAAGCGCTCGGCGTCGGCCACGGCTCGCCGCGGCATGCGAATGTCGAGGTCAAGTACAGCGGCCCCGACGGGGTGATGGTGGACATCTCCGAGACCGGGTGGGTCGGGACGTCCGGCTTCAACGTCTCCTAGGAATCGACGCAGGCGGTTCCCTCGCCCGGCCCCACGTCCATGCCGCCGGCGGGCTTGCCGCCGGTCGCCGGCGTCGTGGCCTCCTCGGGGCGGCGCGCCTCCGGTCGCGGCTCGGCGTGATCGTAGTACCCGTCCGGCGTGAAGAAGTGGGACACGGTGGGCCCCACCAGACAGTTCAGCTCCACCGGCTCTGCGCGCCACTCCCCGGAGAGCTCGAGGCCGACGATCCGGTGGTCCTTCGTTTCGACGCGAATCTTCACTTGCTCGCCCGCGTCGCGCGCTCGCTGACCTCTTCCCAGTTGATGTTGGAGAAGAAGGCCTCGATGTACTTGCCGCGCTCCGACGGCTTGTAGTCCAGCAGGAACGCGTGCTCCCACGCGTCCATCACGAGGATCGGGCTGTAGCCGGCGGGAACGCCCTGCTCGTGCAGGGTGATCCACTGGTTGGTCATCCGCCCGCTGGCCGGATCGCGGTAGAGGGCCGCCCATCCCACCCCGCGCAGGCCGCCCACCGCCACGAAGTCCGCCTTCCAGGCCTCGAAGCTCTCGAAGGTGTCCTCGAGCGCCTTGGTCAGGGCGGCACTGGGCTTGCCCTTGCCCTTGGGGGCGAGGTTCTCGAAGTAGTACTCGTGCAGCACCATGCCGCCGTACTCGTAGCCGAGATGGCGGGTCATCTCCGCGTACGCGGGATTGTTGGCGGCCTTGCCGGCCCGAGCGAGCTCGGCGAGCTGCTCGGTGAGCAGGTTCGTCTGCTTGACGTACCCCTCGTAGAGCCCGAAGTGCATCTCGAGGGTCTTGTCGGAGATCCCGGTGAGGCCAGAGAGAGGAAAGCTGCGAGGCTTGAAGCTGGTCATGGAAGGGCCTCCTTTCTTTCGGGCAATCTGGGAGCATCGGATGTGCCAGTGGCTGAAAACCCGCTCTGATCGCGGCTCCGCGCCCGCGCGCCGGCAAGATCGCGACGCCGGGCGCGGCGATCTTACCGAGTAGCTTCGACCCGGCCGCCCCGCGGCGAGATCAGTCGATCAGCCGCTCGATCAGTATATCCGCCGCGCTAGGACGTGGGTGACCCGGCGCGCCGAATCCTCGCTCACCGGCGGCCCGCCGGCTCCAGCTCGTAGAGGTGGCAGGCCACCTCGTGTCCGGCCTCGACCGGCACGAACGGCGGCGGGACCTCCGCGCAGCGGGGCATCGCGAAGGGGCAGCGGGTGCGGAAGCGGCAGCCCGACGGCGGATCGATCGGGTTCGGCGGGTCGCCCGCGATGGGCGGCTGGTCCATGCGCCGGTCGGGATCCATGCTGGGAGCCGAGGCGAAGAGCGCCTGGGTGTAGGGATGCCGGGGCGACCGGGCGAGCGCCTCCGCGCTGCCGGTCTCCACGATCTCGCCCAGGTACATGACGAGCACGCGATCGCTCACGTACTCGATCACGTTCAGGTCGTGCGAGATCAGCACGTAGGTGAGCGCGCGCTCCGCCTTGAGGTCCTGCAGCAGGTTGAGCACCTGGGCCTGCACCGATTTGTCGAGCGCGGAGACCGGCTCGTCCAGCAGCAGCAGGCGCGGATCCAGCACGAGGGCGCGGGCGATGTTGACCCGCTGGCGCTGGCCGCCGCTCAGCTCGTGGGCGTAGCGCCGGCCGTGCAGGCGCGGATCCAGGCCCACGCGGTCCAGCAGCGCGCGCGCCCGATCCCGCGCCTCGCCGCGCGGGGTGCCGTGCACGAGCAGGCTGAACGCGACCGCGTCCTCGATGGTGAGCCGCGGGTTGAGGGAGGCGTAGGGATCCTGGAACACGAGCTGCAGGTCCCGCCGCAGCCGCTTCATCCGGGACCGGGAGGCGCGGAGCACGTCCTCGCCCGCGAAGGCGACGCTGCCCGTGTCCGGCTCGATCAGCCGGAGGAGCAGGCGGGCCAGCGTCGACTTGCCGCAGCCGGACTCGCCCACGATGCCGAGCGTCTCGCCCGGGTTCACGTCGAAGGACACGCCGTCGACCGCGTGGACCCACGCGCGGGGACGTCCGAGGAGCCCGCCGCGCAGCGGGAAGCGCTTGGTGAGATCGCGCGCCCGCAGGAGCGGCGCGGTCACCCGCGCACCTCCATGGCGTCGCGCAGGCCGTCGGAGAGCAGGTTGAACGCCATCGACGTCGCGAAGATCGCCAGTCCCGGCAGTGCGGGCACTACCGCGTTCACGTAGATCGACTGACGGAGCGTGTTCAGCATCAGGCCCCACTCCGCCTCGGGGGGCGTGACGCCCAGGCCGAGGAACGACAGGCCCGCGGCGAGGATGATCGAGAGCGAGACCTGCGTGCTCGCGAACACCAGGATGGGGCCCAGCACGTTCGCGAGCAGGTGGTGACGCACGATGGCGGCCACCCCCGCCCCGCTCACCCGCGCGGCCGCGATGTACTCGAGGCCCTTCACCTGGACGGTGGCCGACTCCGCCACCCGGACCACTCGGGGAATGAACACGATGGAGAGCGAGATCAGGGTGTTCGCGAGCCCGGGACCGAGGGCCCCCGAGATGGCGATCGCGAGCAGGACGGACGGGAACGCGTAGAAGATGTCCATCGTGCGCATGATCAGCGTGTTCGTGGTCCGCCCCACGAAGCCCGCCGCGATCCCGAGCGCCGAGCCCACCACGAACGCCACCACCACCGGGGTGAGGCCGGCGAGCAGGGTCATGCGCCCGCCCCACAGCAGACGGCTCAGCATGTCGCGCCCCTGCTCGTCGGTGCCGAGCCAGTGCCCCGGCGTCCCGGGCGAGGCGAGCCGCAGCCGGATCGAGCCCGCGCTCGGGTCGTGGGGCGCGAGCCACGGGGCGAGCAGCGCGGACAGCACGATGAGCAGCAGCACCGCGCCCGCGGCCAGCGTGGTCCGGTCGTGCCGGAGCCGCCACCCGACGGTGCGCCAGTAGGACATCGGCGCCCCCGCCACCGGCGCGGCCATCCCGGCGTCGACCGCCGCCCCGAGTCCCAGCGAGGACGCCATCAGTGGCGAGCGATCCGGGGATCGATCAGCGTCTGCAGCAGATCGACCGCCAGGTTCAGCAGCACGAAGAACGTGGCCAGGACCAGGATCACCCCCTGCAGCACCGGGATGTCCCGCTGGAAGATCGCGAGGTTCAGGAGGTAGCCGGTGCCGGGCCACGAGAAGACGGACTCCACCAGCACCGAGCCGCCGAGCTGGAAGCCGAACTGCAGGCCCAGCACGGTGAGGATCTGCGGGGCCGCGTTCTTCACCACGTGAACGAACACCCGCCGCGCCGCGAGGCCCTTGGCGCGCAGGGCCATGACGAACTCCTGGTTCAGGATGTCGAGCGCCGCCGACCGCACCACCCGCGTGATGACCCCGAGCGGGATCAGGGCGAGGGCCACGGTGGGCAGCGCGATGTGCCGCAGGTACGGCCCGAGCCCGGGGTCGTCGGCCGCCCCCATCGCGGGCAGCCAGTTCAGCTGCACCGAGAAGATGATGATGAGGATGATGCCGGCCCAGTAGTGCGGCACGGAGACGCCGATCACCGCGAGCATCGCGCAGAGCTTGTCGACCACGCGCCCCTGCCGGAACGCGGAGAGCAGCCCGAGGGCGATGCCGACCACGAACGCGAGCAGCGAGGAGGAGAGCGCGAGCACGAGGCTGTTGGCGAGCGCGTCCCGCACGTCGAGGACGACCGGCCGGCGGGTGGCGATGGAGCGGCCCAGGTCACCCTGGGCCACCCGCCCGAGCCACACGAGGTACTGCACGGGCAGCGGGCGATCGAAGCCGTAGGCGCGCTTGGTGGCCTCGATCTCCGCCGCGCTGGACTCGGCCGGCATCACCGCCGCGATCGGGTCGCCGGGGGCCAGGTGCACCATCGCGAAGACGATGACGCTGGCCCCCAGCAGGGTGGGGATCGCGAGCAGCAGACGCCGGCCGACGTAGACCCACACGGACGGGACGCTAGCGCACCGTCACCGAGGTGAGGTCCACGAACCAGCTCTGGGGCTGCACGAAGCCCTTCACCTTGGGGGAGAGCGCCCGCGGGTTCTGGTCGTGCACCACGAAGATCCACGGCGCGTCGTCCACGATCGTCTCGTGCAGACGGGCCAGGATCTGGTCCTGCTTGGCGACGTCGAACGTGCGCTCGGCCTCCTCGATCAGCTTGTCGGCCTCCGGGTTGATGTAGGGCATGGTGTTCACCGCGGTCGGCACCACCGACTTGCTGTGGAAGAAGCGCCCGAAGCCGCTCCACGGCTCGAGGAAGTTCCACGAGATGTTCCAGGCGTTGAGGCCCTCGTTCTCCGGGGTCTTGAAGCCGGCGCGCCAGCGGGTGAGCAGGGTGTTCCACTCCACCGGCTGCAGGTCCACGTCGATGCCCACGTCCTTCAGGTTCTTCTGGACCAGCTCGTTCATGGCGAGCGGGAGCATCTGCCCCGAGCCCGAGGTCGAGATCAGGTGCACCGCCTTCGCGGGGCGCTTGCTCGGGCTGAAGCCGGCCTGGCGCAGGAGGTCCTTGGCCTTGTTCGGGTTGTAGTCGTAGGTCTCCTTGGGCTTGCCGAACCAGGGATGGCCCTTGTAGACCACACCGGTGGCGGGAATGCAGGTGTCGTTCAGCAGGCTCTTGCAGATGCCCACCCGGTCGATCGCGTAGTTGGCCGCCTTGCGCACGAGCTTGTTGTTCCACGGCTCCTTGTCGATGCGCAGGGTGTGGGTCCAGTTGTGGGGGTAGCTGTTGCGGGTGATCGTGAAGCCGGCCGCCTTCAGCTGCGGGATCGAGTCCGGGGGCGGCACCTCCACCCAGTCCACCTGCCCGCTGCGCAGGGCGGCCAGCCGCGTGGTCGGCTCCGGCAGCGGCAGCAGCACCAGCTTGTCGATCTTGGGCCGGCGCTTGGCGTCCCAGTACGTCTTGTTGGCCTCGAGCTCGAGCCGCTCGCGCGGCACGAAGCGGGTCACCTTGAAGGGCCCGGTGCCGGACGGCTGCTCCGCGAACTTGCGCCAGTCCTTGAACTTCTGCCACTGGGTCGGGGACACGATGACCATGTAGCAGATCTGGTACGGCACGAAGCTGGTGGGCTTGTTGGTCTCGAATTCCACCGTGTAGTCGTCGATCTTGGTGACCGCGACCAGCGAGGCAAGACGGAAGCCGACCTGGCCCGAGCCGTAGGGGTCGAAGTGCGGGGCGTCCTTCTTCTTGATCGACTCGAAGGTGAACACCACCGCGTCGGCGTTGAACGGGCTGCCGTCGTGGAACACCACGCCCTTGCGGAGCTTGAACACCCACTTGGTGGGCGCGTCCTTGCGCACCTCCCACGACTCGGCCAGACCGGGCACCAGCGCGGCGAGCCGGTCCGCGCGCGTGAGGTCCCACTGGATCAGCGGCTCGTAGATCTGATAGCCCACGAACCGGAAGCCCTCGAAGCCGTTGTCGGACTGGCCGCCGGTGTACGGGATGTCGCTGGCGGTCATGCCGATCCGCAGCGTGCCCTGGGCCAGCGCGGACCCGACGTCGAGCGAGAGCAGGGGGAGGGCCAGGGCGAGGAGCAGACGGGCGAGGGCTCTCATGGCGTTCCTCCTTGAGCGACGAGATGACAGCGGGCGGTGTGATTGGGAGCCACCGCGCGGACCGGCGGCGCGGCGGCACAGACGTCCTGAGCGGACGGGCAGCGGGGGGCGAAGGCGCAGCCGGGCGGCAGCGCGAGGAGGCTCGGGGGCGCCCCCGCGATCGGTACCAGCGGGCGCCCCTTCTGCCCCCGGCGCACCGTGGCCTGCATGAGCCCGGCCGTGTACGGGTGGGCGGGGCGGCGGAACAGCTCGCGGATCGGGGCCTGCTCCACGATGCGTCCCGCGTACATCACCGCGGCGTCGTCCGCGATCTCGGCCGCCACGCCCAGGTCGTGGGTGACGAAGATCACCGCGAGGTCGAGCCGCTTCTGCAGATCGCGCAGCAGCCAGAGGATCTGGGCCTGCACCGTGACGTCGAGGGCGGTGGTCGGCTCGTCGGCGAGCAGGAGCGCCGGCTCGCAGGCCAGCGCGATGGCGATCATGGCCCGCTGGCGCATGCCGCCCGAGATCTCGTGGGGGTAGCTCTGGAGGCACCGCTCCGGCGAGGGCACCTGCACCATGTCGAGCAGGGCGCGCGCCCGGGCGCGGGCGGCGGCCCGCTCCAGGCCGCGTCGAGCCAGCGTCTCCGCGATCTGCGTGCCGATGGTGTAGACCGGATCCAGCGCGGTCATCGGCTCCTGGAACACGAGCGCGACGACCTCGCCCCGCAGGGCCTCGCGCTCCCGCTCCCCGAGCCGGTTGACGTCCCGGCCCTTCACGAGCACCTCACCGCTCACGCGGGCGTGCTGGCTGCCGTGCAGACCGAGGATCGCGCGGAGCGTGACGCTCTTGCCCGAGCCCGACTCGCCCAGGAGGGCCAGCACCCGACCCGGCTCGAGGGAGAACGACACGTCGTTCACCGCCCGCACCACACCGTCGCGAGTGTGGAACGCCACGCTGAGGTCGCGAACGGTCAGCAAGGCCATGCGGGCAATTCCCAGGTCCGGGGATCATAGCGAGATTGGATGGCCAGCGCTACCCGGACGGCGCGCGTCAGCGCGGCACGCCGGGCGGGCTGTCGTCGAGGCGTCCGGCGTCGGGGCAGGTCTCGGGCGCGAGCGCGCCCCAGCGCAGGTTCTCGGCGGCCGCGGCCGGGCTGGCCACGTCGGGCGCCTTGCCGGTCATGAGCGCGTAGCGCTCGCACGCGGTGGGCGTGAGACCGGATGGCGCCGGGGGGTGCGAGGACGCCCGCGATCGGCCGGACGCGCAGCCGGCGATCGCGACCAGCAACACCACCGCGCCCAGGGTCCGCGCGGTGGACGCGGGGCCGGACCCAGATCGACGGGGCACGGCGGCCCGGGAGCGTGAAGGAGCGCGCCGGGAGACTACCGGCGTCTGCTGCCCAGTCTCCTCACCCGGGGAACGGGGTGACGACGGGGATCTCGGTCACGCGGAGCCGCACGCCGTGGACGCCCGCGACCTCGCGCGCGACCGCGCGCGCCACGTCGGGGTCCGCGCCGGCCGGCAGCTCGAGCGTGACCATGCCGCGGTCGCACTCCGCGTCGATCCGGTGGCGCCGCATCTCGGGATGTCCCGCGAGCGCGACCTCCACCTGCGAGGCGAGCACGCGGTCGGCGACCAGCTGTCGGGCCGCGTCGGTGGTCTCGAGCTCCGGCCGGCGGGCCGCCTCGGCCAGCAGCTCCACCGCGGCGCTGCGGGAGAGCACCGCGGTATTGATGAGCAGGTCGTAGAGCGCCGGCTCCTTGATCTCCGCGTCGAAGAGGTAGCGCATGCGGGCGGACTTCTGGATGTCGTCGCGGCGCACGAACTGGGCGACCGTCTTCGGCGTCACGCGCTCCTTGCCCTGCGCGGACAGCGTCGCGGTCAGCCGGTTCACCCGCAGCGGGAACGGGGCCACGATGCGCGTGCGCAGCACATGGGGCACGCCGCGCAGCAGCCACTGGCCGCCGCCGCCCATGAGCACCACGTTGTCCTCCTGGGCGAACTCGTACAGCACGACCTGCAGCGAGAGGATGTAGCGGCGGGTCTCGGCGTCGAAGCGCTCCACCCACGACGGCCGGTCCTCGGCCAGCCGGGCCAGGCGCTCCCCGGAGAGCCCGTAGCGCTGGGCGCGCCCGAGCAGCTCCTCGTTGTCCACGTACTTGTACCCGAGCCGACCGGCCACGGTCATGCCGATCTCGGCCCCGCCACTGCCCATTTCCTGGGAGATGGTCAGAATCGCCATGGCCTCACGCTCCTGCCCGGCCCGCGCTCACGGCGAGCGCCCGGGCCAACCGGTCGGACGGTGGCGCGAGCTTAGACGCGGGACCCGCCCGAGTCAAGGGCGGTCTGCGGGATTTCTTCGGGGGCGAGGGCGGGCCGCGGGACGGGCAGCCGGTGGCCCACCCAGATGGCGACGAGCAGGTAGGCGGTGCCGAGGGTGAACCCCCCCAGGACGTCCGAGAGCCAGTGCATGTCGAGGTAGATCCGGCTGACCGCGACGGCGCCCAGGAGGGCCCCGCAGGCGAAGCACGAGAGGACCCGGAAGCGCCGCCGGCGGTCGCTCAGGGTGACCAGCACGAACGCGACGATGCCCAGGTAGACCGCCAGGCTCAGGACGTGGCCGCTCGGGAACCCCCACGGGGCCTCGTTGGGCCGGGGCCGGGCCGCGGCCCACTTGCCGAGGTACTGCAACGCCCCGGTGCCGGCCATGACCGGCGGCAGGAGGAGCGCCCACCGGCGGCTCGGCCGCCAGAGCGCCGCCGAGCCGATCAGGATCAGCGCGGTGAGGCCGGCGGGCTCCCCCAGCCACGACACGGTCCGCATGGGACCGTCGAGGACGGACGACCGCAGGGGCAGCACCCAGCTGCGGAGGCCCTCATCGAGCGGCATCAGATGATGCTGCGCCGCGTCGACGGCCAGGCCCGCATAGGCGACGAGAAGGAGGGCGGCCATCCCGAGGAGGACCGCGGCCTGACAGGAGAGCGCGCGCCTGATCATGACGTCCCTCCCATCATGCCAGACGGACCGAGCGACCCTCCATGGCACAACCCTTGTAGCGTGGGACGACGATGCGACTCGTGAAGGGCGTGCTGCTGATCCTGGGCCTGGCGCTGATCGCGTGGTCGGTGCACCGCATCGGCCTGGGGCCGATCCTCTCGACCCTCGAGCGGCTCACCTGGTGGCAGCTCATCCTGGTGTGCATGCCCTACGCGGCGATCATGGCGATCGACACCCTCGGCTGGCGCTTCGCGTTCACCGGGGAGCCGGCGCCGTTCCATCGGCTCTTCGGCGCGCGGCTGGCCGGCGAGGCGTTGAACCTGGTGACCGCCTTCGGCTCGATGGGCGGCGAGGCGGTGAAGGCGTGGCTCATCCGCCGCGACGTGGACTACACCACCAGCGTGCCGTCGGTGGTGATCGCCAAGACCACGATCACGATCGCGCAGGCGCTGTTCCTCCTGATCGGCGTCGGGCTGGCGTGGACCTTCCTGGCCACCGACTCCCGCGTGATCGGGATCATGCTGTGGATCCTGCTGGTGGAGAGCCTCGCGGTCGCCGCGTTCGTGGCGGTGCAGGTGGTCGGCATCGTGGGCCGCGCCGGGCGACTCCTCGAGTGGGCGGGGGTCGTGAGGCGTGACGGCTCGACCGAGCGGCTCGACGCCTCGCTCCGGGCCTACTACCGCGGGGACCGGCGGCGTCTCTCACTGTCCATCCTGTTCCACCTGGCGGGCTGGCTGCTGGGCGCGGTCGAGGCCTACCTGATCCTTCACTTCCTCCGGATCCCGGCCGATCTGGTCCTCGCCACGGTGATGGAGGCGCTCGGCGCCGGCGTCCGCTTCGCCACGTTCGTGGTGCCCGCCAGCCTCGGCGCGTTCGAGGGCGCGAATGCGGCGGCCTTCGAGGCGATGGGGCTCGGGGCGGGCGCCGGCCTCGCGTTCAGCTTCGTGCGGCGCGCCCGGCAGCTGGTGTGGATCGGCATCGGGCTGCTGGTGCTGGTGACGATGGGCTGGCTGGCCAAGCGCGCCGAGCTTCAGGCAAGCCTCTCGACGGGGACGTCCTCGACCTCGACCTGACGCCGCACCAGCGCCGCGATCGCGCCGGGCGGGAGCAGGAGCGGCAGCGCGCGGCGGACCACCCGCAGCGTCTCCTGTCGGCCCTCGCGGCGGATCACCACGGTGCGGCCCCGGTGGAGCGAGGCGCCGCGCCAGCGGCCGGGCAGGCGCAGCCTGAGCAGGAAGAGCCGCCAGGCCAGCCCCAGCCGGGACGTGCGCGGGATCACGAAGACGTCGAAGCGCCCGTCGACCGGCGAGGCGGTCGGGGTCAGCGGCAGGAAATCGCGATAGGTCTCCACGTTCGCCACCGTGACCAGCACCGCGTCCGGGGCCACTGGGACGCCGTCGACCTCCACCGAGATGGGGGTGAGCGGCGTGGAGCACACCGCGCGGATGGCGGTCGCGTGGTAGGCGAGCAGCCGTCGCCCGCGCGGGCGCGGCATCCGCCGGCCCTCCTCCACCCGCTCCTGCACCTGGTCGAGGAAGCCGTAGCTCTTGTGGGACAGGAACAGCTCCTCATCGGCCGGACCCTCCGCGATGCCGACGTCCACCATGCGAACCTCGCCATCGGCGAGCAGCCGGGCCGCGCGGCGTGGGGACGAGGGATGGCCGAAGACGCTCGCGAAGAGGTTGCCGAAGCCGGTGGGGATCGGCACGAGCGGGATGCGCAGGCGGTGGGCCAGCCGTGCGGCGGCGCTCTGGGTGGCGTCGCCGCCGACGCAGAAGAGCACGCCGAAGAACGGCGAGCTGGTCCGTGCCCACTCGGTCAGGGCCTGGAGGTCGTCGAAGCGCTCCACCGTGACGGTGGAGCCGCGACGGCGCAGCACGCGCACCAGCCGCCGGGCGATGCCGCGGGCCCGGCCCTCGCCGGACCCCGTGGTCATCACGATGCCGACGGATCGCCAGCGGGTCGCCATGCCGGGGGAGGGAGCAAGCGATGTGCCGGTCGATTCGTTCCCGTCCACGGCGGTGGGCGGGCGGAAATGCGCCGCCGTCCGACCGGAATCGGCCGGCGCCCGGCGCCGGCGCCGGCTGTACGATGGCGGACCGACCGTGTACCTTTGTCCGGTGCGGTCCATCGGCGTGCTGCTGCTGGCCCCGCTCGCCCTCGCCGCGGAGGCGCGGGCCCAGGCCCCTGCCGCCCCCGCGGTCACCGTCGAGACCCGCTCGGTGCCGGGCCAGGAGGTCAAGCAGGTCCTGGCCCAGGCGCGGCTGGCCGCACCGCCGCACGTGCTGCGCGCGGTGATCGCCGATCTCGAGCGCTATCCCGCCTTCATGCCCTACGTGAAGGAGAGCCGCGTGCTCGGCCGGGACCCGGCGGGCGAGGTGCTCAACTACCAGCGTCTGTCGTTCGGCATGCTGTTCGTGGACGATCGGCACTACGTGATCCGCATCGTGGAGCATCGCGGGCGCGAGAGCGATGGGCGACTCGCCTACGCGTTCGTCTGGTCGCTCGAGCCCGGACTGCCGGGCGACGTGAAGCCGGCCGCGGCCATCCGCGTCTCGGTGAACCGGGGGTTCTGGGATCTGCGGCCGGCCCGCGACGGAAGCGCCGCCACCGACGTCCGCTACTGCGTGCTGACCGATCCCGCCGGAAACCTGCCGAAGTGGGCGGTCGGGCTCGCCAACAGCCAGGCGGTCCCGGAGCTCTTCGCGGCGGTGGCGCGCGAGGCCGCCACTCCGCGCTACGCCGGGCAGGCCGCCCCGAGCGCGCCCGAGACGCTGCCCGCGATCCCTCCGCTGCACGACTGCGGCGCCGGCGGCTGACGGCGCCGGCCGGCGACCGCGCTCACCCCGAACGGAAGCTCCGGCCGAGCCGCTCCAGCGCCGCGTTGATGACGTACGCGGCCGCCGCCGCGGCGGCCGATTCGAGCACCCGCTGTCCGGTCGTCGGCTGCACCGCCACGCGCTCGGGGTGCTCCACCAGCCGGCCGACCGCGGCCTTGAGGCGCCGGCCCCGCGCCAGCAGCGAGGTCTCGCGTCGCGCGCGGCGCCGGCGCATGGCCACCACCGCGGCCACCCCGGCGGCCATGCCGACCACGGTGACCGCGATCCCGACGATGTGTCGCTCCGGCCGCAGCCGCCACCTGAGCTCCTGCACCAGCCCGGTCAGCTCTCCGCGGCGGACCATCGCCTCCGCCTCGATGGCCCGGACGCGCGGCTCGTCGTGAGCGGGAACCCGGGGCGCTACGGCCCGCGCCGTAGAGCGTCCGGCCCTCGGCTCGGCTACAGCTGGCTCCTGAGCCACTCCCAGTCCTCCTTCAGGGATCTCCGGGTCAACGCCAGGGCCGAGCGAGGCCGGTCTCGCCACCCGATGTAGGCAAAGCCCGCTGCGACGGCGAGCACGAGCAGGCTCACGATCAGCCCGGCCAGCCAGCCCGGCACCACCAGGGCCAGGGCCAGCACCACCGTGACCAGCAGCAAGGTCACCCCCATCAGCGCGGCCGCCAGCGCGATCGCGAACTCCACGAGCGCGCGACGCCCGACACGGAGGTCGCTGGCCAGCTCGGCTCGGGCCAGCTCGATCTCGGTCCGGGCGAGCTGGACCATCCGGCTGCCGATCTCACCGATGAGCGCCGGCGTTCTGGTGCGTCGACGTCGCGTCTCGAGGCCCACCGCGTCCACGGCGTCAGGACCTGGCGACCGGCGGGGTTACCGCCGGCCCATCCCCAGCACGGCGCCGATGATGAACCCGATGCCGGCCGCCACCAGCAGCGCGGTGGTCGGCTGCTTGCGGGCATACTCGGCGAGCGTCTCGGACATCCGCTCCATCCCATCGCTGAGCTGCCGGCGCACCTGGTCCGGGAAGTCCCTGACGGACTCCGCCCCCTGCGTGGTCGTGGGATACGCGCCGCTCTGCGTCTCCATACCCCCTCCTCTCTTCTCCTTCTCCCCGTGTGATGCTCGCTCGTGCGACCGGCGGTCGCACCGTGACGTGACACACAAGAGCACGGCCCGTGCCACGGGCCGGTCGCACCGCGTCGCGCGGCGGAGCGCGGCTTGACGTGGGCTCCACGCGAGCGCGGGGCGGCCGGGCGGGCCGAGACGACTGCCCTTACCGAGTAGTTACTTCACGCCGCATCCGGAAGACTTGACCGCGGGCGCGCGGCCGCCGGCGGGCACACCGTGACGACGGGTGTTTGTCGCAGCGCGCCGACTGGCACGCGGAATGCCGGGGAGAGCCGATATGAGACCTCCTCCGTCGGGACGCGGATCGGCCGGAGTGGTGCTCCTCCTGTTCCTGACCGTGGCGATCGCGGCGGGGCTCTGGATGGACCGCGCCCCGGGTGCCGCGCCGATCCGTGACGTGCTGCGCTCGGTGAAGGAGAACTCCCAGGACGCGGCCACCACCTCCAAGGTGAAGACCGCGCTGCTGCTCTCCAAGCACGTCTCGGCGTTCGACATCAAGGCCACCACCACCCAGGGCGCGGTGCGGCTCACCGGCGAAGTGCCGACCGAGGAAGTGAGGCGACTGGCCGGGGCCATCGCGCAGGACACCTCCGGCGTGACCGGCGTGCAGAACGACCTCACCGTCGATCCGGCCGCGGGACGGAACCCGGCGATGGCGGACCTGGGCGACCGGGTGGCCGATCTCGAGGTGAAGACGATCGTCGGCGACCGCCTGGCCCAGAGCCCGGGCCTCACGGACAAGCGCTTCTCGGTGCAGGTTGCCCGGGGCATCGTCACCCTCGATGGCGCGGTCGACTCCATGGAGGACAAGCGCGCCGCGGAGCAGATCGTCACCCAGGTCCCGGGCGTGCAGGGTCTCCGGAGCCGGCTCACGGTGGCGAACACTCCCGCCCCGCCGGAGGGCGCCGACGATCGACTCGCCCGCCGCGTGGAGTACGAGCTCTACTCGACGAAGGCGGTCTCGCTCCGGAGCGTCCTGATCCGCTCGCAGCGGGACGGCACCGTGGTGCTGAGCGGCTCGGTCCCCTCTCGCGCCGAGAAGCTGCTGGCCGAGAAGGTGGCGCAGGGCGTGGAGGGCGTCACGCGCGTGGTCAACAACCTGAACACGCAGGAACCGGCCGCCGCCGGCTAGCCCGGCCGCCCCTCGATGGAGTTACTGTCCCGCCGGGCGCTGCTGAGGCACTCGACGGTGGCCGTGGCCGCCCCGGCGCTGCTGCCGCGCGCCCTGGCCGCGGCGTCCGCCCCGCCCGCCGTCCCGGCCGGCCCCGCCTTCGACGTGCGCCGGGCGGGGGCGCGGGGCGACGGACGCACCCGCGACACCGCGGCGATCCAGGCGGCGGTGGAGCAGGCGGCCCGCGCGCGCGGTCGCGTGTTCTTCCCGCCGGGCGAGTACCTGTCGGGCACCGTGCGGCTGCGCAGCCACGTCACGCTCCACCTGGCCGAGGGCGCGTCCCTGATCGCCAGCGGCGACGACGCGGACTTCGAGGCCGTGGAGCGGCCGGGCCACGCGGCCCACGCCGACACCGAGACCACCGACTTCCGCTTCGCCCTGCTCCAGGGCCGGGACGTCGAGCGCGTCCGCATCGTGGGCCCGGGCCGCATCGACGGCAACCGGTCGAGCCGGGCGGGGCCGAAACCCATCGCGCTCGAGCGCTGCCGGCTGATCGAGATCCGCGACGTGGGCATCGCGAACGCGGGCAACTACGCGATCAGCCTGCTCGGGTGCGACCGGGTCCGGATCAGCCGGGTCATGATCGTCAACGGCTACGCCGACGGCATCGACCCGGACTGCTGCCAGAACGTGCTCATCGAGGGCTGCCACGTCGAGACGCGCGACGACGCCATCGCGCTCAAGGCGAGCCTGGCGCTGGGCCGGCGGCACGGCACCCAAAACGTGACCGTCCGCGACTGTCATCTCAGCACCTACCACAACGCGCTCAAGCTCGGCACCGAGTCGAGCGGCGACTTCCGCGACATCTCCTTCCTCGACTGCACGGTGGTGGGGCGGCCGCATCCGTGGAAGGGCGACCTCGGCTCGGGCATCGCGCTCACCACGGTGGACGGCGGGCGCCTGGAGCGGGTCACCATCGCCAACGTGCGGATGGAGAACGTGCGGTGCCCGATCTTCGTGCGGCTCGGGCAGCGCGGCCGGGGCCAGGACGTGCCGCTGGCGGGGAGCCTGGAGCGGGTGACGATCAGCCGGGTGTCGGCCACCGGCGCCCTGCTCGCGGGCGCCGTCGCCGGTCTCGCGGGGCAGCCGATCTCGGACCTCACCCTGCGGGACGTGCGACTGGTCGCGGCGGGCGGGGGCGCGCCCGAGGCGGCGGCGCGCGCGGTGCCCGAGCTGGAGACCGCCTACCCCGACGCCTACATGTTCCGGGATCTGCCCGCGTACGGCCTGTACTGCCGCCACGTGCGGGGCCTCACGCTCGATCGGATCGATCTGGCCACCGCGCAGCCCGACGCGCGCCCCGCCCTGATCCTGGACGACGTGCGGCGCGCCCACGTGCGGGCGATGCGGACCGCGCCGCCCACGGAGGCCGGGCCCGCGATCTGGCTGCGCTCGGTGCGCGACTGCACGCTGGAGGACCTGCGGCCCGGGCCCGGCACCGGGACGCTGCTGCGGCTGACCGGGACCGACACCGCGGGGATCCGACTCGTACGGACGGACCTCAGCCGCGTCGCGACGCAGGTGACGGCGGGGACGGAGGTGCCGCGGACGGCGCTGCCGCGGTCCCGTTGACGCGCGCGCGGCCGGAGAGGCCGGCGTGGCGATACGCCGCCTCCAGCAGCGCGTCCACCGCCTCCACCGGCGTGTCGAAGGCGCACGCGATCCGGATGACGCCGTCCTTCATGGGACCGCGGCGCGAGAAGCTGTATCCGTCCGCCACGAGCCCGTCCCACACCGGCTGCGGCAGGGCCACCAGCACCAGGTTGATCTCGGTCGGGCTGGGGAACCGCACCCCGGGGATGCGGGCCAGCCCCTCGCGGATGCGCTGGGCCATCGCGTTGGCGTGCGCGGCGTTGCGGAGCCAGAGGCCGTCGCGGACGATCGCGTCGAGCTGCACGGAGAGGAAGCGCATCTTGGAGAAGAGGTGCCCGGCGCGCCGCCGCCGATAGCGCACGCTCGCCGCCAGCTCGCGGTTGAAGATCACCACCGCCTCCGCGGTGAGCGCGCCGTTCTTGGTGGCCCCGAAGGAGAGCAGGTCGACGCCGAGCCTCCAGGTGGCCTCGGCCGGCGTGCAGCCGAGGCGGGCCAGCGCGTTGGCCAGGCGCGCGCCGTCCATGTGGACGAGCAGGTTGCGGGCCCGGGCCACCTCCACGATCGCGCGCACCTCGGCGAGCGAGTACACCGTGCCGGCCTCCGTGCCCTGGGTGATGCTCACCGCCCGCGGGGGGACCTCGGTGGCCGGGCGCGCGAGCGCCTCGTCCACCAGGCGGGCCAGGTCGCCGGGCTGCAGCTTGCCGTCCACCGTCGCCACCGGCACCGTGCGGGCGTTGCCGCCCGACCAGAACTCCGGCCCGCCGCACTCGCTGCCGTGCAGGTGTCCGGCGTCCGAGAGATAGATGGCGCCGTAGGGCGCGGAGAGGATCGACGCGCAGAGCCCGTTGGCGGCGGTGCCGGTGCCCACCGGATAGACCTCGACCGGCGTCTCGAAGAGATCGGAGAAGCGGCCGGCGAGGCCTTCGGTGACCGGATCCGCGCCGTAGGGCGCGGTGTCGCCCGCGTTGGCCGCGACGAGCGCCTCCAGGACCTCGGGCGCGGCGCCGGACACGTTGTCGCTGTAGAAGTTCTTCTTCACGGTCACGCGGGGCCTCCTTGGCTTCGCGGGCCGGGAGTCGGGGGCCGCGACGGCCCGGGCGCCGCGGCACGTCCCACGATAGGCGAGGACGGCGCGGCCGGCAACCGCGGTGGCGCGGACGCCCCGCGCCCTATCGGCGGGGGCGCAGGAAGTCGACCAGCCGCCGCTCGTGGAGCCTCACCACCTTGTGCGCGGCCAGGATCATCAGCGCCGCGTTGCACGGCGAGACCCGGAACCGGGTGGGCACCTGGCTCACCGACTCCTTGATCGCCCTGGCGGTCACGTCGGCGGGAAAGTCGCCGCGGCAGGACTCGGGCAGCTCCTGGTAGGTGCCCCAGTCCGGCTCGGTGTGCTGCAGGACCTCCACGCGGAGACGCTCGAAGCCGGGGAGCAGCACGCCCTCGGACCGCAGCGCGTCCCACAGCATGAGCTGGTAGGCGTTGGCGCGCTCCTCCATGATGCCCACCACGCGCGCCGGATCCTTGCGGAAGACCTGGAACCCGCGCCGGCTCGTGTCGAGGAACGCGGCGTTGGCGCTGAACGGGAACGCCGCGTCCACCACGATGATGAGGCCGCGCCGGGTGCCCTCGGTGCCCAGCTTCTTGAGGAACAGCGTGGTGAGCGACTCGGTGCCGAGGTTGTCGAAGAGGCCCCCGTCGCCCACGTGCTGGTAGGGCGGCTCGCCGCCCACCGCGTAGGTGATCGGCCCCACCGCGGGCGGAAACGAGGCGGAGGAGGCGACCGCGAGCGACAGCGGCAGCCGGCGATGATCCGCGCCGATCTGGTCGAAGGTCAGCGGCAGGAACTGGGTCTGGGCCTCCTGCAGGTTCCGCCGGATGATCGCCAGGCCCTCCGGGTTCACCCGCGGCGAGCGGGCCACCAGGTCGTCCAGCAGCCGCTTCACGAAGTCGTAGTCGAAGTCGCTCGCGGGCAGCGTGGTCATCGCGAACCGGCGGCCGGAGTTGTAGGAGGTTCCGTTCAGGATGATGCGGGGGCTGTCGCCCGCCCGCTCGCGCGCGTAGAGCTGCTCGAACGTCATGCCGTGGAAGAAGCGGGCGTCCCACGCCTCGGCGAGCGAGAACGCGGCCTTGGTCGGGTTGAACGCGCGGAGGAACGCGATCTGCCGCCAGGCCGCCGCCCACTGGAAGTTCTCCTGCATGGCCGCCTTGAGCTCCCGGAAGAACTCCTCGTAGGCGGGCGAGAGGCCGGCGGGCCCGGGGCCGAGCACCGGCTCGCGGCGCGGCGGCTTCCGGGCCGCGAAGTAGCCGGCGGCCAGGCTGCCACCCGAGACACTCGACACGTACTGCACGCGCTCGAGCAGGCTACGCTCGCCCCCCGCTCCGTCCGGCACGCGCACGCGGGCCAGCGCCTCCAGCACCGCCGCCGCGAAGACGGCGGCCCGGCTGCCGCCGCCCGAGATCGCCACCCCCACCAGCAGGTCGGGATCCGCCTCGGGGATCGGCGCGAAGGCAGACGCGGGGGCGCGCGGCAGATCCTGGACCTTGGCGAAGCAGCCGCCCAGCACGGGCGCCAGAAGCAGGATGCCCGCGATCAGACGCATGAGCCTCACGGCGACTGGATCTCCGTCCCTCGCGTCCCGCCCGGCGTGCCCTCCAGCTCCCGCAGGAGCAGCAGCGATCGCTGCAGGTCGGAGAGCTTCGACTCCCGCCTCGCAGCGCGGGGACGGCCGGCCACGAGCGCGCCGAGGTTCGCGGGCGTGTCGTCGAGGGCGCGCGGCGCCTCGAGGAAGTTCGCGTCGTCGAGCGGGTTGGCGCGCGCGTCGCGTCGGGTGAGGAACGCGGGCAGGCCGAAGAGGCGCTTGAGCGTGGCGGGCACGGAGGTGTGGTCGTAGACCCGGTGGTCCGCGCGGCCCTTGCGCGCCCAGGGCGAGACCACGAGCGCGGGCACCCGCACCCCGAGCCGGTCGAACGTGAAGCCGTCGCTGCCCGCGGAGGCGTCGTCGGGCGGCTCCGCGGGGGGCGGCGGCACGTGGTCGTAGAAGCCCCCGTGCTCGTCGTAGAGGAGCAGCAGCACGGTGCGCTCCCAGACGGCCGGGTTGCTCCGCAGCGTGTCGTACACCCACGCGATCAGCCGCTCACCCTCCATCAGATGATGCGGCGGGTGCTGGTCGCTGGCGGGGCTGCCGGGGACGTCCATGTACCGCGGCTCGAGGAACGCGTAGTGCGGCAGCGTGCCCGCGGCCACCTCGGTGGCGAAGGTCTCGAGCCGGCGGAAGTTGTCGCGCGCGAAGCGGTGCAGCGAGCTGATGCCGAAGGCCTGGGCGTGATCGCCGAAGTACACCGCCCACGTGCGCCCCGCCGCGGCCAGGCTCTCGAAGATGGTGCGAAGGCGGAACCGGCCGCCGAGGAAGCCCGCGAGCTGCTCCAGGGTGCCGGGGCTGTCGATATAGCCGTTCGAGGTGGCGGCGTGCACGAAGAAGCGGTTCGGCCACGTGGGCCCCGGCGCCGAGGCGAACCAGCGATCGCAGACCACGAAGCTGCGCGCGAGCGTCGAGATCACCGGCACCAGCGACGAATCGAGGCAGGCCAGGCCGGCGGCGGCGCGCTCCACCCCGATCGGGCGGCCGTCGTCGCCCTCCTGCCGCGCGTAGTTGGCCAGGAAGCCGGTCATGGTGGCGGTGGCCCCTGCCGTCGGGCGCGCCGGTCCGAAGATCTGCTCGTTGATGTCGTCGAGCTGATGCCCCGGGGTGGGGTCGGTGACGTAGAGCGCCGGATCGGTGCCGTGCGGCAGCGGCACCCGGCGCCCGGGCGCGGTCAGGTCCGCGGGCAGCGACACCTGGCCGGGGAGCCCGTCGAGGCGCTGGGCCGGATCGTCGAGCCGGAGGCACCCGAGCAGTCGATCGAAGGACTGGTTCTCGAGCATCAGGACCACGACGTGCTGGATCTCGTCCTTCCAACCCATGCGTCGATCCCTCCCGGGCGACCGTCCTCCGAGTGTGAGGCGCCGCCGGCCGCAGAGTCAACTTTCTGCCGCCCGCCACCGGCACCACGTTTCTTGACGCAAGCCGGAGGAGCCACCTACGCTCAGTGGGCACGGGCCCGACTCGCATTCCAGGAGGCCTCTATGAGCCGCTCGCCGATCCGGGTGTGGTGGACGCTGGTCCTGACGCTGGCATGCGCGGGCTGTGGCGGGATTCCCACCCGCCAGCTCATCCGCGAGGTGATGCCGTTCACGCGGGAGGTGGCGAGCACCTGCCCGCAGCCGCCCGACTCGCCGGCGGAGGCGCGGCTGCGGGAGCGGGCCCGCGCGGTGGTCGCGCGCCTGCACGAGCACAAGGTGGTCGACTTCGTGGTCGACGCGATCCACGCCGGCGCCTCCCCCAGCCTCAGCGCGCGGGAGCGGTTCGCGATGCTGCACGACCTGAACGCGAGCCTCCTGAAAGACTTCGGCCGGCGCATCCAGGAGCGGTTCCTGCGCCACGACCTGCAGGAGCCGAGCACGGACAGCGCGGAGACCCGCGCGCGCCTGGCCGCCGACGTCCACGAGTTCAACCAGGTGCTGGTCGCCTACGTGTCCGCCTACGTCGACGGCAAGTACGTGGACCGCTTCGGCACGATCCTGCCCGCGCCCGCCATCTCCCGCACGATCGGAAACACCGAGATCGCGGGCGTGGTCTCGGTGATCATCGACGCGGTCGGCGACTACCTGGTGCGCGGTCCGGTGTGGACCGAGAAGGGCGACAAGGGCCCGCTCTACTATCCCGCCTCGTTCAGCAAGGACGCGGCGGACCTCGCCCTCAAGGACCCGAAGGCCCCGCCGCTCGAGCCCACGGTGGTGGGCGTGCGGATCAAGGCGCCCGGGCAGGGCGGTGAGGGCAGTCCGCTGATCCAGACGGTGCCGCTCGTCGCCGAGGGCTGCGGCATCACCAAGGACAAGGCCCGGGCCATCGAGTACGTGGGGCAGACCGCGGCGCTGAAGGCCTCGATGGTGGGCGGCATCACCGGCGGCAGCTTCGGGGGCTTCGGGGCCTCCTTCGGCGCGTTCGGCAAGGTCTCGGTCGGCGACAACCAGACCGTGCAGGTGGTGATCAAGACGGTGCTGGGCAAGGTGGCCGAGCGCGTGGCGGCGGACGCGGCCTATCGCGTCTTCTACCGCGTGCCCGAGAAGGCGCAGCTGGCCGAGCTGGTCCAGAAGTATCTGGACCTGCTGGAGACGCAACCGGGCGACGCCGGGTGAGCCGCCGCAGACGTGCGCGACGCAGGCCGGACCGGGATCGACCGGCGCCGGCCTGCGCAGCGGGGCGGCTACGCGGTCACGCGATGGACGTAGCCGTAGCGGGTGTTGCTGCGGAGGCCGCCGAGACGCACGTACTCGGCCTTGATGGCCCCCACCTTGTCCCGTGAGATGGCTCCCTGGACGGCCTTCACGTCGATGTGGTAGAGCCGCGCCGCGTTGCGGGTGAACAGCGCGGTCTTGACCGGCCCGTCGGCGGGGCCGAGCGGCGCGAAGCCGTGCTTCTTCTGCATGTCGGCCGGGATCTCGAGGCGGCGCATCGCCTCGATCTGCCACTGCGGGGAGCCGTACCACACCGAGTCGGTGCCCCACAGCACGCGATCGGGGCCGAGCCCGCGCATCAGCGTCCCCATGAAGGCGGCCGCGAAGCGGGGGTTGGCCACCGCCGAGTTCGCGAAGGCGGTGCCGACCTCGCCGTAGACGTTCCGGACCCCGAACTTCGCCGGGATCTCGGCGAGGTCGGTGGCCCACGGCATGCGGCCGGTCCGATCGAACTCGGCCATCGCCTCATCGGGCTTCTCCAGGAACGGCCGCAGCGCGGCGTGGTAGATCACGAAGTTGAGCTTGGGCCAGTCCTTGGCCGCCTTGCCCACGTCCCACACCGTGTTGTACTCCCACACCCCGGGCCAGGACTTTTCGTAGTCCGCGGGCAGGAGGCCCTTGTGGATGCACACGGTGTTGATGCCCGCCTTGCTGATCTTCTCGTAGAACGGATACATCAGCTTGTCGTCGTCGAGACGCCAGTACGACTGCTGCTTGGAGGGAAAGAGCGGATCGCCGATCGTGTAGCCCTTCCAGGAGTCGGGCTTCACGGTCGCGATGCAGCGGTCCACCTCGTCCATCCAGCCCGCCCGCTTGGGGGTGAAGACGGAGTGGGCGAGCAGCCGGCGCGTGCCGCTGATCTTGTTGATCGACGCGCGCGCCATGGCGATCTGGTCGTTGCTCAGGAGATCCCAGGTCGGGTCGTCGAAGGGCGCGCCGGAGAGCAGCGCCACCTTGGTGTCGCTGTCGACGAAGATCTCCTTGAGGTAGTTCTCGAACTTGTAGCGGGCCAGAGTGTCCACGCCCCAGAGGCCGGGGTTCCAGTTGTCCTTGGCGTACTTGGCCAGGTCGAGCAGGCCAACCTGGTTGAAGTCGTCGCGGACGAAGTGGGTCTGCACATCGATGATGAACTGCTTGGAGAGCGCGCCCGCGCGCTGGTTGGCGACGCCCGGGGTCTGGGCCTCGGCCGGGCTCACGTCGAAGATCCGGCCGAACACCTCGTTCATGGCCAGGAAGGCGGCCGCCATGCCGGCGCTGGAGGCGAGGAACTGCCGCCGGTCCATGCCGTGACGCGGGCCGAGCCGGTCGGCCATCTCCTTGATGCGGGCTTCCACCCGCTGCTGCTCCCGCGTCTGGGGCAGCGGATTGAACTCCCCGTTGGAGACGATCTGGGTGGGGACGGGGGATGGGAAGGCGGCGACCTCGGCCGGCGCCGTCCGGGTGAGCTCCTCGGGGCTGAGGTAGTGGGCCATGGCGAACCTCCTTCGGAGAACCGTTAGGGGTCGGGCAGCCATAGACTCCGGCTCGGCGCGAGCCTAGTCCCGACGGGAGCGGCGGTCAAGCGACGCCCCGCCCCGGGGGCGGAGGCCGTGGTACGTTACCGGCCTATGCTCACCGACCGGATCGCGATCGTCACCGGCGCCGGCCAGGGCATCGGCCGGGCGATCGCGATCGAGCTGGCCCGGGCCGGCCCCGACGTGGTGGCCTGCGGCCGGCGGCTCGAGCCGCTGGAGGCGGTCGCCGCGGAGGTGCGCGGCCTCGGGCGACGCGCGCTCGCCCCGTGCTGCGACGTGCGGGACGCGGCCCAGGTCGATCACGTGGGGGCGAGGCCGGGCGCTCCCTCGGGCCGGTGGACCTGCTGGTGAACAACGCGGGCCATCGCATCCGCGCGCTCCCCTCGCCGACCGCTCGCGAGGGGAGTGGGACGCGATGGTGGGCATCGACCTCACCGGCGTGTTCCTCATCAGCCAGGCGGTCGCGCGGGTGATGATCCCGCGCCGGCGCGGCAAGATCGTGAACATCACCTCGGTGGCCGGGCGCGCCGGCTCGCGCGGCATGGCCGCCTACGCGGCGGCGAAGGCGGGCGTCACCGCCCTCACCCAGAGCCTCGGCGCGGAGTGGCGCGCCACGGCATCACGGTGAACGCGGTCACTCCCGGGCCGACCGAGACCGAAGGCGTGCTGGCGGTGTGGAAGACGGAGGCCATGATCGCCCAGGCCGCGCGCGAGGTGCCGCTCCCGCGCCTGGGCCGGCCCGAGGAGGTGGCGTGGGCCGTCGTGTTCCTCGCCTCCGATCGCGCCGACTTCATCACCGGCGAGACCCTGTACGTGAGCGGTGGTCCACGAGTCAGCAACCGGGAGGACGAGCCATGAGCGATCCCCACACCGGCCTTGCCCTGCGTTCGACCGTCAAGACGGCCGGCACCCTCGAACTGTCACTCGTGAGCGTGCCGGTGCCCGAGCCCAGGCCGGACGAGGTGATCGTCCGCATGGAGGCCTCGCCCATCAATCCCTCCGACCAGGGCCTGCTCTTCGCGGGCGCCGACATGTCGACGGCCACCGCCGCCGGCACGCCGGACCGCCCGGTGGTCACCGCGCGCCTCCCCCCCGCCGCCCTCAAGGCGATGGCGGGGCGGCTCGATCAGCCGATGCCGGTCGGCAACGAGGGCGCGGGCGTGGTGGTGCGCGCGGGCTCCTCGCCCGCCGCGCAGGCCCTGCTGGGCAAGACGGTGGCGATCCTGGGCGGCGCCATGTACCAGCAGTACCGCTGCATCAAGGCGGCGCAGTGCCTGGTGCTGCCGCCCGGCACCACGCCCGCGGAGGGCGCCTCCTGCTTCGTCAATCCCCTCACCGCGCTGGGCATGGTGGCGACGATGCGGGCGGAGGGCCACCGGGCGCTGGTGCACACCGCGGCCGCGTCGAACCTGGGGCAGATGCTGGTCAAGATCTGCCTCGCGGACAAGGTGGACCTGGTCAACATCGTGCGCCGGCCCGAGCAGGCCGCGCTGCTCAGGAAGATCGGCGCGGTGCACGTGTGCGACTCGAGCTCGCCCTCCTTCATGGAGGAGCTGACCGACGCCCTCGCCGCCACCGGGGCCACCGTGGCCTTCGACGCCATCGGGGGCGGCACGCTCGCGGGCCAGATCCTCGCCGCGATGGAGGCGGCCGCCACCCGCACCGCGAAGGAGTACAGCCGCTACGGCTCCACCGTGCACAAGCAGGTCTACATCTACGGCGGGCTCGACCGCGGGCCCACCCAGCTCCACCGGACCTTCGGGATGGCGTGGGGGGTCGGCGGCTGGCTGCTCACCGCGTTCCTCCAGAAGATCGGCTTCGAGGCGGCCCAGAAGCTGCGCGAGCGGGTGGCCGCCGAGATCAAGACCACGTTCGCGAGCACGTACACCAAGGAGGTCTCGCTCGCGGAGGCGCTGCGGCTCGACGAGATCGCGATCTACAGCCGGCAGGCCACCGGCGCGAAGTACCTGATCAATCCCGGCCGCGGCCTCGACCCGGGGCCGCGCTGAGCGCCGCGCCGGCTCAGGCGGCCAGCGGCGGCCGCGCCACCCAGGCCGCGACGAGGGCGCCCAGCAGGGCCAGGCTCGCGTACCCGCAGTAGCGGGCCGCGTTCGCGCGCAGGTGGGCGCCGGGCGCGAGCACCTGGAGCCCGGTGACGTAGAGGATCTCGCACGCGCCGTTGCCGGTGTCCCCGCGGGTGAGGCTCGTGGTCCGGGTGAAGATCTCGCGCCCGTCCTTCGAGACCGTGTAGTCCACGAGCAGCCCGGTCATGCGGATCTGGTCTCCGACCTCGAGCGCGCCGATCTGCCGGGCGATCGCCGCATCGGCGGGCAGGAGATGGTTGTTGGAGGCGTGCTCCGGCCGGAACGGCGGCGAGCTCGCGGTGGTCCACGCGAACGAGCACGTGAACTCCCCGCTCCAGAACTGCACTTCCCGGTAGGAGCCGTTGGCGATCGACTCGCCCCACACCACGCACACGTCCCGGACGTTGCCGGGGTCGGCCTGGTGGTACAGGTTGAAGAGCGCGTCGCCCCGGTGCTGCGAGACCACGAGCCCCGTGATGTCGTAGGCGGCCCGCGGCGTGAGCCGGTAGGTGTAGCCCGCGATGGTGACGGTGAATGGCGCGCGGTCGGTCGCTTCCTGGCGTGGCTCCGACTCCATGACCTGCGGGCGGATCCGGACCGTCTCCGGCAGCGGGACGTCGCGGACCGCGAAGTAGAGCGAGGCCGCGACCGCGACGAGCAGGCCGATCGCGAGGACGCGCCCGAGCCGCCTCACCGGCCGGATCGGAAGACCGGCGCGCGCTTCTCCGCGAAGGCGCGCAGCCCCTCGGCCGCGTCCGCCCCGCGCATGTGCTCCCCGGCCAGCCGCCGCTCGAGCGCGAGCCCCTCGGCGAGCGTGAGGTCGAGGCCCTCGTCCACGAGCCGCTTGGCGGTGCGGCTGGCGGCGGCGCTCTTGCCCGCGAGCTCGCGCGCCAGGGCCTCCGCCACCGCGGCCGCCCGGCCCGCCGGCGCCACGCGGTTGACCAGTCCCCAGGCCAGCGCCTGCGCGGCGTCCACCCAGCCGCCGAGGAGCATGAGCTCCTTGGCCCGCCGCGCGCCGATCAGGCGGGGCAGCCGCTGGCTGCCGCCGCCGCCCGCGATGAGCCCGAAGTTGGCGTGCTGGTCGCCGAGCCGCGCGGTCTCGTCCATCACCACCAGGTCGGCCACGAGCAGCAGCTCGAGCCCGCCGGCCAGCGCCAGGCCCTGCACGCCCGCCACCACCGGCACCGGCAGCGCCTCGATGCGGTCGAAGACCTGGTGCCAGCGGCGCATGAAGGCGGCCCACCGCGCCGCGTCGCCGACCGTCGCCTGCACCGCCTTCAGATCCGCGCCGGCGCAGAAGGCGCGGCCCGCGGCGGTCAGGGTGGCCGCGCGTACCGCCCCATCGTCCTCGATCGCCGCGCACACCCGGTCGAGGTCGTCCAGGAGCTCGGGCGAGATCGCGTTCAGCTGGCCGGGACGGTTGAGCACGATGCGGGCGACCCCGTCCGCGGTGGCGTAGGTCACGGTGGTCAGGTTCATGGTTGTGCCCCCGCGCGATCCTACACCGGGGCGGGATGCGGGCGCGACGTGCTCAGGCGGGCTGGGTGTAGCGCTGCTCGACGGCGGCGCGGATGGCCGCGCGGCTGCCGGCCGGGTCGGCGGCGGAGTCGGCCTCGATGGCGGCGACCTCCGCGGCCAGCTCCGGGTTCTTGATCGCCTCGCGGAACCAGCGCGAGTAGTCACCCCGGCGCAGGTGGTGCATCCAGGTCTCGTCGTCCACCCCGTCGGCCAGCTGGAGGAAGAGCGTGAGGTTCTGGGCGCGCAGGTTCAGCCGCTCCCCCGGCCCGCGGAAGTAGAAGCTGCGGTCCGGCCCCAGCTCGCCCTCGGCGTACTTGCGCACGTGGCGCTGCCGCTCGGCGCGCGGGGGCTCGAAGCGGAACACCCCCGGTGGGTCCGCGCCCCCGGGCCACCAGACGAGCGCTTCCCCGGGCGCGAGCGGCGCGGGCGACCACGAGGGCACCGCCCGGCCGGTGGCGACGCAGAACGAGCGCGCCACCGCCTCCCCGGAGCCTCCCACCCCGAAGATCACGTCCACCTGCTCCAGGAGAGCGCGCGCCACGTGCTCGGGGTGCACCGTGATCAGGAGCAGGCCGGTCAACGCCTGCGGCGTGATCAGGGGCGCGGGGTCCCACTCCGGGGGAAACAGATGGTGGGCCTCGTCGAGCACCAGACGGTGCGGCCGGCCCACCCGGGCCCGGAGCTCCTGCAGCCGCGGCAGCAGCGTGCCGATGAACGCGGGTCGGTCCTTGAGCGCCACGCCGAGGAGATTGATCGCCACGTGGCGGTCCGGCACATCGAGGACGTCGAGGACCTCGTCCACGCTCGGCACGCGCTCCTGGTCGCCCAGCACGATGGCGTTGGGCATCGACCGGTAGTCGCCCTCCGGATCGACCACCGCGACCTGGTAGTCGCGCTCCATGAGGCGCTCCATGATGGAGGTGGCGAGCGTGGACTTGCCGCTCCCCGACGGCCCCGCGATCAGGACATTGGCGGTGAGGGGCGCGATCTGGACGTCGCCGCCCGGCGCGGTGCCCACCGTGAGCCGGCGACGGGTGAGGCGCGGCTCGAGGTCGCCCAGGTCCGAGCGCACCAGATGGTCGAGCAGCTCGCGCACGCCGGCGCCGTGGGGCGCGCCGGTCACCCAGTCCGCCTTCTCCTTCAGCCCGGGCAGCGCGTTGGCCACCGCCACCGCGCACTCGCTCGCCTCCAGGAACGCGTGGTCGTTCTCGGCGTCGCCGATGCCCACGCAGTTGTGGGGCGACAGCTTCAGGTCGTCCAGCGCGGCGCGCAGCCCGGATGCCTTGTTGATCCCGGTCGGGAGCACCATCACCGCCCCCCTGTTGAAGATCAGCTGCAGCTCGAGGCCGAGGGACTGGATCGCGCGCAGCACGGTGGTCTCCCACGGCTGCCACGTCGACACGATGACCCGGCCGCGATCGAGCGGGGACACGCCGGCCGCGCGCAGTGCGTCCACGAGCGCGTCCGGGACCGGCTCGTGGAGCACCCGCGTCTCCCGCGTGTCCGGACGGTAGACCACCGCACCGTTCTCGGCCACGATGCGCGCGAAGAGGTCGGGCTGCGGCAGCACCTGCAGGAGGTCCTCGAGGTGCCGGCCGGTGACCAGCACCACCTTACGCCCGGTCTCGCGCAGGCGCGCCACCGCCTCCACGGTCTCGGCCTCGACGGTGCCGTCGTGGGCGAGCGTGCCGTCGTAGTCGCAGGCGAGGACGTGGTAGCGCACGATCACCCGCTCCGCGCCGGGCCGCGGCGCCAGGCGGCATCCAGGCTCCACGGGCCGGCGCCTGCGGCGGCCAGGTAGAGCCACGCGAAGCAGAAGAGCACCGCCGGCTCCCCGCCGTTGACCAGCGGCCAGAAGGCGCGCGGCGCGTGCACCATGAAATACGCCACCGCCATCTCGCCGGAGAGCAGGAACGCGATCGGTCGCGTGAAGAGCCCGAGGGGGAGCAGCGTCCCGCCGACGATCTCGAGCCCGCTCGCCAGGCCCAGCAGGGACACGAGCGCGACCCCCGGGCGCGGCTCCGCGGAGGGCACTCCGAAGAGCTTCTGCGTGCCGTGGCAGATGTAGAGCAAGGCGAGCACGATGCGCAGCACGCTCTGCAGATACGGGGCCCAGCGCCCGGGAATCGGTCCGTTCATCGTCGGTGTCCCTCCCCGCGATTGCGCAGCAAACCGCGTACCGCGGCTCCGCGCGGCCCACCCCCGACACTTGCGGGCACCACCGCGAGCGGGGCCGGGAATAAACGACCGGGTAGAAACGCCCCCGCGGCGGCGGTCAGCGAGAGGTCAGATCGGCGCGGGCCTGGTCGAGGTCGGGGACGTTGCTGGCCGAGGCGGGCAGCAGCGGCGACCGGGTGACCTTGAGCGCGGCCGCGGCGGCGTCGTTCTCCTTGATCTTGGCCATCACCGCCTCGCGCGCGCGATCGAAGTACTCCCGGTTGGTGGCCACGAACTCGCGCGACTCGCGGAGCTTGGCCACGTAGCCGTTGATCTCCGGCACCACGTAGCGCGCGACCATGTCCCAGCTGCGGCGCGTGTTCTCGGGGTTCGCCCAGTCGTGCACGAAGCCCACCACGGTGCCGAAGCCGCCCGACAGCGCGAGCACCGACTTGATCCGGGCCACCAGGTCGTCCGGCGTGCCGATGGTGGCGACCGCGCCCGGCGCGTAGGCGGTCCTCTCCACCGCCTCGTCGGGATCCGAGAACGGCCGGGCGCCCGGACGCTGCAGCGTGGCCGTGATGTACTCGTTGTGGTGCCGGAAGAGACCGTCGCGCGCCTCGGCCCGCGCCTGCTCCCGCGTCTCCGCGATGTGCCAGCTCAGCAGCACGCGCCAGTTCTTCCGATCGACGGTCTGGCCGTGCTTGGCCGCCGCGGCCTCCGCGAAGCTCCACTGGGTGGCCAGCGCGTTCAGGCCCTCCTCGGACAGCGAGCCGAGCGAGATGATGCCGATGCCGTGCTTGCCGGCCAGGGTCATGCCGGACGGGCTGATCTGGGAAGCGACCGCGCACGGCATCTCCTCCTGCAGGGGCAGGAGCTGGAGCGCCGCGTCCTGGAGCGTGAACCAGTCGGACCGGTAGGTCACGCGCTCGCCCCGGAAGAGCCGCCGGATGATCCCGATCGCCTCGTCCTGCCGGTCGCGCAGGAGCATCGGGTCGATGGCGAGGGTGTGGGCGTCCGAGGCCAGGGCCCCCGGCCCGGAGCCGAAGATGGCCCGGCCGCCCGTCATGTGATCGAGCTGCACCATGCGCTGGGCGACGTTGAACGGGTGGTGGTACGGCAGCGACACCACGCCGGTCGCCAGCTTGATGCGCCGGGTGCGCTCCCCGGCCGCGGCCAGGAACATCTCGGGCGAGGCGATCATCTCCCAGCCGCTCGAGTGGTGCTCGCCGCACCAGAACTCGTCGTACCCGAGCCGGTCGAGGTGCTCCACCAGATCCAGGTCCCGGCGGAACTGCAGCATCGGGTGCTCCCCGATCGGATGGTGGGGCGCGAGGAAGGCGCCGAAGTTCAGACGGGACATGAGCGGATCTCCTGGGTGTTGATGGCCGAGCCGCACGGACCGGCCGCTTGGCCCCACCTTACCATCGCCGGACGCACCTCGGCCACGGCCCGTGATGGTCTACCGAGGCCGCCGGCGCTCAGCCGAGGCGGGACAGGTGCTGCGCCACGAAGTCGGTGCCGACGTGCTCGATGTAGGCCTGGGTGATCCGCCTCGTCACCGGCCCCGGCACTCGCCCGTCGCCGATCACGTGGCCGTTCACCGAGCGGACCGCGCAGACGCACAGGCTGGTCGAGGTCAGGAACACCTCGTCGGCGGTGATCGCGTCGTAGACGTCGAGGTCGCGCTCCTCCACGGCCAGGCCGAGCCGCGCGCCCAGCTCCATCACCGTGCGCCGGCTGACCCCGGGCAGGACGTACTGCTCGCGGGGCGTGGCGACGCGCTCGTCCCGCACCACGAAGATGTTGCTGCCGACGCCCTCGCAGAGGTTGCCGTTCTCGTCGAGCAGCACCGACCACGCCTGCGGCTGCGCGGTCTTCACCTCCCGGTCGGCCAGGATCAGGTTCAGGTAGTTGTGGGTCTTGGCGCGCGGGCTGAGCGTCGACGGCGGCGTGCGGCGGATCGACGGCACCACCACGTCGATGCCGTCCCGGAAGTGGGCCGCCCGCGCCTTGAGCGGCAGCGGGGTGCAGTCCACGATGACCTGCGGCCCGGTGTGCGCCCACCCCTCGTCCCCGATCGCGTCCACTCCGCGGCTCACCCGCTGGGCCACCCACCAGTCGCCCGCGGCGGCGCGGAGGGGCTCGTTGCGGAGCACGACCTCCTCGCTGATCGCGATGAGCTCCTTGGGCTCGAGCCCGATGTCGATGCGCAGGTACCGCAGCGAGCGGTACAGGCGCTCCACGTGCTCGGCGAGCCGGAAGATGCGCCCGTCGAAGGTGCGGGTCATGTCGAAGCAGCCGTCGCCCCGATTGAAGCTGCGGTCGCGGTAGGGGATGAGCACCTCGGTCTCGGGCACGAACTTGCCGTTGAAGTAGGCGATGCGGGTCATGGCGGCCTCCCTCGGGGTCAGGTGGCGAGAGCCTAGTCCGGTGGGTCCGGGCGGTCAAGGCCCCGCGCCTTTACAGGCGTGGCAATCTCCGCTAGGCTGAGCCCGCGGTCGGGGCACGTCCCCCGGACAGGAGATTCCCCACATGGTCACGGATGTCCCGATCATCTCCGCGGACTCGCACATCACCGAGCCCCCCGACACCTACACCGCGCGGATCGACCGGCGCTACCGCGACCGGGCGCCGCGCCTGGTGCGCGACGCCAAGCGCGGCGACATCTTCGTGATCGACGGCCTCGACAAGCCGATCCCGATGGGGCTGGTCGCCGCGGCGGGCAAGCCGGCGGCCGAGCTCGCGATGTTCGGGGCCCGCTTCGAGGACCTCCATCGCGGCGGCTGGGACCCCGACGCGCGGCTGGCGGACCAGGTGCGCGACGGGGTCAGCGCGGAGGTGATCTACCCGACCGTCGGCATGATGCTCTGCAACCATCCCGACTTCGACTACAAGCAGGCGTGCTTCGACGCCTACAACCTGTGGATCGCCGAGTACTGCGCGGCGCACCCGGATCGGCTGCTGGGCATCGGGCAGACCGCGATGCGCTCGGTGGAGGACGGCATCCGCGACCTGCGCCGCATCCGGGAGCTGGGCCTCCGCGGCGTGATGATGCCGGGCAACCCGGCGGTGGCCGACTACCACGACCCGATCTACGACCCGTTCTACGAGGCCGCGGTCGACCTCGGGCTGCCGCTGTCGTTCCACATCCTCACCAGCCAGCAGGACACGCTCAAGGCACGCGGGCCGCGGCTCAACGCGTTCATGTCCATCATCCGCGGCTGCCAGGACCTGATCGGCACCTTCGTGTTCGGCGGCGTGTTCGAGCGCCACCGGCGGCTCCGGCTGGTGTGCGTGGAGGCCGACGCGGGCTGGGTGCCGCACTTCATGTACCGCATGGACCACGCCTACGACCGGCACCGCTACTGGCTGCCCTCCGGCACCCTCACCAGGATGCCGAGCGAGTACTTCCGCGAGCACGTCTACACCACGTTCCAGGACGACTGGGTCGCCTTCCAGGTGAAGGACCTCTGCAACATCCGCCGGCTGCTCTGGGCCAACGACTTCCCGCACAGCGACTCGACGTGGCCCAACTCGCAGGCCCTGCTCGCCAAGCACGCGGCCCATCTCACCCCCGAGGAGCTGCGCCTGATCCTCCACGACAACGTGGCCGAGCTGTACGGCCTGTCGGGAGCCTGAGCGATGGCGCTCGATCTGGTCATCCGGGGCGGCATCGTCCACGACGGCACCGGCCGTCCGGGCGCGCGCGGGGATCTGGGCATCCGCGACGGGCGGATCGCCGCGGTCGGCGAGGTGAAGGACGGCGCCGCGCAGACCATCGAGGCGGACGGGCTCGTGGTGGCGCCCGGCTTCGTGGACGTGCACACCCACTACGACGCGCAGGTGATGTGGGACCGGATGCTGACCATCTCGCCCTGGCACGGGGTGACCACGGTGGTGATGGGCAACTGCGGCTTCGGGGTGGCGCCCACCCGCCCGGACCACCGCGGGCTGATCATGCGCACGCTGGAGAAGGTGGAGGGCATGAGCCTGGCCGCGCTGGAGGCGGGCCTCGGGGAGGCGTGGCCGTTCGAGACGTTTCCCCAGTACCTGGACGCGGTCGAGCGCCGCGGCACCGCGCTGAACGTGGCGGTGCTGCTGGGCCACACCCCGCTCCGGCTCTACGTGATGGGCGAGGAGGCGACCGAGCGGCCCGCGACCGAGCCCGAGATCGCGCGCATGCGCGCCATCGTTCGCGAAGCCATCGACGCGGGCGCCATCGGCTTCGCCACCTCCAAGGCCTCCACCCACATCGGCTACGCGGGCAAGCCGGTGCCGAGCCGCGCGGCCCAGTTCGCCGAGATCGAGGCGCTGGCCGGCGCCCTCGGCGAGGCGGGACGCGGCATCCTGCAGGCCACCGTCGGCCGGGAGCTGTTCTTCAAGGAGTTCGAGACGCTGGCGCGCGCCACCGGACGGCCGGTCACCTGGACCGCGCTCCTGGCGGGCATGATGGGGCCGGGCTCGCACCGCGAGCTGCTCGAGAAGTCGCGCGCCCTGATCCAGCAGGGCCTGCCGGTGGTTCCCCAGGTGACGTGCCGCACGCTCAACTTCGAGTTCCAGTTCAGCGAGCCGTTCATCTTCGAGAGCATGTCGGTGTTCAAGCCGATCTCGGTGGCCGACGCCGCGGGCAAGGCGCGGATCTACGCCGACCCCGAGTTCCGGCGCGCGTTCAAGGAGAGCTTCGAGCGGCCCCGGAAGGGCGCGGTCTTCGCCGGGCTCAGCTGGGCGCGGACCTGGATCTCCTGGTATCCGCCCGATCCGTCGCTCGAGGAGCGGACGGTCGTGGAGGTGGCGACCGAGCGGGGCGTGCACCCGATCGACCTCGCGCTCGACATGGCGCTGGCCACCAACCTGGAGGCCCGCTTCCGGATGGCGGTCTTCAATCACGACGAGGACGAGGTGGCCGAGCTGCTCGCCGAGCCCGGCGCGGTGCTGGGGCTCTCCGACGCGGGCGCGCACGCGAGCCAGCTCTGCGACGCCTGCTTCGCGACCTACCTGCTGAGCCGGTGGGTGCGCGAGAAGCAGGCGATCGCGCTGCCCGAGGCCATCCGCATGCTGACCTCGCGGCCGGCCGAGGTGTTCGGCATCACCGACCGCGGCCGGCTCGCCCCCGGCCTCGCGGCGGACGTGGTGGTGTTCGACCCCGCCACCGTGGGCGCCAGCAAGCTGCGGCGCGTGCACGACCTGCCCGCGGGCGCCGACCGGCTGGTCTCCGACGCCATCGGCATCGAGGCGGTGATCGTGAACGGCACGGTGGTCCGGCGAGGGGGACGCGACGCGGTGGCGGCCGACGGGCCGCTGCCGGGCGCGCTGTTGCGGAACGGGCGGGCGAGCCGATGAGCGGCCCCCCGAGAGGAAGGAACGCGCCATGAAAGTGGGGATCGCGCTCAACATGCTGACCCAGGAAGGTCGGCCCGACGCCGCGGTGCTGGCCGATCACCTGGCGCTGGGCGACCTCGCGGAGCCGCTCGGCTTCGATTCGCTGTTCGCGCTGGAGCACCACTTCACCGGCTACGCGATGTCGCCCTCGCCGACCCAGCTCCTGAGCTACTTCGCGGGCCGCACCCGCCGGCTCACCCTCGGCACCGCGGTGATCGTGCTGCCCTGGCACGACCCGGTGCGCCTGGCCGAGGAGATCGCGCTGCTCGACATCCTGGCCGGCGGCCGCCTCCTGCTGGGCTTCGGCCGCGGCGCGGCCAGCGTGGAGTACGCGGGCATGCGGATCCCCATGGAGGAGGCGCGCGCCCGCTTCGTGGAGACCGCGCAGATCGTGGTCCGGGCGCTGAGCCAGGACGTCTTCGAGTGGGACGGTGAGTTCTTCAAGATCCCGCGCACGTCGATCCGCCCCCGCCCGATCTCCCACCCGGAGCGGCGCATCTACGCCTCGTCGGTGAGCCCCGAGTCCGCCGAGATCATGGCTCGCCTCGGCTTCGGCGTGCTCGTGATCATGCAGAACGAGTGGCCGAAGGCCGCGCAGGACATCGAGCGCTACCGGGAGATCGCCCGGAGCGTGGGACACGAGCCCCGGCCGCCGATCATCCTCACCAACATCTCGGTGGCCGAGAGCCGGGCCGAGGCCCACGAGCGCGCGGTGAAGTACCTGAGCCGCAAGTTCGACTCGATCGACGCCCACTACCACTTCTCGGACGGGCATCTGGCGTCGGTGAAGGGCTACGAGTCCTACGGGGCGACCGCCAAGACCTACGCCAAGATGAAGGACCCGACGTTCCGCCAGAAGGCCGCCGACTTCTACGTGAAGATCCAGGTGGTGGGCACGCCCGACGAGTGCCTCCAGCAGCTCGGCGAGCTGCGCCGCCTCACCGGGCTCGACCACCTGGTGACCGAGTTCGCCTTCGGCGGCATGCCGCACCACGAGGCGGAGCTGAACATGCGGCTCTTCGCGGACCGGGTCATGCCGGTGCTGCAGCGGGACGCCGCGTTCGCGGCGCCGGACGCGCCGGGCCCGGGCGCGTCCACGCCGATCGGGCAGTCCGAGGGCATCTTCGCTCCCGCGTGACGTCACCCGCCCCCGAGGGGGCCCGCCGGGTGGTCTTCCTCGACATCGACGGGGTCGTGGCCCCCGTTCGCCGCTGGGACCGCTACGGGGACCTCGAGCCGGCCTGCGTCCAGGTGCTCAACGAGATCGTGGCGGCCGGGGGCGCCGAGGTGGTCGTGTCCTCGACCTGGCGGTACGGCAGGACGGTCGCGGAGCTCCAGGCCATGCTCGAGGCCGCCGGGTTCACCGGCTGCGTCATCGACACGACGCCACTGGGCCCGCCCGGCGCCGACCGGGGTGACGAGATCAGCGCCTGGCTCGAGGCCCATCACGTGGCGGGCTACGTGATCGTGGACGATCACCCCATGCGCCGGCTGCACGCGCGACTCGTGCTGACCGATCCGGGCCGCGGGCTCCAGCCCGCGCACGTGGCCCGCGCCGTCCAGATCTTGCGACAACCTCTCGCGCGTGGCTCTACTTGCCGAACCGCCGATTCCGGTCCTGGTAGCTCCGGATCGCCCGCATGAAATCGACCTTGCGGAAGGCGGGCCAGTAGGCGTCGCAGAAGTAGAACTCGCTGTAGGCGCTCTGCCACAGCATGAAGCCCGAGAGGCGCACCTCCCCGCTGGTCCGGATGATCAGGTCCGGGTCGGGGCAGTCCTGGGTGTAGAGGTACTTCTCGACCGTGTCCGGCGTGAGATCGCGCAGGATGTCCTCGGGCGTGCTGCCCCGGTTGAAGTGGTCGGTCAGATAGCCGGCGATCGCGTCCACGATCTCCTGGCGGCCGCCGTAGCCGACGCCCACGTTCAGCAGGATGCCGTCGTGCTCCCGGGTGAGGGCGGCCGCGCGCTCCAGCACCTCGAGGGTGGACGCGGGGAGCAGATCGAGCTTGCCGATGGGCCGGATACGGAGCCGGAGCCGTCGGGCCAGGCCGTCCTGGAGCCACTCCGTCACCTTCTCGTCGATGACCCGGAGGACGGCCGCCACGTCGGCCGACTCGCGGGACAGGTTCTCGGTGGACAGCCACCAGAGGCTCACCATCGGGACCTTCAGCTCCGCGCACCACGTCAGCACTTCCCGGGCCTTGTCCGCCCCGAGTCGGTACCCTTCCAGGTTCGAAAGCCCCGCCTGACGGGCGTAGCGCCGATGGCCGTCCTGGATCAGCCCCAGGTGACTGGGCACCGGCCGCCGCCGGATCCCGGCGAGCAGCCGCGCCTCGTAGAGCCGGTACAGAACGTCCTTCAGCGGCTGCGTGACGTCCATCCGCGAGGCCTCCTCGGTGTCGAGCTGTCCGCGACGGTCGTGCCGTCGGCCCCACCAGAATATCGTGATTCGCAGAGTTCCCGGAATGATGCCGCTGGCACTTGCGATGCTTCGGGCAAGATCCGGTCGCTCCTCATTCGGTGCACGGCCGGCCAGCGGGAAGACCGAGGGATGGGAACACGCGATGAGCCCTGAAGTACTTCTGTGCTCGGAATGCCACGAGCGCGTCGACCTCGAGCGCGACGAGTACGTGGTCATCAACCGGGAGACCGCGCGCACCAGGGACAATCGTCTTTACGCTCACTTCAGCTGTGTCCGCGGCTCGGGAAAGGCGGTCCAGGACCTGAGCGATCTGGAGGTCGAGGCGGTCCACCGGCGCATCCTGGCCCAGCTGGATGACGAGGCGATGGAGCGCCTCGGCATCCGGCGCATCAACAAGGAATCGCGCTAGGCCCAGGCCGGCGGGTCGCGGGGGAGGCCGGGGCGCCGCGTGGGCCAGAACCTTTTACTCGGTCGACTCGGGCGCTCTTACCGACCCGGGAATGTCCGGGTCTACCCGATTGTTCCGCAACGGCTATTTACGGAGGCGCAATTGTGGCACCCGGAATGCTCAGTATTCACCCTCCCACGGGCGATACATGATCTGGCGTGACACGCAACCAGCAGTGACCGGGCAGACGGCGGTGCAGCCCGCCCCCGCCCGTCCCGTCCCGCCCCTTCCCGCTCCGGCCATCCGCGTCTGCCTCCTGAGCGACAGCGCGCTCTTCCGATCCGGCATCCGCCGCCTCCTGACGGGCGATCGGTCGTTCGCGGTGAGCGAGATCAAGGCGCCTCCGATCCGGGAAGCCCTGCGGCGCAATGCGCCCCACGTCCTGGTGGTGGATGCCCACATCCCGGGCGCCCTCGAGCTCTGCCGCGACCTCCGCCTGAACGGGGTGCGGCCCTGGGTGATCCTGGCCGGGGCGGATGGCGACGAGCGCTGGGCGGTCGAGGCCCTCAAGGCGGGGGTCCGGGGCATCCTCACCAAGAGCGCTTCGGTGGAGCACCTCTTCAAGGCCATCCGGGTCGTCCACCAGGGCGAGGTGTGGGCGACCAGCCGGGTGATCGCCCAGACCATGGCCGAGCTGGCCAGCCGGGTGGTGACCCGCCCCGCCGGGAAGATGGCCTTCGACGAGCGGCTCAGCCGCCGCGAGCAGGAGATCGTGCAGCTGGTCGTCGATGGGCTCAGCAATCTCGAGGTGGCCACCCGGCTCGGGATCACCGAGGCCACGGTGAAGGCCCATCTCACCCACATCTTCCAGAAGCTGGCCCTGCGCGGCCGGTCGCAGCTGGCGGCCTGCTACCACGGGCGGCTGAGCCGCGACACCTAGCACGACGGGGCGCCCGCCGCCCTAGCGGGATTCCAGCAGGGCGGCGAGCTCGGCGCTCGATCCGGGCAGCACCTCGGCCGCGGGGGCGAGGTACACGCCGCCCGGGCGCGTGTTGCGGGTGATCACGGCACCGGCGCCGATGATGCAGCCGGTCCCGATCTTCACGCCCTCACGCACCACCGCGTTCGCGCCGATGATGGCGTAGGGCTCGACGGTGCACTCCCCGAGCACGACGCTGTGCGGCCCCAGGAAGCAGTGGTCCTGGATCTCGGTGTGGTGCCCGACGACGCTGCCCGCTTCCACGATGACGTCGCGGCCGAGCCGTGCGAAGGGCTTGATCACCGCCTGCTCGTAGACGAAGCAGCCCTCCCCGATCGCCGCGTCCGGCCACATCGCGGCCCGGGAGCTCACGTAGGTGACGAGGCGATATCCCCTGGCCCGCGCGTGCTCGAACTTCTCGGCCCGCAGCTGGTTGACCCGTTTCAGCCCCAGGGGCACCGCCATCAGGTGCTCCTCCGGCGGATACCGCTCCACGATCTCGTCGAACGGCACCACCGGGCAGCCCAGCAGCTCGGGCTGCCGGAGGTCGGTGCGATCCACCGTGAAGGCGACCACCTCGTGGCGGGCGTCCTGGGTCAGATAGAAGTGGTTCGTCTCCGCGAAGCGCCCGTTCCCGAAGAGCACGACCCTCACCGCCGGACCCCGTCGTTCCCGCTCGCCCGCAGGAACGTGGCGAGCCGGTGGACCGTGGAGTGGCGGAACAGGTCCGCGATCGCGATCGGCCGCACCAGGATCGCCAGGATGCGCCGGTGCAGCTGGACCGCCAGCAGCGAGTGCCCGCCCAGGTCGAAGAAGTCGTCGTGCACGTCGATGCGGTCCACCCCGAGCACCTCCTGCCAGATCGCCAGCAGCCGGCGCTCCAGCTCCTCGAGCGCCGGCGCCGGAGCGGGCGGGGGTGCGACGACGGCGACCGGCCGCCCCTCGCCCGGCGGAGGCAGCGCCTTGCGGTCGATCTTCATGTTGGGCGTCAGCGGCAGGGCGGGCATCTCCACGATGTGCGCCGGCACCATGAACTCCGGCAGCCTGCCGCGCAGATACGCCCGCAGGTCGGCGACGGAGACCCGCGAGGCGCCGGGCGTCACGTAGGCGACCAGCCGCTTGTCCCCGGGCACGTCCTCGCGGGCCAGCACCACCGCCTTGCCGACGCCGGGGTGCGCATCGAGCACGGCCTCGATCTCGCCCAGCTCCAGGCGATGGCCGCGCACCTTGACCTGGCCGTCGCTCCGGCCGAGGAACTCCACGTTGCCGTCGGATCGATAGGCCGCGATGTCGCCGGTCCGGTAGAGACGCCCGCCGGGGCCGCCGAACGGATCGCTCACGAAGCGGTCGGCGGTGAGATCCGGGCGGTTCCAGTACCCGCGCGCCACACCCTTCCCACCGATGTAGAGCTCGCCCGGCGTGCCGATCGGGACCGGCTCCATCCGCGAATCCAGGACGTAGAGCGCGGTGTTGGCGATCGGCCGGCCGATGGGGATCGTGGTCTCGTCGCCCGCGAGCGTGTAGGTCGACGACCACACCGTGGTCTCGGTGGGACCGTACATGTTGATGACCTTCCCGAGCACGAGCTCTCCCAGGTCCTGCGCCAGCGGCGCCGGAAAGGCCTCGCCGCCCACCAGCATCGCGGTCAGGCCGCGCAGGGCCGCGCGCGACTCCCGCTCCGCGGTCAAGAGGCTCGCCATCGAGGGCGTGCACTGCAGATGGGTCACGTGGTGGCGGGCGATCAGGGCCGGGATGGACTCCTCCGCGGCCGGCCTCGGCTCCCCGGCGGCCGCCGTACGCAGGCGGTCCAGGTGCTCCAGATGCCGCTGCGCCGTCGGCGACGGCACCCCGAAGTCGATCAGGCAGGCCAGCTCGTCGATCCCGATCTCCTGCAGCCGTCGCACCATCGCGAGGCAGGTGTCCACGGTCCCGAAGAGCCCGCTGGTCGCGAAGTACCGGTCGAAAGCGTGCTCCAGGACCGCGGTCTTCTCTTCGGGCGTGAGACCACGGGCCCCGAGCGCCTCGCCCAGGCTCTCTCCGGTGCCGGCCGGGCGGTCCTTGAACGTGGGGAAGGACCATTCGGCCTGCCGGGTCAGATCGAGCGAGCTGGCCAGGTAGTCGATCATCGGCTGCCGTACCGTCTCGCGGACCTGCCCGTCGTCGTCGCCCACGAACGTGTGGAGCATGAGGGTCACGTACCCGTTGCCGGGATGTCCGTGCTCGCGCCACGCCTGGCGGTAGATCGCGAGCTTCTCGGCCAGCTGGGCCACGCTCTGCCCCAGGAGGTGCGTCAGCACCCGGAAGCCCCGGGCGCCCGCCATGCGAAACGTCTCGGGGTTGCCCGCGACCGTCACCCACACCGGCAGCTCCGGCTGCACCGGGCGAGGCAGCGTCCGCACCTCCACCTCCTTGCCGTTGGGTCCGGGGAAGCGGACCGTCTCGCCCCGCCACAGCCGGCGGACCTGCTCGATGCCGCGGAACATCGCCGCCTTGCGATCGGCGTACTGGTCCGGCTGCAGCACGAAATCGTCCGGCTGCCATCCCGACGCGAAGGAGATCCCGACGCGGCCGCCCGAGATGTTGTCCACCACCGCCCATTCCTCGGCGATGCGGATCGGGCTGTGCAGCGGCGACACGCAGCTGCCCGCGCGCAGGCCCACCGACGTGGTGATGGCGGCCAGCGCGGCGCTGGTGACCGACGGATTCGGGTAGAGCCCCCCGAAGGCACCGAAGTGCCGCTCCGGCGTCCACACCGCCGCGAAGCCGTGCCGGTCCGCGAACCGGGCCCCTTCGAGGAGCAGGGCGTACTTCTCGGCAGCGCGCTCGCCCTCGTCGCTCGCGAAGTAGAACAGGCTCCAGTCGAGGGCGCCGGCCCGCGCCCGCTGGTCGGTCGTGGAGATGACGACCTTGAAGCCCCGTCCGGTGGTCCAGAACAGCTCCAGCACCGAGATGTCGAACGAGAGGCTGGTCACCGCGAGCCAGGTGCCGGGCGGATCGTGCGGGATGCGGTCGTCCATGCCGGCGAAGAGGTTCGTGACGTTGCCGTGCTCCACCATCACGCCCTTCGGCCGGCCGGTGGATCCCGACGTGTAGATCACGTAGGCGAGGTTCCGGCTCGTCGCGACGGGGTCCAGGTCGCCCTCGCCGTGTCGCGCGATGCCCTCCCAGTCCCGGTCGATGCACACGATCTTGGCGCGATGAGGCGGCAGCCGGTGCAGGAGACTCGCCTGCGTCAGGATGATCGGGCACCCCGAGTCCTCGACCATCGTCGCGAGTCGGTCCGCGGGATAGCCGGGATCGAGCGGCACGTAGGCCGCGCCCGCCTTCAGGATCGCGTAGGCGCCCGTCAGCAGATCGGTGGACCGCTCGAGACACAGGCCGATCGGCACGTCGGGCCCCGCGCCGAGACCCCGCAGGTGTCGGGCCACCTGGTTGGCCCGCCGATTCAGCTCATCGTAGGTGTGCTGCCGGCGTCCCGCGACCACCGCGACGGCGTCCGGCGTCCGCTTCACCTGCTGCTCGAACACCTCGTGGATGGTGGCCCCGGCGGGCACCGCCTTCTCGGTCGCGTTCCAGGTGTGCAGCAGGCGGCGTCGCTCCGACTCGTCCACGACGGGGGCGCTCGCCAGCGGCGCGGCGAGATCCGCGGCCAGCCGCTCGACGAACTCGGTGAAGGCGCGCTGCCGCTCGACGATCTGGCCGCGATCGTAGACGGAGGTCCGGTAGGTCCAGTGCGTGGTGACCCCGTCGCGTGACACCGCGATGGTCAGATCGCTGTCCGCCCCGGCGTCCGCCCGCTCCCGCTGCACGATCGCGACAGGCAGCCGCAGGTCGCGCCCGCGCAGCTCCGGCGTGCGGGCCACCAGGGAGCGCGCATAGGTACGCCCCGCCCGCGCGCTCGCGAGCGCGGCCAGCACCTCCCGCAGCGCGGCCTCCCGGCTGGCCTCGGCGCCGAGCGAGACGCGCAGTGGCACCTGCCCCGCGAAGAACAGCTCGAGGCCCGACACCGCCGCCTCCAGGGCGACGTCGCCGAATCCCACGTCGAAGACCTGCTGGCCGGCCGCCCGCGCCAGGTAGAGGGCCAGGCAGGCGGTCAGGACGTCCACGCGGTCGCCCGGGCCGGCGGGCACCGCCGACGTGACGAGCGGGATGCTAGCCCGAGCCGCGGAGGCCGGCGCGCCGGGCCTGCGCGAGGCGGAGGGCAGCGCGAGCGGCGCCAGCTCCAGCAAGCGCCGTCGCCAGAAGTCCTCGTGCCGGGCGAGGCCTCCTCCGAGCGCGGTCAGACGGGCCGCCGTGCCCGCCGGCAATACCTCGAATCGTCGGCCGGCCGCGATCCCGAGCGCCGCGATGTCCACCGCCTCGCCGGCGAGGCCGACCAGCTCGGGCAGCGCCACGTCACGCGTGGACGTGGCGACCCGCACGACGCCTCCCTCGACCGCCAGCACCGTGCCCGGCGGGGCTCCGGACGACGCGGGCAGCACCCGGAGCGTGGGCACGCACAGCGCGCCTCCCTCCCACAGCACCTTGGGCACGTCCAGCGGATTCGGATACGGGCCGAAATCGAGGGCGCGCACGAGCGCGTCGATCCGCTCCGCGGGCCAGGTCCAGTCGATGCACGCCTGGGCCGCGGGGCGCGCGTGGCGGCCGAAGTAGGTGCGCGCGGCGGGGTCCTGCGCCCGGCGCTCGAGCGTCCCGTCGCGGAGGCCCCGGAGGAGCGCGTCGAACGATTCGATCCCGGCCTCGAAGCACCGGCGATTCAGGGAGACCGCGGTCTCGTCCGGATCCAGCTGGAACAGCCGCTGCTGGAGGATGTCGCCCGCGTCCACCGTCTCCCGCATCTCGTGCCACGTGACGCCGTGGGCGGGCTCCTGGTTCAGGATGGCCCAGGTGGTGGCGTGCAGGCCGGCATACCGCGGCAGCGGCCCGTCGTGAAAATTGACCGCGCCCAGCCGAGGCAGCGCGAGGACCCGAGTCGGGACGATCGACAGATTGGCGATGCTGAACAGGTAGTCGAAGCCCTGCCCGTTCATGGCCGCGAGCGCCTCGTCGAGGTGGGAGGCGCAGAGGATGTTCTGCTCGAGCGCCCACTCCTTGATGGCCCCGGTGGAGGAGACGATGGCGAGGATCGAGTCGCCGTAGCGCAGGAGGAGCTCCGCGCACGCGATCAGCAGAGCGCCTTCTCCGAGGAGGAGCGCGGTGAACTTCATGGCTCACCCGCCGCTCGACCACGGCGCTCCACATGCAGCACGATCACGCCTCACTTCCTCGTCGGCCCGACTCCGTTCCTGCACCCGGGAGGCCCGCGCTCCCGCGACATCGACCTGCCATAACGTGCTACGACGGCGGCGCGTACGCAAGCAGCGGCGCGCGATCACGACCGCAAGAACGCGAACCCGACGGCACGCGTCGGGGTCCGGTCTCAACTTCCCACTCGGCCCGCGCACGCCGCGCATATCCTGCGCCTCGCGCGCGCCACCTCGACCAGAACGACCGGCCGAGCGCGCTCGCCTCCACCGACCGCTCGCGCGTCGTCAGACCGGCTCGGTACGCCCCCAGACGAAGGCGAGAACGGTGGCCCCGTTCTGCGTCGTGACGGTGTGCACGCACCCGTTCGGCCGGTAGTTCAGATTGCCGGTGGCCACGACGCCCGCCTCGTCCGCGTTGGAGCCCTCCAGGAGGAAGATCACCTCGTCTCCCACGTGTCGATGCGCGGGCAGCGTCGCCCCCGGCTCGAAGCGCGCCAGCAGGGCACGACGCTCGGTCGCCTTGTCCTCCCAGATCCGCTTCTGCCGGACGCCCGGGCGCGCGTCGATCCAGGGCAGGTCGCTGACCGTGACGATCCGGGAGAGCGGCGCGCGGCCCGGGTGGGTGGCGGGCTCGATGTCCCCCGTGAGGACGGCCAGCACCGTCGCGCCGCTCCCGGTGGTGACGGTGTGCACGCAGCCGTCCGGCCGGTAGCCCACGTTGCCCGCGGAGACCGTGCCGGACTCGTCGGCGACGGCGCCCTCGATGACGAAGATCAGCTCGTCCCCCACGTGCCGGTGCAGCGGCAGCCGCGCGCCCGGCGCGAAGCGCGTCATCTGGACCCGGCGCCGCGGGGGCGCATCCTGCCAGAGGACCTTGTAGGCGATCCCGGGCGAGTGTTCCTGCCAGGCCACGTCGTTGACCGGGATGATCCGGGACCGAGGGCTCGCCGTCATCAGCCACTCCTCACGCGCGGGTGGGACAGTGGCGCGAGCTTAGTCTCCGACGCGGAGCCGGTCAAGCCCTCGCCGCGACACGCTCCGTCGCGACGGGCGTGCCCTCGCCGCCTCGCTACGGCACGCGGCGGGCGCCGTGCGTGTTGCGCCGGCGTTCCGTCCCGTGGACAATCCCCCGCGTGCCGTCCTTCCCTGCCCGCGGCTCGACGCCCCCCGATCCGGCACGGGCGTCGCCGCCTTCCCTGCGACGCGTGCTCGCGGACCTGAACGGGCTGCACGCCGTCAATGCCGTCGTCGCGTTCATGTTCGCCGCCACCGGCCCGGTCGCGATCGTCCTCGCCATCGCCGCGCGCGGCAACCTCTCCCCGGTCGATCTGAGCTCGTGGCTCTTCGGCGCATTCGCGCTCAACGGGCTGATCAGCATCGGGTTCTCCTGGTGGTACCGGCAGCCGCTCGTGCTCTTCTGGACCATTCCGGGAGCGGTGCTCGTCGGCGCGGCGCTGACGCATCTCACGTTCGTCGAGGTCCTCGGGACCTGCCTCGCGACCGGCCTCCTCGTGCTGGGGCTCGGCGCGAGCGGCTGGGTGCGGCGGGCGAGCGAGGCCCTGCCCCTGCCCATCGTGATGGGGATGGTGGCGGCGGTGTTCCTGCGCTTCGGGCTCGGGCTCGTGCTGGCGATTCGCGACGACGTCTGGATCGCCGGCCCGATGGCGGCCACGTTCTTCGCGCTGAGCGCACGCGCGGGGCTGGCCCGGCGGGTGCCTCCGCTGATCGGCGCCCTGGTGGTGGGGGCGGTCGTGATCGCAGCGCTCGGTCGGTTCCACGCGCCGATCGGGGACGCGGCGCCGCTCACCTGGCCGCGGCTCTACGCGCCCGCGTTCTCGTGGAAGGCCATGATCGAGCTGCTGATGCCCCTCACCATCACCGTGCTCGTGGTCCAGAACGGGCAGGGGATCGCCGTGCTCCGGGCCGCCGGGCATCAGCCCCCGATCACCGCCATCACGATCGCCTGCGGGCTGGGGTCGATGATCACCGCGTTCGCGGGTGCCGTCCCCACGACCCTGACCGGGCCCGTGAACGCGATCATCTCCGGCTCCGGCGAGAGGCACCGCCAGTACACCGCGGGCATCCTCGTCGGGCTCCTCGGGGTGGCCTTCGGGCTGCTCTCGCCGTTCGTCACGCGCCTGACCCTGGCGATGCCCGGCGCCTTCATCGCGGCGATCGCCGGCCTCGCCATGCTGCGCGTGCTCCAGACCGCGTTCACGCTGGCCTTCAAGGACCGGTGTGCGCTGGGCGCGCTCGTGACCTTCCTGGTCACGGCGGCCGATGTGCCGATCCTCGGCGTGGGCGCCCCGTTCTGGGGGCTGGTGCTCGGCTTCGCGACGTCGCTGCTGCTGGAACGGGAGGACCTGAAGCCGCTCGAGGCCCGGTGACGCTCCGCCGCCTGACCGGGCGACCTCCCGACGAGAGGGGCCCGCGCCGCCCCCGCCGCCGTGTCGCGGCGGCGGGGCGGCGGGACCGGACTACTTGGCCTTGGCGGCCCAGTCCGGGCGATACTCGATCCCGAGCTGCTTCATCTCGCCCATCTTCTCGCCCCACAGCGCCCGCTGCCTGTCCCGTCCGCGCCGGTCGGTGATCTTCTCCCACTCTGCGGCGGCGGCGTCGAGCGCGTCCCTGGGCGCCTTGCGCTTCGCGAGGGCCTCGGTGATCTCGAACGAGAGCTTGCGCTGGTAGTCGTTGGCCCCCGGGATGATCGGGTCCGGCACCACGTGGGGGAACGTCTTCTCGATGGCGGCCAGGTACTCCTTGGCGCCGGGGAAGGCCTGCTGGAACTTCTGGGAGCGGAAGTGCGAGATGCGCCACGGGTCCATGATGGTCTTGGGATCCATCACGATCTTGAGGCTCTGGTCCGGGTTCGAGATGAACTCCAGGACCTTCATGGTGGCTTCCTTCTTCTGCGAGTAGATCGAGACCGCCATGCCGCGACCGGGCGTCAGCGCGGGGCGATGCACGATCTTGCCGTCGATCTCGGCGCCCGGCACGATGCCGAACCCGGCCTTGCCGACGATCACCGACTCCGCCGCGTTGCCGACCCGCTTGCCGGTGCTGGTCCACGAGTACAGCATGGGCACGTCGCCCTTGATCAGCATCGTCTTGGGCTCCTCCGACTCGAAGAGGAGCACGCCGGGCGGATAGTTCGGCATGGTCCGGACCATCTCCTCGAGCGCGCGGACGCCGGCCGGGGTGTTGATGAGGGGCTTCATGTCGGCGTCGAAGTACTGGCCGCCGTACGCGAAGAAGCGCTGGCGCCACCAGTAGTAGGAGTAGCCGCCCCCGCTCGGCTTGTAGGACGCGCCGGCGCCGAAGAGCTTCCGGTCGGATCCGTCCCACCCCCAGCCCTGGAAGAACTCCGACTGGTCGTCCCACTGCTTCCAGGTCTGGGGCGGCGCCAGCTCGTAGCCGTACCTGGCCTTGAACTTCTTCTTGTTCTCCGGTCGCTCGAAGGCCACCTTGTTCCAGAAGAGCATGTGCACGTCGCCGTCGTAGGGCATGGCGACGATCTTGCCGTTGTGCTTGAGGAAGAGCTTCTTGTAGACGTCCGGGATGTCGTCCATGGCGAAATCGAGCTTCAGCTTGCTGATCCAGTTCTCGAGAGGCTCGAAGTGCCGGCCGTAGTCCGGCATGTTGGAGCCCCCGAACATGATCAGATCCCAGGGGCTCTTGCCGGAGTTGAACTCGAGCAGGGTCTTGGCCACGAATGCGTCGAGGGGGATCACCTCGGTCTCGAGCTTGATGCCCAGCTTGTCGTAGAGATCCTGCTCGACGAGGGAGAGCGAGTACTTCACGTACTCGGCGTTGACGACCGCGCGGACCGTGGTGCCCTCGTAGGGGCGGGCCGCACGCGCGCTGCGCACGCCGAGCGGATCCTGCGCCGCCGCGGCCAGCCCGATCACCACCGCCGCCGCCAATGCCAGTGCCCAGAACCGTCTCATTGCGGATCTCCTTTCACGGACCGAACGCCCTACCCCTTGGTGCCTCCCAGCGCCAGGCCCTTGACCAGGTAGCGCTGCAGCAGGAAGGCCACCACGAAGGCGGGGAGCACGCCGAGCACGACCGAGGCGGAGGCCTCGCCGTAGAACATGTCGGTGCCGCCGCTGGTGAACGAGGTGACCAGGACCATCATGGTCTTGGTCTCGATGCCGGTCAGCACCACCGCGAACAGGAACTCGTTCCAGGTGGCGATGAACGCGAACAGCGCCACCACCGCCATCCCGGGCGCGATGATGGGGACGACCACCCGGATCAGGGCCGTGAGCCGGGAGCAGCCGTCGATGAGCGCGGCTTCCTCGATCTCGACCGGGAAGTCGCGCAGGAAGCCCACCAGGAGCCAGACCGCGAAGGGGACGTAGGTCACGGTGTAGATGATGATGAGGCCGATGTAGCTGTTGGTGAGCCCCATCGCCTTGTACATGATGTAGACGGGAATGATCAGGGCGATGGCCGGCAGCATGCGGAGCACCAGCAGCACCGCGCTCAGGAAGCCGCCGCCGAAGCGCCAGCGGGCGATGCTGTAGGCGGTGGGCAGGCTCACCACGAGGGCGGCGAACATGCTCAGGGTCGAGATGAGCAGGCTGTTGCCGAAGTACTGCAGACCGCTCGCCTTGCTGAACAGCCGGCCGTAGTGGGTGAGCGACGGGTGCTCGGGGATCCACACCGGCGGGAAGGTGAAGTAGTCCTCGTTCCCCTTGAGCGAGGTGGTGACGATCCAGAAGAAGGGGCCGAGGAAGAACACCAGGGCCGCCCCCAGGCTCAGATAGGTCAGCCCGTCCGCGACCCAGCGCTCGGCGCGGTAGCGAACCGTCCGGCGCGCCCGCGCGAGGCCGGCTTCCCGGACCGCGACGCTCACGCCGCGGCCCTCGCGTCGCGCGGACGGGAGAGCCTCAGGAAGACGAGGGTGAGCACGAGCACGATCAGGATGATGAGGTAGGACAGTGCCGACGCGTAGCTCATCCGGAAGTCGTTGAAGCCCACCAGATAGGTGTTGAAGGCGAGCGTCTCGGTGGCGCCGCCGGGCCCGCCGAACGTGAGCACGAAGATCAGCCCGAAGAGCTTGGTGAGGTCGATCATCCGGATCATCACCGCGACCGCGGCGGTGAACTTGAGCAGGGGCAAGGTGATGAACCAGAAGCTCTTCCAGGGGCTGGCCCCGTCGGCGCGGGCGGCCTCGTAGAGGTCCGGCGGAATCGACTGCAGGCCCGCGAGCAGGACCAGCATCATGAAGGGCGTGTTGTGCCAGACGTCGACCAGCACCACCGCCAGGATGGACCGGAAGGGGGTGGAGAACCAGTCAAAGTAGACGTCGATGAGGCCGAGCTGCAGGCCCATGTTGTTGATCGCGCCGTACTTGACCCCGAACAGCATCCGCCACGCCATGGCCGCCATGACCGGAGACACCATCGGCGGGATCGCGAGCAGCGCGGTGATGAAGGGCCGGGCCCGGATCCGACGGTTGAGGAGGAGGGCCAGCCCCAGCCCCAGCAGCAGCTCCACCACCAGCGCGGGCGCGATGATGACCGCGGTGTTCCACACCGAGGCCCAGAACCGGGAGTCGCGGAAGAGCGCCTCCGCGTAGTTCTGGAGTCCGACGTACTCGTAGTCGGGCCCGATGGAGAGATCGAAGTTCTGCAGCGACAGGTAGAACGCGTACGCGAGCGGGAAGACGATGACGAGCGCGATCAGGAACAGCGACGGGGACGCGAACGCGAGGGGCTCCCAGCGCTTGCGCTTCCCCACCAGAGCGGCCATCTGCATGGGCCGGCCTCCCGGCCCTCGGGTATTGGAGGGCCCCGGATCGTGGCGGGATTGTGCGAAGGCGGGCGGGCGTTGTCAAGGTCGAATAGCGGGCTCGTCGCGTAGCCGCCGAGCGCCTCGATCTTCTCGGTCGAGACGCCATCCGGCCGCCCACGGCAACGTCGGCGTCCGGCTCTCGTCAAGCGGGTGACCGCCGGCGGCCCGCTCGGGGCGTCTGTGAGAGACTGCCCCCGTGCGAGGGGCGCTGATCGGGGGCTGGACCGTGGTGGCGGGCGCCTTCCTCGGCTACGCGGTCGCGCAGGGGCTGATGCACTCCTACGCGGTCTTCCTCGTCGCCTACCTGGGCGAGTTCGGGTGGGGCCGGGCCGAGACCTCGGTGGCCTACTCCGTCTCCCAGCTCGCGATCGGGATCAGCTCGCCGATCATCGGAGCGCTGGTCGACCGTCTGGGCACGCGGGTGCTGGTGGCGGGGGGCGCGGTCCTCCTCGCGGGCGGGCTGGCGGCCAGCGCGACCGTGTCCTCGCTCTGGCAGGTCGTCGTCCTCTACGGCCTCGTGATGACGCTCGGGTCGAACTGCCTCGGGCTGGTGGTGTCCGTCCCGCTGCTGTCCCGGTGGTTCGTGCAGCAGCGCGGGCTCGCGATCTCGATCGTGCAGTCGGCCAACGGCCTCGGGCGGGCCGCCTCGGCGCCGGCGGTGCAGCTCCTGATCTCCGCCATCGGCTGGCGCCGCTCGTACCTCGCGCTCGCCGGGCTGATGGCCGTCGCGGTGGTCCCGATCGTCCGCGCCTTCCCGACCCGGGAGCCTCCGCGCGTCGCTGGCGGGCCGGCGGTGCGATCGGATGTCGCCGATCCTGCCGCGCCGGTGTGGACGGTGACCGCCGCGATGCGCACGCCGCACTTCTGGCTGCTCTTCGCGGTGTACCTGCTCACCGGGCTCGGGAGCTTCCTGGTGTCGCTGCACCAGCTGGCCTGGGCCATCGAGGTCGGGTTCGACCCGCTCTACGCGGCCAGCGTGCTCGGCACCGGCAGCCTGCTCGCGGTGGCGGGCACGATCGGGACCGGCACGATCTCCGACTACATCGGGCGCGAGGTCTCGGCGATCCTCGCCTATCTCGTCTCGATCGCCGGCGTGATCTGCGCGCTGCTGGTCCAGAGCCCCGACCAGCACGCGCTGCTGTGGCTGCACGCCTGCTTCTTCGGGCTGACGTGGGGCGCCCGTGGTCCGCAGATCACCGCCAAGACCGCCGACCTCTTCCAGGGCCCGCACCTCGGCGCGATCCTCGGCGTGATCTCCATCGGCACCGGCCTCGGCGCGGGCGGCGGCGCCTGGGCGAGCGGGCTCATCTTCGATCTCTCGGGCAGCTACCGTCTGGCGTTCCAGCTGTCGATCGCATCCTACGCGGTCGGCTGTGTCGCGTTCTGGATGCTGCGCCGGCCGGCTCGATCACGGGCGCCGCGCGCAGCCTGACGGCGGCCGGGCGCCGCCGGGGGGCGGTCGGGCCCCGCCGCTCATCGGGCGTGCTATCGTATGCCCGGTTCCCAATCCAAGCGGAGAGGTGCCTCATGCCCGTCAAGGTCACCATTCGGCCCAACGGCCCGTACCTCGTGGAAGGCGATGTGGAGCTGATGGACGTCGACGGCAACAAGGTCGATACGAGCGCCCGCGGCTCCCGGATCGCGTTGTGCCGGTGCGGCGCGTCGGTCACCAAGCCGTTCTGTGACGGCACGCACAGCAAGATCGGCTTCCAGGCCGCGGAAGCCGCGGTGGCCAAGGAGAAGAAGTAGGGGCGCCGCCCTCGTCGACCACCGGGACGATTCGCGAGCGAGCGCCGCGCGCGATGTGGGGCGCGGCCTCGCTCGCGCCCGGCCGGCTCACGGCGTCGCTCGCCTCCCTCCGGCTCACGGCCCCTGAGTATCCCGCCGACTCGTTTCACGCCCCTTGCTCAACAGCCAGTCGATCGCTTCCGATGCGTCCGGGCTCTCGGTCGCCCGGACGCCGACCGGGGACGCCCGCGCTGATTCCCTCGCCGCGGGGCGCCCCACCGCGGGCGTCACGACTGCGGAAGCCGGCTCGCGGCCGGTCGTCGTGCTGGGCGTGCGCGTCGGCAGGGGGACTGCCGCTGGCCGCTCCGGCGCACCAGACCTCGGTACGGGCGCCTGCTGGGTCGTCGCTACCGTGGTGGCATTTCGGCGAAGCCAGTTCTGACCCGCGGCCCGAGGCTGCGCGGCGCTGCGGTCGGCCGGCTTCGAGTCCGTCGGTTGGGGCTCCTGCCGCGAGAGCCGCTCCAGCGTGGGCCGCCCGGACGTGGGCCGGCCGGAGAAGAGCGCCGCTCCCCCTGGCCACACGAGCAGCGCGGTCATGATGAGGACCCCCACGGAGACAAGCCCCATATAGATCGGGCGCTTCACCGGGAGCGGCCAGCGCATGGCCCTCGGGAACCGGGAGCGGTCGACGAGGCGTGCGACGGGAGCAACCGCCACACCGGAGGCGCCACCAAGCCCCGCGGCGCTCACCCCGCGCACAGCACCGGCCGACCATTCGAGCACCATTCGGGCGACCGCCCGTGCGATGTCGGACGCCTTGTTGGCGGTTTGAAGCGATCGCGCGGCGAATGCCCCCACGCCCCTCAGCGCAAGCGAGGCCCCAAGGCAACCCCTGGCGCACCCGGCCGCAATGCCGGGCCTCGCGAGTGCCACCAGCGACCTGGCTGCTCCAGAGGTGTTTGCCCCGAGCCGCCCGCCCACCAGCGTCACGTAACGCCAGCCCTCGATAGCCGCCTCGCCGACCCGCCGCGACACGCCACCCGAGAACGAGCGATACCGGGCCGGCTGATGAGCGAGGGTCTCGACGACGTGCCCCATCAGTCCCCCTGCCACTCGCGCCGCGCCGGACAAGAGTCTCGGAAGGAAGGCACCGGCCTCGACGAGAAGGCCGAACGCCCGGGAGCCCGCCCCCTGAACGGGCAGGACTCCACCGACGGTTTGCGCGACTGTCCGGGTTGCTGACCCGAACCGGCCGAGCATGCCCGCGAGACGCGTCGCCGCGACTCGTGGGATCACGAGCAGCTTCGATGCGACTCTGGCCGAGCGTTCCTCGATATGCGGCAGGCGGGTATTCGGCAGGTGCACGTGAATACTCGGCACGCGCACGCGAGGCCGCTGCGCCACCACCCGCATGGCCGTGACACGGCCCGCGTGGATCACACGTGTCACCTTGTCAGTGGCCCGCATCACCTCGAGGCGCACTGCGGTCAGCGAAGCGCGAACAGACAGAACCACCCGCCCGGCCCAGGTGGCCGCTCCGGTGCACGACGACCGGATGGCCTGGATCCTCTCGGCGACCCAACCGTGCAGCACACGATGCGGCGCGATTCGCGGCACGAGCATCGCCCGCTCTTGCAAGAGCCGCGCGGCCTCGCGGCACTCCGCGCATTCCCGCCGATGCGCCTCGACGAGGGCCCACTCCGTCAATCCCGCTCGGGACAGGTCGGGGAGCTCCTCACGGACGTCCTCACACGTCAGGATCGGCACGGTCATCTACCTCCATCGAGCGGTGCATCCCCTGCCCTCCGGCTGGTCGCCGGACGGGATGCGACCACAGGGAGCCCTACGGGGTCCGCGGCGCACTCAGGCCGAGCGTTGCGGTGGAACCGACCCAGACCGAAAACGACCTTGCCGAACTTCTGCCTTCGGACGACGGACATCACGAACACATCCACGGCACCCTGCATCCCGCAAAGAGCGCTCCACTGCCGCCCCTTACCGCCGCTCAGCCCTCTCCGTCAGTCGGCGCGACTGCACACCCTACCACGACTCAGGGCTGTCCGGGGCTTATTCGGCGGGCGAAGGAGATTGCTCGGTGATGCTGATTCGGTCACGTTTCCGCCCGCAGGCTTGCGCCCAACGTTGGCCGGCCTCGGTCGCCGGCTCTCAGACGGAAGGACCGGCCTGACGACCCGCCACTACCGGCCGGCCGGTCCTCCACCCGCGGACGAGGCGCTGTGCACGGCAGACCCCCGCCTGCTCGACTGCTGCTTCATGGCCGCCAAGGAGGGACGCTGTGGCGCCAGCTTCTCGACCAGGACCCCGGCTTCCTTCGCCAGCGTCTCCCGGATGGCGGCCGGCTCCACCACTTCGGCCTCCGGGCCATATCCGAGGATCCACCGCCGCAGTTCCAGTGTGTCGGCCACTCGGAGGGTCACTTCCAACCGACCCTCTGACAGTTCACGAAGCTTCTGGCTCGGGTGCCAGAAGCGGTCGCGAATGTAACGAGCCACCGAGCGCGAGAAGATGATCTTCACCGGCACGATCTCGCCCCGGATGATCCCCCAGCTGTGCTTGAGATACTCCTCGGCGTTGAACCCGGGGCGCACCGTGAAGCGCAGCGCGAGCATCCGCAGCTCCCGGATCCGCTCCACTGCGAAGATGCGCTCCGCCTTCCGCCAGTGGCAGTAGCCCACCAGGTAGAAGCCGCCGTCGAAGACGGTGAGGTGATACGGATCGACCTGCCGCGAGTTCTCCTCGTCGCGGCTCATCGAGTAGTAGCGCATGTCGAGGCGGCGGCGCTCCAGGAGCGCTCGCTCGATGAGCGCCACGTGCTCCGCCGCCGGCGCCTGCAGCTTCCCGCCGATGGCGCGCACGCCGACGCTCTCGCGCATCTGCTCGAGGAGCTGCTGCGCGTCGCGGCTCAGCACCCGGCCGATCTTCTCGAACGCGGAGGTGACCGCGGAGCCGAGCGGCAGCACCCCGGTCGGCCGCAGCAGGTCGCGGCTCATCAGGAGCGCCGCCGTCTCGGCCAGCGTCAGCTTGACCGGCAGGCCCAGCGTGAACCGCTCCTCGAGCTTCCACAGGGAGCGCCGGCCGTCGCCACCCTTGTCGTCGTAGAGCGGGAAGCCCGCCTGCTCGAGCGCGCGCAGGTCGCGCCAGATCGTGCGCACGGTGCAGCCCAGCTTCCGCGCGGCATCGTCCACGGCGATGCCGGCCGGGTTCTGGATCATCTGGAGGAGCTGCCATTGCCGAGCGAGCTGGTCGCCGCGAGGCACGTGAAAATTATGGCATGTGCCCGATTTTTCTCAGTCCCCCGATGTGCCCTCACTGATCGACGTGCGGGGAATCCATCTCGTTCCGCGCGTCCGCAACCCCGGGGAAGGCCATCAGGTGGGCCACTCGCCTCTCCGCGACCAGGGTGGCGCCGGCCAGGCCGGCGGAGCCGAGACGGTACTCCTCGCCCAGGCCAACCGCCGGGGCTCGCTCGGCCTGGGTGCCGGTCAGCTCGGCGAAGATCACGCCGGCGTCGAGCCGCAACCAGGGCTCGGGCTTCCGCCCGATGGCGTCGGCCACATAGCCGGCACACAGCCGAGGCCAGGCGCGGCCGAAGAGCCCGGGACCGGCCAGCAGGTCGAGTCCGACCCACCGGTTGGCCACGAAGACCAGGGCCCCCACCTGGCCCGGCTGGACCGCCAGCGCCCGACGTGCGGCTGCGAGGTCACTCTCGTGGCGGAAATAGAGATCGCGCATGGCGCCCGTCGGGCTGTCCACGTCGAGCTCGGAAGCGCGGACCGAGAGCTGCGCCCATACCTCGCCCTGGTCTGCCAGGTGCCCGAGTCCCACCCGGAGTGACTGGCTCACCCGTGCCGCCTTCCGGGCCCGCAGCGAGGCAAAGAGCGAGGCGTCACCAGGGCGGAACTGCCGGCCGCGGTAGCCCCAGCGCCCCTGCTCCACGCAGCTCACCGGGATCGTCAACTCCGCATGGGCGGCCACCAGCACGGTCGTGTTGAGGATGCGGTTCTGCTTCGCGCCGACGAGCTCCTCGCCGTCCAGCAGCAGGAGCGGCTGGTCGGCGTCGTTCACCACCTTGAGGAACGGCACGCTGCCGGCCTCGCTCACCTCGGTGACGCGGACCCGGTCGCCCGCTTCCTCCAGTGTGAGCCAGTCGGGGTCGTCGAGGTCGGGGGCGAGAAGCGGGATGACGGCGAGCGCACCGTGGGTGACGGGCTCGGCGGTGAGGACGCCGGCAAGGAGTCGGGCGACCTCGGGGACGTCGTGGAGCGTGGGCATAGGGCGGATCCTCCTCTGGTGTTGGCCCGCGACGGGCAGTCTGGAGGACCAGCGTGCCTGCGATCTGTGACAGGGACGGTCACGCTTCCGATACGCCACCCCTCGATTTCCCTCGGTGGACCTGTGACCTCCCCTGTCGCGCGCGCCCGGCAGACTGGGGGCAGTTGAATCGACCTCTGCTCGAGGAGGCTTTCATGCGTACGTTGTCCTCCTTGCTTCGCAGCAGCGTTCTCCTGCTCCTGCTCGCCGTGTCCCTGGCCGCCTGCACGAGATCGCGAATCCCCAAGCCGGCGTCCCGGCTGGGCTCCGACGTCTATCAGGGCACCGGCTTTCTCGTCAGCCCTGACGGGTTGGTGCTGACCGCGTATCACCTCGTGGAAAACGGCAAACACCATCAAGGTGCGCTGCCAGGGCTACGACCTGGTCCCGGCGAAGCTCGGCGAGCACAGCGGCACCATGGACCTGGCGGTCCTTCATACCGGACTGACCGGAACCCCCTATCTGCCGCCGGCCTCTCCCCGGTCTGTCCGGCCCGGCGATCCTGTCTTCTCCATGGGTTTTCCCTCCGCGAGCTATCTGGGCACGGAGCCCAAGTACGCCAGCGGGGCGATCAGCTCGCTGAGTGGCAGGGGCGTGAGGCCACACTGATGCTCATCAGCGTGCCGACGCAGCCGGGCGGCTCCGGCAGTCCCCTGCTCACCATGGACGGCACGGTGGTCGACGTGGTGACAGCGGGCACGAGCGAGGAGGAGTTCATGCGCGCCCGCGGGCCGGCGCGGACACCGCGCGAGGCCGCCGCGCAGGCCGAGCGCGCCGTCTGCATCGTCCTCGTCGGGCCGTAGCACCACCAAGGAGAGACCCCGTGAGCGAAAGAAGAGGGCCCGCAGCGTTGCACACGAGACCCTATCGAGAACTCACCGTCACGGTCGAGACCACGGACGAGGCACTCGACCGCTTCCTGGGGCCGCCCAGCACGTGGGTGGCGTGGACCCTGAGCCAGCTCGCCCACCAGCACGGTCGGTTGGTGCTGACCCTGGACGAGACACACGACACCCTCTACGTCGCGTCGAAGGGACGGAAGCGCATCGAAACCTTTCACCGCGGGCCAGACGGGATGTGGCTGTTCACCTTCGGGTTGGCCCCCCGGCATTTGAAGGGCCCCGAGGACCTGAGGCGGGATCGGGCTTTGCGGCAGTGCCTCACCCATCCTCTGTCCCGCGCGACGGAGACGATCCGATGAGCGAAGCGCTCGAGCCTCGGCACACGGACGACAGGCCTCGCCCGGCTTTCGCCCTGCGCTGCGCCTGCGGCACCGATATCGATGTGTCCGACCAGGACTTTCAGTTCGGCCCGCTCGCCCTTGTCGCTCACGCCGACTACTGCCTGGTCACGGTTCGCTGCCAGCCATGCGGGACGGCGCATCATCTGGCGATATGGACGATCGATCAGCAGCGTTTCATCTCCGAGCTCAATGCGAAGTTCTTCCGCCCCGAGCATCCCGACGTCGTCGCCCTCGCAGAGCGATACCACGAGGCCGTCCAGCAGCGGCGGGGGGAACTGGAGATCGGGTACTTGCACCTTGGCCGCTGGCGCAACATCGACCTCTCGAGCCTCGTGGTCGATGTCCCGGCCGATCGCTTTTTTGCTCCACCGATGGCGGTGCTCGCGGCCGCCCGGGCAGTCCGCCAGGCGGTGGCGACCCGCCCCGGCGTCCCCGCCGTCATGCGGCTCGGCCCATACGCGTGCCGGCTGAGCTTCGACGAGACGCCGAGGGCACGGCATCCTTATGCCTTGCATCTGAGCGTCGCCAATGCCGTCCTGCCGGGGCATCTGCCCGCCCGCGACCGTCACTGGCTCGTCTCGCTCTTCTTCATCCCGAGCGAGCAGGACTTGCTGCTGATGCGCCCCGGTCCGACGGCGCCCGTCTTCCAGTACCGCCTGCCGGCCTACGAGCCGGAGCTGAATCCGTGTTGAGCACGGTGCCCGCGGACCGCACGGCCTCTCGAAAGGCCACCCGAGCCGCGTGCATCGTGCCGACGGCGGCAGTGTTCACGACGGTCGGCTCGAGTTCCGTTCCTGCGACACACCCCTCCCTCGACTGAGAGCGCTCGCGAGTAGCCGTCAGTAGCGGGAGGCCATCGCGCGGGGTCCGCGCCACAGGAAACGAAATGGTGGGCTGGGACGGGATTGAACCGCCGACACCAGGATTTTCAGTTCTCACGGTCAATCAACTGCATGACTCATGGTCTCGATGAGTTGTACTCTCGATGGCACGCTTCCGTCGTGGCGCTGGTTATGGCCTATCACGGGCCGTTACGCGGCGTACGTGACGATCTCGGTGACCGTCATCGGATGAGAAGGACGTCCGGCGGCGTCACGCTCGGGCGCGGCGGCGCGGGCTCCGAGTCGACGTCATGCGGGAGCCTCCGCAGGGCACCGGGGCGGCTCCGTCGGCGGTCAGAGGTCGAGGTCCTTCCCGAGAATCTGCCTCACAGAGCCCCCCGGACTCTCGCCGGCCACGAGACTCCTGATCCGTTCGCGCGTCTCGTCGATCACCCCGGCCTTCTCCGCAGCCCTGACGGTGCTCGAGTACGCCGCCCACACATCTCCGCCCATGATGTCGTACCCGTAGCCCTCGACGAGCCAGTGCAGCGCGAGCAGGCCTGCGGCCACCGCGAAGGCCGGCTGTCTCTCGGCCAGGTCTCGGGCCGCGCGGGTCAACGTCCGGGGATCGCAGGGCGTCCGGCTCGCCAGCGCAAGCGCCTCGCCGTAGAGCCCCGCCGCCCGGGCGGCCGCAAACCACTTGCCCTCTTCCCCCGGCGTGGTCCTCACCAGGTCCGCGAGGATGTCGCCCGCGGCCTTGTGCGGGTACCTCCTCGCGACCTCACGAAACGTCGCGAGGTACGTCCCGGCCCGGTGCGGGCGCGCGCCGTAGCGCTCGTAGGCCTGCTCGACGCGGCCGGACGAGATGAGGATCTCCTCGCACAGCGCATCCACGTCGCTGTCGGGCGTCCAAGGACCGCGGCACGACTCCGCGTACTCGACCGCCTCCGACGTCCTGCCCATGGCCGCGAGGGCCTTGACCGCCCAGCGCTTGTACGGCCAGATGGCCTCGGACTCGAGCAGCTCGACGATCTCCGCGTAGCGCTCGCTCCGGTAGAGTGCACTCAGGCAGGCCGTGGTCCCATGGAAGTACCCGCGCCGACGCCTGTCGGACCTGAGCGCCATCCGCGTGGCGCCAAGCAGCCGGTCGGCCCAGACCGAGGCAACCTCCTTCGATGCGCAGAGGTCGCCCCAGTAGTCGGCGAGCGCCTCGATGTACGGCATCTGGTCCGCCGCGTGCGCCTTCCAGCACCGCTCGAGCCACGCTTCCCGGGTCCTGGCGTCCACCGGTGCAATGGCGACGAGCGGGACCAGCTCGGCGATGGCACTGTTGACGGCCGTGCCGATGGCGCCCGAGGAGCCGTCGACGTGTTCGAGCGCTGGCGACAGCCGCTCGAAGAGGCTGACGGCGCCGTCGGCGGCAAGCAGGGGGTCTTTGCGGGCGATCTTCTTGATCTCGCCGACGGCCTGCTTCACGCGCTGGACGGCGGGTTGCGACTTCCATCCGAACGCGCGCCGTCGAAAGTGCGCCTTGAACGCCCACCGATGGGCTTCGCCCCGGCCCATCAAGCGCATCAGGGTGTGGTGGCTGGCGGGGCCGGGTCGGGGGCGGCGGCCTGGAGCAGGTGCGCCATCCCCTTGAGCACGGCGACCAGTGTCGACGCTGTCTCGGGTGGGGCCGTGATCACCAGACCGCCACCGGACGTTCGCTGCACCGTCACTCCAGCGAAGAGCCGCTCGACCCCGGGCACAAAGGGCAGCGGAGCCGCCCCGGATGCATCACGCGACTCGTCACCCACGGCCACGATGGCGTCGATCTCGCGGTCAGCGGCGCCATCCTCCGGCTCGGCGGCCTCCGCGTCGCGCGCTGGGGCGCGCGGCAGGGCCGGCGCCACGACCTGCTCGATCCGGGAGAGAAAGCGGCCCGATCGCTCGAACCTGACCTCGTCGGTCGTCCCGTCGAAGAGCCCGGTGAAGAAGGCCTGCTTCGTCCCCACTAGATCAGAGATCCGCGACTCGATACCGGGCTCGCTCACCAGATTGTAGACGTCGATCGGACGGCTCTGGCCGGGGCGGTAGATCCGGCCGATGCGCTGCTCGAGCACCGCCGGGTTCCACGGCAACTCGACGTTGACGCACGCACTGGCCGCCCGTTGAAGGTTGAGGCCGACGCCGCCGGCATCGGTCGCGAAGAGGACGCGACACCCGGGATCGTCGTGGAACTCCGCGAGACTCTGCGTGCGACGCCGCTGGCCCTCGTCTCCGGTGAAGAACGCCGCCCGAGCGCCGCCCCGGGCGAGCACGTCGCGCGTGGCCCACTGCGCCAGCCGGAGCATCCGGCGCCACTGGCTGAACACAACGACCTTGCGGGCTTGATCGAGGACGAGCTGGCCGATCAGCTCGCGCAGTTCCAGGAGCTTCGGGCACGACAAGCCTCGGAGCGTGGACTCCGTGGGCCGCTCGATCCGCGACAGGTCGGGCCAGATCTCCTCGAAGCGAAGCTGGGCCAGGCCGTTGGCGATGATCCGCTGAGTGGTGAGGAGCATCATGAGCTTCAGAAACTCCGCCTGGGTGAGCGGCCGTCGCTTCGACGTGGCGAGGAGCTGCGTGATGGGCATGCTGAGCGCGTCGTGCTCCTCCATCTGCTGGGGCGTCATCTCGATGGGAATCCTCGTGTCGGTGCGCGCCGGGAGTTGGGCGAGCACTTCCTTGCGGCCCCGCCGGATCATGCAGCCAGCGAGGCGCTGGCGCAGGGTGTCGAGATTCCGGGCGCCGCCGATCTCGGTCCCGCCGTCGACTGGCGTCGTGTGCCACGGCACCAGGCGCCATTTCGGCTCCAGCGCGAAGTCGTCCACCCACTCAACAATGGATGCCAGCTCGTCGATCCGGTTCTCCATCGGCGTGCCGGTCAGGACCAGACGATACGGCGGATCGAGCTGCTTCACCGTCGACGCCGTCTTGGTTGCCCAGTTCTTGATCCGCTGGGCTTCGTCGAGCACGACGATGTCTGGGTTCCAGTCGCGGACGGTATCCAGGTCGCGGATGAGCTGTTCGTAGTTGGCCAAGAGGAACCCTCGGCGGCAGCCGTTGAACGCGGCGCGACGCTGGCCGGGGTTGCCGTCGAGGACGGCGGCGGGAGTATCGGTAAAGAGCTGCCATTCGCGAAGCCACTGCGGCTTGAGCGCGGCGGGGGCGACGACCAGGCCGCGCCGGACCCGGCCTGAGCGCCACAAGGCGTGGCAGGCGGCGATGGCCTGCGCCGTCTTCCCGAGACCCATGTCGTCGGCGAGGAGGAGTCGCCCGCTGGACAGGAACCGTTCGACGGCCTCGCGCTGGTACGGGTAGAGCCGCTGCTTGAGGGTCCGGAGCGCGACTCGGAGACGGTCCACGTCGCGGGCGCCCTGGATCGACCGCATGATCCGTCGCCGGTCCTCCTGCAGGATCGCGTGGAGCGCCGGTTCGGAGTGCCCGCCCCGCAGTGAGCCGAGCAGCCCTTCTACCAGCTGCAACCGACGCGCCGGGGCCTCGGGAACTCGGAGCGTGAAGCCGCCCCCCTTGGCTGGGCGCAGCCAGCGTTCGAGCCTGCGGTCGGCCGTGCTGTCGACCCAGCGCACTTGCGCCAGCCAGTCACCAGCGCCGGTGAGCGGGCGGACCGGATCCCATCGCAGAGGCGCCGCGCGCCGGGGCGGCTCGCGTCGAGCTTTCTCGATCGCACGGGGTCTCGAGGTGACGTCCTCCAGCACGACCAGCAGGTGCTTGCACAGGCCCAGCGAGCTCCGGAGGAAGTCCGCGCAATCGCAGCTGCCGTCGACGGGTTCGACCCCGCGCAGGAGGGTGCGATAGGGACGCGCCGGCGAGCCCTTGCGTCGCGTCGCGTAAAGACCGAGGAGCCGGCCGCCGCCCGGCCGGGAGACGATCTGGAGTCCATCGGACTTGCCGGAGGCGATCCGGCGGAGCAGCGCTTCGAGCGCCTCGCGCTTCACGGGCCAGTCGGCCGCACCCGTGATCGAGAGGACGTGTCGAACGACCAGCTCCGGGTTGGTCGCGCCCGTTTTCCGGTGGGCGCGCGCCAGCAGCATCTGATAGGCTTCGGTCTCGGTGGGGACGACGGCACTGGTCGCCGCCTGCTCGATTGCGCTCACCATGTCGCTCTCTCCAGGGAATAGCGATCGACCCCTCGCTCGCGACCGCGGACACGATGCTGCCACCCACCCTCGCGATGGCCGGGCACCTCTTTAGACGACCCCCCGGGATCTTCGCGGCGCGACGATATCCGGATGACGGCTTGCAGTGCGCACCTGGGTCCGGAGCGCCTCCGCGACACGATGTGCACACCCGACCTCCGTCGGCGATCATGGAGAAGACGGGCCGCACGGGTCAAGAGGCCAGTGCTGGAGCGTGAGGGACCGACTCTCCGCGGTCGCCTCGGAGGGGCATTCAGAACTAGCGAAGGACTGGAGCCAAACGGCTCCCACTACCCTACCGACCGAACCGCGCCGTGCTGAGCGCGTGAGCTTGTCACGCCGAGGATCGCGGCGACGGGCCAGTTCGGGCCACGTCATACAGCCACTCGGTGGCGAACATCCCGCGGTTGCCCCCCCACCGAGTCGGCGAGGAAACCCCCGCCTCCTCCATCGGATCGGTCAGCCCGCTCAGCTCTTCGGCCGGGTGCGGAGCGGCGAAATTACGCTCCTTGGTACACCGGATCATCGGGCAGCCGCCCACCGTCTAAACCAGCTCTCGCTTGCAGGGCGATCGGCTCGCGGCAAAGCTTGACGGGCTCCGATTCGTTAATTATAGTCAAAACGCCCTTTACCTAGAGTACGGAATGGTACGCACAGTGACGGCAGCGCAAGCAAAGTCGGAGCTCGCGGAATGCATTCGCAAGGCCGAGAGCGGGGGACAGGTCATCATCACCCGCCATGGCAAGCCTGTCGCCGTGCTGGTGGCGGTGGAGCGCGTGGCTTCCATTGCCGGAGGACGCGGCCGCGCGGGTGGAGGTCTGGCTGCCTTGGCCGGCGGCTGGAAGGGATCGGAGGAGTTTGTCCGGACGCTGGCGCAGCTGCGGCGATCGCGAGCACGGCGTCCGGCGCGGTTGGACGGCTGAGTGGCCTATCTCTTCGATACGGATGCGATCTCCGAGGTCCTCAGACCGAAGCCGCTCGCCGAGTACGTGCGCTGGCTCCAGACGATTCCGCGAGCTGACCAGTTCACGAGCGCCGTGGTGGTCGGCGAACTGTTCAGGGGTGCATTCCGTTCGCCGAACGCCGCGCGACACATCCGGAACATCGAATCCCGGGTGCTCCCTGCCCTCTCGGTGATTCCGTATGATCTCGATGTTGCCAGAGTCTACGGAGCGACCCAGGCCCACCTTGAGAACGATGGCCGCGTTCTGGCCGACGCCGATCTCCAGATTGCCGCCACAGCGCTCCACCACGACCTGGAACTCGTGACCGGGAACCTCCGCCACTTCCGCCGCATTCCAGAGTTGCGGATCTGCACGGCACTCGCGGAGGCGCGCACCCATCAGCGATAGCGTGTGCATCCCGGACCGCCTCGCGCGGGATGTTACCCGGCGCACCCCTCAAACCATGTGCATCAGCCGCTCACCGCCGACCGGTGATGTTCGCGCACATCATCGACGCGTGCACGCTCGTAGCCGTCGGGCCACGAGCGGCCGACCACACGATCAACCTGGTGCCGCTGACCTTCTTCCACTCCTGGGAGGACCCCCGCCTCAAGAGCCAGTCGTGCTCGCGCCGCATCTACATCGCCTCCGCCTTCCCCCTGGCCGTCATCAGTTCGTCAATCGCTTCCGGTGCCCCGGCTCCAAAGGGAGACGATTTGCGTGTGTGGTCGGGCGACCCAACTGTCAGCCCGGCGCTGGAGGCGGTGGGCGCCATCCTCGTTCGCTAGGGCGTCGTCGATGACCGAAGAACAGGCGACGTGATGCCGCGCTCAGTTGCAGTTTCCGTGACAATTTGTCTACGGCGCGGATGGGGCGTCGCCCAGGTGGCGAAAACACTGGGCGGGCACCACTCCATCGATACCTGGATTTTCATCCGGGTGCACAATGGCGCGGAAATGTTTGAACTGAAAACGAAATGGTGGGCTGGGACGGGATTGAACCGCCGACACCAGGATTTTCAGTCCTGTGCTCTACCAACTGAGCTACCAGCCCACCACGAGCATCCGAGGATAGCAGAGGGGCCCGGAAGTGTCTACGGAGACTGGCGAAAAGGCCCCGCCTGCCCCCTCACCCCTGCCCTCTCCCCGGACGGGGGAGGGAGGAACCTACTCCTGCTTGTCGTCGAGGTCGGCGCCGGTGTCGGACTCGAAGACGATGCGGTCGTCGTCGTCCACCGTGAAGGCCTCGTGGAGCACGAACGGGACGTCGTGCTGGACCAGGAAGCGGGTGAGGCGCGCCACCGCGACCGGATGGGAATCCAGGTGGAACGACAGCGCGAGGTCGCCGATCTCGTCGATGGCGAAGAAGGCCCAGTTGCCCACCACGAGCGCCTCGCTCTCGGGCTCCCAGGTGACGCCGCCGTCGAACTCCTCGGAGCCCTGCGCCAGCTCGTACAGCTCCTGCAGCTTGGCGCGCCGCTGGGCCTCGTCCACTACATGCCTTTGAAGGCGCCGTCGGCGGCCATGGCCCGGAAGGCCTTCTCGTAGGCCGCGATGGAGCGCTCGATGTCGGCGTCGGTGTGCACGGCCGAGATCCAGCCGTGGTGGCTGGCGCAGTCCACGCCGTTGTTGAGCAGCGCGCAGCGCAGCAGGTGGTAGAGATCGCCGCGGCGCGGCCGGTCGAAGCCGGCGAGGCCGGGCTTGCCCTCGAACGAGACGTGGAAGATGGACGCCTCGCCGAAGCAGCTGCCGGGCACGCCCGCCCGCTTCATGGCCTCCGACAGGCCGGAGCGCAGCTCGTCGCCCGCCTTGTTGGCGCGCGCGTGGAGCGAGCCGTCGGACACCAGCTCGAGCGTGGCGATGGCCGCGGCGGCGCAGACCGGGTTGGAGTTGAAGGTGCCGTTCTGGGCGACCCGCTGGCTGCGGTCGAAGACCGGATCCCCGCGGTGGGCCATCATCGACATGAGCTCCTTCTTGCCGCACACCGCGGCGCCGGGAAGCCCGCCCGCCACGATCTTGGCCAGCGTGGTCATGTCCGGGGTCACCCCGAAGTAGGCCTGCGCGCCGCCCGGCGAGTAGCGGAAGCCGGTGATGACCTCGTCGAAGATCAGCACCACCTGGTGCCGCGTGGTCAGCGCGCGCAGCTCCTGCAGGTAGCCGGGGATGGTGGGCGTGGTGCCGGACTGGCCGCCCGCCGGCTCCAGGATCACCGCGGCCACGTCACCGCGCTCCAGCATGGTCTCGACCGCCTTGATGTCGTTCGGCGGGCACACCAGCAGCTGGTCCAGCACCGAGGCCGGCACGCCCGCCGACATCGGCACGTCGTAGGGCGGATTCACCGCCGCCACCACGCCGTCGTGCCAGCCGTGGAAGTGGCCCTGGAACTTCACGACCTTGTTGCGCCCGGTGGACGCGCGCGCGATCCGGAGCGCCAGGTGGGTGGCCTCGGTGCCGGACATCGCGAAGCGGACCATCTCCGCCGACGGGATCAGCTTGATGATCAGCTCGGCCCAGCGCACCTCCAGCTCGTGGCTCGCGCCCAGGTGCGTGCCCCGCGCGGCCTGCTCCTGGATGGCCTTCACCACCGCGGGATGGCAGTGACCGAGGAAGAGCGCCCCGTGCCCCATCCAGTAGTCGATGTACTCGTGGCCGTCCACGTCCCACTTGTGCGAGCCCAGCGCGCGCTCCACGTAGACCGGGAACGGCTTCATGTGCCGCCCGTCGTGGGTGACGCCCCCCGGAATCACGTTCCGCGCGCGCTCGTACAGCGAGGCGGACTTGGGGTGCATGGCCCTGTAGGTCTCGATGACGCTCGCCTGGGCAGCGCTCATTTCCTCTTGCCTCCGGTCCCGCGGGGAGTTTCCAGCACTCGCAGCAGCTCAAGCATGCCGATGTGGGCGGGCAAAGGCAAGCCGTCCACGGTGGGCTCGGGCCGGAAGGTCAGCCCGTCGACCGCGCCCGCGTCCACGCACGCCTGCACCATCGCCTGCTCCTCTTCACCGCTGTGCAGCAGGGCGCGCCCGGTGAGGCGACCCAGCTCGGCCACGATGCCGTACGCGCCCCAGTTGGACACGCCGGCCACCACCAGATGCTTCACCTTCACCACCGAGGCGATCCGGGCAAACACGCCGCCGGCGCGCGCCAAGCGGGCGCGCACCGTCCCCATGCCCACCTCGTTGCCGCCGTCACCGACGCCCACCGTCACGGTACGCGCGGACGCGGCCAGGAACAGCTCGTCGAGCGCGCCGTTCCATGCGGTCAGGGACCGGCCGCGCGCCGAGCGGTACTCCCCATCCCGCGCCCGCCCCGGCCGCTCGATCGCCACCAGGTGGGTCGGCCGGTGCTCGGCGAGGAGCCGCCGGGCGGTCTCGCGCGCGCCGCCCGCGACCGGCCCGCCGGAGGCGCCGTGCGGGACGTGGAAGGTCTCCACGGTCGCCGGCTCGCCCAGCACCTCGAGCGCGGCCTGCAGGGGCGGGACCGCCACCGCGTCGGTCACGTAGAGCACCTCGGCGCCGAGGGTCCGGAGCGCCCGGCCGAGACACGCGGTGCCGGGCGGCCCGTCGGTCTCCGGCCTGCCGGGGCCCACCGCGAAGCCGGTCGTCAGCAGCACGCGGCGGCTCCGGCGGAGGGCCTGCGCGGCCGCGGTGGCGCCGCCCCGGACGAAGAACGCGCCGATCCCCCGACCGCCGGGGTCGAGCGCCATGAGGTGGTCGATCATCGCGGTCGGGGCGAGCGCCTAGCGCTTCGGCGCCGGGGCCGGCGGGGTCACGGGCTGGGGCAGCGTGAAGGTGAGCAGCGCGGCGTCGTCGCCCTCCTTGTCGAAGTTGACCAGGAGGCCGGAGCGGTAGAAGAACACGTCGGCCTCGTTCTGCTTGGTCAGGCCGTCGGGCACGCCCCACGCCTGGATCACCGTGTTCCGCCCGAAGATCTTGGGCTTGGGCTCGAGCCGCAGCAGACGCACCACGGCCGGCTGGTAGCCCTGGGACGTCAGGAGACCGTAGTCCACCGTCATCCGGTGGATGCCGCCCGGAGCCCTGGCGTCCTCGTAGACCCACGTCAGGGTATCGTAGCCTTCCGCCTTGCCGCGGGTCTCCTTGCTGGGCGCCCCGTACCGCGCCCGCACCTGATCGACGGTGGTGACCCCGGGCTCGATGCCGCCCCATTCCTCGGCGATCGCCGAGCCGAGGCCCCCGAGCAGCAGCGCGCACATCGCGACCGCGACGAGGGCCGCCCACGACACGCGCCCGAGCCGTCGACCGCGCATCAGAAGCCGATCGCGGCGCCGTCGCCGCGCGGATCGGCGCCGCCCCGCAGCGTGCCGTCGGTCAGCGTGATGCCGTGCGCGTGGCCCATGCGCATGAAGAAGTCCGAGACCGGAGTGACCTTGTGGCCCATGCGCTCGAGCGCGGCGCGCGTGGCCTCCGGCACCCGGCTCTCGATGCGCACCTGGTCCTCGACGTCGCCCGGATCGATCGGGCCGGCCACGAAGCGCGGCCGCTCGATCGCCTCCTGGATCTCCATGCCGTAGTCGAGCACGTTGGTGAGCGACTGGGTGTGGAACATCGCCTGCCCGTCCCCGCCCATGTTGGAGTAGCCCAGCACCGGCCGCTCGTCGCGCGTCACCACGCAGGCGATCAGCGTGTGGAACGGCCGCTTGCCGGGAGCGAAGCAGTTGGGGTGCGCGGGGTCGCAGTTGAAGTAGGCCCCGCGGTTCTGCAGCACCACGCCGGTGCCGGGGGCGACCACGGCCGAGCCGAAGCTCTTGTAGAGGCTCTGGATGACGCTCACGAGGTTGCCGCGGCCGTCCGCCACCACGAAGCCGGTGGTGTCGCCGTCGATGTCGCCCCACTTGTGCCACTGCGCCTTCCCGGGATCGAAGGCGCGCCGCCGCCGCTCCGCGTACGCCTTGCTGAGCAGCGCCTCCACCGGCACCTTCTCGCGAGACGGATCGGCGATCCAGCGATTGCGGTCGGCGTAGGCCAGCTTGGTCATCTCGATCAGCAGGTGCAGGTGCTCGGGGCTCTGCGGCTCGTGCTTGGTCAGGTCGAAGCCCTCGAGCAGGTTCAGGCTCAGCAGCGCGGCCAGGCCCTGGGTGGGCGGCGGCGTCTCGTACACCCGGTAGCCGCGGTACGTGGTGGAGATCGGCTCACCCCACTCGCCCTCGTGGGCGGCCAGATCGTCCACGGTGAGGAAGCCGTCCACACGCATGCGCTCGGCGATCGACCGGGCCACCCGGCCCTTGTAGAAGAGGTCGGGCTCCTGCCCCAGGTCGATCAGGGTGCGGGCCAGGTCCGGCTGGCGGAAGCACGAGCCGGTCTGCGGGAACACCCCGCCGGGCACGAACACGCGATGCCACTCCGGATCGTCCACCGTGGGGGCCTTCTCGCGGATGGCCTGCGCCACCACGTCGGAGAGCGGGAAGCCCTCGCCCGCGTAGTAGGCGGCCGGCTCCAGCAGCGTGGCGAGCGGCTGGCTGCCGAAGCGATCGAGCAGCATTCGCCAGCCGCGCGTGACGCCGGGCACCGACACCGAGCCGGGACCGGTGGTGGGCACCGCCTTCAACCCGCGCCGCGCCAGCTCGTCGAGGGTGGCGCGCGCGCCGGAGCGGCCCGCGCCGTTCAGATAGTGCACGCGCCCGGTCGCCGCCTCGTGGTAGAGCACGAAGATGTCGCCGCCCACTCCGCAGAAGTTGGGCTGGGTGACCGCGAGCACCGCGTTGGTCGCGATGGCGGCGTCGATCACGTTGCCGCCCGAGCGCAGCACGTCCACGCCGGCCAGCGAGGCCAGCGGATGACACGAGGCGACCATGCCGCGGCGGCCCATGGGGGCCTGCCGGTGCGCGTAACGGATCTGGGGCATCCTAGCCCTCCGAGAAGATGCGGGTGATCTCGTCCTGCGGAAACGTCGGCATCGGCCGGGCCTGACCGGCGGTCACCAGGCTCACGCCCTGCGAGGCGTCGGTCACGCGGCCGATCGGCGCGCAGTCCACGCCGGCGGCCCGGCACGCCGCGATGACGCCGTTGGCGTCGTCCGGGGCGACCGCGAGCAGCAGGGAGCCGGAGGCGATGGTGCCGAGCGGATCGAGGCCGAAGGCCTCGCAGAGCACGCGGCCCTCGGGCAGCACCGGGATGCGCTCGCGATCGACCCAAAGCCCCACGTCGGCGGCCTGGGCCAGCTCCCAGCACGCGGTGGCGACGCCCCCCTCGGTGGGGTCGTGCATCGCGTGCACGCGCGCGGCGCCGCAGGCGGCCCGGGCCTCGGCCACCACGCTGATGCCGGGCCGGCGCAGGAAGTCACGCGCGCGCTTGACCACCTCGCCGGACACCCCGCGCCGCTCCGCCTCCGCCGCGCGCTCGCGCGCCACGATCGCCGCGCCCTCGAGCGGCACGCCCTTGGTCAGCAGCAGCGCGTCCCCCGGCTGGGCGCCGCCGGTCGTCACCAGGCGGTCCTTGGCCACCTCGCCCAGCATGCAGCCGGAAATGAGCGTGCGGGGCAGCCCGGCGGTGACCTCGGTGTGCCCGCCGATCAGGGCCACGCCCAGCTCCGCGCAGGCCAGACCCAGGTCGGTGAAGAGGCGCTCGACCGTCTGGTCGGTGGCCGCGCCCTCGGGCAGCAGCACGGTGGCCAGAAACCACATGGGTCGCGCCCCGCGCACCGCCAGGTCGTTGGCGTTCACGTGCAGCGCGTACCACCCCGCCTCGTCGCTGGCGAAGGTGATGGGATCGGCGGTGGCCACCAGGTAGCGATCGCCCATGTCGAGCACCGCGGCGTCCTCGCCGAGGCGCGGGCCGACCACCACCCGCGGATCGGAGGGCGCGAGCCGGCCCAGCAGGCGATGGAGGAGAGCGGGAGGCAGCTTGCCGAGGGCCAGGGCCGGCATGGCCCCCGTAGTATAGCCCAGTCCATGGGCGCGATCGGCAAGAGTGTCCGTAGAATCGCCCACTTAGATGAATGCCGCCCGCTCGTGTCGTGGGCTCGGACCTCCAGGTCGCACGCGCGCTGAAAGGGGTCCATCATGGGCCAGAGGCCGGGAGACGCGCAGTGCGCCCGGCCTCGATGAGAAGGGGGAACACCATGAACACGCTGAAGCAGGTCGCCAAGGTGATCTGGGTGCTGTCCATGCTCGCCTCGATCGGGGTCATCGCGTACCTCGCCGGGCTGGGCATGCGGCTCCTGCCGAATCCGAACGGATTCTGGTCGTAGGCGGTCGCCCGCGGGCGCGACCGGACCGGGCCGTCGGCGCCTCGGCCGGCCGACGGGAAGAGGCCGGGGCTAGAAGAGCGGGCCCGCGGCGCGGAGCGCGGCGACGACCAGAGGCTTGGGGTAGACGCCCATCACCACCACGCCCAGCACGCAGAGGAAGATGCAGAAGCCGAGCAGCGGCGCCACCGGGATGGGCTCGCGGCGATCGGGGGCGTCGATGTACATGCGCTTGGCCACCAGCAGGTAGTAGAAGAGCGCGACCACCGTGAGCACCGCCCCCACCAGCACCAGCCAGTAGAGCCCCTGCTCGGCGGCGGCCCAGAACACGTACAGCTTCGCCCAGAAGCCGGCCACGAACGGGATCCCGCCCAGCGAGAGCAGGAAGAGCAGCATCGACAGCGCCAGGATCGGCGACCGCTGGGCGAGACCGCGGTAGGCCGCGATGGCCTCCGAGCCCTCGGCCTGGGCCACCGCCTCCACGACCAGGAACGCGCCCATGTTCCCGAAGAGGTAGGCCACCAGGTAGAACAGCATCATGGCCGCGCCGTTGGCGGAGACCGCGGCGAGGCCCACCAGCATGTAGCCGATGTGGGCCACGCCCGAGTAGGCGAGCAGGCGCTTGACGTTCTGCTGCGGGATCGCCATGAGGTTGCCGCCGATGATGGTCACGGTGGCCAGCGCGGCGGCAGCCGGCACCCAGTAGAGCACCCGATCGCCCATGCCCTCGAGGTAGAGCCGGAAGATCACCACGAAGCCCGCCGCCTTGGGCGCCACCGAGAGCCACGCCACGAACGGGGTGCTGGCCGCCTCGTAGGTGTCGGGCACCCACATGTGGAACGGGAACGCGGCGATCTTGAAGCCGAGGCCGCCCAGGGCCAGGAGCATGCCGAGCAGCATCACCGGATGACCGCCCGCGACGGCGCCGGCGAGCCCGCGCACGTCCGTGGTGCCGGCCACCCCGTACATGAACGACAGCCCGTAGGCGAGCACCGCGGAGGAGACGGTGCCGATCAGGAAGAACTTCAGCGCCGCCTCCACCGCCTCCGGCTCGCGCTTGATGAAGCCAGCCAGGTAGTAGAGCGGGATCGACATGAGCTCGAAGGACACGAACAGCAGCACCAGGTCCCGCGCCGAGCTCAGCACCAGCATCCCCAGCAGGGAGGCCAGGATGGCCAGGTAGTACTCGGTCGCGCGGCGCGCGAACGTGACGGCCCGCAGCGGCAGGGAGGAGAGCACGCCGATCAGCGTGGTGATCAGGAAGAGGCGCTTGGCGAAGAGCGCCAGCTCGTCCTGCACGAAGGCGCCGCGGAAGAGCTCGCCGCCGGCCTCGGTCCTCCAGGAGAGGCCGAAGAGGACGACGAGGCCGAGAGCGGTCAGCACCCCGACGCGCCGCTTGTCCGGCCCGGGCAGGAGCAGGCCCACCACGAACACGATCAGCATGAGGAGGGCGAGGCCCACCTCCAGCACCAGCGGGCTCCCCGGCTCGGGCAACGCGCTCACTGGAGCACCCACAAGCGGTTCAGCAGGGGCATGGTGGCGCTGTCCACCGGGGCCAGGGCAAGCGACGGCCAGACCCCGAACAGCACGATCACCGCGACCAGGATCCAGAGCGCGGCCCACTCCGGCCCGCGCGCGTCCGGCAGGTGCAGGAAGTGCGGATCGGGCGAGGGCGGGCCCCAGAAGATCTGCTTGGTGACGCGGAGCACGTAGATCGCGGTGAGGAAGGCGCCGATGACCCCCGGGAAGAGCCACCACGGGTGCGAGGACTGCCACGCGCCCAGGAACGTGAGGAACTCGGCCACGAAGCCCGCGGTGGCGGGCAGGCCCAGCGACGAGAGGCCCGCGATGGTGAACGCGGTGGCGATCCCCGGCATGGAGCGGGCGAAGCCGCTCATCTTGAAGATCTCGCGCGAGTGCGCCTTCTCGTAGACCAGACCCACCAGGGCGAAGAAGAGGCCGGTCATGACCCCGTGCGCGAACATCTGGTAGACCGAGCCGTTCAGCCCGACCTCGGTGAGGGTCGCCGCCCCCAGCATCACCACCCCCATGTGGGAGACCGACGAGTAGGCGATCACGTACTTGAGGTCGGTCTGCGCCATCGCGCTGAGAGCCCCGTACACGATGTTGATGCAGGCGATCGTGCCCACCAGCCACGACCACTGCAGCGTCCCGTCCGGCAGGAGCCCCATGCCCAGGCGGACCACCCCGTAGGCGCCCAGCTTCATCAGCACCCCCGCGTGCAGCATCGACACCGCGGTGGGCGCGGAGGCGTGGCCGTCCGGCGACCAGGTGTGCAGCGGCCAGATGCCGGCCAGGATGCCGAAGCCCACGTAGAAGGCGAGGAAGACCCACGACTGCAGCCGCGGGTCGAACTGGCTCAGCTCCATCTCCAGGAAGGAGAACGACGTGGAGTCGCCCGCGACGTACAGGGCCAGGATCCCGACCAGGATGAAGGCGGACCCGAACAGGAGATACAGGGTCAGCTTCATCGCGGCGTACTCCTTGGTGCCCACGCCGGTGCGCCCGAAGGCCCAGCCGAACACGCCCCGGGGCCGCACCTCGCCGCTCGAGCCCCAGATACCGATCAGGAGGTACATCGGCAGCACCGCGATCTCGTAGAACAGGAACAGCACGAACAGGTCGAGGGAGACGAACACCCCGTAGACGCCGGTGACGAGCACGAGCAGCAGGGCGTAGAACTCCTGGCTGCGCACCTTCACCGTCCAGGAGGCGAAGGCGCCCGCGAAGATGATGATCGAGGTGAGCAGGACCAACAGCAGGCTCATCCCGTCGACCCCGAGCTGGTAGTTGATGCCGAGCGCGGGCACCAGCGGCACGTCCTCGAAGAACTGGAAGCCGGCCGCCTCGCGGTCGTAGGCCGCGAAGATCGCGATGGAGAGCACCAGGGGCACCGCGGTCGAGACCACCGCCAGGCCCCGCACCAGCGGGGCGCTGCGGCGGGCCAGGAACATGATCAGGAGCGCGCCCACGAAGGGCGACCACGTGATCACCGAGAGCACCGGGAAGGAGGCCAGGGTCATCGCGGCCACCGCAGCAGCACCATCACCAGGAGCACGCCCAGCGCGATGCCGTAGATGTAGTCCTGGACCTGGCCGGACTGCACGCGCCGGAGGCGGTCGCCCGCGGTGAGGGTCCACGCGCTCAGCACGTTCAGGATGCCGTCGACGATGTACCGGTCGAACCATCCCACGATGCGGGAGAGCCCCAGGATGCCGCTCCGGTAGGCGAGCGCGAAGAGATCGTCGAGCCAGAAGCGCTCGTGCGCGGCCTCGTTCAGCGCCGCGAGGCGGCGGGCGAGCCAGTCGGGGCTGATCCAGCGCAGCGGATACACGACGGTGGCGAGCGCGATGCCGCCCACCGCCACTCCGATCGCGAGCGGGGTGATGAAGCCGGGGACCACGAACTCCGACTCCGGGTGCGAGCGCGCGAAGCCGATGCCGATGGTCACCGCCAGCAGCGCGAGCACCCAGAGGACCACCGTCATGATCGGCGGCGCGTCGTGGGCGTGCCCGGCGTCGCGGCCGTGCGCGCCGTGGGCCGGGGCCCCGGTCGCGACGGCGGCCGGCGAGCCGAAGAACGCGATGAACACCACCCGGAACATGTAGAACGCGGTCAGGAACGCGGCCAGCACCAGCATCGCGAACGGCAGCGTGAGCCCTCCGGCCCACGTCGCGCCCAGGATCTCCTCCTTGGAGAAGAAGCCGGCGAAGAACGGGATGCCGGCCAGCGACAGGGTGCCGATCAGGAACACCACGAACGTCTGCGGCATGCGGCGGGCCAGACCGCCCATCGCGAAGATGTCGTTGCTGGCCACCGCGTGGATCACCGCGCCCGCGGCCAGGAAGAGCAGCGCCTTGAACACCCCGTGGGTCAGCAGGTGCAGGAACCCCGCGCTCGCGAAGCCGGCGCCGATCGCCGCCATCATGTAGCCCAGCTGGGAGACGGTGGAGTAGGCGAGCACGCGCTTGATGTCCGCCTGCACGCAGGCCAGGGTGGCCGCGAAGAGCGCGGTGAAGGCCCCGATCCAGCCCACCGCGTGCAGCACCTCGGGAGCCTGCTCGAAGAGGAACGAGGTGCGGAAGAGCAGGTACACGCCCGCGGTCACCATGGTCGCGGCGTGGATCAGGGCCGAGACCGGGGTCGGGCCCTCCATGGCGTCGGGGAGCCAGATGTGGAAGGGGAACTGGGCCGACTTGCCGGCGGCGCCCAGGTAGATGAAGAACATCACGAGAGCGATGCCGGTGAGCGCGTCGCTGCCGCCCTGGGCCATCGCGAACAGATCGGAGAAGTCGAAGGTCCCGGTGCGGCTCCACAGCATCACGATGCCGATGAGGAAGCCGACGTCGCCCGCCTTGGTGACCCAGAACGCCTTCACCGCCGCGCGGGCCGCCTCCGGACGCTGGTACCAGTAGCCGATCAGGAGGTAGGAGCAGAGCCCCACCAGCTCCCAGCAGATGAAGAGCTGGACGAAGTTGGGGGCCAGCACCAGGCCCATCATCGAGAAGGCGAAGAGGGACTGGTAGGCGTAGTAGCGGCCGAGGGACGCGGGCGGCTCGTCGGCCAGGTAGCCGAGCGAGTAGAGCTGCACCAGGAACGACACCAGCGCGACCAGGATCAGCATCAGGGTGGAGTCGGCGTCGGCGAGCACGCCCACCGACGTGAGCACGCCGTCCTCCACCGGGATCCACTCCCAGAGGATCCGGCGCGCCATGTCCGGCACCGTCGCCCGCCAGGCCAGGATCGCGCCGACGAGGGCGCCGGCCGAGAAGACGATCGACAGCCAGGCGGCGGGCCGTCCGGAGCGGCGGAGCGGCACCACGAGGCTCAGCAGCAGGAACGACAGTCCGGGCGCCAGCCAGGCCCACAGCGCGTAGTCGCCGGTCGCGGCCATGCCGGGCTATCCCCTCAGGAGGTCGAGATGGTCCGCCACCGCGGTGCGGCGGATCCGGTAGATGAGGATGACCAGGGCCAGGCCCAGCGCGACCTCCGCCACCGTGATGCAGATCGTGAACACGGTGAAGACCATCCCCGCGACGTCGCCGCGGAAGCGGGCGAACGCGACCAGGTTGATGTTCACCGCGTTCAGCATCAGCTCGATGCCGAGCAGGATGCCGATGGTGTTCCGCCGGGTCATCACGCCGAAGAGCCCGATGCAGAACAGCATCGCGGCCAGGGTGAGGTAGGCCTGCAGCGTCATGGCCTAGTCGTCCGGCCGCGCGAAGTAGAGCGCGCCCACGAGCGCGACCAGGAACAGCACGCCGAGCAGCTCGAACGGCAGCACGTAGGTCGTCAGCACGCTCTCGCCGATCGTCCGCGTCAGGTCCCCCGACATCGGGGGCCGCGGGATGGTGAGGGGCGCGCGGCGGAAGACCGCGATGATCGCCACCAGCAGGGCGCCCGCGATGCCGAAGCCGGCCAGGAGCTGGCGGCTGGTCTGGGTGATGCGGTCGCCCACGAGGCGCTCGGTCACCACGATCGCGAACACCACGATGGTCACCACGCCGCCCGCGTAGAGCAGGAGCTGGATGGCGGCCAGGAACTCGGCGTCGAGCGAGAGGAACAGCCCCGCGGTCGCGACGAGCGAGAGGGCGAGATAGAGGACCGAGTGGAAGAGGTTGCGGGTCAACACCACCGCGAGGGCCGAGGCGAGCAGCACCACCGCCAGGCCCCCGAAGGCGATCGATTCGAGGGTCACTCGGCGTGGCCTCCCGCCTTGGCGGGGACCTTCGGCGGCGTCTGCATGTCGCGCAGGAGGTTGCCGGTCGCCCACGAGGGCTCGAAGGTGAGGCCGATCTGATGGAGCCGGTCCTTGTCGAGCAGGAGCTCGCGCCGGTCCGCGGTCGACATGTCGAACGACTTCATCATCACGATGGCGTCGGTGGGACAGACCTGGACGCACAGCTCGCAGAACTCGCAGGCGTAGAGCTCGAGGGTGAACGTCTTGGCGAAGTTCCGCTTCTCGCCCTTGAGCATCTCAACCTTGATGACCTGGGGCGGGCAGATGTACTCGCAGAGCCGGCAGCCGATGCAGTTCTCCTCGCCGGTCTCCTTGTCGTAGGTCAGGGCGAGCAGGCCCCGGTAGCGATCGGGATACTTCCGGGTCCGGTCCGGGTAGTGCACCGTGATCGGCCGCCGGATCAGGTTGATCAGGGTGACCTTCATGGCGCGGACCACCGCGGCCACCAGGCCGAACAGGTCGCCCCAGAAGCTCTCGCCGAGCCGCCTAGGCATGGCCGGTCCCTCGCAGGACCACCACCACCGCGGTCGCCATCAGGAGCAGCAGGCTCACCGGCAGCAGCAGCTTCCAGGAGATGGCGAGGATCTGGTCGACCCGGATGCGCACGAAGCTCCACCGGATCCAGGTCACGAGCAGGAACACGAACATCGCCTTGAGCAGGAACCAGAGGGCGCCCCACCACGGCCAGGTGTCCGACCAGGGCCCGGACCACGCCCCCAGGAACAGGAGCGCGCCCAGGAACGACGTCGCGATCATGTGGGCGTACTCGCCCAGCTGGATGAGGGCGAACTTCATGCCCGAGTACTCGACCCGGAAGCCCGCGATCAGCTCCGACTCCGCCTCCAGGATGTCGAACGGCACCCGGTTCTCCGCGGCCAGCGTGGCCACCACGTAGGCCAGGAACGCGAGCGTGCCCAGGGGGAACCAGAACACGAAGGGCAGGTCGGCCTGGGCCGCCGCGATATCCGAGAGGCGCAGCGAGCCCGCCAGCACCACCGGGATCAGGGCCACGAAGATGAAGGGCAGATCGTAGGAGATGATCTGGTTCACCGCCCGCATCGCGGAGAGCAGCGCGTACTTGTTGTTGGAGCCCCACCCGCCCATGAACAGGCCCACGATCTCCATCGCGGACACCGCCAGGAAGAACAGGACGCCGATGTTCAGGTCCGCCACCCCGAGGCCGGGCGCGAAGGGCACGGTGGCGAAGATCAGCATGCACGGCACCAGGAAGACGATCGGGGCCAGGTTGTAGACCGGGCGATCGGCCTGCCGGGGGACCACGTCCTCCTTCATCATCAGCTTGAGCGCGTCCGCGATGGGCTGGAGCAGCCCGTGAGGCCCGACCCGGTAGGGGCCGATGCGCGACTGCATGCGGGCCGCGAACTTCCGCTCGAGCAGGGTCACGTAGGTGACCATGCCGATGACCACGTTGAGCACGATGAAGCCCACGATGAAGGCGCGGATCGTCTCCAGCGCGAGCGGGGGCAGCCCGGGCATCGCTAGCGGTCGACCTCGCCGAAGACCGGGTCCACCGAACCCATGATCGCGACCACGTCCGCGACCTTGGTGCCGATCAGGATGTGCGGCAGCACCGAGAGGTTCGAGAAGGACGCCCCGCGCCACTTCATCCGATAGGGCTTGGGCCCGCCGTCGGCGATCAGGTAGCAGCCCACCTCGCCGCGCGGGCCCTCCACCCGGGCATAGCCCTCGCCCTTGGCCACCCGCACCTGCCCCACCGACTTGACGCCGGGGCGCGAGGACACCGGCCCCTCCGGGAGGCCGTCGAGGGCCTGGCGGATGATCTTGATCGACTCGCGGAACTCCACCATCCGCACCCGGTAGCGGGCGTAGCAGTCGCCCGCGGTCTCCACCGGCACCTTGAAGTCGAAGTCCTCGTACGAGGAGTAGGGCTCGAGCCGCCGGATGTCGTAGCTCACCCCCGACCCGCGGATGAGCGGCCCGGAGACGCCGACCGTCTGGGCCAGCTCGCGCGAGATGACGCCCACGCCCTGGGTGCGCGCCTGGAAGAAGGCGTTGCGCTCCAGCATGTCCTCGTACTCGTCGAGACGCCGCTCGATCAGCGCGATCGTCTCCCGGCATTTCTGGGCCCAGCCGGCCGGGATGTCGTAGCGAACCCCGCCCACCTGGTGGAAGCCGTAGAGCAGGCGCGCGCCCACCAGGGCCTCGAAGAGGTCGAGCACCCACTCGCGCTCGCGGATGCAGTAGAGGAACACGGTGGCGCCGCCGCCGAGGGCCCCCCCCATGTCCAGGCACCAGGTGCCGAGCCAGAGGCAGTGCGAGGCGATGCGCTGCAGCTCGGCCACGATCACCCGGAGGTACTGCGCGCGCTTGGGGACCTCGATCTTGCCGACCAGCTCGGCCGCGCGCACGTAGGCCAGCTCGCTGGTCATGGCGGCCACGTAGTCGGTCTTGGAGGCGATCGAGGGGTACTGCGTGTAGGTGAGGCTCTCGCCGAGCTTCTCGTGGCAGCGGTGGAGGTAGCCGATCACCGCGTCCACCCCCACCACCGTCTCACCCTCCAGGGTCAGGATGGCGCGGAAGACGCCGTGAGCGGACGGGTGCTGCGGCCCCATGTTCATGGTGAGGCGCTCGCTGCCCCCGTAGCCCAGCTCGACGACCTTCCTGGCCTCTGGGTCCATGTCGGTTTCGGTTCTAGCGCATCGGCGAGAATGCGGCCGGGATCAGGACGACGGACTGCATGGTCGCCAGCAGCGGCGTCGACTTGGCGAGGAACGCCTGCCACTCCGGCGCCTGCGCCATCTTGGTCCGCGCTGCCGCGCGCTCGTTCAGGTCCCGGTAGACCCACAGGTGCACCACCTCGTTCAGCTGGCCGGCCTCGGTCTGCCAGATGCCCACCCGGCGGGTGAACTTGTCGCGGAACGCGAGGATGTCCTTGAAGAGGGCGAGCCATTCACCGAGCTTGCCCACGTGCGCGCGGTACCAGCGCAGCTCGTACACGTTGCCGGTGTCGGTCGGCGGCGTCATCGGCACCACCGCGGAGAGGATCTTGTTCTCCTGGGCCAGCATCATGGGACGGATCTTCGGGATGTACTCCTTGGTCCACGCCTCGTCTCGGCCGAGGGCGGCCCGCAGACGCTCGCGCTCGCCCAGGTCCGGGTAGCTCCAGAGGTGCACGAGCTGGTTCAGCATGCCGAACTCGGTGGACCAGTAGCCCTCGAGCTTGCCGTACTTGTCCCCGCGGATCTTGCGGCCGATCTCGCCGTTCAGCTTGAGGTACTCGCCCTGCTTGCCCGGCATGAGGGTGTAGGTGCGCAGCTCGTAGATCATGGTCGCCCTCCGGTCAGCGGTACGGCGGGTGTGGGGTGTCCACCGCGTAGGACTTGAGCAGCGGGTGCCCCTCCCAATCCTGAGGCAGCAGGATGCGGCGCAGGTCGGGATGGCCCTCGAAGCGGATCCCGAACATGTCGTAGCACTCGCGCTCCATCCAGTCCGCGCCCGGATAGAGCGGCACCAGCGAGGCGCAGGTGGTCTGCCCAGCCCCGAGCCGGGTCTTCAGCATGAGGGCCAGGCCCACCTCGAGGTTCTCCAGGCGCGCCACCACCTCGAGCCCCTGCTCCTTCCAGTCGACCGCGCTCAGGAAGTTGAAGTAGAGGCAGCCGAGCGTCTCCTTGGCGAACGCGGCCATCTCGCGCCAGCGGTCGGGGGGCACCGACACGGTGAGGAGACTTCCCTCGCCCTCGGCGGCCACCCCGAAGCGCTCCTGGATCCGGGCCTTCGCCTGCTCGTGGCTCACGCGATCAGTCGGTCTTGGCGGTGGGCGCCGCGCGCTTGCCGGTCTTCCGGAAGTGCGCGATCTGCTCCTGGAGCAGGAGCAGCCCGTTCAGGAGCGACTCGGGCGGCGGGGGACAGCCGGGCACGTACACGTCCACCGGGATCACGCGGTCCACGCCCTTCACCACGTGATACCCGTGCCGGAACGGCCCGCCCGAGTTCGCGCAGGATCCCATCGACACCGCCCACTTGGGATCCGGCATCTGGTCGTAGATGCGCTTGAGCATCGGCGCCATCTTGATGGTGACCGTGCCCGAGACGATCATGAGGTCCGCGTGCCGTGGCGAGGCCCACGGCACCATGCCGAGGCGCTCGACGTCGAAGCGCGAGGCGAACGTGGCCATCATCTCGATCGCGCAGCACGCGAGCCCGAACGTCACCGGCCACACCGAGGACTTGCGGGCCCAGTTCAGCACCGCGTCCACGAGGCCGGTGGCCACGAAGCCACCCGGGAAGTTGTAGACGCCCTCGGTGGCGCTCTCGAACAGGTCGGAGTGCTTGTCGCCCTCCGGACGCTCCTGGCGATACTTCTCCCACTCCTGCAGGTCCTTGAACTCGGTCCAGACCGGGGGCGGGATCTGCGGAGTCGGCGCCTTCACTTCCATTCCAGGATCCCCTCCTTGTACGCGTACATCCAGCCCAGCGAGAGGATGCCCAGGAACAGACCCATGGTGCCCAGCGCCCAGACCCCGAGGTTGCGGAGCACCAGCGCCCACGGGAAGAGGAACACCGCCAGCGCGTCGAAGACGATGAAGATGAGCGCGACCAGGTAGAACCCCACCGGGAACTGCACCCACGCCTCGCCGATGGGCTCGGCACCGCACTCGTAGTTCTCGAGCTTGCTCCAGTAGGGCCGGGCGGGGCGCAGCACGTACGCCATGCCCAGCGACACCACGGCAAACGCCACTATCAGCCCCAGATAGATGACGACCGGTAGATACCCTCTCACCAGGTTTGCCTCCAGAATGACTCCAAACCCCGCGGAGTATAACACACCGGCCCCTCCGGTCAGACCACCGCGGCCCTCGCCAGGAGTCGAGTACTCGGGAGAGGCGCAGCCCTGTCCTGCGAACCGTCATGGGACTTACGCAAAACTGACACCCCCACCTCGAGGACGCCGCCGCTTTGATCTCCAACTACTCGATTTTACTGGCCGCACAGGGTCTCAGTGAATGGCATTTCAGTTGCTCTCCTCGGAGCGGCCGACCCAAGAGCGTCACCAATCGCAAGGGAGAACCGTGAGCAGCGACGATCTGAATCGGGAAATCGCCTTCGCCGGTCAGCGGGTGAAGCAGAAGGTCATCTTCGCGCTGACGCTCGCCTCGGTCATCCCGCTGCTCATCCTGACCTACGCGTTCCAGGCCCCGGTTCGAAACCTGCTGGGCCCCCTCGGCCAGTACACCGAAGCCTTCACGATGCCGGCCCTGCTGGCCTTCACCGGCCTCCTGATGGCGGGCGGCGGGTTCGTCGTGTGGGACGTGGCCTCGGCCATCTCGCGCGCGGCCCAGCTGGCCACCGCGACCAAGGCCGCCGACATCCCGCTGGTCACGACCCGGAAGGACGAGATCGGCACCCTGATGAGCTCGTTCGCCAAGATGCTGGCGACCATCGAGCAGCAGACCGACGAGATCAACCAGTTCCCCCGCCGCCTCGATCAGCTCGCCCGCCAGGCCTTCCGCGACCCGCTCACGAGCCTGCCCAACCGCGCGTTGTTCATGGACCGCCTCCAGCACGCCCTCACCCGCACCGAGCGGCGCGGCGAGCGGCTGGCGGTGCTCTTCCTGGATCTGGACCGCTTCAAGGTCGTCAACGACAGCATGGGCCACGGCGTGGGCGACCAGCTCCTGATCGGGGTGAGCCAGCGCCTCTCCGCCTGCCTGCGCCCCGAGGACACCATCGCCCGGCTGGGCGGCGACGAGTTCGCGATCCTGCTGGAGGACGTGAAGGACGACAAGGGCCCGACCTCGGTGGCCGACCGGCTCACCGCCGAGCTGCAGCAGCCGTTCGCCTGCGAGGGACGCGAGGTCGTGATCACGGTGAGCATCGGCATCGCGATGAGCACCGCGCGGCGCACGACCCCCGAGGACATCCTGCGCGACGCCGACCTGGCCATGTACCACGCCAAGAGCAAGGGCAAGGCGCGCTACGAGATCTTCGACAAGAGCATGAACGCGCCGGCCCAGGAGCGCATGGACCTCGAGCTCGACCTGCGCAACGCGGTGTCGCGCGGCGAGTTCGTGTTGCACTACCAGCCGGTGGTGGACCTTCCCACCGGCCGGATCACCGAAATGGAGGCGCTCGTGCGCTGGAAGCACCCGGGGCGCGGCCTGCTGGGGCCGGCCGAGTTCGTCGGGCTCGCCGAGGAGACCGGGCTCATCGTGCCCCTCGGGCGCTGGGTGCTCCACGAGGCGTGCCGCCAGACGCGCCAGTGGCAGCTCGCGTCCCCGGGCATCAAGATCGCGATCAGCGTGAACCTCTCGGCCCGGCAGCTCCAGCAGGCGGGCCTCGTGGAGGAGATCGCCGCGGTGCTCCGCGACACCCGCCTCGATCCCGCGGCCCTGCGCCTCGAGATCACCGAGACCGTGGTCATGCACGACGCGCCCACCACCCTGGCCAAGCTGGAGGCGCTCAAGGCGCTGGGCATCCAGCTCGCGATCGACGACTTCGGCACCGGCTACTCCTCGCTGGGCTATCTCAAGCGCTTCCCGGTCGACGCGCTCAAGATCGACCGCTCGTTCGTGAAGGGCATCGGCGCCAACGTGGAGGACGGCGCGATCGTGCGGGCGGTCATCACGGTGGCCAAGAGCCTCAACCTGTCGGTCACCGCGGAAGGCATCGAGACCGCCGAGCAGCTCGACCACCTGCGCGCCCTCGGCTGCGACCACGGCCAGGGCTACTTCTTCGCCAAGCCCATGCCCAGCGACCGCATCCCCTCCCTGTTCCGGGCCACGTCCCCCCTGGGCGCCGCCACCGCCGCCCACGGCCCCACCACGAACGGTCACAGCACCCACGGCCACGCCTAGGTTGGGGGTCAGGTCTTACATTCCGACAAATGTCGGAATGTAAGACCTGACCCCCCTCTAGCGCGTGGTGGGCGGCACGCCGAGCCCGATGACGCGGCCCACCTGGGGCGGGCGCGGCAGCCGGTCGTGGACGGCACGGATGCGCTCGAGGCGCGCCACGATCTCGTCGGCCATGGGGGCACCCCGCCGCGTCCGCTCGCTCACGTGCAGAGACATCAGCTCGTTGGTGGCCGCGAGGTAGCCGGCGTCCGCGTGGTACATCTCGTGGATGTAGTGCATCCGCTTGCGGTCGAAGTCGAGCAGCCGCGTGGTGAACCGCAGCGGGTCGCGCTCCTTCACCTCGCGGTGATAGGTGACATGGGCCTCGAGGCAGAAGGTCGTCACCTCCCGCGCCCTCCGATGCGCCCGGTCCAGGCCCACGAACCGCATCCACTCGTCGGTGGCCAGGTCGAACACCACCAGGTAGTAGCCCATGTTCATGTGCCGGTTGTCGTCGATCCACTCGGGACGGACGACCGCGCGGAAGCCGTCGAACGGCGCGGGGATGTCCTCCATTCCGGCCTAGAGCAGCGCGATGAAGAAGCCGAGGGTGCGCTGCCGGGCCAGCCGCGCACTCGGCTCGTGATAGCTGCCCCGCTCGTCGCAGGCGAAGCCGTGGCCGGCCGGGTAGGTGTGGATCGGCACCTCGGGGTGCGCGGCCCGGATACGCGCCCAGTGCTCGGGGGGGATGCCCTGGTCGGTCTCGCCGAAGTGGAGCAGCACCGGACAGCGCGGCGTCTCGCTGGCGGTCTCCGCGATGCCGCCGCCGTAGTAGCCGACCGCCGCCTTCAGGCCGTCGATCCGGGTGCAGGCGAGCCATGCCAGGGTGCCGCCCAGGCAGTACCCGACCACGCCGACCGGCAGCCCTTCGGCCTTCAGCGCCTCGACCGCGGCGCGCACGTCGCGCACCATGTCCGCGATGTCCACCTTCCCGCGGATCGAGCGGCCGCGCTCGATGTCGTCGGCGGAGTAGCCGAGGGTGATACCGGGCTCGACCCGGTCGAAGAGCGCGGGCGCCAGCGCCACGTAGCCGTCGGCGGCAAAGCGGTCGCACACGTTCTGGATGTGATGGTTGACGCCGAAGATCTCCTGCACCACCACCAGCCCCCCCTTCGGGGATCCGCTCGGGGCCGCGCGATAGGCCGAGAGGCGATGCTTGTCTTCCGCGGTGAGTTGGATCATCTGACCCATGGGTCGGCTCCTCGTCGAATGGTTGTGCCCCTCAAAGCAGCGGGCGGGCCAGGACCACGAGCCGGGGCAGGTCGGGCTCGGGTCCCTTGAGCAGCACGGTGGCCGCCGCGGTCACGCGCGCGCCCGCGCGCTCCAGCAGCCGGCTCGCGGCGCGGGCGGTGCCTCCGGTGGCGATCACGTCGTCCACCAGGAGCACCCGGCGGCCTTCCAGCAGAGGCCAGTCCAGCGGATCCAGCACGAGCGACTGGGAGCCCGCGGTGGTGATGCTCTCCGATTCCTCCACCAGCGGCTCGCGCGGTCGGCGCGGCATGTAGTTCTTGAGTCCCTTCCGCAGGACGACGTAGCGGTCCTGCCCGAAGCACTCCGCCACAACCTGCACCATCCCGACCGCCTTGGACTCCGAGCACACGATCACGTCGAACACCGCGTCGGGCGCGATCCCCTCGTCCACGAGCCGACGGTAGAGCAGGTCGCCGCACGCCTGGTTGAGCCGGCCCTGCCCCAGCAGGTTGAAGGAGGCGATGTACTGCTGGGCGCCGTGCAGGCGAGTGATCGGCCGATCGGTGGTCAGCGCGCCCGAGCCGATGCGCAGCTCGCACCAGCCGATCACGTCGCCCGGCGCGCTGCCGCCCGCGGGCGTTCCCGTCGCGTCGGCCGGCTCCCAGCCCTGAGCCTGCGCGAGCGTCGCGGCGAGCCAGCGCGCGTCGGCCAGTCGGCCGCCGTCGAGGGTGGTGAGGCACTCGACCTGCGCCTGACGCAGCCGCAGCCGCGCCTCGTCGTCGACCACGTCGCGGGGCAGCACCGCGGCGACCCGCTTGTCGCCCGCCCGCGCGAGCGCTTCCACCGCGGTGGCCGCGTCCGGATATGCGCCGACGACGACGGACGCCATCGACTGCCTCCTCACGGTGAGGGCGTGGATCCTGCGATGAGGGCACCGGCGCGCCGGTCGCGCGCCGGCGCCCATCGTAACCCCGCCGACCCGGCCCACGCTAGCGGGCGGACAGCCGCCGCCCGATGCGCTTCTCCACCACGTGGGTGACCGCCGAGAAGTCCTCCCGCCCCCACCCGCTGTCCAGCGCCTCGTCGTAGGTGCGCTTGGTCTCCTCCAGCATCGGCGACGGAACCTGTACCGACCGCGCGAGGTCCAGCGCCAGCGTCACGTCCTTCCGCATCAGCTCCAGCGCGAAGGTGGGCGAGAACTCGCCGTCGAGGATCCGCTTGGCCCGCCGGTCGAAGTAGGTGCCGTAGGCCATGCCTCCGCCGTTTCGCACCACCTCGTAGAAGGTGTTCGGATCGACGCCCGCCTGCACGCACGTGGCGAGCGCCTCCGCCACCGCCACCGACGTCACCGCGGCGAGCCCGTTGTGGATCAGCTTCACGCGATTCGCCATGCTGGAGCCGCCCACGTACATGTAGAGCTTGCCCATGATCTCGAGGTAGGGCGCGATGACGGGCAGCCGGGACCGCTCGCCGCCCACGATGAAGAAGATCTGCCCATCCACCGCCTGCGGCTGCGACCCCAGCATCGGGGTGTCCATGTGGTCCACGCCCCGCTCGCGGAGCGCGGCGTGCACCGCGGTGGTGACCGACGGGCTCACCGTGGAGCAATCGCAGGTCACCAGCCCGCTCCGACCCGCGGCCGCCACGCCGTTCGCTCCGAGGTAGACCTCGCGCACGATCGCGTCGTTGGGCAGGCACGTGAAGAGCACCGCGCACTGCCGCGCCACCTCCGCGACCGACGCGGCCACCGTCGCGCCCGGCAGCCGCGCGGCCGCCGCCTGCGCGGCGGGGCTGGTGTCGTGGGCCACCAGGGGCACCCCGGCCTTCGCCAGGTTGGTCGCCATCGGCAGGCCCATCGTGCCGAGACCGATGAATCCGACGTTCTCGCTCATGATCGCTCCTCGATCGGACCGCGTGAATGGGAACCAGCCTAGGTGGGTCGGGACTCGGGGACGCAAGCGGCCGCGCGGATCGGATACCGGACGCCGCCGACCACGAGCGCGGAGCCCTCGCCCTCGTCCCGCAGGAACGGGGCGAGCTGCTGCAGCGCGACGCGGCCGAAGCGGGCCCGGAAGCGGCCGCCCCGCGCGCGGCAGAACAGCTGGCCGCCCTCGCTCTCGAGCGAGCGCGGGTCGAGCGGCTCGTGGTGGTCGCCCGCGAAGACCAGCTCCACCCGCCGCGGGCCGCCCTCGTCCGTGTCGAGGCGGAGGCGCTGCACCACGAACGGGCTGCCGGCGAGCGCGGGATCGTCCACGTGGAACCAGTTCCGCTCTCCCTGGCAGAGCACCAGATACCGTCCGTCCTCGGCGCGGGTCATGGCGAGCAGGAAGAAGCGCAGCACCGCGGGATCGACGATCTCGGTGCCGTCGTGGAACACGCGCCCCTCCCGGTCGACGAGATAGTGGTACTCGCGAGCCGTCTCGTTCATCGCGCCTCCACCACCGGCACCGAGGGCCGGCGATCGACCCGCCGGGCCAGGAGGGCGCGCGCCTCCGCCGCCCGGCCCGATCGGAGATAGGCGGCCAGCAGCGTGTGCTCGAACAGGTCGCGCTGGGCCCACGAACCGCCCACGCGCACGAGCTGCTCGAGCACGGGGGCCAGCCCCGCGATCGCCTCATCGTACCGGCCGGCCGCGAACGCGGCCATGCCCGCCGCCACCGCCGGCGTCACCGCTCCGGCCGGCGAGCGATTCTCGGCCGCGGCCGCGCGCAGCCGCGCGATCCAGCGCTCGAGCGCCTGGTGCTCCCCGGCTGCGGCCAGCGCCACCGCGCAGTGGGCGTCGAGGAAGGCGAGCCCCGGATCGGCCACGCTCGCGCTTGCGTGCCGGGCCACCGCCCGCCACGCCTCGGGGGAGGGCGCCGCCCCGGCCAGCTCGCGACGCCAGAGCAACGAGGCGCTGTCCACGATCGTGCTGAGGGGCGAGCCGAGGGACCGGCCCGGGGCGATGGCCGTCTCGTAGATCGCCAGGGCCATGTCGAGGCGGCCGCCCGCGATCTCGAACAGGGCGCTGTGCCACGAGAGGTGACAGTGCAGCGCGGCCTCGCGCGGATAGCTCGGCATCCAGCCTTCCACGAACGCGGCGCCCGCCGCGTCGTCACCGCGCTCGTAGAGCACGTGGGCCCACGCGTGCGCCGCGTGGGCGTTGCGCGGCTCCCGCGCGAGGGCCCGCTCGATGAGCGGGGCGCCCGCCTTCCAGCCGAGGGCTTCCGTGCGCGCGAAGCCGTGCGCACCCAGGAACCACCAGTCGTCGCCGTAGGCGGCGGCGAGCCCGTCGAGCAGCGCCAGCATGTCCTGGTTGCGGGTCTGGCTGCCGCTCCACCCGATCAGGCCGTAGATCCCGTTGGCCGCCGCGAGGACCACGACGTCGCGGGGGAACTCGGCGAGGTGCTCGCGCACGAGGGCGACCGCCCGGGCGTTCGGACCGGTGGCGGCGGCGGCGAGCACCTCGACGTGGCGCTGCTCGCGACGATCGAGCTTCCCGGCCCTCTGCACGGCCGCGTCCACCGCGGCCCGTCCCTCGGGCCCCCGCCCCGCGGTCAGGAGGGCGCGCGAGCGACCCACGTGAGCCAGCGCGAAGTCCGGATCGTGGGCGAGCGCGCGATCGAAGCCCTCCAGCGCCCCCTCTCGCGCGGCAAGCAGGCGATCCACGGCCTCGACGTACGCCTCCGCCGCCGCGGGGGTCGTGCTGAGCGAGAGGCCGTAGCGATCGTGGGGCATCGGATCGCTCCGAGGGTATCCCTCGGGGGGCCGGAGAAGCAACGGGGGCCGGTGGGCGCCGGCTCCCGCTCGTCGAGGGGACTAGGCGGGAATCGCGACGCGCTTGAGGATGTCGAGCTGGTCGAGGACCATGCCGGCTCCGCGCGCGACGCAGGTGAGCGGGTCCGCGGTGACCCGGATGGGAAGACCCGTCTCCTGGTGCAGGAGGGCGTCGAGGCCGCGCAGGAGCGCGCCGCCGCCCGTGAGGACGAGGCCGTTGTCGGTGATGTCGGCCGCGAGCTCGGGCGGCGTCTTCTCGAGGCAGGCACGGACCGCGACCAGGATGTCGGTGACCGGCTCGCGCAAGGCCTCCCGCACCTCGAGCGCGGTCACGGTCACCGTCTTGGGCAGCCCGTCGAGCAGGTCGCGTCCCTGGACCTCCATGCCCTCGTTGTCGTCGCCCTTGGGGTAGGCGGATCCGAGCCGTACCTTGGCCTCCTCCGCACGGCGCTCGCCGACGAGCAGATCGTAGCTGCGACGGAGGAACTGGATGATCGCCTGGTTCATGTCGTCGCCCGCGGTGCGCAGCGACTCGCAGTACACCACGCCGCACAGGGACATCACCGCGACCTCGGTGGTCCCGCCCCCGATGTCCACGATCATGCTGGCCCCGGGCTGGTCCACCGGGAGGCCGGCGCCGAGCGCGGCCGCCATCGAGGCCTGGATCAGGTACACCTCGCGCGCGCCGGCCTGCCGGGCCGCGTCGCGCACCGCGCGGCGCTCCACCTGCGTGATGCCGGACGGCGTGACGATGACCAGTCGCGGCTGCATGAGGCTCCACCGCCGGCGGGTCTTGTTGATGAAGTAGCGGAACATCTTCTGCGTGCGGTCGAAGTCGGCGATGACGCCGTGACGGAGGGGCCGCACCACCTGCACCGAGCCGGGCGCGCGGCCCAGCATCTCCTTGGCCTCGTTGCCCACGGCCTGCACCGCGCCGCTCATGTCGACCGCGACGACCGAGGGCTCATCCAGGACCACGCCCTGTCCCCGCACGAAGAGCCGGGTGTTCGCCGTCCCCAGGTCCACCGCCAGGTCGCTCGAGAGCATCCGCCCGAGTCCGCCGAGGTTCATCGCTTTGAGTGGCCCTCCCGCCGGGGCAGCGACGATTCAAGAAGCGGACCACGATTCGGACCAGACAAATCAATGTCTTACGCTACATTCTGAGCCTCTGCGGTGACGGGCCCTGTCAGTCGCGCCCGCTCAGCGCGGCACCGTCGCCGCCTGATTTCCGGCCGCGCCCTGCACGAGCAGCACCGGCAGCGGCCGGTCGGCGTCGCCCACCTGCAGCACGCGCGCGGGGTTGTCGATGCCCTCGGCGGTGAAGGCCTGCACGAGGCGGCGCCGGTACTCGCGCCCCACCGTCCACTGCTGGATCGGCAGGGTCTTGAGCCGGGCCTTGATCACCATGCTCGACTCCTTGAAGGCATCCACCCCGAAGATCTCCATCGGCTCCAGGATCAGCGGACCGTAGGTGGGATCGGCGCGCAGCTCCTCGCCCAGCCGGCGCATCACCGCGATGACGCGATCGGGATCCTCCCGGTAGGGAACCTCGACGTCGATCACATAGCCCGACCACCCCCGCGTCATGTTGGCGAGCGTGGTCACCGTCCCGTTGGGGAACACGTGCACGGTGCCGGCCATGTCCCGCAGGGTGATGGTCCGGAACGTCACCGCCTCCACGAGGCCCCCGGTACCGTTCACCACCGCCACGTCGCCGACACGCACCTGGTCCTCCAGCACCAGGAAGAACCCCGCGATGACGTCGCGCACCACGTACTGCGCTCCGAAGCCCACCGCGAGGCCCACGATGCCGGCGCCGGCCAGGATCGGGCGCACGTCGAGCCCCAGCTGCGACAGACAGATCACCGCCACCACCGACCACAGGGTGACGTGCGCCAGCGTGCGCACCACCCCGGTCAGGGTGGAGACGCGGGCGCGGGTGACCGCGGGCACCGAGCCGGCCCGCTCGCCGGCCCTGACGAGCACGCGCTCGAGCTGGCCCAGCAAGGTCCGCAGCAGCCGCGCGAGGATGAACGCCGCGATCAGGATGAGGGCCACGCGGCCGGCGGAGCCCGCGATGCTGGCCGCGAGGCCGGTGAGCAGCTCATGGATATCGGACGACGCGAGTTCCATCGGACGCACCTCCTGGTTGCAGACGTGGATCAGGCGGAGCGCTGCGTGAGACAAATGCCGAGCCGGGCGGAAGCCGCGGCGAGGCCGGCCACCACGCGATCGCTCGCGAACTCGAGGGCGACCGGCCCCTCGACGCCGGCCTCGTCGATCTCCACCGTGAGGCGGAGCGGCGAATCCGGCCAGCGGAAGGTGAGCGCGGTGGAGGCGTCGTCCACGACCGCGCCGCCCAGCAGGCCGCGCCACTGGCGGATCGCCCGCTCCCGCGTGCGCGCGCGCAGGCGCAGACCCAGCAGGCGCACCGGCGGCGGCGGATCGGCCACCCCCGGCGGCACCTCCGCGGCGGGCTGGGACAGAGGCGGGGGCGCGGCCTCCACCATCTGCACCACGATGCCCTGCGCGCGCTTGGGATGGAGGAACGCTTCCTTCCATGACGGATCCGAATCGTCGCGACCCACCACGTCCTGGCCGGCCGCCCGCGCGAGGTGGCACGCCTTGTCGAGATCGGGCACCTTGAAGGTGACGTGATGGACACCCGGGCCGTGGCCGGCCAGGAAGCGGTGGAGGAAGCCGTCGGGCCCGGTGGGCTCGAGCACCTCCAGGCACCCGCCGCCCTCGAAGAGCCAGGTGGCCCAGCGGAACACGCGGGAGGGGCGCGTCCTGTCGGGCATCCCGCCGAGCAGTCCCGCCACGATGGGGACAGCTTGCCCGATGCTCGACAACGCAATGGCGATATGATCGAGCCGGGTCGGGGCCATCGGGACCGTACCATCTTACTCGAAGGACGAACGCGGGCCTGGTGCATCGGCCGGGTCCGCACCACCATCCCAAGGGCGGGAAGGAGACAGGCCATGAGCGACGAGACCCCCTGGCTGCGGCACCTCGACGAGCGAAGCTACGACGAGGCGCTGGCGGCCGCCGAAGGCGTGGTGATGGTGGACTTCTGGGCGGAGTGGTGCGGACCCTGCCGGGCGGTGGCCCCGATCCTGGAGGACCTGGCCCGCAACTCCAGCGGCACCGTGACGCTCGCCAAGGTCAACGTGGACGAGAACCCCGGCCTGGCGGCGCGGTACGGCATCCGCTCGATCCCGACGATCCTGTTCGTGAAGGACGGCAAGGTCCAGGACCAGGTGATCGGCGCCGTGCCCAAGCCGCAGATCCAGGCCAAGCTCGAGGCGGTGTCCCGCAGGTAGCCGCGCGGCGGCCGGCCGGGAGTGTCGGTTACCGGCTGGCCGCTACCGCGTCGCCATGCCGGCCGCTTCACGCTCGTGCTAGGCTCCCGCGCATGGCCGACGATCTCTACTTCGAAGACTTCACGGTCGGGCGCGAGTTCCGCACCGAGGGCGCGACCGTGACCGAGAGTCAGATCCTCGACTTCGCCCTCGCGTTCGACCCGCAGCCGTTCCACATGGACCTGGAGGCCGCGACGCAGTCGATCTTCGGGGGGCTCATCGCGAGCGGCTTCCACACCATGGCGCTGACCTTCCGGCTCTTCGCGCAGACGCGCGCGCTGGCCGCGTGCAGCCTGGGCTCGCCGGGAGTGGACGAGCTGCGCTGGCTTCGACCGGTGCGCCCGGGCGATACGCTGCGGGCCACCGTGCAGGTCGTCGAGCAGCGGCCGTCGGGATCGAAGCCGGATCGCGGGATCATTCGGCTGCACTGGACGGCGCTGAATCAGCGCTCGGAGCCGGTGCTCACCATGACGAGCATGCAGCTCGTCAAGCGCCGGCCCACGGACTGATCACGCCGCGCACTGCAGCAGCGCGGAGCCGAGGGCGTGCAGCTCGCCGCTCTCGGAGAAGATCGCGGAAGCGCCCAGCAGGGTTTGGCCCTCGGCGGCGAACGGCCAGCCGAGCACCACGAAGCGCTCCCCCACCGGCAGCGGACGCAACAGGCTGACGGTCAGCTGGCCCAGCGTGACCTGGTGCCGGCCGAAGGCTTCGAGCAGCGCGAAGCCGGTCGGGCAGTCCAGGGCGGCCCAGACGAACTCCGGGCGGACCGCGCCGTGCTTGTCGAACAGGCTCGGATCGGGCGCCCACGGCGCCGCCACCAGGCGACGGCCGGGAATCGGGCCCGGATAGATCGCGAGCCCGTCGCCCCACTCGCGGGCGGGACCGCAGACGAAGCAGCCGGGCGTCGCGTGCTCGGTGAAGCCCAGGTACCGCTCCGACGCCCACTCCGCCTCCGCGTAGCTCACCGGAGCAGGCGGCTCGACCTGGAGCGTGGCCGGCGCGGCGTGCGCCAGCGTCACCTCGCCGTCCGTGAGCAGCAGCGCGCCGTCACTCGCGCGCTCGATGGCGAGCGCCCGGTCCAGCGGGACGGGCTGCTCGAGAGTGACCCGGGCCGGGCGATCCAGGAGGCGCCCGAGGAGGCCCGCCACGTAGCCGCCGCTGGCCAGGTTGGGCGCGCCGCAGAAACGACCCTTCACGGTGACCGCGGATGCCTCGATCGTCTCGGTGTCCATGGCGTCCTCCTTGGTCGCTCCTGGGTGGCAATGGCGGTGCCAGCATTCACGGTGAGATAAATCAGCAACTTCGGTCCCGCGGCCGGGCGCTTCGCCCTGGCGGCGTGGGCGAAAGTCCCCCGCGGGCCGGCTGGATCCGCGGCACGGATGAAGCCGATCCATGGGACCATGGGACGTGCGCTATCACTTCTCCGGCATCGCGGGCGCGGGCATGAACCCCCTGGCCCAGCTGATGCGGGCCCGCGGCCACATGGTTCAGGGCTCCGATCGCTCCTTCGACCAGGGCAAGAACCGCGAGATCGCGGCCCGGCTCCGCGCCCTCGGCATCACGATCCACCCGCAGGACGGCTCCGCGATCTCCGCCGATCTCGACCGCTTCGTGTACTCCACGGCGGTGGAAGCGGACACGCCGGAGGTGCGCGCCGCCCGCGCGCACGGCATCGAGCGCGTTCCGCGGCCGGCGCTCCTGGCCGAGGTGGTCGACGCCGGCCGGCCCGGCGTGGCCATCGCCGGCACCAGCGGCAAGAGCACCATCACCGGCATGGTGGGATGGCTCACCCGTGAGGCGGGCCTGGCCGCGACCGTCCTGGGCGGCGCCGCCCTGGCCGGCGAGGGAGGCAGCTCCTGCTTCCTGCTCGGGCCGGCCGACGGCCCGGTGGCCGCGGAGGCCTGCGAGTCGGACGGCACCCTCACCGGCTATCACCCCGCGCTGGGCCTCATCCACAACATCAGCCGTGATCACGGCGAGGTGGACGCCCTCCGACCGCAGTTCGAGACGTTCGCCAAGCGCTGCGGGCGGCTCTTCGTGAACGCGGCGTCGGCGGAGGCCACCGCGGTGGGCCGCGCGGCGGGCGCTCGCACCTACGGGATCGCGCCGGGCGCCGATGTGCGCCTCGAGATCGCCGGCGTCGGTCCCCATCGGGCCAGCGGCGTGCTCCACGCTCCGGACGGGCCGCTGACGCTCGACGTGCCGCAGCCCGGCCGCCACAACCTGGAGAATGCGGCGGCCGCCGCGCTCATCGCGCTCGAGCTCGGCCTGGATCCCGCCACGGTGGCCACGACCCTCGCCCGCTTCCCCGGGGTGGCGCGGCGCTTCGAGGTGGTCGCGGTGACGCCGGGCGGCGTCCGGGTGGTGGACGACTACGCGCACAACGGCGAGAAGCTGCGCGCCGCGATCACCACCGCGCAGTCCGGCGCCGAGCGGGTGCTGGCGGTGTTCCAGCCGCACGGCTTCGGCCCCGCCCGCTTCCTGCGCCCCGAGCTCGCGGAGATGATGCCGCGCCTGCTGCGCCCGCAGGACCGGCTCTGCTACGCGGAGATCTTCTACGCGGGCGGCACGGTGGCGCGAGACGTGTCGAGCCGCATGCTGGCCGAGGATCTCCCCGCGGCGATGGAGTGCGGCTACGCCCCCGATCACCCCGCGGTGGTGGCCTGGGTGCGGGAGCGGGCCCGGCGCGGCGATACCGTGCTGATCATGGGCGCCCGCGATCCCGAGCTGCCGGCCCTGGCCCGGGCCGTGGCCGGGGCCCTGCCCTAGCCGGTCAGCCTCCCGGAAGTACCCGTAACATCATGCGTTCTCACCTTCCCGGCGATCGCTCGCCCCGGTGCATCCATTAGGGTACCCTAATCATCTGAAGCAGGGAGCCCGAAACACCTTCACAATGCACACTCAACAAGGAGACACTCGACCAATGCTGACCGTCGGAGACCGTATTCCCGAGTTCCGGCTGCAGGCCACCGTCGACATCGAGAAGGGCCGCGAGTTCCAGCAGATCACCGACCGGAGCTACCCCGGCAAGTGGCTCGTCCTCTTCTCCTGGCCGATGGACTTCACCTTCATCTGTCCCACCGAGATCGCCGAGTTCGGCAAGCGCCACGGCGAGTTCGTGGATCGGGACGCCCAGGTGCTCGGCATGAGCACCGACACCCACTACGTCCACCTGGCGTGGCGCCGCGACCACGCCGACCTCAAGAACCTGCCCTTCCCCATGCTGGCCGATACCAAGCGCGAGCTGTCGAGCGCGCTCGGCATCCTGCACAAGGGCGAGGGCGTGCCGCTCCGCGCCACCTTCATCGTCGATCCCCAGGGCGTGATCCGGTGGGCCAGCGTCAACGACCTGTCGGTGGGGCGCAACGTCGACGAGGTGCTCCGCGTGCTGGACGCGCTGCAGACCGGCGAGCTCTGCCCGTGCGGCTGGCAGGCGGGTGAGCCCACCCTGCAGGTGGCGTGATGGACGCGCTGGAGCGGCTGCGCGCCGCGATTCCCGATGCGGCGCGCGACATCCGCCTGAACCTTCAGGGGGTGCTCCGCGGCGGCGCGCTGACCGACGCCCAGCGCTGGGGGGTGGCGGCCGCCGCGGCGGTCGCCGCCCGTCACCCACGACTGCGTGACGTCGTGGTGGCGGCGGCGGCGGCCGCGGCGGGCCCCGAGGTGGTGGAGGACGCCAAGGCTGCGGCGGCGCTCATGGCGATGAACAACGTCTACTACCGGTTCCGGCACATGGTGGGCAAGCCGGTCTACGGCGAGAAGCCGGCCGGCCTGCGGATGAACCGGCTGGCGCAGCCGGCCACCAACCGCACCGACTTCGAGCTGATGGCGCTGGCGGTGAGCGCGCTCAACGGCTGCGAGGCGTGCGTGCGCGCCCACGAGAAGACGGTGACCGACGCCGGCCTCACCCCGGACCACGTCAACGACGCGGTGCGGATCGCCGCGACGATCTACGCGGCGGCGGTCGCGCTGGAGGCGGGCGAGACCGAGCCGGCGACGCCCACCGCCGGCGGGGTCATGACGGTCTAGCCGGGGGAGTCGATTCGCGCGGGGTCGTCGCGGCCGCGGGTCAGCGGATCGGCCGCGACGGCTCCGTTTCCTGCACGAGGCGCAGCGCCCGCTCCGCGTCCTCCAGGGCCCGACGGCTCTGGGTGAGCGCGAGCAGCGGGAAGTAGTTCCGGTAGAGCGTGTAGCGCAGGTAGAACACGTTCGGGAAGCCGGTGCCGGTCGCGAGGGTCTCGTCCCACGTCCCGTCCGGCTTCTGCGTCTCGACGAGGTAGCGCACCCCGCGGGCCAGGGCCTCGCTGTCACCCTGCCCGGCCGCCACCAGCCCGAGCAGCGCCCACGCGGTCTGCGACGGCGTGCTGGGCGCGGGCACGAAGCAGCCCTCGCTGTAGCTGGCACAGCTCTCGCCCCACCCGCCGTCATCGTTCTGCACCGAGGCGATCCACTTGCCCGCCTTCCACATCGCCTTGGCCGCGCCCGGATCCTGGGCCGCGCGGAGCCCGCGCAGGGCGAGGAAGGTCCCGTAGAGGTAGTTCACGCCCCAGCGGCCGTACCAGCTGCCGTTGCGCTCCTGGTGCTCGAGCAGATAGCCGACCCCGCGCTCGATGGGCGGATCGGACAGCTTGAAGCCGCGCCGGCAGAGCGCCTCCAGCACGCGTCCCGTGATGTCCGGACACGAGGGATCCAGCATCGCGTTGTGATCGGCGAACGGGACCCGGTTCAGGAACGCCCAATTGTTGTCGGCATCGAAGGCGGCCCAGCCGCCGTCGCTCGACTGCATGCCGACCAGCCACGCCACCGCGCGCCGCTCGCACCGCTCCTGGGCCGCCGGGTCCGTCGCGGTCGCGTGCTGCAGCGCGAGCAGCACCATCGCGGTGTCGTCGATGTCCGGGTAGTGCTCGTTGGCGAACTCGAAGGCCCAGCCCGAGGGCTCCAGGTCGGGCCGCTTCACCGACCAGTCGCCGCGCCGGCGGATCTCCCGTGCGATCAGCCAGTCGGCGGCCCGTCGCATGGCGGCCGGCGCCACCGCCCCCATCTCGCCCAGCGCGAACATCGCGATCGCGGTGTCCCACACCGGGGAGAGGCACGGCTGGAAGTAGAACGCGTCGTCGCGCTCGGTGAGCAGGCCGTCGAACTGCCGGATCGCCTCGATGAGGTCGGGATGGTCGCGCGGATAGCCCAGGACGTCGAGGGCCATGATCAGGTACATCATCGACGGGAAGATCGCCCCGAGGCCGTCGCTGTTGCGGGTGCGGTCGAGCACCCACTTCTCGGCCTCGCGGATGGCCGACTTCCGGATCATCTCGGGCCCGCGGCTCTCCCACACCTTCAACGCCACGTCCAGCTGGCGGAACAGCGCGGAGAGCCGGTCGCGCTTCGGCAGCCGGAAGCTCTTGCCCGGCACGACCAGCTCGTCCAGGTTGAAGCCGGCCGGCACCGGCCGGGTGTCGGTCTTGGCCTGGATGATGGACAGCGGCATCACGATCGCGCGCGTCCAGGAGGACATCTCGTAGATGAGCCCCCCCGGCACCAGGATGAGCTCCACCGGAATGGTCGGCACGTGGCGACGCGGATAGAGGCCGAACAGGCTCAGGTTGATCCGGACGTAGCTGTTGGCCTCCTGGATGCCGCCGAGACGCAGGATGGTCTCGCGCGCACGCCGAACCGGATCGCTGTCGATCGCGAGGCCGGCGAGCCGGAGGGCCACGTAGGCCTTGATGGTCGCGTTGATCTCGGACGGCCCGTCCGGATAGATCTCGAACCCGCCGTCGGGCCGCTGGCGGTCCAGGATCGCCTGCCGGGCGCGCTGGATCCGGTTCCACGTGCGCGGCTTCCACTCCCCGCCCTCCGGCGGGTAGAGCCAGAGCTGGAGCAGCACGTAGTCGGACTCGAGGGTGGAGTCCGCGAGGAGGTCCCCCACCCAGTAGCCCTCCGGCTTCTGGAGCGCCAGCAGGGCGGGCGCGGCGCGGGAGATGGCGACGCCGGCCGCCTCGGCCAGGGCGGCGCGGCTCTCGGTGGCGGCCTCCTGGTGCACCGCCCGCGCCTGGAGCGGCTCGAACCATGGGGACGGCATGACCGAAGTCTACACGAAGCCGGCCGGGAAGCGGCCGGACTAGGAGGGCTCGGCCATGCGGGTCATCGGCGAGGTGATGGTGAGGCCCCCGTCGATGACGATGCACTGGCCGGTCACGAACGAGGCCGCGTCGGAGACCAGGTAGCCGACCAGGGCGGCCACGTCCTCGATGGTGCCGTGCCGGCGCACCGGCGTGGCCGCCCGCAGGCGCTCGGTGGCCCGCTCGTAGTCGAGGCCGAGCCCTTGCGTCACGTAGTACGTCGACGAGTCGGTGCGGATGAAGCCGGGGGTGACCGCGTTGACGGTCACCCCGAGGGGGCCCAGCTCGAGCGCGAGGCCGCGCACGAGGCTTTCCGCGGCGGCCTTGGCCGCGCCGAGCACGCCGTGGCCGTCCATGGCCTGGAAGCTGTCGATGCCCGAGACCAGCACGATGCGTCCCGGCCGGCCCGCCATGAGCGGCACCGCGGCCTGGGTCATGGCCACGAAGGCGTCCACCGTGATGGCGAACGTGCGCCGCACGTTGTGCGGCTTCTGCTCGAGCAGCGGGCGGAACGCGGTGGCCGCCGCGTTGGCCACCAGCACGTCGACCCGCCCGAACGCGGCCGCGATGCGCTCGAAGGCGGGGGCCACCTGCTCCGGCTCGGCCAGCTCGAGCGGCACCGCCAGCGCGCGCCGGCCGAGCGCCTCCAGCGCGGCCGCGGTCTCGCGCGCCGCGTCCGCGTTGCGCCGGTAGGTGATCACGCAGTCGGCCCCCTGCCGGGCCAGGTGGAGCGCGATGCCGCGGCCGATGCCACGCGAGCCGCCGGTGACCACCGCCACGCGTCCCGCGAGCGGCTCGCTCATCGGGACCCCGCCGCGCCCAGTCGTCGGAGGATCGCCTCCGCCTCCTCCACGATCGAGGCCACCACCTCTCCGGCCGGGCGGATGTCGTGCACGAGGCCGGCGGACTGCCCGGCCGCCGCGCTGCCGTGCTCGACGTCGCCCTCCTCGCGGGCGCGGATCGACGCCGGCTTGCCCACGCGCTCGTACTGGATGGGGAACGGCGCGATCTCGTCCTGCCGGCTCTCCCACTCGCGGGTGAACGCGTTGCGGATCTGGCGATTGGGCTTGCCCGACACCGCGCGCGTCACCACCGTGCCCTCCTCGTCGATGGCCGCGATCTTCTTCTTGTAGTTGTCGTGCCCGTGCGCCTCGAGGGTGGCGATGAACCGCGTGCCCATCCAGACCCCCGCCGCACCCATCGCGAGCGCGGCGACCAGCCCGCGTCCGTCTGCCACCCCGCCCGCGGTGACCACCAGGCGCGGCGCCACCGCGTCCACCACCGCGGGCGTCAGCACCAGCCCGCCCACGCGGCCGGTGTGGCCCCCGCCCTCGTGCCCCTGGGCGATGATCACGTCCACGTCGTTGGCCGCGTGGTCGCGCGCCTGCTTGACGTTGCCGCAGAGGGCCATCACGGTCATGCCGAGCCGGTGGGCCTCCGCGGTGAGCGGGCCCGGGTTGCCGAGCCCTGCGATCAGCACCGGGACCCGCTCCTCGAGCGCCACGTCGCACCAGCCCTTCACCGCGTCGGTGAACGTGTCCGTCTCCCGTCCGGCGGTGCGCACGGTCGCGAACAGGATGTCGACGCCGAAGGGTCGGTCGGTGAGCGCGCGCACGCGCCGGATCTCCTCCCGCAGCAGCGCGGGACTGCCGTGCGCGGCCGCGATCACCCCGAGGCCGCCCGCGGCGGAGACCGCCGCGGCCAGGTCCGCGCGCGCCACGAACGCCATCCCGGCCTGACAGATCGGGTACTGGATGCCGAGGCGCTCGCACAGCGCGGTGCGGAGCGGAGAGCGCGTCGCCGTGGCCATGCCTTCACCTCGCGAGGACGCGGTGCGACGAGCGCCCGGAGTGAGATGGTGCCGGAGGCGGGACTCGAACCCGCAGGCCCTTGCGGACACCGCATTTTGAGTGCGGCGCGTTTGCCAGTTTCGCCACTCCGGCCCGCGCCTATCATACGACAACCCTCCCCGGTATACTGTGGGGCGCCGATCCCATTTCCACGGCCGATTCCACTTCCACGGAGGTTCCCGATGGCCGACAGAGCAGGCGCCGTGATGTTCAAGGGCAACCCGATCACCCTGGGCGGTCCCGAGATCAAGCCGGGCGGCGACGCGCCCGACTTCACCGCAGTCGACAACGGGCTGCAGCCGGTCAAGCTCAGCCAGGCGCGCGGCAAGGTCATCGTGCTGAGCGCGGTGCCGTCGCTCGACACGCCGGTGTGCGATACCGAGACCCGCAAGTTCAACGCCGAGGCCGGCAAGCTGGAGGGCGGCATCGAGGTGTGGACGGTGAGCATGGACCTCCCGTTCGCGCAGAAGCGGTGGTGCGGCGCCGCCGGGGCGACCGCGGTGAAGACGCTGTCCGATTTCCGTGACCGCTCGTTCGCCCAGAACTACGGCGTGCTGGTGAAGGACGGTCCCCTCGCCGGGCTGCTCGCGCGCGCGGTGTTCGTGGTGGGCAAGGACGGCAAGGTCAAGCACGTCGAGTACGTGAAGGAGGTCACGTCCGAGCCCAACTACGACGCCGCCCTCAGCGCGGCCCGGCAGGCCGCCGGCGCCTAGCCCGCGTCGACCTGGCCGGCGGGGGCCGCAACTAGCGGCCAATGTTGCAAAAGACGGCCGTCCAGGCTACCCTGTCGGTAACGGTGGGGCTGTAGCTCAGCTGGGAGAGCACAAGGCTGGCAGTCTTGGGGTCAGGGGTTCGAGCCCCCTCAGCTCCACCAAAATTTCGAAGTCCACGCGAGGCAGGCGGGAGCAGACCGAACCGCCTGCCTCGTGGTCTTTGAGCCTGTGCACGGCCCGCGGAAGCCCCGCTCACTTCACCGGCACCAGGGCCGGCGCCCCCTTTCGCTTGATGAGCACCACCAGGAACTTCGCGGGCTCCGTCCGGCTCACGTTGCGACCCACCACGTGGATGTCGAAGGGCGGTCAGCCGGGGAACGCGTCCCAGACCGCGCGCTCGGGCTCCTGAGGCGCGTCCACGACCCGCGGCCGATCCGACAGGATCATGGTCGCCCGGCGCGGCGACGCGTAGGCGGGCCACTCGGGAAGCCCGGAGGCCCGCGGCCGGCCGGAGCGAGCGAAGGCCAGCCAGGCGTCCTGCATCTGCGCGGAGAGCGCGTGCGCCGCGGGCGTCCGGCCGGCGATCGCTCCGATCTCGGACGTCGCGAGCGTGCCGAAGACGAAGGGCAGGTCCAGAGCGTGCACGGCACCCTGTGGCCGGCCGGGCTGCGTGCCCTTCCACTCGAACTGGTAGACGAACACGTCCGGGGTGTGTCGCGCCTGGAGCTCGGCGAGCCTCAGCGCGCCGGCTCGAAAGACGTGGTCGGTGGAGATCGCGAGCCAGATCTCCACCGGAGTGACGTCGTCTCCCCGCTCCCGCCGGGCCGAGCGGTACGTTTCCAGCGCGCGCTCCGCGAGCGGGCGCCCGTCGGGCCCGGCGCCGGCGAAGAGCGCGCCGCACCGCTCACGCAGCGCCGCCTCGTCCAGCCGCTCCAGCGCCGGATCGAGGAAGCGGTAGAGCTTCATCTCCTCCAGATTGGTCCCCACGATGAGGGGGATCCCGCGGGCCGCCCCTTGCGCGATGGCGTCGAACGGTCGCGCCGGGATCAGGTCCCCATCGGCCACCGGGGAGTAGGGCGGGATCACGGAGCGGCCCGCCACCGCGTTGCTCGCGGCCATCAGCTGCTTCGCGGGCACGTCGCGCAGCCGGTGCGCGTGCTGCGGCGCGATGCCGAGCTCGGCCATGACCTGGCGGGCCGCGGCGAGCGCCGCCGCCGGCGGTCGCGTCAGGTTGAGCGACCCGCTCTGGAGAATCGCCCGGTGAAAGAGTCCCCGGGCGCTCGGCATCGCGAGCAGGCACGCGATGTTGACCGAGCCGGCCGACTCGCCGAACACCGTGACGTTGCCGGGGTCGCCGCCGAAGGCCGCGATCTCGTCACGCACCCACGTGAGGGCCGCGATCTGATCCAGCATGCCCGCCTGCCCGGTGGCGTCGAGGCCGCCGCCGAGCTCGCGCGTGCGCAGGAACCCGAAAGGCCCCAGCCGGTAGTTGATCGTCACCACCACCACGTCGCCGCGCCGCGCGAGATGGGAGCCATCGTACGACCGCTCGGATCCGGAGCCGATGACCCAGGCGCCGCCGTGGATCCACACCAGCACCGGCCGGGGCGCGCCGCCGCCGGCCGGCCTCCACACGTTCAGGCTGAGGCAGTCCTCGCTCTCCTCGTCGACCAGGATGCCGAGGATCCGGGCCAGCGGACGGTCCGCCTGAGGGGACGCCGGCCCGAAGCGGGTGGCATCGCGCTCCCCGGACCAGGCATCGGGCGGCGCGGGCGCCTCGAATCGGCGCGGCCCGACCGGAGGCTTCGCGAACGGGATCCCCCGGAACACGTCGACGCCGCCTTCCGCCATCCCCCGCACTCGCCCGCGCCGCGTCTCGACCACCGGTGCCGTCCTGTCCATGCCCTCTCCTTTCCTCACATTCGCACCTCGTCGCGCACCCGATCCGCACATCGGGCCCGACCACCCCTGGCCCGTCGCGAGCGTATGGTATCCTTCGTCGCCGGCCGCCTGACGAGAAGGCAGAGCGGGCGGCAAAGGATCCACGCAGGATGTGGCGCCTGCTGGCGTCGCTGCTCGGCCTGGTCAAGACGCGCACCGTCCCCTGTCCCTCGTGCGCGCGCCCCATCGCGCACACCCGGCTCAAGTGCCCCCACTGCGCGACGTGGCTCGACTGGAAGCCGCGGTGACGGAGGCCCTAGGGAAAGATCGGCGCCGGGTACTCGCAGAAGCCGCTGAAGAGGGAGTCCGGCGCGACGCCGTGCCACCATCCGCCGGTGCGGATGCAGCGCTCCGCGAGCTCCTCCTGGGTGTAGGCGGGCGGGACCGGCGGGCCGACGGCGCACGCGACCATCCCGAGCGCCAGCGTCGCGCCCGCCGCGGCGCGCCGGAGGATCAGGCGGGCACGTCCGACCACTGATCGCGGATCTTCGGCACGTCGCACCTGCGGCACCCCTGCACCGGCCCCAGCACGATCCGAGCCGCGGCGTCAGCCGAGGACGCGCTCGAGCGGCGTGGCGGGCTCGCCGACCGCGGCGGCCACCGCGGGGTGCACGATCTGCCCTCGCCACACATTGGCCCCGTGGGCCAGCGCCGGGTTGCCCCGCAGCGCGGGCTCGAGGCCCTGGCCGGCCAGGGCCAGCGCGTAGGGCAGCGTCGCGTTCGTCAGCGCGAAGGTGGAGGTGCGCGGCACCAGCGCGGGCATGTTGGCGACGCCGTAGTGGACGACACCGGAGACCAGGTAGGTCGGATCGAGCAGCGTGGTGGGGTGGATCGTCTCGACGCTGCCGCCCTGGTCGACCGCCACGTCCACGATCACCGCGCCCTCCTTCATGGACGCCACCATGTCCTTGCTCACCAGCACCGGCGCCCGCGCGCCCGCGATGAGCACCGCGCCCACCAGGAGGTCCGCCCGCCGCAGCACCTGGTTCAGGTTGTAGCTGTTGGACATGAGGGTGATGACCCGGCCGTGGAAGAGGTCGTCCACCGCGCGCAGCCGATCCAGGTTCACGTCGAGGATCGAGACGTCCGCGCCGAGGCCCAGCGCGATGCGCGCCGCGTTCACCCCCACGGTGCCCGCGCCGAGCACCACCACGTTGCCGGGCGGCACGCCCGGAACGCCCGCGAGCAAGATGCCGCGCCCTCCGTGCGCCTTGGCGAGGTAGAACGCGCCTTCCTGCACGGAGAGGCGTCCCGCCACCTCGCTCATCGGGGCCAGCAGCGGAAGGCTGCCGTCGGCGCGCTGCACCGTCTCGTAGGCGATGGCGACCACGTCCGCCTTCTGCAGCGCGCGGGCCAGCTCGGGTGCGGCGGCGAGGTGCAGGTAGGTGAAGAGGATCTGGCCCGCCCGCATCCGGCCGTACTCCTCCGGCAGGGGCTCCTTGACCTTCAGGATCATCTGGGCCCGGGCCCACACCTCGTCGGCCCCCGCCAGGTCCGCGCCTTCGCGCTGGTATTCCTCGTCGCGGATACTGCTGCCCTGGCCCGCGCCGCGCTCGACCAGCACCTGGTGGTGCGCCTCGACCAGCGCCCGGGCGCCCGCGGGGGTGAGCGCCACCCGCTGCTCGCCCGGCTTGATCTCCCGCGGCACGCCGATGATCACGCTGACTGAATCGTGCCCTGTCGCCGGCCGCGGGTCAAGGCGAGCCGGGTTCGCCGATCAGGCCATGAAGCCGGCGAGATCCGCCGACGGCACGCCGCGCTCGACGTAGCCGAAGGTCCCCCGGTCCTTCACCTCGCGGGCCGCCTCGAGGAGCCCGCTCATCGCCGACCGGTAGAGCGAGGTCGCGAGGCTGATGCGCTTCACGCCGGCCGCGGTCAGCTCGGCCACCGAGAACGACTTGCCCTTGATGCCGACCATGAAGTTGACGGGCCGGGAGACCGCGCTGCACACCGCGCGCACCGCGGCCAGGTCGGGCAGCCCCGGGGCCATCAGCACGTCGGCGCCCGCCTTCTCGAAGGCCTGCAGCCGCTTGACGACGTCGTCCAGGTTCGGGTTGCCCCGCAGAAAGCTCTCGGTGCGGGCGGTCAGGGTGAACGGAAAGCCCACCGCGCGGGCCGCCTCCACCGCCGCCGCCACGCGCTCGGTCGCGTGCGCGTGATCGTAGAGGGGCTTGTCCCGGTCGCCGGTGGCGTCCTCGACCGAGCCGCCGACCAGGCCCACGCCGGCCGCGAGCCGGATGGTCTCCGCCACCGTCGCGGGATCGTCGCCGAAGCACTTCTCGAGGTCCGCCGACACCGGCAGGTCGGTGGCGTTCACGATGACGCGGCAGTGCGCGAGCGCCTCGTCCCGCGTCACCGTGCCGTCGCGCCGCCCCAGCGTGCCGGCCTGCGCCCCGCTCGAGGTGGCGAGCGCCTGGAAGCCGAGCGCGGCGAGGATGCGCGCGGATCCGCCGTCCCACGGGTTCGGGATCACGAAGGCGCCGGGCGCCTCGTGCAGCGCGCGAAACCGGGCCGCCTTGTCACTCTGGCTCGTCGGCATGATGACTCTCCTCGAATCTCCGGGCCGGGCCCGGTGGGAAATTTCCGCAACCGCGCCATCACTCTACTCGCGTCGGGCCGGAGGTCAACCGCACCTCGTCTCGTGTCGGAGTTTCTGGACATTGTGCCGACGCCGCACGCTCCGCTAGCATGCCGGCCTGATGATCAGGACGGGACGCATCGAGTTCTACGACCGGCCGACGGCCTGGGGGCTCATCGTGGGCGACGACCAGGAGCTCTACGTGGTGCGGGGGCGCGACGGCCGCGGCGCGCCGCCCCGGGTGGGCGAGCGCGTCTCGTTCGAGGCGGCCGTGGCGCCCGACGGCAAGCGGGCGGCCGAGGTCCGGCTGGTGGGTCGCGGGCTGTCCTCGCTCGGGCGGGAGGCGCCGGTCGTCGTCCGGGCCCGGCCGTGATCAGGCGCCGCCGATGATCTCGGGCACCACCGCGAAGCCGCGGGTGCGGATGGCCTCGTCGACCTGGACCTGGCGGCGCCGCTCCGCGCGCCGCCGCTCGGTGGCGATCGCCTCCTCGCGGTCGCGCCGCTGGCCGTGCCGCCGGTCGAGGATCACGGTGACCGGCTCGCCCGCGTACTCGCGCTTCAGGTAGTCGTAGAGCTGGATGTTGTGCCGCGCCACCACGAAGAGGTGCCCCATGTGCAAGAGCTCCTCGGCGGCGCGCGACAGCCAGAAGCGCATGTCCATCTCGCGTAGGAGGCCGAGCGCGGTCGCCAGATGGTCTTCCGCCCGGTCGCGCTCCCCGGCCAGGCGTAGCAGCCGGCCCATGCCGAGATGGGTCCGCGCCAGGAGCGGCCGCATCTCGAGCTCCTCGGCCAGCGCGAGGGCCTGGCTGAAGTAGCCCTCGGCCTCGCCCACCGCGGGCGGATCGGCCATCGCGCTCAGCTCGCCCATCAGCCGCAGCGCCCACGCCTGGTGTCCGCGCTCCTTGTGGCGCAGCGCCAGGTCGAGGGCCCGCCGGGCCACCGTGCGCGCGCGCTCCAGCTGCCGGGCGGCGGCGAGCCCCTCGCCCAGGTTCGCGGTCCAGAGCGCCAGGTAGGCGCGCACCCCCAGCTCCTCGGTGAGCGAGACGCCGTCCTCCAGGAGCCGCAAGCCTTCTTCCACGCGGCCCAGCAGCACGAGGGTCAGCCCGAGCAGCGACGAGGGGATCGGCCGCCAGACGTCCAGGTTCTTCTCGCGGCAGGCGTCGAGGCTGCGCTGGAGCGCGGGCAGGGCGCGCTCGAGCTGGCCGCGACGGAGCCACGCGAGGCCGGCCATGGTGCGCGCGATGGTCTGGGTGTAGGCGTGGCCGCTCGCCTCGCCCGCGCGCTGCGCGCGGTCCAGCGACAGGGCCGCCGCGTCGAACTCGCCCAGCTCGGCGAGGGTGAAGGCGAGCCAGCCGCTCGAGGTGACGTAGGAGACGCCGGTCTGCCCGCCGGGCGCGTCGCCCTGCACCAGCTCCAGCGCCTCCACGTTCTCGCGCAGGATCGAGTGCGCCCGGTGGTAGAGGCCCTGGGCGTGGCAGCTGTAGCCGAGGTAGCCGCGGGCCAGCGCCTGCAGGCCCACGTCGCCGGCGGCGTCGCCGATGCGCAGGCAGCGCTCGCCGTACTCGATGGCGAGGTCCGGCTCGCCCTTGAGGTAGTGGTAGTTGATCAGGTAGGTGTAGACGCGCGCCAGCCGCTGCTCGTCGCCGAGCTTCTCGGCCATCGCCTCCGCTTCCTGGGAGAGCGTCAGCACGCGCTCGAGCTGGCCGGATTGCAGGAGCGGCGAGCGCAGATCGAGCCGCAGGTCGATGGCCAGCTCGGTGGAGGCGCGCCCCTCCGGCAAGCGGCCGAGCGCCGCCATCGCCTGCTCCAGGAAGAGCACCGCCTCCCGGTTCGAGGAGCGGCCCGCGGCCTTGATGCCGGCCTGGCGCAGGTACGCCACCGCCTTCTGCCACACCTCGCCGCGCACCGCGTGATGGGCGAGCCGCTCGAAGTGCTCCGGCAGCCGGTCGGCGTAGAGATGCTCCATGGCCTGGACCACGCGCGCGTGGAGCGCGCGGCGACGATCCTGGAGCAGGCTCGAGTAGGCCACCTCGTGGGTGAGCGCGTGCCGGAACGTGTACTCCACGTTCGGGAAGAGGCTGATCTCGTACAGGAACTCGCCGGACTGGAGCAGAGCCAGGTTGCGCCGCACCGCCTCCTCGCTCATGTCCGCGATCTCCTGCAGGAGGGCGAGCGAGACGTCCTTGCCGATCACCGCAGCGGCCTGCAGCAGACGCTTGGCCTCGATGGGCAGGCGATCGATGCGGGCGGCCAGCACCGCCTGCACGGTGGCCGGCATCTGCACCTTCTCGACCTCGCGGGTGAGGCGGTAGTGGCCGCGCGTGCCCGCGAGCACCTTGGTCTCGGCGAGGGTGTGCACGCTCTCCTCGAGGAAGAACGGGTTGCCCTCGGTGCGCTCGATCAGGAGCTGCTTGAGCGGACCCAGGCCCGGATCGTCGCCCAGCAGCGCGCGCAGCAGCTCGTCGGCGGACTGCGGCGGCAGCGGATCGATGCGGAACTGGGTGTAGTAGCTCTTGCGCGCCCACGCGTGCTGGTACTCGGGCCGGTAGCTCACCAGGATCAGCGCGCGCGCCAGGGGCAGGCTGTCCACGAGGCTGTCGAGGAAGGCCTGGCTCTCCGAATCGAGCCAGTGCAGGTTCTCGAACACCGCGAGCACCGGTTGCACCTGACCTTCTCTCAGGATGAGCCGCTTGACCGCGTCCAGCATGCGCTGTCGGCGCTGGGGCAGGTCCGGCGTCTGCCACTCCGCGTCGTCCACCGGCACGTCCAGCAGCTGAAGGAAGGCGGGCAGGGTCGGCCGCAGGCTCTCGTCGAGGGTGAGCAGCTTGCCGGTGACCTTTTCGCGAACTCTCCTCGCGTCGTCCCGCTCTTCCAGCTGGAAGTAGGACTGGAGGAGCTCCTTCACCGTGAGGTAGGCGGTGTTCTTGCCGTACGACGTGGCCTGCGCCTCGAGGATGAGCCAGCCGTGGGCGCGGTGGGAGTGGGTGAACTCCCAGAAGAGGCGCGACTTGCCCACCCCGGGCTCGCCCGAGACGGCCACGATCTGCCCGTGGCCGGCGGAGGCCCGCGCCATCGCCTGGTGCAGGGTCTCGACCTCGGGCTCGCGGCCCACGAATGGAGTGAGCCCCCGCGCCGCGCTGGCCTCGAGCCGGGAGTGCACCTGCTCGGTGCGCAGCAGCTCGAACACCTCGACCGGATCCGGCATCCCCTTCACCGGCACCGGGCCGAGCGGCTTCACCTCGATGTAGCCCTCGGCCAGGCGCAGGGTTTCGCGCGAGATCAGCGTGGTGCCCGGCCGCGCGAGCTGCTCCATGCGGGCGGCCAGGTGCGTGGTCTGGCCGATCGCGGAGTAGTCCATGTGCAGGTCGCTGTCGATGGCCCGCACCACCACCTCGCCGGAGTTGAGCCCCACCCGGATCTGCACGTCGACCCCGCGGCCGCGGCGCAGCTCCTCCGCGTACCAGCCCACCGTCTGCTGCATGCGGAGGGCGGCGTGACAGGCGCGCACCGCGTGGTCCTCGTGGGCGAGCGGGGCGCCGAAGAGCGCCATGATGCCATCGCCCATGACCTGGTTGACGGTGCCCTCGTAGCGGTGCACCGCCTCCATCATCCGCTCGAGGACCGGGTCCAGGAGCCGGCGCGCCTCCTCCGGATCGCGGTCCGCCAGCAGCTCCATCGAGCCCTTCAGGTCCGCGAACAGCACCGTGACCTGCTTGCGCTCGCCCTCGAGGGCGTGGCGCGAGGTCAGGATCTTCTCGGCGAGGTGCTTGGGGGTGTAGCTCTGGGAGGACGGCTGGCGCCCGACGGGCTCGGGGCTGACCGGCGCGCCGCACGCGCCGCAGAACTTCTTCTCCGGCGTCAGCTCCTCGCCGCAGGACGCGCAGCTGGAGACGAGCCGGGTGCCACACTCCTCGCAGAACCGCGCCGTTTCACGGTTCAGCGACTGGCAGCGAGGACACTTCACCTCGGCCCTCCTCGGGGACGGAGCGCTCCAGATGGGTGGTCCGATAAGACTAGCCCGCCCGGACAGGGGGGTCAAGCATTGCGGCCGGCCTGATCCCCGGCGCCGGCGGGGTCACCGCGGCTCCTCCGGACCGAGCCGGTAGCGCCGGACCTCGGCGTGGACGTCGCGGACCAGGTCGCCGTCGAGCTCGATCCGCACCTCGTGCCGCTCGACGTCCCAGCGCCGCACGGTGGAGAGCCAGCCGAGGATGCGGTGGGCCTCCGGGATCAGCCGGCGGCCCCGATAGATCAACGTGGTACGGCCGGAGCCGGGAAACTGGTCCTGCCGCTCCACCTCGGCCCCGCACAGGCGGATCACCTCCTCCCGGGTGGTCTGGCCGGGCACGATGCGCTCCACCAGCCCGCGGGGCAGGATGACGCCCTGGTGCACCTGCCGCCCGCCGGTCCGCCAGGCCCCGAGCTGGATGCGGGCGCCCGCCATGCCGATCACCCGGGCCAGCCCGCGGCCGAGAAGAGGACCCATGGCCTGACCCAGGACCAGCAGCAGGAGCGGGGCGGCCACGAGCGCCGCGGCCTGCGCGCGGGAGAAGTAGCCGAACTGGACGGCGAGCTGCTGCGGGGTGATGCCGTCGGAGCGGTCGAGGAAGAGCGAGACCACTTCGGTGGTCTCGAGCGTCTCGCTGAGCCGCCGGATCGCGGTGGGCGGATACACGTCGTCGATCTTGAGCCGGTCGGACCGGGGGAACTGCACCACCAGCTCCGCGGGCGCGTCGGCCAGCCGCACCACCCGGTCGCGGTGCGCGAAGTACATCGGGAACATCGGCCGCTCGCGCACCTCGTGGAAGCCGATCGCGACCCGGTAGTGGGTGCCCCGCACCAGGCGCTCGGCCCAGCCCGCCTTGACCGGCTTGATGAGCCCGGCGGTGTCGAGGGAGAGCTCCATGAGCCAGCTGCGGTCGGCGAGGCGCGGGGTCCAGGGGATGCGGATGAAGGTGGCGGGCGGGCTCAGGCCGAGCGAGCCGGTCTGGACGAACGTGGCAAACGAGGCGCCGCCCGCGATGGTCTCGACCGCCCCCGTGTCGCCCAGGTTGCGGGCGGCCAGCGTCGCGTAGCCTTCCCCGATGAGGTCGAAGCCCTGATCGGCCACGTAGCGGGCCAGCGCCGCGTCGGGCTTCCGGCCCGGCGAGGCGTTCAGCACCTCGCCCGGCCAGAGCAGGTAGATGTCCTGCGCCACGTCGGCGGCGCTCCGGCCGGGCGGCAGCTGGAGGCTGAAGGCGACCGTCACCGGGACCCGGCCCGCGCCCTCGCTCACGGTGGCCCGCACCATGAGCGGCCCGATGGCGAACGGCGGCTGCGGCCGCGTGGCCACGAAGAGCTGAGCGCTCGTGGAGCCGGGAGCGAGCAGCGAGGTGACGGCGGCGGCAAGCGCGAGGAGCCTTCGCATGGTGCGGTCGAATCATACAGGCCCGACCGGCGTGGTGCCAGGCGCGGACGGCCCCCGGCGCACCCGCGGGCGGTGTGGTAGATTCCGGCCATGAACGCCACCTCGACGATCGCCGAGTTCGTCGCCAAGAGCCGCCACGATGATTGCCCGGAGGCCGCGCTCGAGGCCGGCCGGCGCGCCATCCTCGATTGCCTGGGGGTCATGCTGGCCGGCTCGGTGGAGCCGGCCGCGCGCATCCTCCACCGGGTGGCGGCGGCCGAGGGCGGCCTGCCCCTGGCCACCGTGGTGGGCACCGGCCGGCGCACCGGGGCGGTGTGGGCGGCCCTCTGCAACGGGACCGCGGCGCACGCGCTCGACTACGACGACACGAACTTCGCGCTGATGGGTCATCCGTCGGCGCCGGTGCTGGCCGCGGCGCTCGCGGCGGGCGAGCTGGCCCTGGCCGACGGGCGCGCGCTGCTGCACGCGTTCCTGCTCGGCTTCGAGGTGGAGACCACGCTCGCCGAGGTGATCAATCCCGCGCACTACGAGCACGGGTGGCACGCCACCTGTACCCTCGGCACCCTCGGCGCCGCCGCCGCCGCGGCGCGCCTGCTGGGGCTCGACGCGACCCAGACCCGCCACGCGCTCGCGCTGGCCGCCTCGCAGTCCTCCGGTCTCAAGGAGAACTTCGGCACCATGACCAAGCCGTTCCACGCCGGCCACGCGGCGCGGAGCGGCGTGCTCTCCGCGTTGATGGCGCGCGAGGGCTGGACCGCGTCCGAGCACGCCCTCGAGGGGCCGCAGGGCTTCTTCGCGGTGCTGGGCGCGGGCAAGCGGGCCCTCGAGCCGCTCGGCACCCTCGGGGCCCCGTGGAAGATCACCACCACCGGCGTCGCGGTCAAGCCCTATCCGTCGTGCGCCTGCACCCACTCCATCATCGACGGCGCGCTCGAGCTCCATCGCGTCCAGGGCGTGCGCGCCGACGACGTGGAGGAGCTCACCGTCGGGGTGTGCGCGGGCGTGCCCCGCATCCTGATCCACTCGCGGCCCCGCACCGGGCTCGAGGCCAAGTTCTCGGCCGAGTTCTCCGCCGCGGCCGCCATCACCGAGGGGCGCGTCGGCATGGCGACCTTCCAGGACGAACGCGCGCAGGATCCCGCGATCCGGCGGCTCATGGAGCGAGTGCGCGTGGTGGTGGACCCGGAGATTCCCGGCGATCTCGAGCGTCACATGTGGACGCGGCTCACGGTGCGCCTGCGCGACGGCCGGCAGACCAGCATCGGCCCGCGCCCGGTGCCGGGCCATCCCGCCAACCCGCTCACCCGGGAGGCCCTGCGTGAGAAGTTCCGCGAGTGCGCCGGGCTCGTGCTGCCGCCCGACCGGGCGGACACGGTCCGGCAGATCGTCGAGTCGCTGGACGCGTGCCCGGACCTACGGAGCCTGACCGCGATCCTCGATCCCGACCGCTGACGCCTCCGTCTCAGCCGGCCAGCCGCGCCACAGCCGGAGCAGCGCCCACGCCACCACCAGCCCCATCGCGGTCACCAGCGCCGCGTTGAGCGCGCGGCCCGACGGCGACCCGAGCCACGCCGAGAGCAGCACCGAGGCGGTGTTGTTGACCGCGTGGCAGACGATGGCGGGCGTCACGCTGTCGGCTCGCTCGGTGACCAGGCCGAGGTAGATGCCGATGACCGCGGCGAGCAGGCCGTGCACCCACTCGCCGTGGATGATCCCGAAGGCGAGCGCGCTCATGAGGATCGCCGGCCCCGGCCTCCAGACCGCGCGCAGCCTCGTCAGCATGTAGCCGCGGAAGAACAGCTCCTCCGCCACCGGGGCGAGCAAACCGACGACGATCACCGCGAGCGCCAGTCCGGGCGGGGTGGCGGAGGCCACGGTGCGGGTCATCCATTCGAGGGTCGGGCCCGGCCCGAGGCCCAGCAGCAGCACCAGGGACTCGAGGGCCTGGCTCAGCGCCAGCACCCCGGCGGCCATCACCGCCGCGTCCGGGCCCCGCATCCGGCCGGGACCGAGGCGCAGGCTCTCGCGCTGAGGCCTGCGGGCGGCCAGCCAGGCGATCGCGATGAGGGCCACCGAGGACGCGGGCACGCCGGCGAGCAGGGCCGCGAGGCCGCCGTCCTCGAGCGTCTCACCGCGCCAGCTGAGCACCGCGGTGACCGCGACCAGCTGTAGCCCGAAGACCGACACGAAGGCGACACCGAAGACGAGCAGCGTTCCCAGGATCACGCGCATCGGCGTCTCACCGCGGCCGCACCGGCGCGGCGGGCGGCCGCGAGGGGTGGGTCGGGCTCGCGGCGGCTGCCGCGCGAGCCGGTCAGGCTAGTGGTGGCAGGTGACGCATTCGAGCGGCGCGTTGCGACGCTCGCTCTCGCTGCCCGGCGCGACCCGCACCGACGGGATCGGCGCGTCGGCCGCGGTCTGCACACCCTGCACGCCCTTGACGTTGGCGGTGCGGTGGCACTCCACGCACCAGCCCATCGTGAGCTTCGGCGGCGGCGCCGGCATCAGGGCGAGGTTCTGCAGGTCGTTCACGATGTGCTGGCCGGTCTGGGCGTGAACGCGCTCCATCGCCTCGATGCGGCCGTGGCACGTCTGGCACTGCAGGCCGGCCTGGATGTGCGGCTTGTGGATGAACTGCGCGTGCTCGGGGATCTTGAAGATGCGCACCCACGGAATGGGCTCCTGCCGCTCCCAGTAGCCGTGGAGCTTCTTGACCTCGGGGTTGCCCTCGGCGGCCACGACCTTGTGGCAGCCCATGCAGCGCTCGACCGACGGCACCCCCGCGGACGCGCCCCGCCGCGCGTTGGCGTGGCAGTACTGGCAGGCGATCTGGTAGGAGCCGGCGTGGATGACGTGGCTGAAGAAGATCGGCTGGACCGGGCCCTGGCGCGTGGTCGCGACCGGCAGCACCTTGCTGGGATCGTACTTGGGCTGGGCCAGCGTGCGGACGTAGGCGATGACCTCGCCGATCTGGATGTCGGACAGATACGGAGTGAAGTTGGGCATGAGCGGCGACAGCCCGACCGACTGTCCGCCGTGCGCGATGATGCTGTGCAGGAAATGGTCGGGCAGCGCGTTCAGGATGCGCCCCTCGGTGAGGTCCTGCGGCCGGATCGGGAGGTTCTGCCCCGCGATGCCGTCGCCCTTGCCCCCGTCGCCGTGGCAGTTCGCGCAGTACTGGGCGAAGGTGGCCTTGCCGCGCTCCAGCGCGCGCGGGTCGACGCCCCCGTGCTCGCCGTCGTGGCCGGCGCTCTTGTCGCCGGTGCTGCCCGGCGTGGGGGCGGTGGCCGATTTGGCCGCGGAGATGGGGAAGCCGATGAGGATGCCGATCAGGACGGCCGCGATGGCCGCACTACAGACGACGGCGGATCGAGCGATGCGCATGTGGCCCGACAGTCTCCTTGGGAAAACCCCATCGAATATACTCAACCCGCGGCCGGAAGCATAGACGAAAAAGCGGCGCCCGATCAGCCGCCCAGATAGAGCCGCTTGACCTCCGGGTCCTCCAGGAGGGCCCGTCCCGTACCCTCGAAACGGTTGCGGCCCAGCTCCAGCACGTAGCCGCGGTCGGCCACCGTGAGGGCCTTGGCCGCGTTCTGCTCCACCACCATCAGGGTGAACCCGGCGCGCCGCATCTCGTCCAGCTTCTCGAAGATCAGCGACACGAACTTCGGCGCGAGACCGAGCGAGGGCTCGTCGAGCAGGATCAGCTTGGGGCTCGTCATGAGGGCCCGGGCGATGGCCACCATCTGCTGCTCGCCCCCGGACATGGTGCCCGCCTTCTGGCCCCGCCGCTCGGCCAGGATCGGCAACAGCCCGTAGACCCGCTCCAGCGCGGCGCGGATGCGGGCGCGGTCCCGCTCGATGTAGGCGCCCATCTCGAGGTTCTCCAGCACCGTCATCTGGGGAAACACGACGCGGCCCTGCGGGACGTAGGCGAGCCCGCGGGGCAGCACCTGGTCGGGACGGAGGCCGGTGATGTCCTCGCCGTCGAAGCGCACGCGTCCGCTCTGCGGACGGAGGAAGCCCACGATGGTCTTGAACGCGGTGGATTTGCCGGCGCCGTTGGGCCCGATCACGGTCACGATCTCTCCCGCGCGCACCTCGAGGGTCACGCCGTGGAGGATCAGCATCTTGCCGTAGCCGGCGGTGAGGCCGTCGGCGAGCAGCAGGACCGGGCTCGGGGCGGCGCTCATGGCCGCCGCTGGGCGATGTAGAGCACGTGCGGGTACGGCAGCACGTCCACCATCAGGTGCCGGTGCACCGTGAACCCGACCTGCTCCAGCAGGGTCTGCAGCTCGTGGGTCGCCCAGTAGTGGACGGGCGCGGCCGGATCCATCACCTTGTCCAGCGCGTGGGTAAACCAGCGCTTGTAGGCGGGATGCCGGTCCACGTCCTTGACCAGCAGCCGTCCGCCCTCCGGGAGCGTCTTGGCCACCTGCTCCAGCAGCGGGCGCACCGCGTCTTCCGGGATGTGATGGACGATGTCCAGCATGTAGGCGGCGTCGAACCGCTCCCCGCCCCGGAAATCCATCACGTCGCCCACCTCGTAGCGCACGTTGCCGAGCCCGAGCCGCCCCGCCGCCGCGCGGGCCAGCGCGATCCGCCGCGCGTTGCGGTCGAAGCCCTCCACCGTGAGGGCGGGGTGCACGCTCGCGTAGTAGAGCGAGAAGAGCCCGAAGCCGCAGCCCAGATCGAGCACGCGGCCTTCCCCGGGCAGGTACTGGCCGATCTCGTCGAGGAAGCGCTGGCGCAGGATCCAGAAGCGCCCCCAGCAGTAGGCGCGCACCACCGGGTCGTCGTAGGCGCGGATGACGCTACGAATCGCTTCGCTTCGCATAGATCCAGTACCCGTCGCCGCTCACCGCGAGGGTGAAGGCGCGATCGAGCAGGCCCTCGAGCGCCGGAAAGGCGGCCAGACGCTCGTAGGTGCGCTCGGGCCAGCTGTCCTCCAGCACCACCACCGCGGCGGGCCGGCCGCGCTCGAGATCGCGCACGAACTCGGCGCGCAGCGCCGTGATGCGCGGATCGTCCACGTCGTGAAAGAAGGGAAAGTCGTAGATGAAGCGCGTGGGCTGGCGGATGCCGAGGCGGAGCAGGGCGTGGATGCCGCCCCCGGTGGTGTCCAACACCTGGACGGTCGCGCCGGGGGGCACGAGCGGCCGGAGGTCGTCCACGATCGCGCCGACGCGGTGAGCCTTCTCGGCGATCCACGGCGCGTCCAGCGCCTTGGCCGCCTTCGCGCCCAGCACCAGCACCAGGAGCGCCCACACCGTCACCGCCACCAGCCGCCGCGCCCCGAAGAGGTCGAGCAGGCGCGGCCACTCTGCGGACCGCCAGCGCACCACCGCCGCCGGCGCGAGCACGCAGCAGAAGAGGACGAGCGGGTAGAGCTGGTACTCCCACCCCTTGCCCTGGACCACGAAGTGCACGAGGCCGTAGAGGACGCCCATGAGAGCCAGGCCCTTGCGGGTGGGATCCTCGGACGGCGGGGCGATGAGCGCGAGGACCGACAGGGCGAGGAGCAGCAGGGCCAGCGGCCGCCCGTAGGAATGCCACACGATCGCCTGCCACGGCCCCACGCGCCCGAGCCGGCCGTAGAGCGGCACCACGTAGCCGGTGAAGACGTCGATGAAGGGGCCGAGACCGCCGGTCCACGCGAGCCACGTCCCCATCGCGATCGGGGGCAGGAGCCCGGGGCCGATCACCAGCGCGCCCGCGCGCCACGCGGACATGCTGAAGGGACGGTCGCGCGCCGCGATCGCCGCGCAGACGAGCCAGAACAGCGCGGCGTGCGGCTTGATCGTCATCGCGGCCCCGAGCGCGAGCCCGGCCCCCGCCAGGGTCCCCGGCGCGTGCCGCTCCGTCCCGCGCGCCACGCCCCAGGCCCCGAGCAGGAGAAAGAGGCAGAGGACGAAATCGCGCTGCCCCGCATGCCAGGCCCCCCCGCTCAGGTGGTAGAGCGCGAACAGCAGCGCGCCCGCCACCGGGCCCCAGCCCTGGCCCACGCGCCGGCCATAGCCGACCAGGGCCAGGCACGTGAGGGCGAGCCAGCCCAGATCGAAGAGCCGCCACGGGACATCGCCGTCGCCGCCGATGCGCATCACGGCCCAGTGGAGCAGGTAGACGCCGGGCAGGTTCATGTCGAAGGCGTCGCGATACGGAACCGCGCCCTGCCCGATGAGCCAGGCGATGTAGTGCATGAGCGGCGCGTCGTGGATCAGCGGCCAGCCGCGCGAGGCCCACACGAGGTATGCGACCATCAGCGCGCTAGCGGCCGAAATAAGCTTCAATGACCCGCTCGTCGGCCTGGATGACGCCGGGCGTCCCCTCGGCCAGCTTCTCCCCGTGGTCCAGCACGAACACCGTCTCGCAGAGGCCCATCACGACCTTCATGTCGTGCTCGACCAGCAGCACCGTCTTGCCCTGATCGCGCAGCTGCCGGACCGCGTCCAGCAGCTCGTTGAGCAGCGTGCGGTTCACGCCCGCCGCCGGCTCGTCGAGCAGGATGAGCTCGGGGTCCGTCATCAGCACGCGCACGAACTCCACCAGCTTCTGCTGCCCGTAGGAGAGGTCTCCCGCGAACTCGTCGGCGAGCTCGTCGAGCTTCACGCGGGCCAGCAGCGCCCGGGCGCGCTCGCGGGCCTCGTCGTAGTCGCTGGTGGTGACCACCAGGAGGTTCTCGAGCGCGGTCAGCTCCGGGAAGACCCGGATCACCTGGAAGGTGCGACCCAGGCCCAGGTGGAAGATCCGGTGGGGCTTGAGCCGGTCGATGCGCTGGCCCTTGAAGCGGATCTGCCCCTCGTCGGGCCGGTCCACCCCGGTGATGCAGTTGAACAGCGTGGTCTTGCCGGAGCCGTTGGGGCCGATGAGCCCGTAGATGCGGCCCGGCTCGAGCGCGAACGACACGTCGTTCACCGCCGCGACTCCGCCGAAGCGCTTCACCACCCGGTCGACCTCGAGGATCGGGGCCACTGGCGTTCGAGCGCCCGGGCTCAGATGGTGCGCGGGAGGTTGTACTTCTGCTGGAGCACGCCCAGGATGCCGCGCGGCATCAGCAGTACCACCGCCACGATGATGGCCCCGAACAGGAGCTGGTGCAGGTACACGAAGCGCGCCCACACCGCCTCCTGGAACAGGAACAGCACGGTCGCGCCCAGCACCGGCCCCCAGATCGTGCCCTTGCCGCCGAAAAGGGCCATCACGATCATGGTGATGGTCATGATCAGCGGGAACACCGAGATCGGCTCGATGTAGCCCTGGTCGCGCGCGGAGAGGCCGCCCACGATGCCGGGCCCGATGGCGGACAGCACCAGCGCGTAGAGCTTGTAGCGGAGGGTGTCGATGCCCATCGCCTCCCCGGCCACCTCGTCCTCGCGGATCGTCATGAGGCGCAGGCCGAACCGCGAGGTGAGGATGGCGTGGGCCACCGCGGTCACCCCCGCCGCCACCAGCCCCATCGCGTAGTAGATGGCGAGGCTCGCGTCGAGCGTCGGCAGGGAGAGGCCGTTGCCCCCGCCGGTGAGGCCCTCGTAGTAGGAGACGACGACCCGCATCACCTCGTTGAGACCCAGCATCGCGATCGCGAAGTACGGGCCCCGCAGGCGCAGGCAGGGCCATCCGATGATCAGGGCCAGCAGCGCGCCCGCCACCCCGCCGCCCAGGCAGGCGAGCGGCCACGGCAGGCCCGCCTTCACGATCAGCAGGCTCGAGGCGTAGGCGCCGGTCCCGTAGAACACCACGTGGCCGAACGAGACGTAGCCGGTGAGCCCGGAGATGAGGTTCCAGGACTGGGCGAGCGCGATCCACATGAACAGCTGCAGCATCACCCGCAGCCCGTAGCCGGTCGCCTCGAGCGGATAGAGCGCGAGCGCCGCCGCCAGGACCAGCAGCGCGATCGGCGCCCGGCGCTTCACACGCGGCCCCGGAGGAGCCCGGTCGGACGCACCAGCAGCACCAGCACCAGCAGGACGTAGGCCACCGCCTCGTTGACCTGGGCGGTGAGGAACAGCGACGAGAGCTGCTCGACCAGGCCCAGGAAGAGGCCGCCCAGCAGCGCCCCCGGGTAGTTGCCCGCCCCGCCCAGCACGATCACCAGGAAGGACTTGAACGTGTAGACCTGGCCCATCTCGGGCTGGATCGCCACCATCACCGCCACCAGCGTGCCGCCCGCGGCGGCGAGCGCGGTCCCGAGACCGAAGGCGAGCAAATGGATGCGCTGCACGTCGATGCCGCACACCTGGGCAACCTCCCGGCTCTGGGAGACCGCGCGGATCGCCTTGCCGAGCCGGGTGGAGCGCAGGAAGACGAACGAGGCGCCGGTGATGGCCACCGCGAACGCGCACGCGGCCAGGCGTGGCTTCGAGATCGCGAACGATCCCACCACGAAGGAGCCGGTCAGGTACTCCACCGAGCGCAGGTCGGAGGTGAACGCGAGCTGGGCCAGATTGACCAGCGCGATCGACACCCCGAAGGTGAGCAGGAGAGAGGACAGCTCGGGGGCGTCGACGACCCGACGCACGAGCGTCCCCTGCAGGAGGACCCCGACCAGGAACAGGGCGGGCATCGTGACCAGCAGCGACAGGTAGGGGTTGAGGCCCAGCCACTGGAAGAGCCAGAACGTGGTGTAGGCCCCCAGCATCAGCAGGGGGCCGTGGGCCACGTTCAGCACGCGCATCACGCCGAAGATCAGCCCGAGCCCCAGGGCCACCATCGCGTAGATGGAGCCGGCCAGGAGGCCCGAGATGACCACCTGGCCGACCATCGTCGGCGTGATCAGGATGCTGGCTATCGCTTGCTCCACTCCGGTGTGGGATACCGCGGCTTGCCGGAGGCGAGGTCGTCCGGCCACACCACCACGCGCTTGCCGTCCTGCCACTGCAGCATGACCATCTTGTGCGCGACCTGGAAGCCGTCCGCGTCGACCTTGTAGTCGCCGAACGCGGTCCGGATCTCCATCTTGAGCAGCTGCTCGCGCACCCTGTCCGAGTCCAGCGTGCCCGCGCGCTTGACCGCCTCCGCGTAGATCAGGCACCCCGCGTAGCCCGCCGCCGCGTGGTAGGACGGCTCGCGCTTGAACTTCTTGGTGTAGGCGGCGAGGAACTCCTTCTGGCCGGGGAACGGCAGCGACTCGTCCCACTGGGTGGAGCCGTAGACGTACTCCGCGTTCTGCTTCAGCAGATCGTAGAACTCGGGCAGGTCACCGCCCACCGTGAGCCCGAACATCTTCGGGTTCACGTTGAGCTCCTTCATCTGCCGGGTGATCGCCACCGCGTCGTCGAAGTAGGTGCCGGCCGCGAGCACGTCCGGGTTCGCGGCCTTGACCTTCACGAGCAGCGCCGAGAAGTCGGTGTTGCCCTTGGGGTAGGCCTCCTGCAGCACCACCTGCATGCCCCGCTTCTTGGCCGCCTCGACGGTGCCCGCCGCCGACGCCTTGGGGAACAAGGTGTCCTCGTTGATGATCGCCACCGTCTTGAGCCCGCGCTTGGCCGCCATGTCGATCAGGCCCTCGAGGTAGTTCTCGGCCGGGGTGATCACCATGAAGATGTACTTGCGGCCCTTCTTGAAGATCGACGTGGTGGCGGCCAGCGGGGCCACCATCACTTTCTTGTACTTCTCGGTGACGTTGGCGACCGCCTCGCTCACCGCCGACGAGTAGGGGCCCATCACCGCGTCCACCTTGTCCTCGGTGACCAGCTTCTCGTACAGCCTCACCGCGGTGGCCGGCTGCGACTGGTCGTCGTAGATCACCAGCTCGACCTTGCGGCCGAGGATCCCGCCCTTGGCGTTCAGCTCGTCGATGCAGACCTCGTAGCCTTCCCGCTGATAGGTGCCGGGCTTGGCGTAGGTGCCGGTGACCGACATCGACGCCCCGATCCGGATCGGCGTCTGCGCTCCGGCCGGCAGCGGCACCGACGCGAGCCCGATCGCCACGACCATCGCCGGAGCACAGAGCCGGCCCCGGCGCAGGAACGATTTCATCGTCATGGAGAGCCTCCTCGGAAACCGTGGTAGAGCATTCGTGCAGCGGGTGGATCCCTGCAGGGAATGGGGGCTTTTCTTTAGCAAACATAGCACGGGGTGTCAAGGTTCCGGCCGCGCACGAAGGCGCTTGACGACGGCCGTCCCGGCGTCAATGATGCGCACGTCATGGCCCGCTCGCTCCGCGCCATCCACCACCCCGACAAGCGACACGTGGAGATGCCCTACGCGCCCGCCCTGCTGGTGGAGCGCGGGCAGCTGCTGTTCCTCTCGGGGCTCACCGCCGCCCCGGTCTACCACAGCCACCCGCATCGCGAGGAGGAGTTCGACCTGCCCCGGACCATGCGGGAGCAGGCGGTCTTGCTGATGCGCAACCTCGAGACCACGCTGGCCGCGGCCGGCTGCACGCTGGCCGACGTGGTGTCGGCGACCCGCTTCCTCACCGACGTCAACGAGCAGGACGACCTGAACGCGGTGTGGGGCTCGTACCTGGGCGCGCACCGGCCGACCACGACCACGGTGGAGGTCTCACGGCTCGCCACTCATCCCAACTGCAAGATCGAGATCAGCGTGATCGCGGTGCGCCCCGACCGCCGCGGCGACTCCCGGAAGACATCCGCGCGCCGACCGACCCGCGCGCGTCGGCGTCGATGACGACCCTCGGGTTCGTCGGGCTCGGCGCGATGGGGGGACGCATGGCGCGCCGCCTGCTCGACGGCGGCTTCGCGGTTCGCGGCTACAACCGCACCGCCGCGAAGGCGGCGCCCCTGGTGCAGGCGGGGATGATGCTCGCGCCGTCCCCGCGCGATGCCGCGGAGGGATCGGACGCGGTCTTCACCATGGTCACCGACGACACGGCCCTGGAAGCGGTGGCCCGCGGCCCGCAGGGCCTGCTCGCCGGGCTCCGTCCCGGTGCGATCCTGATCGAGATGAGCACCGTGAGCCCCACCGTGGTGGGCCGGCTCGCGGAGGAGGCCGCGGCCCGCGGCGCCGCGCTGCTCGACGCGCCGGTCTCGGGCAGCCCGGCCACGCTGGAGGCGGGACATCTGTCGTTCATGGTCGGCGGTGACCCGTCCGTGCTGGAGCGGGCTTGGCCGTTCCTCACCGCCATCGGTCCCACCATCACCCACGTGGGGCCGGTCGGGCTCGCGAAGAGCATGAAGATCGCGGTGAACCAGGGCCTGGCGGTGCAGATGCTGGCCTTCGCGGAGTCGGTCCTGCTGGCCGAGAAGGCCGGGGTCGCGCGCGAGCGCGCGGTCGAGGTCTTGCTCAAGAGCGTGGTGGCCTCGCCCATGGTGAAGTACCGCGGGCCCTTCGTGCTGGGCATGCCCGCCGAGGCGTGGTTCGACGTGGACATGATCCAGAAGGACCTGCGCCTCGCCCTCGACATGGCGCGCGCCTCCGGGGTGGCCCTCCCCAGCGTCGCCCTCACCCACGAGCTCCTCACCGCGGCCAAGGGCCACGGCCTCGCCCACTACGACTTCGCGATCCTCTTCGACGTCCTCGCCCGCATGTCCGGCCTCCCCCCCAGCAAGAAGCTGTAGCAACACTCTGGCGGCGGCACGCGCCGGATATCAATCACGTCATAGGCTCGGCCCGGGTCGCGCGGCGTCAGGGGTCCTCCGTCGCCTCGTACCGCAGCCACCGCGACTGCATCCACCGCACCGCGAGCAGATCCTCGAACGCCACCAGCGCCCGGTTCCGGATCCCGTAGTGCGAGGCGCCGAAGCGCCGCGCGCGGTGTCCCACCGGCAGCTCCAGCACGCGGCAGCCGGCCAGGCGGAGCAGGGTCGGCACGAAGCGATGGAAGCCGCGGAAGCGCGGCAGACGCGGAAGGCAGCCGCTGCGGATCACCCGCAGGGTGCACGCGCTGTCGTGCACGTCCTCGCCGGTGATCGCGTTCCGGACGCGGTTGGCGACCCGGGAGGACACGCGCTTGAGCCACGGGTCGTCGCGCTGCTGGCGCCAGCCGGTGACCGCGTCGTAGCCCGGGAGGGCGGCGAGCATGCGCGGGATGTCGTGCGGGTCGTTCTGCAGGTCGCTGTCCATGGTGACCACGATGTGGCCCCGCGCGCGCCGGAAGCCCGCGTCCAGCGCCGCGGACAGCCCGGCGTTGGCGGCGAGCCGCACCAGGCGCACCCGGGGATCGGCGGCGCGGAAGCCGCGCACGACGTCGGGGGTGGCGTCGGCGCTACCGTCGTCCACGAAGATGACCTCGGCGGAGCGCGCCAGCGCGTCCAGGATCGGGCCCAGCTCGGCCCACAGCACCGGAAGGCTCTCGGCCTCGTTGAACGCGGGCAGCAGCACCGACAGCTCCGGCGCGCCCTCGCTCACCGCCGCGGTCCCATCACGAGCATCCGGTCCGCGCCGATCCGGTCCACCAGGCGCACGTTCCACTGCTCCCGCTCGGGCAGCCGGAGCGCGTTCCAGCGGCTTTCCCGGATGATCAGCACGTCGGTGGACCGCGGCGCGCGCAGCTCCTTTTCCAGCTCCCGCATGGTGGACAGCTCGCGCACCGGGCGGCGCAGGTAGAAGTCGTACGATAGCCCGGCGTCCGGATAGGCGAGCACGCGGCTGTCCGCCTCGAGGGTGGCCGCGAGCGCGGCGGTGAAGCCGCGGATGTTGGTGCTCTCCGCGTAGCGGCCGGGATAGCCCCAGCCCTCGATGAGCAGGATGCCGCCCAGCGCCACCGCCAGCGTCACGGCGGCCCCGAAGCCGGCCGCGCGCAGCATCATGAGCAGCGCGCCGGCCACCCCGGCCACCGCGAGCGCGCAGGCGACGTAGCGCTCCCAGCCCTCGGCGGGCATGAAAGTCGACGGCGCCCGGAGCGGGGCGCCGATCGGCAGCCACAGCAGCACGACCACGAGCCCCGCGACCACGACCAGCAGCCCGGCGAGGATCGCAACCAGCAGCCGCCGGGCCCGGCGATCCGGCGCGGCCCGCACCATCAGCTCGCCCACCAGGAGCGACAGCGACGGCAGCACCGGCACGAAGTAGCGCGCGCGCTGCTCGCCGGAGAAGCTGACCGCGGCCGCCATCACCACCGTCCACGCGATGAGCGGGCGGCGGCGCGGATCGCGATCGCGCCGCCACCACCACGCCGCGGCGGGCAGCAGGACGGCCCACGGCAGGAAGCGACCCAGGTTGTCCCCGAACTCCAGGAGGCGCGAGGAGCGCTTCTCGCGCAGGTACCAGTCGCCGTAGTGGTGCACCACCACGCCGCCGAAGTAGCTGCGCTCGTGCTGGAGCGCGTAGGGCAGCAGCCACGGCAGCGTGCAGAGCGCCAGGATGCCCAGGCCCATCGGCAGCCGCAGCCAGCGCAGGCCGTGCCAGCCATCCTCGATCAGCACCACCACGAGGGCGCCGGCCAGCGCCATGAAGGCGGCGGGCCCCTTGCTGGCCAGCGCGCCCGCCACGCAGAGATAGAAGCCGATCAGTCGCCGCGTCGGGTTCGCCGCCTCGCGGGCGGTCACCAGGAAGTAGAGCGCCCACGCGAGCCAGGCCGTCATCATCGCGTCGGAGAGCACCTGGTGCGAGATGAAGTAGAAGTAGGGCGCGGTCGCAAGCACCAGGCCGCCGGCCAGCCCGACCTCGGGGCCCCAGAGGCGGCGCCCGACCGCCACCACTGCCAGCAGCGTGAGCAGCGCGGAGCCGAGCGACGCGAGCGGCGCGGAGGTCTCATCGACGACGCCGAAGGGCAACGCGAGCAGGCCCACCGTCCAGAAGTAGAGAGGGGGCTTGTTGAGGTAGATCACGCCGCGCACCCGCGGCAGCATCCACTGGCCGTTCTCCACCCCCTCGCGGGCGAGCAGGGCGAAGCGGGCCTCGTCCTGGCTCACGAGGGGACGCTGGCCGATCGGCAGGGCGAACACCAGCAGCGCTGACGCCAGCAGCAGGCCGGTCATCGCCGCGGCTCGCGCGCGGCTCAGAGCACCCCCGCCTGCCGTGCCCGGTCGGCGATCTTGCGCGCCCGGGTCAGGTGCGGCATGTCCATCATCTGTCCCTTCCACGCGAAGGCGCCCGCGCCGCGCCGGGCCTGCTCCTCGAAGGCGGCGATGAGGGCGATCGCGTCCTCCGCCTCGCTCTTCGACGGGGTGAACTCGGAGTTGATCACCTCGATCTGCCCGGGATGGATCGAGATCTTGCCGCTGAAGCCCATCGCGGCGCCCTCCCGGCACTCGCGGCGCAGGCCGTCCAGGTCCGGGATGTCGGTGTACACGGTGTCGATCGCCTCGACTCCCGCCGCCGCCGCGGCCACCGTGCACATCACCCGGGCGTAGCGCGGGATGTCGAGGTAGCGTCCGGCCTCGTCGCGGGTGCGCGGCAGGCCCATCGCGGCGGAGAGATCCTCGATGCCCCACGACAGCGCCACCGTGCGCGGGCTCGCGGTCGCGATCTCCTGGATGTTGAGCAGCCCCTCCGGCGTCTCGGTGGCGATGAGAATCATCCGGGTGGAGCCGAACGGCACCCCGTGGGCCTGCTCCTGCGCGTCGAGGAGCGCCGCCACCCGCCGCACGTCCTCGGCCCGGCGCGGCTTCGGCACCACGTAGCCGTCCGGCCGCCCCGCGATGGTCTCGGCCACGTCGGCCTCCGCGTGCTCGGTGAAGATGGGGTTCATCCGCACCCAGCGCTCCCGCCCGCCGAAGTCAAGGTTCTGCAGCCAGCCGCGCACGATCGGCCGGGTCGCCGCCTTGCGGTCGGGCGTCACCGCGTCCTCCAGGTCCAGGATCAGGCCGTCGGCGGGCAGGGTGAGGGCCTTGGCGATCATCTTCTCGTTGCCGCCCGGCACGAAGTGCAGCGACCGGCGCATCGCTCAGCCCGAGCGGCGGCGCATCATGGCGGCGCGCCGGCAGCGCATCACGACGTCGCCGTGCTGGTTCCTCGCCCGGTGCTCGAAGATCACGATGCCCCACTGCGGGCGCGACTTCGACTCGCGCTTCTCGACCACCTCGGTCTCCGCGTAGATGGTGTCGCCGTGGAAGACGGGCTTGGGGAACTCCACCTTCTCGAACCCCAGGTTGCCGACGGTGGTCCCGAGGGTGGTCTCCCCCACCGACAGCCCCACCGCGATGCCGAGGGTGAGCAGGCTGTTGACCAGCGGCTTGCCGAACTCCGCCTTCTGCGCGGCGTGGAAATCGAGGTGGAGCGGCTGCGGGTTCATGGTGAGGCAGGTGAAGAAGACGTTGTCGGACTCGGTGATGGTGCGGCCGGGCTGGTGCCGGTACGTCTGGCCGACCTCGAGCTCCTCGAACAGCTTGCCCGCCATGCGAGTTCTCCCTCGATCGCGGCGCGCCTCAGCGCGGCGCGTCCAGCTCCGCGATCAGCCGGGCGCTGGAGTCGACGCGCCCGAGCAGGCGCTGGAAGTTGTGACAGGCCGCCTCGTGCAGGGCGGGGCTCGCCGCCCCGCAGCCGTCCTCCACCAGCACGCAGCGGAAGCCGCGGTCGGCCGCGTCCCGGGCGGTGCCCTCCACGCAGGAGTTGGTGGAGACCCCGGTGAACAGCAGCTGGTCCACCCCCCAGGTCCGCAGCAGGCGCTCGAAGCCCGAGGAGTTGAACGCGCTCATGGTGGTCTTGTTGAGCCGGGCCTCGTGCGGCTGGGGGGCGAGCGCGTCGAGGATCTCGTGCTCGCGCCGCCCGCGGGTGTTGCCCACCGCCTCCGCCATCGGCCGCATGTGGGGCGGCAGATCGCTGAAGTCCGGCAGCTCCGAGCCCACCGTGAGGTACACGACCCGCAGGCCGCGGGACCGGAAGAACCCGAGCAACCGCTGGATGGTGGGCACCACCACCGACTCGATGCGGTCGAAGCGCGCCGCGCCCTGCTCGGGATGGCCCTGGTCCTTCAGCAGCCGGCCGAGGCCCTCGTGACGGGACGCGCTCGCGTACTGCATGTCCACCACCACCAGGGCCACCCGCGCGGGATCGAGGCGAAAGCCCGGGTTGAACTGGCCGGCGTAGTCCGTCATGCCGGAGCGGAGATCAGCAGGCCGGGCGGCGCAGGACGGCGGGATCGATGCGGCGGGCGACCCACTGGCCGTCGCTGGGGCTGCCGAGCAGACGCCCGCGCTCCGCGATCACCTTCCCGCGCAGGAGCGTCATCACCGGCCACCCCTCGACCGCCCAGCCCTCCCACGGACTGTAGTCGGTGACGTGGAAGTCGTCCTTGGTCAGGCTCTTGCGAATGGTTGGATCGATCAGCACCAGGTCCGCGTCGCTGCCCGGCGCGATGACGCCCTTCTTCGGGTAGAGCCCCAGGATCCGGGCCGCGTTGGTGGCGGTGATGTCCGCGAAGCGGGTGAGCGACATCCCGCGCTTCACCACGCCCTCGGTGAAGCCGATGCCGATGCGCGCCTCCGCCCCCACGTTGCCGCCGGTGACGTCCTCGATGGTGCGGCCGCGCAGCTTCAGCTCGAGGCTCGTCGGATACTCGTCGGTGGCCAGCGTGGAGAGCCCGTCCCGCACCAGCCCGTCCCAGAGGGCCTGCTGGTCCTCCGGGAACTTGAGCGAGGGATACGTGTGCGAGCAGAACCCGCGCGGGGTCTTGTAGTACTCCGCGTTGAAGCACGCGTACTGGTGGAGGGTCTCGCCGTAGACCGGCAGGCCCTGGCTCCGCGCCTCCGCCACCGTCTCGACGCCCTCGCGGGCCGAGACGTGGACGAAGTACACGCCGGCTCCGCTGGCCCGGGCGAGCGCCACCGTCCGGCGGAAGGCGAGGAGCTCGGAGAGCTTGGTGTGGACCAGGTGGAGGTTCGCCCCGTCCATCCGGCCCTCCTCGCGGAAGCGCTCGTAGTTGAACTGGACGAGGTCCTCGTCCTCGCCGTGGACCACCATGATGCCGCCCGCCTTGGCCACCTTCTCCATCGCGAAGTGGATGCGCCCGAAGTCGATGCGGTTGCCCGCGCGCTTGGGATGCGGCGGCAGCACGTTGGTGGTGAACACCTTGAAGCTCGGATGGCCCGCCTGGATCGCCTCGCCGATCTGGTCGAAGACCCGGAGCGGCAGCGCGCCCGCGAGCGTCACGTGAAAGGCGTAGTCGACGTAGGAGTTGCCCTTCCACCGGCTCGCGCGCTGCTCGATCACCGGCTGGATGTCGAGACCCGGCCGCACGTACGCGAAGTCGATGTGGGTGGTGGTGCCTCCGCAGGCCATCCCCCGGGTGTCCTCCTCGGGCCCGAGGGTGGTCGAGGGCTGCTCGGGATGCGACATGATCCCGTGGGCGAGGTGCGCGTGAGGCTCCACACCGCCGGGGGAGACGATCTTCCCCGCCGCGTCGATGACGCGCGCGGACTCGGTGGGCAGCGTCCCCGGCGCGGCCACCACCGCGATCTGCTCGCCGCGCACGCCCACGTCCCACTGCCCCACGCCCTGCGGCGTGATGACCTGCCCGTTGCGGATCACGAGGTCGAGCACGATCGGAGCCTAGCCCAGGTCGCTCAGGCCGTCAAACGCATCCGGTCGACGAGCCGGGCGCGTCACGCGAGCGCGGGGCGGCGGCGGTGCCAGGGAGTGGTCCGCTCGTAGGCCGCGGCGAGGCGGAGGAGCGTGGCCTCGTCGAACGGACGCCCCACGAGCTGCATCGCCACCGGGCGGCCGTCCGCAGCCGCGCCGCAGGGCACCGAGAGCGCAGGCAGGCCGAGGGCGTTGAACGGGCGGGTGAGCCGGGAGAAGCGGCCCATGCGCCGGATCACCTCGGCGGTGGAGCCGGCCTTGGCCTCCGCCAGGGCGGGCGCCGGCTCCGGGATGGTGGGCGTCACCAGCACGTCGACACGCGAGAACACCGCGTCGATGAACTCCCGGGTGAGCCGGGCCCGGAGCCGCTGGCCCTGGAGGTACTCGGTGGCGGTCACGGTGAGCCCCGGCGTCATGCGGTCCCGCACCGCCGGCTGCAGCTCGTGCGGGCGCTCCTTCAGGATGCGCGCGTGGATCACCGCGCTCTCCGCGCGCACCATCACGTTGCTGCACGCGGTGACGATGGGCCCGGGATCGGGCACCGCGATCGCCTCGACGCGCGCGCCGGCCGCGCCCAGGGCCCGCACCGCCTCCGCCAGCGCGCTGCTCACCACCGGATCGAGGCCGTCGGCGTAGAAGCCGCCCGCCACCCCCACCCGCAGGCCCGCGACCGGGCCGTCCAGCGCCGCCACGTAGTCGGGCACCGGCTGGCGGCTGGTGGTGGCGTCGAGCGGATCGACTCCCGCGATCACGCCCAGCATGAGGGCGGCATCGCGCACGGTGTGGGCGAGCGGGCCGATGTGGTCGTAGGACCAGGAGAGCGGCATGACCCCGGCGCGGCTCACCCGCCCGTAGGTCGGCTTGAGCCCGACCACGCCGCACGCCGCCGCGGGCAGGCGGATCGAGCCGCCGGTGTCGGTGCCGAGGGCGCCCGCCGCGAGCCCGGCCGCCACCGCGGCGCCCGAGCCGCTGCTCGAGCCGCCGGACACGTGCCCGACGCGCCACGGGTTCTGCACGTCGCCGTGATGGGCATTGTCGCCGAACGGCCCCAGGGCCAGCTCGGTCATGTTGAGCTTGCCGAGCGTCAGCGCGCCCGCCGCGACCAGCCGGGCCACCGCGGTGCACGGCGGCGCGCCCACGAAGTAGTCCGGCGTGAGGGTCCCGCACGAGGTGGGCAGCCCCGGGATGAGGCAGAGGTCCTTATGGGCGAGCGGCACCCCGTGGAGCGGACCGCGCCACGTCCCCGCCGCGGCCTCGTGGTCGAGCGCGGCGGCGGCGGCGAGGGCCCCCTCGCGGTCCACCGTGATGTAGGCACGGAGCGTGGGGTCGAGCCGCGCGATGCGGTCGAGGAACGCGCGGGTCGCCTCGACGGAGGTGACCTTGCGCGCGCGGATGGCCCGGGCCAGGTCGGACAGCGACAGCGACGTCACGTCGTCCATGGGGAACGCTCCTTCACGGTCACATCCCGAGGTAGGCTCGCTGCACGTGCTCGTTGTCGAGCAAATCGCGGCCGGCGCCGGAGAGCACCACGCGCCCATTCTCCAGCACGTAACCGCGCCCGGCCAGCGCGAGGGCCTGCCGCGTGTTCTGCTCGACCAGCAGCACGGTGGTGCCGACGCGGTTGATCTCGCCGATGATGCGGAAGATCTCCTGCACGATCTTCGGGGCGAGGCCCAGCGAGGGCTCGTCGAGCATCAGCAGCCGGGGGCGCGCCATCAGGGCGCGGCCGATGGCGAGCATCTGCTGCTGGCCGCCCGACATGGTGCCGGCGGGCTGGCTGCGCCGCTCGGCCAGGATGGGGAACAGGGCCAGCACGCGCTCGAGGCTCTCGCGCCGGTGGGCCCGCGCCGCCCGCACGTACGAGCCGAGCTCGAGGTTCTCCAGCACCGTGAGGCTCGGGAAGATCTTCCGCCCTTCCGGCACCTGGACCACCCCGAGCTCCACGACCGCGTGGGTGGGCAGCCGATCGAGCCGCACGCCGTCGAGCAGGATCTCGCCCGCCCGCGGGCGCAGCAGGCCGGAGATCGCCCGCAGCATCGTGGTCTTGCCCGCGCCGTTGGCGCCCACCACCGAGAGGATCTCCCCGGCCTCGATCACGAGGTCCACCGCGGTGAGCGCGGGAAGATCGCCGTAGGCGACCTCGACGCTCCGCAACTGGAGCAGGCTCATCGCGCGGCCGCCTCCCCGCTCTCGCCCAGATACGCCTCGATGACCACCGGATCGCGGGCCACCGATGCGGGCGGGCCGTCCGCGATCTTCTCGCCGTGGTGCAGCACCACCAGGCGATGGGACAGCGCCAGGATCGCGCGCATCACGTGCTCGATGATGAGCAGGCTCACCCCGCGCGCGTGGATGCGCCGGATCAGCCCGATGATGGCCTCGATCTCGGTGGGATTGAGCCCGGACATCACCTCGTCCAGTAGCAGGAGCCGGGGCTCGGTGGCAAGCCCGCGGGCGACCTCGAGGCGCTTGCGATCGGGGAGCGTCAGGTGCCGCGCCGGCACGTCGCGGCGGGGGCCCAGCCCCACGAACTCCACGATCTCGGCGGCCCGGCGGCGCGCCTCCGCCACGTCGGGCGCGCGATTGAAGGCGCCGACCATCACGTTCTCGAGCGTGGTGAGACCCGCGAACGGCTGCACGAGCTGGAAGGTGCGCGCGAGGCCGAGCCGGCAGATCGCGTGCGGCTTGAGCCCCACGAGGCTCGTGCCCTCGAAAATGATCGAGCCTTCCGTGGGCGGGTAGAAGCCGGCCACCAGGTGGAACACGGTGGTCTTGCCGGCCCCGTTCGGCCCGATGAGGCCCACGATCTCGCCGGGGGCGACGGTGAGATTGAAGCGGCTCACCGCGACGAGGCCGCCGAAGCGCTTGGTGAGCCCGCGCACCTCGAGGCCGGTCGCGGTCACGCCCGGACCCCCGCCGCGCGCCGGCCGCGGATCCACCCGACGAGACCGTTGGGCAGGAACGAGATCACCAGGATGAGCACGAGGCCGTACAGCATGATGTCGGCCCCGGCCCGGCCGCGCAGCACCGCGCGGGTCAGCTCCGAGATCGGCGTCAGCACGAACGACCCCAGCAGCGGCCCCGCCACCGTGCCCGCCCCGCCCACGATGGCGGGCAGCAGCCCGCCGATCGAGATGGCGGTCCCGAAGGTGAGGCTCGGATCGATGTAGGCGAAGTACTGCGCGTAGAAGGTGCCGCCCAGCGCGGTGAGGAACGACGAGAGCGCCATCGCGGCGAGCTTGGTGGAGAGCGCGTCGACGCCGGCCGCCTCCGCCGCGTCCTCGTTCTCGCGGATCGCGGCCAGCGCGTACCCCATGCGGGCCCGCTCCATCGCGCGGGTGATGAGCAGGGCGCCCACCACCATGGTGAAGATCACGTAGTAGTAGGGGAGCTTCTCCGCGAAGAGGAACAGCGCGGGGGCCGAGCCACGGTTCGGCACCACCAGCCCGAGGGAGGAGCCCACCGCCTTCCAGTTCACCGCGACGACCCGCAGCATCTCGGCGAAGGCGAGCGTCACCAGGGAGAAGTACGGCCCGCGCAGGCCGTAGCGGAAGGACAGGTAGCCCGCGAAGAGCCCGAAGGCGGCGGCGAGCACGCCCCCCGCGAGCATCCCGAGCCACGGGGTGATCCCCCAGTGCAGGAAGAGCAGCGTGGAGGTGTAGGCCCCGAGGCCGAAGAACGCGGCGTGGCCGAAGGAGAACTGGCCGCCGTAGCCGCCCAGGATGTTCCAGCAGGCGCCGAGGTAGCCGAAGAACATGATGCTGATCAGGACCTCGAGCGCGTACTTGGGCAGGAGCGGCGGCAGCGCCACCAGGGCCGCCGCCACGAGGAGGAGGGCGAGCCTAGCGACCACGGCGCGTCCCGAAGAGGCCTTCCGGCCGCAGCAGCAGGACGATCACGAACAGCCCGAACACCACCAGCTGCTTGAGCGAGCCGGGCAGGAACGCGGCCCCGAGCGACTCGGCCAGCCCCACGATGAAGCCGCCGGCGAGGGCGCCGAAGAAGTTGCCCATGCCCCCCAGCACCACCACCACGAAGGCCATGATATTGAAGCTCTCCCCCACATCGGGGGCGATGTAGAAGAACGGCGTGACGAGCGCGCCCGCCACCGCCACGCACGCGGAGCCGATGCCGAAGGCCACGCCCCGGATGCGGGACACGTTCACGCCCACCAGGCGCGCCCCCTCCGGCTCCTCGGACAGCGCGCGGATGGCCTTGCCGACGTCGGTGGTGCGCAGGAAGCCCCACAGGCCGAGCGCGATCAGCACCGCGCCGGCCGCGGCCACCAGTCGGGGGACCTCGACCAGCACGTCCGCCACCAGGAACGAGGCGCCCGAGTATGACGTGCGCACGGTGCGGAAATCGCCCTGCCAGAGCACGAGGGCGAGGTTCTCGAAGAACAGGGCCACGCCCAGGGTGAGCAGCAGCTGGTTGTGCTCGGCGGCGTGGCGGTTGGGCTCGATGACGACGCGCTGGATCAGCAGGCCGATCGCGAAGAAGAGCGGGCCGGTGATCACGATCGAGAGGTAGGGGTCGAGGCCCAGGAGGACGAACAGCCAGTAGGAGGTGTACATGCCGAGCATCATCACCGCCCCGTGGGCGAAGTTGATGATGCGCAGCACGCCGAAGATCAGGGAGAGGCCGCTCGCCACGAGCCCGTACACCCCGCCCAGCAACAGGCCGCTGACGACGGCCTGCAGGAAGAGCCAGGTCAGACGGCTAGCCCTTCCACTTGGGGACCGGGAACACCGGCTTCGCCTCGAGGAACCGGGCCGGCCCCACCACCACCGGCTTGCCGTTCTGCACCTGCAGCAGGGCGGGCGTCGCGTTCACGTTCTCGCCCGCCTCGTCGAAGCGGATCGCGTCCTGGGTCAGGATGTGATCGGTGAGGTCGGTCTTGCTGAGGGCGTCGCGCACCTTCTCGCGATCGGTGGATGCAGCGCGCTCCAGCGCGTCCTTGAGCACGAACATCACCTGGTAGCCCTGCACCCCGTGGTTGGACATGGTCGAGTTGAAGCGCTTCTGGTACGCCTCGAACACCGCGCGGGCGCGCGGGCTCCTGGGATTGTGCCAGTAGTTGCCGTCGAAGAGGTGCTCGGTCAGCTCGCGGTTCTCCGCGATGAAGCGGGGATTGGAGTAGGCCGCGTTGGCGAGCCCGACCAGCGCGTTCACCCCGATGCGCAGCTTGGCCGCGGTCTCCGCGATGATCTTGGAGTCGCCGTAGTAGCCGCTGATGAGCAGGAGGTCGGGACGCGCCGCCTTGACCTTCGACACCTCCGCGGTGAAATCGGGCGAGCGGAGGTTGTAGGGCACGCGCTGCACCAGCTCGTAGCCCATCTTGCCCGCGAAGGCCTCCACGTGGTTGCCCATGGTGGTGCCGAAGTTGCCGTCCTCGTGCATGATGGCCACCCGCTTGACCGGGGCGCCCGCGTTCTTGGCCATCTCAATCATGTTGCCGACGGTGAGGGTGGCCATCGCCCGCGCGTTGGGCTGCATGCGGAAGCAGTAGCGCAGCCCGCCCTCCAGCACGTTGTCGGCCACGGTGGCGAGCAGGAGGAACGGCGTCTTGTTCTTCTCGGTGACCTGCCGGACCGAGAACGCGACCAGGCTCGAGAAGGGCCCGATCAGCGCGGTGACGTTCTGATCGATCAGCCGCGCCGCCTCGGAGTTGCCGAGCTCGACCTTGTTCTGGGTGTCCCCGGGCAGGAGCGTGATCTTGGCCCCGCCCAGCGACTTGATCCCGCCCGCGCCGTTGATCTCGTCCACCGCGAGCTGCAGCCCGTTGAGCGCGAGCTGCGCCTCGAACGCGAGCGGCCCGGTCACCGGCAGGATGTAGCCGACCTTCACCTCGCGCCCCTGGGCGCGGACGAACGCGGGCGCGGCGAGGGCCGCCGAGGCGGCGCCGACGGCGGCGAGGAAGCGGCGGCGCCCGATCGGGGCGACCGCGGGGGTGCGGTTGGGCATCGTGTCCTCCGGCCGGCAATCGAGTGAGTAACGGGCGACGGAACGTCGGCGAGCCTAGCATCCACCTCCGGGCCTGTCAACGCGCGGGGGCCGCGGGGGCGAGACGCGGTGTAGAATCGACCCCGCATGCCCGACCGCTCGCGCCTCGACCTCCTGATCAAGAACGTGCGCCTGGTGCGCCCGCGCCGGCCGTCGGTGGAGATGCAGGACCTCGGGATCGTCGACGGGCGCTTCGCGCGGGTGGAGCCCGCGATCGACGCGTCGGAGGCGCGGGAGGTCTACGACGCGCGCGGCCTCCTCGGCTTCCCCGGGGTGATCGACGCCCACACCCACGTGGGCATCTACGCTCCGCTCGGCGACGACGCGGTCTCCGAGAGCCAGGCCGCGGTGAGCGGCGGCACCACCACCATGCTCACTTACTTCCGCACCGGTCAGTACTACCTGAACCAGGGCGGGCCGTACGCCGCGTTCTTCCCGCAGGTGCTGGCCACCTCGCGCGATCGCTACTGGTGCGACTACGCCTATCACCTCGCTCCGATCCAGTCCGGGCACATCGGGGAGATGGAGTGGCTCGCCGCCGAGCAGGGCGTGCCGTCGTTCAAGATCTTCATGTTCTACGGCGGCCACGGGCTCCACGGTCAGGCGGATCGGGCGGCGCAGCGCCGCTTCCTGATGGTGGGCGACGACGAGAGCTACGACTTCGCCCACTTCGAGTTCATCATGCGCGAGGCCGCGCGCATCCGGCGCGCGCGGCCGGATCTGGCCCCGCACGTCACGGTGAGCCTGCACTGCGAGGTGGCCGACATCCTCGACGCCTACACCCGGCGGGTGATGCGGGACGGCGCGCTGACCGGCCTCCGGGCCTACAGCGCGGCGCGGCCGCCGCACGCGGAGGGGCTCGCGGTGTGGATCGCGGGCTATCTGGCCCACGAGACCGACTGCGCGGGCATCAACCTGCTGCACCTCTCCTCGCGCAAGGCGGTGGAGGCGGCGCTGGCGCTGCCCCGCGTGTTCCCGCACCTCGACGTGCGCCGCGAGGTCACCGTCGGCCACCTGCTGCTCGACTGCGACGCGCCCACCGGCGTCCTCGCCAAGGTGAACCCGCCCATCCGGCCCCGGGAGGACGTGGAGTTCCTGTGGCGGGCGCTGCTCGATCGCGAGCTCGACTGGGTGGTGAGCGATCATGCCTGCTGCGCTCGCGAGATGAAGGTGGCCGCCGAGCGACCGGACGACATCTGGCTCGCCCGGTCGGGCTTCGGCGGCACCGAGTACCTGCTCGCCGGCGTCTTCAGCGAGGGCCGGCGGCGCGGCATGGACTACTCGCACATGGCCGAGGTGCTCGCGTGGAACCCGGCCCAGCGCTTCGGTCTGCGCCGCAAGGGCGACGTCGCGGTCGGCTACGACGCCGACCTCGCCCTGCTCGATCCCGACCGCCGCTTCACGGTGCGAGCCTCGGAGTCGCCGTCCGGTCAGGGCTACACCCCGTTCGAGGGGCAGGAGCTCACCGGACGGGTGAGCGCCACGTTCCTCCGCGGGACCCTGGTCTACGACGGCACCCGCGTGATCGGCCCCGCGCGCGGACAGTACCTGAAGCGGCCGCTCTAGCCGCCGATCTCGCAGACGAGCGACATGCCCGCGCTCTGGACCTCGTTTCTGGTCGTCGCCCTCGCCGAGATGGGCGACAAGACCCAGCTCGTGGCCCTCGCCCTCGCGACGCGCTACCGGCGGGCGTGGATGGTGATGCTCGGCATCCTGCTCGCGACCACCGCCAACCACGCGCTCGCCGCCACGGTGGGCGTCTGGGTCTCGCGCCTGCTGCCTTCCGGCGCGCTGACGTGGGCGCTCGCGATCAGCTTCCTCGCCTTCGGCGTGTGGACGCTCAACCCCGATCGGGTCCCGGAGGCCGCCGCGGCCGGGCGCTGGGGCGCGCTCGCCACCACCACGGTGGTCTTCTTCCTCGCCGAGATGGGCGACAAGACCCAGCTCGCGACGGTGGCGCTCGGCGCGCGCTTCGAGACCGCGGCCCCGGTGACGATCGGCACCACGCTCGGCATGCTGGCCGCCGACGGCCTCGTCGTCTTCGGCGGGACGCACCTCACCCGCGTGATCCCGGCCGCGCTCCTGCGCAACCTGGCCGCGGGCCTCTTCATCCTGCTCGGGCTCGTGGCCCTGGCCGGCGCCTTGACCGCCCGCTGAGGCGGGATCCATCCACAGCTATCCACAGGTTTTCCCGCATCCCCAGCCTACCCACATCTTGGGGATAACCGCGCCCCGAGGCCCAATTCGTGGGGGGTGACCGGAGACCGTCAGAGCCGAAAAGTCACGTGTTGACAGGGGTTTAAGCTTCGACTAGAGTGAGCCCGCTACCCAGGAGTCATCACGTCCCCACGGAGGCGGAACGGGCGATGATCACGGTTCCCGCGCACCGCGTGAAGCAGTTCGGCGTCGAGTTCTTCCAGGCGTCGTTCTCCGCGAAGGACATCGACCGACTGGTCAAGTTCGAGGTGCTCGGCTACGGCGGGAGCGACGTGCAGCCCGCCGCCAAGGGCAAGGCCCGCGCGAACCGGGCGCGGGTGAACTGGGAAGCCCTCGAGAAGCGGATCGGCGAGAGCGAGACCGCCTACCAGCGCCCGGTCATCCGCCGGAAGATCGACGAGCTGGTGAACTACTACCGCGACTGCAAGGACGCGGGCACGCTCCCCGCCATTCCGGGCGCGGTCATCATCACCTCCGAGAAGCGCTTCACCTTCACCCCGATGGCGAGCCAGCACGACCTGGGCTTGCTGCAGATCCCGGAGGAGCACGGGGTGCTGCGGGTGCTGGACGGCCAGCACCGCCTGCTCGCCCTGCACGCGCTCACCCAGGCCGGCGAGAACCTCGGCATCGAGGTGCCGGCGGTGCTCTTCGACCGCCTGGACGCGCGGCAGATCGTGGAGCTGTTCGTCACCATCAACGCCAAGCACACGCGGCTGAACCCGTCGCACATCGTGAGCCTGGCCGGCCGCAAGCTCTACCCCGACCCGAACCAGGCCCTGGCCCACGACGTCATCCGCTCGCTCAACGAGGACGAGACCTCTCCCCTCGCCGGGGAGATCAAGATGCTCGGCACCGGCCGCGGCCGCGTGTCGCAGGCGCCGCTGGCGGAGGAGATCGTCGAGTTCCTGGAGACGGTGGAGAAGATCGGCGGCAGCGCCCGCATGAACGAGGTGCGGCAGCACGCCAAGCGGTTCTTCCTGAACTACATGAAGGCGGTGGCGGGCGTGTTCCCCACCGCGTGGGCGGGTCGCAAGTACTCGATCAAGACCGGCGCCGCCCTGCGCGCCTTCATCCGGGTGGCCCCCGACGTGATGGCCCGCGCCCGCGAGCTCAAGAAGGACGCCTTCGACTTCCACGCCATCCGGGAGGCGGTGAAGCCCTGGGGCGAGCGGCTGCGCGACCGTCGCTTCGAGACCGAGGGCGAGTGGAAGAACAAGCTCGCGGGCGGCACCCGAGGCACCGTCGAGGCCCTCACCCGCGAGCTACGCGACGCGCTCCGGAACTAGCTCGAGAACAATGCCCGCGGCGGGATGCCCGCATGCGGGATGTCCGCGGTTGGGGGAGTGCGGGGGCTATTTCTGGGCCCCCGCAGATGAAGGGAAGTCTCGGTAGCCTGCAGCGCGCGGCTTGCTCGTGCGCGGGAAGGTTCGACCGGCCGCGCGCTACTTCTTGAAGTTCGCGTCGAGGATCTCGAAGCTCTTCTGGCCGCCGGGCAGGGTGGCCGTCACGCTGTCGCCGACCTTCTTGCCGATCAGCGTGCGGGCGAGCGGGGACATGATCGAGATCAGCCCCTGCTTCGGCTCCGCCTCGTCCGAGCCGACGATCTGGTAGGTCGTCTCCTTGCCGTCCTCGTCCTCCAGCTTGACGGTGGAGCCGAACGTCACCCGGTCGCCCGAGGTCGGCGGATCGATCACCTCCGCGGTGCTGATCTTGGCCTCGAGATCGGTGATGCGGGCCTCGATGAAGCCCTGGCGCTCGCGGGCCGCGTGGTACTCCGCGTTCTCGCTGAGATCGCCGTGGGCGCGCGCCTCCGCGATCGCCCGCACGATATTGGGCCGCTCCTTCTTGAGCCGCTCCAGCTCCTCCCGCAGGCGCTCGAAGCCCGCTCGCGTCATCGGCGTGCGCTGGATGCTCATGTCCCGATCACCTCGTCGCTCCGCTTCACCTCCGCCAGGAAGCCGTTCAGGCTGCCGAGATGCGTTCGGTGAACCTGGTCGTGGGGGATCACCGCCCCGTCCGGACCCTTCACGTCCATCGCGGCGGTGGCGTCCGAGAGCAGCGTCACCTTGAAGCCCCGGTGGGCCGCTTCACGGGTCGTGGTGTCACAGCACATCTGGGTCATGAAGCCGGAGACGATCACCCGCTCGATCCCGTGCTTGCGCAGCTCGGACTCGAGCGGGGTGTTGGTGAACGCCCCCGGTAGGTGCTTGGTGATGACCGGCTCGTCCCCGCGCGGGGTCACCGCGTCGTGGATCGCCAGCGCCGGGCTGCCCGGCACGAAGGTCGTCGCGCCGGGCCGCCGGCTCTCGTGCACGATGTGGAAGACCGGCATCCCGCTCTCCCGCGCCCAGCGCAGCGTCTCGGCGATGCGAGCCACCGCCTTGCGACCGTCGGGCAGCACCACCTTGCCGATGGGGGCGAAGTATTCCTGCTGGGCGTCGATGATGAGGAGCGCGGTCCGGTCCACGGTGAGGCCTCTCGCTGATCAGCGTGTCATGGAGGCGGGCTGGCCGCCCACCTCGACCTTCGCGGTCGCGAGGCGACCGCGGATCCAGCTTTCCCAGGTCTGTGCCCGCTTCTGCTCGAGCACCTGCTTCTGCAGCTCCTCCCGCTCGGCCGCGAAGCCGTCGGGATTCGCGGGCTGCCGCTCGAGCGTCTTCACCACGTAGACGCCGCCGCCCTCGGCCCGCACCGGCTCCGCCACCTGGCCCGCCGGGGTCTGGAGCGCGGCCAGCAGCACGGCGCCGGGCAGCGTGCCGCGCTCCTTCGGCGGCTCCGAGCGCGAGAAGAGCGGGATGCCGCCGGTGGTGAACCCTTCCGCCTTGGCCGCGGCCGCGAAGTCCCCGCCCTTGGCCACCGCCGCGGCCATCGTCTTGGCCTTGTCGGTGAGCTGCTGCTCGGCCCGCTCGCGCCTGATGGCCTCGATCACGCGGTCGCGAATCTCCGCGATCGGCGGAACGCCGGCCGGGATCGACTGGATCACGCGGACCACCGCGTACCCCGCCGCGGTCTTGATCGGGGTCGAGACGCCGCCCACCGCGAGCCCGAACACCGCCTCGTCGATCTGCGGATCGCGCCCAGCCTCGCCCAGCGCGCCGCCGCGGGCGAAGGTCATCTCGTGCGCCTCGAGCCCCGCCTTCTTGGCCGCCGCCGCGAAGTCGGGACCGGCCTGGAGCGCGGCCTTGACCTCCTCGGCCCGGGCGCGGGCCGCCTGCTCGGCCTTCTGGGCCGCGAGGGTCGCCCGGATCTTGGGCGCGACCTCCTTGAGCGGCGCCTTGCCGCCCTCCTTCACGTCCAGCACGCGGATGGCGTGATAGCCGAAGGGCGTGCGCACCGGATCCGAGATCTCCCCCTTCTTGAGCGCGAACGCGGCCTGCTCGAAGGGCGCCACCAGCTCTCCGGGCCCGACGAACCCGAGGTCGCCGCCCTGCACCGCGCTCGCCTTGTCCTCCGAGACCTCGCGCGCGAGCTTGGCGAAGTCCTCGCCGGCCCGAGCCCGCTTGATCACGTCCTCCACCTTGGCCTTCGCCGCGTTCTCCGCGTCGCTGCCGCCCACCGGCGGCACCCGCGCCAGCACGTGCGCCACGTGCAGCCGCTTCGGCTCGTCGAACTCCGAGCCGTGCTCCTTGTAGTAGGCCTCGACCTCCGCGTCCGTGACCGCGGCGGTCTGCGGGCTGCCGGTGACCAGCACGTACTGCAGCCGCCGCCGCTCCGGCTGGGTGAACTGGGCCTGGTGCGCCTTCAGGTAGGGCTCGAGCTCCGAGTCCGCGACCTCCACCCCCGCCATCGCGGGCTTCACGTCACCGAAGGCCCACGCGGCCCGCACCCGCTCGTGCCGCTGGTCGTAGGCCTCGCGCAGCTCCGCCTCCGAGACCTTCACGCCCTGCTTGATCAGGTTCTCCATCTTGCGGCGCACCAGCTGCCGGCGCACCTCGGTCTCGAACTCGCCGGGGTCGAAGCGGATCTGGCGCAGCACCTTCAGGTACTCGTCCCGGGAGAAGTGGCCATTCTCCTGGAATTCCCGGATCTGCTGGATGGTGCTCCGCAGCTCGTCGTCGCTGACGCGCACGCCCTCCTGTGCCGCCCCCTGGATGACGATCGCCTCGGTCACGAGCTCGTTGATCACCTGCTGGGAGAGCCCGAGGCGCTCCGCGAGCTCGGGGGTGAGGCGCTGGCGCGCCATGCGCTCGTAGGCCGCCATCATGTTGGCCTGGGCGCGGCGGAAGCGCTCGGGGGGGATCTCCTCGCCGTTGACCACCGCCACCGCGTGGCTGCCCGGGCGGCCTCCGGGGCCGCCGGTTCCGAAATAGAACAGCACGCCGGAGGTGAGGATGAACACCACGACCACGACCAGGAGCACGAACTTCAGACTCCTGGCGTACTCGCGCATCATGCTGATCACGGTCACGGCCTCCTGGGAAAACGCACGGTCAACGACTTCAAGGCCTTAGCGTACCACACGGGTGCGCGGGGCCCGGGCGCCTAGGCGCCGATCAGGCGCTGGATCAGCGGCAGCGCGAAGTAGATCGCGAACGCCAGCGCGGCCACGTACATCATGGTCGGCACCTGGGCGCCCTTGCCGCGCACCAGCTTGATGAAGCAGTAGGTGATGAAGCCGGCGCCGATCCCGTTGGTGATGGAGTAGGTGAAGGGCATCACCGCCAGGGTCAGCAGCGCCGGGAACCCCTCCTCCAGATCGTTGAACGGGATGTCCCGCACCACCCGGCTCATCAGGTAGCCGACCACGATGAGAGCGGGGGCGGTCGCCTGGGCCGGCACCACGCCGGCCAGCGGGGTGAAGAACAGGGCGAGGAGGAAGCAGATCCCGGTCACCACCGAGGCCAGGCCGCTGCGCGCCCCCGCGGCCACGCCCGCGGCGGACTCGATGTAGGTGGTCGCCGACGAGGCGCCTGCCGCGCCCCCGGCCATCGCGGCGAGCCCGTCCACCAGCAGCACGCGGTCCAGACGCGGGAGCCGGCCCTCGCGGGTGAGCCAGCCCGCCTCGCCGCCGATGCCGATCACGGTTCCCATGGTGTCGAAGAAGTCCGAGAGCATGATCGAGAAGATCGTGACCAGCGCGGCCAGCACGCCGAGTCGGGCGAACACCGAGAGGTCGAGCCCGGCGCCCAGGGTCGAGAGGTCCGGCCACGCCACGAGCGCGGACGGCCACACCGCCTGGCCCGGGATCGGGAACGCGGTACGGCCGGTCGCCTCGTTCACGAGGGTGGCCAGCACCGTGCTCGCCAGGATGCCGACCAGCAGCGCGCCGTTCGAGCCCCGGGCGGAGAGCCACAGCGTGAGGAAGAGACCGAACAGCGCCACCGCGACCGGCGCCGAGGTCAGCTCCCCGAGGGTGACCGGCACCCCCGCCGGCCCCGGCTTCACCACTCCCGCGGACACCAGCCCGATCAGGAGGATGAAGAGGCCGATGCCCACCCCGATCGCGCGCTTGAGCGTCACCGGGATCGCGTTCATGATCGCCTCCCGGAAGCCGGTGAGCACGAGCGCGGTGATCACCGCACCCTCGAGCAGCACCACGCCCATCGCCGCGGTCCAGGGCAGCTTGAGCCCCGCCACCAGCTGGAACGCGACCACCGCGTTGAGCCCCATGCCGGACGCCAGCGCGAGCGGATAGTTGGTAGCGAGCCCCATCACGATCGTCAGCGCCCCGGCCACCAGGCAGGTCGCGGCCTGGGTGGCCGAGAACGAAGGCCCCTGGCCCTGCAGCGACGGGATGCCCGCGAAGGACAGGATCGCCGGATTCACGAAGATGATGTAGGCCATCACCATGAAGGTGGTGAGGCCCCCGCGGATCTCTCTCCCCGGCGTGGTGCCCAGCCGGTCCAGATCGAAGTAGCGGGCGAGCACCGGTCAGTCGGTCTCGGGATCGGGCGGGCGCGAGATCGCGGCGCCCTCCTCCGGCACCACCCGGCGGGCCACGGTGAGGAAGCCGGTGTGCGCGACCATCCGGTGGAACGGCCGGACCGAGGTGCCGTCGATGTTCCACGGCCGCAGCAGGGTCTCGAACGTTTCGACCAGGGCGTAGCCGCGATGCCGCCGCAGGGTCTCGGTGAGCTGGTGCGACTGGATGATCGTGGGCACGTAGGACAGGAAGATGCCGCCGGGTCGCAGCACGTTCGCCACCGGCTCCACGAGCCGCCACGGCTCGGGCAGGTCGAACACGGCGCGGTCCACCGGCTCCTCCTCGGGCAGCCCGTCCTCGACCGGCCGGATGCGCACGGTCAGGTTGGTCACCTCGCCCATCCGCATCTGGATGTTGGCGAGCGCCCGGCGGCAGAAGTCTTCCCGCTGCTCGTAGCTGACCACCCGGCCCTCGGGGCCGACGGCGCGGAGCAGCGCGAGGGTCAGCGCGCCCGAGCCCATGCCGGCCTCGAGCACGCGCGCGCCCGGGAAGATGTCGGCCCAGAACATGACGATCGCGAGGTCCTTGGGGTAGATCACCTGGGCCCCGCGCGGCATGTCGAGCACGTACTCGGCGAGGGTGGGGCGCAGGACCAGGTAGCGCGTGCCCTTGGAGGTGCGGAGCCACGAGCCGTCGGGCTGGCCGATGATCGCGTCGTGGGTCACCCAGCCGCGGTCGGAATGGAAGGTCTCGCCCTTCCGCAGCAGCAGGAGGTGCCGCCGTCCGCGCTGGTCGATCAGCAGCGCCTGCTCGCCGTCCTCGAACCTATCCGACGTCACCGCTCTTGGGGTCCGGCAGGAACAGCGCGGCCACGAATCCGGCGATCGGCATGGCGGCCGAGATGCCGAGCGCGGTCGGCAGGCCCCAGTGATCCGCCACCCAGCCGAGCACGCTCGCGCCGAGGCCGCCCGCGCCGATCGCGAAGCCCACGATGAGCCCGGAGGCCATGCCGGGGTTCCGCGGCAGGTAGGCCTGGCCCAGCACCACCGACATCGTGAAGGTGGAGACCAGCACGAAGCCGAGCAGGCCCAGCAGCACGAACACGAGCGGCACGCTCGAGGCGAGCAGGAACGCGAACGCGAGCGGGGCCGCGAGCAGGAACACGCCCACCACGCAGCGCCGCACCCCGACGCGATCGGCGATCGGGCCGGCGACGAGGGTGCCCACCGCCCCCGAGCCCAGGAACACCGCGAGCAGGGTGCCGACCAGGCGGGGATCGCCGTGCAGCACGTCCTTCCAGTAGAACGGCATGAAGGTGGTGAAGCCGAGCTGGGTCCAGGAGCGGATGGCGACGACCAGGATCAGCAGGCTCATCGCGCCCACCATGGTGCGGGCCCCGGCCGCGGTGGCGCGAGCGCGCGCGACGGCGGGCGCCGGCGCCGAGAGGCGCGGCAGCACCGCGGTGAGCAGCGCCGCGACCAGCAGCCCCGGCACCAGCATGCCGAGGCTCCCCCTGGGCCCGAAGGCCACCAGCAGCGCGGTGATGAGCGGCGGACCGACCGCGATGCCCACGTTGCCGCCGGTGGAGAAGATCGAGACCCCGGTGGTCTTGCGATCGCCGGCCACCGCGGTGGCGGTGCGGTAGCCCTCCGGATGGTAGGCCGCTACCCCGAAGCCGGTGATCATGACCAGGGCGAGCACCGCCCCGTAGGACGGCGCGAAGCCGAGGAAGGCCAGCCCGAGCGCGGACAGCAGCACCGAGAGCGGCAGCAGCCACCGCCGCGCCGTCTTGTCGGCCAGGTAGCCGAAGACCGGCTGGACCATCGACGAGGTCACGTTGGCGGTGAGCACGATGACCCCGGTCGCGGCGTAGGACAGGTCGAGCGCGTCCTTCAGCACCGGCAGGATCGCCGGCAGCGATCCCTGGTTGATGTCGATGACCATGTGGCCGAGGGCCAGCAGGGTGAGCAGCCGCATGTCGGGACGCGCCCGCTCCGTGGGGAGCGACCCGACGGTGGGCAGGGCGACGGCCGGCGCCGAGGGTTCCGGGCTCATGGGGACCTATGCTACCCGCTACATGCCGAACGCGTCGAGGCCCGTGATGTCCCGGCCCACGATCAGGGTGTGGATGTCGTGGGTGCCCTCGTACGTGTTCACGGTTTCGAGATTCATCATGTGCCGGATGATCGGGTGCTCGTCCACGATGCCGGCCGCGCCCAGGATGTCACGGGCCAGCCGCGCGGTGTCGAGCGCCATCTGCACGTTGTTCATCTTGGCCATCGAGATCTGCTGCGGCCGGACCCGGCCCGCGTCCTTGAGCTGGGCCAGGCGCAGGCAGAGGAGCTGGGCCTTGGTGATCTCGGTGATCATCCAGACCAGCTTCTGCTGCACGAGCTGGAACGAGCCGATCGGCTTGTTGAACTGCACGCGCTGCTGGGCGTACTGGAGCGACCAGTCGTAGCAGGCCATCGCGGCCCCGATGGCCCCCCACGCGATGCCGTAGCGGGCCTGCGAGAGGCAGGAGAGCGGCCCCTTCAGCCCCTTGACGCCCGGCAGCTTGTTCTCGAGCGGGATCTTGCAGTCCGCGAAGGCGAGCTCCGAGGTGATGGACGCGCGCATCGAGAACTTGCCGTGGATGTCGAGCGTGCTGTAGCCGGGCGTGCCCTTCTCCACCAGGTACCCGCCGATCTCGCCGTCGTCGCCCTTGGCCCACACCACCGCCACGTCGGCCACCGAGCCGTTGGTGATCCAGAGCTTGGTGCCGTTCAGCACGTACTCCTGGCCCTTCTTCACCGCGCGGGTCTTCATGGAGCCGGGATCGGAGCCGTGGTCGGGCTCGGTGAGACCGAAGCAGCCGAGGGCCGCCCCCGACTGCAGGCGGGGCAGCCAGCGGTCCTTCTGGGCGTCGGAGCCGTAGGCGTAGATCGGGTACATCACGAGCCCGCTCTGCACCGAGGCGAAGGAGCGGAGGCCGGAGTCGCCGCGCTCCAGCTCCTGCATGATGAGCCCGTAGGCCACGTTGTCGAGGCCGGCGCAGCCGTAGCCCTTGAGCGTGGCCCCGAACACCCCCATCTCGCCGAGGTCCCTGGCGAGCTCGGTGGGGAACGTCCCGTCGCGGTGGTGCTGGTTCACGATGGGGAGGAACTTCGCCTCCACCCAGTCGCGCACCGCGTCGCGCATCATGCGCTGCTCCTCGGTCAGGAGCTCGTCCATGCCGTAGTAATCCACGCCGCGGAACTTTTCCATGACGCCTGTCCTTCGCCCGAGCGGGGCTAGAGGTTGGTGGGATGGGCCGGCCGATCCTCGCTGAGCGCCTGCTCGAGCGCGGCGGCCAGCCGCTGATCGTGCTCGTGGCTCATGGCGAAGATCCGGCACTGGGCGACCTTGCCCGGCAGGTACTTGAGCAGCTCCTTCAGCGGCTCCGACGAGACGGTGCGCGAAGCCGCGTCGTACACGTAGATCTGCCGGTCCTGCATGCCGATGGGGTTGAGCGGGCGCGGGTCCTGCTGGGCCATGTCGATCTTGAACGGGAACGCGCGCAGGCCGGGCGGCAGCAGCTCCCGCACCCGCGCCTCCACCTCGTCCGCCTTCATGAAGCTCTGCCCGCGGCGGGGCTCGAAGAGGTCGAGCACCACCTCGTGCGACATGCGCCACTTGAGGTGGCGATCCAGCACCTGGCGCCACTCGCGCCCGAGCGCCCGCCGGTCGGGATCGTCCGAGTGGTCCCAGTGGGCGACCTCCTCCAGGAGCGTCCACTCCGTCATGTTGAGGTAGGGGTGAAGCTCCTTGTTGAGGTCGAACGGGAAGACCAGCCGCATCGTCTCCCGGAAGATCTCCTTCAGGTGGAGGTCGATGCCGCGCGTCGTCCGGTGGTAGTAGACGTTGGTGTAGAGGTAGAAGCGGGCGTTCAGGAACATGATGAACGCCTGGATCCCGCCCCGATCGAGGGTCAGCCCCTTCTCGCTGAAGAAGGAGTAGTACATGATCCGCTCGATGTCGATCGGGCCCACCGCGACCCCGCACATGTAGGAGTCGCGCAGCACGTAGTCCATGTTGTCCGCGGTGTAGATGCCGGACAGCAGGGGCTTGAGGTGGGCGAGCCAGCGCGGGTGCTCCGCGGTGGGCACGGTGTAGCTCTTGCCCATCAGGTAGCAGATCCACTCCGGGTCGATCCGCTCGCCGTCCTCGAAGGGCCCGCTCGGGCTGCGCCGCAGCCCGCGGATGAGGTCGGCCAGCTCCTCCCGGATGATGCGCTGGCCCACCTTCTCGTGCGTGAGGTCGAAGTCGGCCAGGAAGTTGTCGTCGAAGAAGTGGCCGAAGGGGCCGTGCCCCACGTCGTGGAGGAGGCCCGCCACCCGCATCAGCTCCTCGAGCAGGGGCGCGGACGGCGCGTCCGCGAACTCGGCCCGGAGCGAGCGGTGCAGCTGGAGCGCGAAGCGGCCGGCCAGGTGCATGGCGCCCAGCGAGTGCTGGAAGCGGCTGTGCTCGGCGGCCGGGAAGACCCAGCGCGCCGACTGCAGCTGGGGCACCCGGCGGAGGCGCTGCATCCACGGGGAATCGATGAGGTCCTGCTCGGTGGCCTCCCCCGGGCCGCCGTCCGGCCGGGTATAGAGGATGTACTGGTGGATGGGGTCCGCGATGAGACCGCGCCCCTGGTAGGTGTCGACGCCCCTCATGACCTAGAGCCTAACCTACTTGTCGCCCCGTCGCGGCAAGAAGGCCGGGTGCCGCGCGAGGGGAGACGTTCAGGAGCGGGCGGCGTACTGCGTCCGGTAGTACTGGCGGAACGCGCCCGACTTGATGGGCTTCCACCACGCCTCGTGGGCGCGGTACCACTCGACGGTGGCGGCGAGCGCGTGGTCGAACGTGGACGCGGGCGCCCAGCCGAGCCCACGAACCTTGGCCGAATCGAGCGCGTAGCGGCGATCGTGCCCGGGCCGATCGGTCACCGGCTGGATCAGGCTCTCCGGCTTGCCCAGGAGCGACAGGATCCGGCGGGTGAGGGCCACGTTCTCCACCTCGGTGCCCCCGCCGATGTTGTAGATCTCCCCCTCGCGGCCGCGCCGCAGCACCAGGTCGATGGCCGCGCAGTTGTCGAGCACGTAGAGCCAGTCGCGGACGTTCTTGCCGTCGCCGTAGAGGGGCAGCGGCTTGTCCTCGAGCGCGTTGGTCACGAAGAGGGGGATCACCTTCTCCGGGTACTGGTAGGGCCCGAAGTTGTTGCTGCTGCGGGTGATGAGCACCGGCAGGTGGTGCGTCGTCCAGTAGGCGCGGACCAGCAGGTCCGCCGCCGCCTTGGACGCCGAGTAGGGATTCGACGGGTTCAGGGGATCGAGCTCGCGGGCGGCCCCTTCCGCGATGGAGCCGTAGACCTCGTCGGTGCTGATGGCGAGAAACCGGCCCACCCGCAGCTCGCGCGCGGCCTCAAGCAGCGTGAAGGTGCCGGTGACGTTGGTGCGCAGGAAATCGTCCGCGCCCAGGTTCGAACGGTCCACGTGCGTCTCGGCCGCGAAGTGCACCACCGCGTCCACCCCGCGCATGGCGTCGCGCACGACCGCCCCGTCGCAGATGTCGCCGTGGACGAACCGGTAGCGCGCGTCGCGCTCCACGTCCCGCAGGTTGTCGAGGTTGCCCGCATAGGTGAGCTTGTCGAGATTCACCACCGCGTCGTCGGGGTGGGTCTGCAGGATGTGCCGCACGAAGTTGGAGCCGATGAAGCCGGCTCCGCCGGTGACGAGGATCTTCATGCGGCTACCCGCGGGTCGTGTCCCAGACGTGGGCCCCCGCGAAGTCCCAGGGCAGCCGCCCTTCCTCGGTCACGTCCGGATCGGGCGAGAACTGGTAGTCCACCAGGTAGATGATGCGGCCCCGGGTCGGCGCGAGGTTCTTCACCCCGTGGGCCACCCCGGGCGGGATCCGTAGCAGGCGCGAGTGCCCGTCGCCCAGGACCAGTCGCATCTGAACGTCCCGGGTCTTCGAGCCCGCCCGCACGTCGAGCAGGACCACGAGCATCCTGTCGCCGGGCGGCACGAACCACACGTCGGTCTGGCGACGGTGGATGTGGAAGGCCTTCACGACGCCCGGATCCATCTCGCTGTAGTTCACCTGCCGGCATTCGAAGCCGGGCAGCGCCGCGGCGACCCCGCGGTCGAGACGCACGAGCTCCTGGAAGGAGCCGCCGTCGTCGGTGAAGCGCTTGAGGTCCACGAGGGCGACCCCGTCGATCTGGGGCGGCCGCCCGTAGTCCTGCATCACCAGGGACCGCTTGGCGAGATCGGTCAGCTCGATGGGATCGGGGGCGCTCATGCGCCGGACCTCGGCTCGGGGCTGGCGTCGATTGGCGCTTTCATTTGGCGGCTGATTATAGCAGTCTTGGCCTGTGCGCCACGCTCCCGGGCGTGGTATTGCTGGATCCGACCGGAAATGGTGGTAATATGAACCAGCTGAATTTGAAGGAGCTTTACCGGTTGCGGAGGCTTCGCCCAAGGAGCAGCGCATGAAAACGCTCAAGGAGATGCTGGCGGAGGCCCGGGCGGTGGTGCCCGAGCAGGGCCCGGCCGAGGTCAAGAAGCGGATCGACGCGGGCGAGCCGCTGGTGGTCATCGACGTGCGCGACCCCGACGAGTATCGCGACGGCTTCATCGAGCCCGCGACCAACATCAGCCGGGGCTTCCTCGAGTTCCGCATCGGCGGCGCGGCCTCCGATCCCTCGACACCCATCGTGCTCTACTGCCAGAGCGGGCTGCGCTCGATGCTGGCGGCCAAGGTCCTCAAGGACCTGGGCTACGAGAACGTCACGAACCTCCAGGGCGGCTTCCAGAAGTGGGCCCAGTCCGGCCTGCCGGTGGTGAAGGACCGCCCGCTGCAGGCCGAGCAGATCCAGCGCTACAGCCGGCACTTCCTCCTGAGCCAGGTGGGCGAGAAGGGCCAGCGCAAGCTGCTCCGCTCGAAGGTGCTGCTGATCGGCGCGGGCGGCCTCGGCTCGCCGACCGCGCTCTACCTGGCCGCCGCCGGCGTGGGCACGATCGGCCTCATGGACGGCGACGTGGTGGACGTCTCCAACCTGCAGCGCCAGATCCTGCACACGACCGCCAACGTGGGGCGGCCCAAGGTCGAGTCGGGCACCGAGATGATCCGAGCGCTCAACCCGGACGTCAACGTCATCCCGCTGCCGACCCGGATCGACGTCGACAACGTGATGGACATCATCAAGGACTACGACCTGGTGGTCGACGGCTCGGACAACTTCGACACCCGCTACCTGGTCAACGACGCGTGCTACCTCGCGGGCAAGACCAACGTGCACGGGTCGATCTTCCAGTTCGAGGGCATGGCCACCGTGCTCGCCCCCAACCAGGGGCCGTGCTATCGCTGCCTCTACCCGACCCCGCCCCCGCCCGGCCTGGTCCCCAGCTGAAGCGAGGCCGGCGTCCTGGGCGTGCTCCCAGGCATCATCGGCGTGGTGCAGGCCACCGAGGCCATCAAGCTGCTGCTCGGCATCGGCGAGCCCCTGATCGGGCGGCTGCTCACCTACGACGCGCTCGGCATGCGGTTCCGCGAGGTGAAGCTGCGGCGGGACCCCAAGTGCCCGCTCTGCGGCGAGCACCCGACCATCACGGACCTCTCGATCCACCGCGGAGCCGCGGATGCGTGCGCCGCAGGTGAGGAGGCGGTGCCGGCGCCCGCAGCCGCCCCGGCCGGGAGCTAGTCCGGGCCGCTCACCCGTTTCGAAGCGCCCGTTTCGGAGGGGGCGGCGGCTGCGTGGGGCGTCATCGAAGTGGCGCGCCTGGCCGGTAGCTCGCTGACGGCACCCAATCCGGCACCGGCTCAAGCCGGTTGCCTGGGCCCCCTTGGCCGGGCGACCCGTGTGTGCACTGGAGATTCGCATGCGCGGAACGCTGCGGCTCTATTGGCAATGTATCTGGTTGCCGAATGTCTGACAGACCGTGCCGTTTGATCCATAAGTTTGATTCCCATACTGCGACCAAGAGTTCCCGTGGTTGTCGTAGGTCTGATTGCCATACCGCGAGTAGGTATCGCCTTGGCTCCCGTACGTCTGATTGCCGTACTGCGTCCAAGAGTTCCCCCGGTTGTCGTAGATCGTATTTCCGTATCGCGAAAAAGTTTGACCATTACTACAGTACGTCTGATTTCCAAACTGTTGACAAGACACCTGCGCAATCGATGGCGAGACAACGACCGCGATGAAGAGACAAGCGAGGAGCAGCATCGCTGCAAACCTGAGATGGCGATAGCTAAGCATCTCCCGGCTCCTTTCTTTCAGCCAATCTAATTAGCTGCCCGAGTGTGGCAGTTCCGCTGCCCTCCTTTGGTCGGCGCTTCGGGACCACGCAAACCAATTGGGGCATGATCTGTCAGAGGGGACTGGGCACCACAGCACGGTGCTTCCTGAATCGCGGCAGATTTCGTGCCACCAAAGACCACAGGCAACTTACGCGTCCGGGTTGCACAGTAAGCACAAGTAGTGCTGCCGCCCGCAATCGTGGAAACGCTATTCTTTCGCAATGGGTCCTCAGCGCACCCTGGCCGCTCGCGTTCTGCTCACCGCTCTGTGCTGCCTGCTAGCTTTCACCGCCTCGGTTTCCGCCCAAGTTGTCAAGGCGTCCCCGAGTGACATCCTCGGCGACCCTGATCGCTTCGACGGCCAGACAATCGTCATCACCGGCACCGTCACCAACCTCCAAGAACGAGTGTCCCGCCGGGGAAATCCTTACTACACTCTCGACCTGCGTGACGGCAAGCAGGCTATTCGCGTGTTTTCATTCGGCGCGGCACCCTGTCGCGCTGGGGCAGCAACGGTGGAGGGCACGTTCGCCAAGCTCAAAAAGCAGGGGAAATACACGTTCTACAACGAGGTGGAGGCGACGAGGGTGACGTGCCGGTGAGACCCCGTAGAACCGCGCAGCGCGCGATTACCAGCCTCGTCTTCCTACTTCTACCTACAGGGTTGCTCGCTGCGGACTGGAGTAGCTGTCATGATGACTTAGACACGCTCCGGCGCAGGGCTTCCGACGCCTCCGACGCAGCGGAGCAGGTCTATCAGGCAGCCGACGAAGTTGAGACCAAACGACGGGAATTGCAGGATTGCCGCGCCTATCCGGCCGTCCACGACCTGATGAGAGACGGCTGTCGATCGCAACGGTCGGATTATGAAAGCGCCCGCGATGAGTTCCAGTCCGCAAAAAGCAATCTCGAGTCCGAACTCGATGATGTTGACTCGGCGATACGCTCAGCAAGTCTGGCCTGTGGCTATTCGTTCAGCAACGCCGCTGGCGCAGTGGGGCCCCGGGTGGACGGGATGTGCCGTCTGATGCAGCGATACAAGGGGCGTCTACCATTCGCAAATTTGCTGGAGCTGTGCAAACAGTCCAAGAGCGAAACGGACTGCAAGAAGTGCTTGGAGTAGCCTCTCCACCAACTTCAATCGCACTGGCAGGCCGCCGTGAAGGCGACGGGCTGCTCGGCTTCCGCTTCCACGATCTGCGACACATTTTCGCCTCAAGGCTGGTAGCGCGAAGGGTCCGCTCCTACATCGCGCAGCACGCGGGTGGCTGGCGTTCCGCGAGCTATTCCGGCACCCCGGCCACCACCAGCCATTCGGCCAGCCGAGCGGAGATTGTCTAAGTCCGTGTGGAGTATATGGCGCGCCTGGAGGGACTCGAACCCCCGACCCTCGGCTTAGAAGGCCGACGCTCTATCCAGCTGAGCTACAGGCGCGTGCCCGGTGCCTACCATACACCAGCCCGTCCGGCCAGGTGGCCGTCGCATTCCACGTCTACACAAGATGTGGGTTGACAGAGTCGGATCCCCACGATAGGGTGTGCCCATCACACACACCGGTTCGGCAACTTCGACCGTTCGGAGCGAGATCGACGACAGCCGTGCTCTGCTGCCCGAGATCACCATGACGGCCGAAGACCTTCTGAGCGAGCTCCGGACTTCGCGCACCGATTTGGCCCGGCTCGTCGAGGCGGTAAACGCCCGCCACACCTGTCTGGTGGTACCACAGCGCAGCGTGGAAGCGTGGGAGCGCCGCGAGCCCGAGACCTGGATGAAGGTCAGCGGGTGGCTGCTCGCCCGCGGCGTGTCGATCGTCCGGGTCTAGCCGACGCCCGCGACGCGTTCGCGTCGCGATAAACAAGATAGTCCTCGGGCTGAAAGGCGCGAGCCTCCGACCGCCTGCTCCCGAAGACTGACGGCGGCGCGCCGGGCCGATTTCCGCAATTTGTCGGCCCAGGTGTCGCTCGTCGTGACTGCTCTGCTCCCCAGCCGCCGCATCCCTCCAAAATTTCTGGCGACGGTGGTGGCATGGACCATGCCGTTCCGAGACGTGTACGAACCCTGTCGCCCAGGGGAGGAGCGACGATGACGACACGTCTACTGCTATCACTGTTCGTGCTCGCAGGCCTGGGAGCTGGCCCTGCCTTCGCCGACAGCGCAGCCGAAAAGGTGGCGATGTTCGCGGTGCGCCTCACCACCGAGCCGCAGGTGCTCGCCGCGTGCCAGCGCACCGGCCGAGTCAGCGACCACAACATGAAGGACCTTCGCAAGAAGATCGTCCGCTCCGGTGGCAACGCCGGCCTCCTGGCCTGGGACAGCGACGACCTGGAGCGCGTGTATGCCGAGGTCTACCGCTGCGAGGTGCTACCGAAGTAGAACGCGTGAAGATGGTCGGGGTGAGAGGATTTGAACCTCCGACTCCCTGCTCCCAAAGCAGGTGCGCTACCGGGCTGCGCCACACCCCGATCCCACTGGCGCGAGCAGTATACGCTTCGGCTCGCGACCCCTTCAACCTGCCCAGTGCCGGAGTAGCGCCCGCGCCTGGGCCATGGCCCGCCCGCGGTGGCTCACCGCGTGCTTGGCGGTGGCGCTGACCTCGCCGAAGGTCATCCCGAACGGCGGGTAGTAGAAGATCGGGTCGTAGCCGAAGCCGCCGTCGCCCCGTGGCGCCTCGAGGATGACGCCCTCCACCGTGCCCTCGATGGTGGCCTCGCGGCCGTCCGGCGCGGTGATGGCGATCACCGCGCGGTAGCGGGCGGTCCGCCGCGCCGCCGGCACCCCGGCCAGCTCTCTCAGCATGACGGCGTTGCGCTCGGCGTCGGTCAACCCTTCCCCGCCGTACCGCGCCGACAGCACCCCGGGGCGGCCGCCGAAGGCGTCCACCTCGATCCCCGAGTCGTCGGCCAGCGCCATCTGGCCGGTGGCGCGAGTGACGGCGCGCGCCTTGCCCAGGGCGTTGTCGGCGTAGGCGGTCTCGCCCTCGGGGGGCAGGACCACGTCCGGATACGCGGAGAGATCCTCGATGCGGTAGGGGACGCCCGCGAGGAGCGCGGCCAGCTCCCGACCCTTTGCCCGGTTGCCCGTGGCGAGGATCAGGAGCGGGTCAGAGGGTGAAGTGCTTCTCGTCACGCGCCGCGATCGCGCGGCGCTGCAGGCTCACGAGCCGGCCGATGCCCTCACCGGCCAGGGCCAGCAGCTCGTCGAGGCGCGCCTTGGAAAACGGGGTCTGCTCGGCGGTCCCCTGCACCTCCACGAAGGCGCCCGAGCCGGTCATCACCACGTTCATGTCCACCTCGGCGGTGGAGTCCTCCACGTAGTTCAGGTCGAGCACCGGACGATTGCCGACCATGCCGACGCTGATCGCGGCCACGCAGTCTCGAATGGGAGAGCCGGGCAGCGCGCCGGTCTTGGTGAGCCGCCCGATCGCGTCGGCCATGGCCACGAACGCGCCGGTGATCGCCGCGGTGCGGGTGCCCCCATCGGCCTGGATCACGTCGCAGTCGAGCCACACCGTGCGCTCTCCGAGCTTGCCCATCTCCACCACCGAGCGGAGCGAGCGCCCCACCAGCCGCTGGATCTCCTGCGAGCGTCCGCTCGGGCCGCCCCGCTCCCGGCTCGAGCGGGTGTTGGTCGAGCGCGGCAGCATCGCGTACTCCGCGGTCACCCAGCCCTTGCCCTGCCCCTTCAGGAAGGGCGGGACCTTGTCCTCGAGCGAGGCGGTGCAGATCACCTTGGTGTCCCCGAACTCGACCAGCACCGAGCCCTCGGGGTGGCGGAGATAGTCGCGCGTGATGGAGACCGGACGCAGCTGATCCGGCCGCCGCCCGTCGTGCCGAAGGTGCATCGCAACGCTCATCGCTTGGGCAATCCTTTCGGCGCGGTGGGGTTCTGGCTCTGGGCGGTGCGCAGCCGCTGGTCGTAGCGACGCTTGTACTCGGCCAGCCCGGCGTAGATCGCGCGCGCGAGCGCCTCGCGATGCTCCGGAGTCGCGAGCTTCTTCTCTTCCTTGCGATTGGTGAGGAATCCGACCTCGATCAGGATGGCCGGCATCGCGGCGCCGCCCAGCACGTAGAAGCCCGCCTGCTTGACCCCGCGGCTCACCAGGTTCAGCGACTTGCTCATCGAGTCCTGGACGGTCTCGGCCATGAAGCTCGACTCCTCCTGGAACTCGGACTGGGCGAGGTCCCAGAGGATGCTCTTGAGCACGTCGTTCTGCCGGCGGGAGGCCGCGCTCTCGAGCTGGACCACGTTGTTCTCGGCAGCCGCCACCTGGCGGGCCGCATTGTCCGAGGCCTCGGAGGAGAGGAAGTAGGTCTCGACGCCCTCCGACACCGACTGCGGGTGGGCGTTGGCGTGGATCGACACGAAGAGGTCGGCGCCCTGCTTGTTGGCGAAATTCGTGCGATCGCGCAGGGGCACGAACACGTCGCTGTCCCGGCTGAGCGCCACCTTCACCCCGAGCCCGTGCTCCACCAGGCGCGCCACCCGGCGGGTCACGTCGAGGACCACGTCCTTCTCCATGACCCCGCTCGGCCCGATGGCGCCGGAGTCGTGCCCGCCGTGGCCGGCGTCGAGCACAATGAGCCGCAGCGGCTGCATGCCCCCGCGCGCCGCCTCGCTGGTGCCCGGCACGTCCCTGGGCCGGTAGACGTCCAGCACCAGGCGGTAGGGATCCTGCAGCACGCTGTGCTTGACCTCCCCCGCGGGGCCGTCCAGCACCACCCGCAGCACGGCCGCGTCCCCGACGGTCTCGAGCCGCACCTCCTTCACGAGCCCGTCGCCGATCTCCTCCACCCGCGAGCGGCTCAGCGCGAGGCCGGGCAGCCGCACCCGCACCTCCTCGTCGCCGGTCACCACCGCGTAGGCGAGCTTGCCCCCGGTCTCGATCACCACGCGCGTGAAGGTGGGGTACGACCGGTAGCGCAATTCCTCGAGCGGCACGGTGCCCTGGGTGGGGGACGCGGCGGCGGGCCTGCGCGCCGCCTCCCGGACCGGCTCGCTCGGGAGCGCGATCGACACCCCGGGCGCCAGGCGCGGCAGCCCCTTGCCGAGGAAGTCGCGCGAGACGAGCCAGCGACTACCTTCCACGCGCGTGGCCGTGTCGAGCGTCACCGCCTGCCCCTCCACGGTGGCGCGCGTCTGTCCGCGCACGAACTCCGCCGTACGCTGGTTGACGGTGAGAATCCCACGGTCCCCCTTGACCGACCATGCGCCCTTGAGCAACGCGGCCAGGTGGTCCGGCGCGAGGAACGCATTGCCGTCGTCCATCACGCTGATCGTGAGGAGCCCGAGGCGGCCGGTCCGGTCCTTCACCTCGAGCAATTCCGACCGCGCCGCCCACGCCACGCCCAGGGCCATCGCGAGACACGCGCCAAGCAGGAGGGCCGTCGTCGATCGAGGGGTCATGATCCGCTGCGCCCGAGGCATTGGCCATTCTAGCAACGGAGCGACGGGGCTGCGAAGGAGGAATTTGTGGTAGGCTCCGCGGCGCATGGGCCAGTTCGGCATCGGTCAATCGATCAAGCGCTTCGAGGATGTCCGCCTGCTCCGCGGCGAGGGGCGCTTTCACGCGGACGTCAATCTGCCCAACCAGACGTACATGGTCGTCGTGCGCTCGCCCCACGCGCACGCCCGCATCCGCGCGATCGACACCGACGGAGCCCGCCGGGCGCCCGGGGTGGTGGCCGTGTTCACCGGGGCCGACGTCGCGCGCGACGGCCTCGGCACCATGAAGATGACGGTGAAGCGCACGCGTCCGGACGGCTCCCCGATGTTCGCCCCCGCCCACCGCGGTCTGGCGGTGGACCGCGCGCGTCACGTGGGCGATCCGGTGGCCATCGTCATCGCGGAGAGCCAGGCCCAGGCCGAGGACGCCGCGGAGCGGGTGCGGGTGGACTACGAGCCGCTGCCGGCCATCACCGACACCGGCCTCGCGGCCCAGCCGGGCAGCCCCGCGGTGTGGGACGAGTGCCCGGACAACGTGTCGAACCTGCATCAGGCGGGGGACCGCGCCGCGACCGAGGCCGCGTTCGCACGGGCGGCCCACCGGGTCCGCCGGCGGTACGTGATCACGCGCGTCCACGCGCAGTACATGGAGCCTCGCGGCGCGCTCGGCGTGTACGACCCGGGGGAGGACCGCTACACCCTCCACGCGGACGTGCAGTACCCGCACCGGGTGCGCGCCGCGCTCGCGACCAACATCTTCAGGATCCCGGAGCACCAGATCCGCGTCATCGCGGGCGACGTGGGCGGCGCCTTCGGCACCAAGGGCTGGCAGTACGCCGAGCACCGGCTCGTGCTCTGGGCCGCGCGGAAGGTGCAGCGGCCGGTGAAGTGGCAGTGCGAGCGCCGCGAGGCCATCCCCGCCGACGAGCACGCGCGCGACAACGTGAGCGAGGCGGAGCTGGCGCTCGACGCCGAGGGCCGCTTCCTGGCCCTGCGCGTGCGCACCTGCGCCAACGTGGGTGCCTACGTCTCCTCCGACCGCAACCTGCTCGCCACGTTCAGCAACATCGCCACGCTGGTCGGGGTGTACGCGTTCCCGGCCGCCCACGTGGCGGTGTACTCGGTGCTGACCAACACCAACCCGACCGCGCCCTACCGGGGAGCGGGGCGGCCCGAGGCGACCTACGTCATCGAGCGGCTCATCGACGACGCGGCGCGCGAGCTCGGAATGGACCGGATCGCGCTCCGGCGGCAGAACCTGATCCCCGCCTCCGCGATGCCGTATCGCACCGCGCTCGGCGTCACCTACGACTGCGGCGAGTTCGAGCGCTGCATGGAGGCCGGCCTGCGGCTGGCCGACGTGGCCGGCTTCCCGGCGCGCCGCGAGGCCTCCCGGGCGCGCGGGCGGTTGCGCGGCCTCGCGGTGGTCAACGCGATCGAGCGCGCGGCGGGACCGCAGCCCGAGTTCGCGGAGATCCGCTTCGCGCCGAGCGGCAGCGCCACCGTGCTGATGGGCACCAAGAACCAGGGGCAGGGCCACGAGACCACCTTCAAGCAGATCCTGCACGAGCGGCTCGGGCTGGACCCGGCCGAGGTGCGCTACATCGACGGTGACACCGATCGGGTCGGCTTCGGCATGGGCACCATGGGCTCCCGCTCGACCGTCATCGGCGGCACCGCGCTCTGGATGGCCGCGGACAAGATCATCGCGAAGGGCAAGAAGATCGCCGCCCGCCTGCTCGAGGCCGCGGAGGCCGACGTGAGCTTCGCCGACGGCAAGTTCTCGGTGGTCGGGACGGACCGCGCGATCGCGATCAAGGAGGTGGCGCGGGCCGCCTTCCAGCCCACCCAGCTGCCGCCCGGTCTCGAGCCCGGCCTCTACGAGACGGGAACGTTCGCGCCGAAGCAGGACACCTGGCCCAACGGCTGCCACGTGTGCGAGGTGGAGATCGACCCGGACACCGGCCAGGTCTACCTGGACCGCTACGCGATCGCCGATGACGTGGGAACCGTCATCAATCCCCTCACCCTCAAGGGCCAGATCCACGGCGGCGTCGCCCAGGGGGTGGGGCAGGCCCTCATGGAGGAGGTGGTGTACGAGCCCGGGTCGGGCCAGCTGCTGACCGCCTCGTTCATGGAGTACGCGATGCCCCGGGCCGACACCTTCTGCGACGTCGCGATCGAGAGCCACCCGGTGCCCACGCGCCTCAATCCGCTGGGGGCCAAGGGCGCGGGCGAGGCGGGCACGGTGGGCGCGCTCCCGGCGGTCATGAACGCGGTGATGGACGCGCTGGCGCCGCTCGGCGTGCGCGAGCTCGACATGCCGGCCAGCAGCGATCGCGTGTGGCGCGCGATCCAGGACGCCCGGAAGCGATCCGCCGAGTAGACGCCGGCCGGGCGCGAGGAGACCCCGAGGCGGGATCGGGCCGAACGCGAAACCGCCTTCCGACCGGGGCGTGGCGCCCGGAACCGGAAGGCGGTCCGATCTACTTCAAAATGGTGGACGCGGTCGCAACCAATTCGAACCGTCGCCCAGTTACCGCTTGTGTTCCCTCTCGTTGAGACGAGACAACCCTTCAAGTACCAGCAAATAGGCGAAAGGGCAAGCCTTCTGCACCGTCTCGGCATGTCGGCCGGCGCGATCGCCCGGCGTCTCGGCGTCAGCGACAAGACCGTGACCAAGGCGCTCCGGCGGGCCGGGGACGCCGACTGAGCGCTCGACGATGACCGGTAGTTGACCGGCCTCGTCCCGCACCGTGCTCGGCCGACGACCTCACCCGCGCGGTGGCATGTCCTCCCTGAACTGATACCGCGAGCGCTCCTCGCCGCGCGGGTGCTCGCCCTTCATGCGGACGATGCTCGTATCAATAGCGCCCTGACGGCCAACTCGGCACGTTCCTCCTGAACGCGGCTCGCCGGAGTCGATGTCGTGCTGTTGGTCGACGCCGTGCTGGATCGCGTTGTCGGCTTCGTCTTGTCGGAATTTGCTGCCGCGCTTCCAGCACGGTCCTGTCGGTGCTCCATCTCGTGCTCGAGATGTCTTGCGGAATCGTCGACCGGACTCGGCATGTTTTGGGGTGTGTCTGCGACCGACTTCCCCTGAGCCTCCACCGGACGCGCTGGGTTTGTTCTGTCGAAATCCGAGCGAGCGTCAGCCGGATCGTTCCAGGCGGCGCACGCCTGAATTCCGGTCCCCGGCCCTGCCGGCGGCGGGCCGCTGGCGGCTGGCCCGGTCGGCACCGCTGGCATCGTGCGGGCCGTCCCTGCGAGACTGGCCGGCCGTGCTCGATTTGTTTTGTCAGAATCCCTGCGTGGGCCGGCCACAGGAACCGCCGCGGGGCGTGCAGGCGTTGCGGTCACCGGCGGCGCCGGCGGCGGGCCGCTGGCGGGGGCCCCGGCCAGCACCACGGGCGCATCCGCGTCCTCGAGCGCCTTCAAATAACGCCGCATGCAGCGCAGATGGGCCAGCCTGTCCTTGAGCGACACGGTGCCGGTGGAGGCCTTGGCCACGAACCGAAGGTGCTCGCGGCCAGCCATGAGCAGATTGAATTTGATGCGGAGCATGACGTGCAAGAGGGCATAGAGCTCTCGCACTCGCTCGTCGCCGGGCGTTGCGCCTGCGAGCCCGTCGGCCGCCCCGCCCCGCCGAGAGCGGCGCGGAGCGGGGGCCGAGTGGGGAGAGAGGGTCACGGGGTCTTGCGCTCCCGCCGCGGAAGGGCTGGCGCGCGGCCCCAGCGGCGCTCGATCGTCTCGGCCGCGCGCCGCAGCTTGCGGAAGGTGTCACGTTCGTAGCGCAAGAGCGTCTTCGCCTCGGCGTCGGTCGGCAGGGCCGCCCGCCGGTACGCCGCGTCCGCCTGCTTGGCGATGCGGGCCTCCACCTCGGCCTTGGTGTCGGCGAGTTCCTTCGCCAGGGCCTCCCCCAACCGCCGCGCCTGGGCCACGTCTCCGGCCGCTGGCCGCTCGGCGGTCGTGCCGGCGATCCGGCGGAGGCCCTCGATCAGGCCCGCCGCCAGGGCCGAGGACTCGAAGACAACCTGCAGCTTCGTCAGGGTGGCGCCGGTCACCCGGCCGGTCTCCTTCAGCTCCCGGAGCGCCGCGCTGACCCAGTGCACCTGCTCCTCGATCGCCCCGAGATTGGTCGCCACCCCATCCAGCTCGATCTCCCGCGCGATCTGACCTCGGCGGAGGTCCATCGCCCCACCGTAGGCCTGGATGAACCGCCACCACTGCATATAGGCCTTGATGAACACTTCGTGCGCCAGCTCATCGAGGAGATTCTCTGCCGGAAACTGCTCCCGCAGCTGGCCAATGAGGTCGTTGACCATGGACTGCTCGTCGTCGGTCACTGCGAGCCACTTCTCAGCGTAGATGCCGGTCTTGAGGGCGTTCTTGCTGACAGCCTGCTTGCCGGCGTCCGTGCGCGGCCCGGGCTTCGCCGGTGAAAGCGGCTTCTTGAGGGGCGCGGATTCGGGCGCCGTGAAATCGGTCATAGAACTGGACATGTCGATGGGTCCTTCATGGCTACCGCTCACGGCGTCTGCGACACGAGGCAGACCGGGGTGCTACCACGGGAGAACGGCGTGCTGGCAGTAAGGCGGGGTCACCGGAGCCGTCCTCGATCCTCTACAAGTGAAGCACCCAGCCCGCATCGGGGAGCTGAAACACCGACAGCGGGTACTGCACCCCTGGATGCCGGGGACGAGAATCAGCTTCCTCGTCCCTGGATTGGTTCGGCTCCAACTACAAAACGTACAATACCTTCAGAGGTTCGGTCAGTCAAGGCTCGCCACCGCGCAGGCAAGTCACCGCGCGCCTCTACGTCGCTCGGCGCTCGATCGCGGCTGGCTTACTCTTCGCCCTTCCCGTTGCAGACGATCAACTCCGCCTCTTGTCCCAGCTCACCGTACACGATGGCGAACTGGCCGAACTCCCGTCCAAGGTGCATGGCGTCGGTGCGCCCGATCCCGAGCACCAGCAGACTCGGCTCGGGCGGCCATCGGCCGTCATCTCCGATGCCCTCACCGGGATACGAGGCGAATCCACGGGCAGCGACGGTACGTTCGAGCTCGCGCTGTCGGGCCGCGTTCGCTTCACCAGGCAGCATTCGCGATCCCGGATTGAAGGCCGTCACGTACGCCCACGTCGCGACGCCGTGAGCGGCGAGCAGGGCATCAAGCTCGGCGGAATGCCGGCCGACGCGTAGTGAGAGCCGGCCCCGCGGCGTGTCGGCGACGAATGTCGTGCGGCCATAGGCGTCGAACAGCGCGTCCTGCATGCCGCCTCAAGGGTACTTCACGGACCTCTTGACGTCCGCCACCTCCAGTTCGTATGATCCTCCCCAGCAATATCGAGAGAGGCGCAGAGGGTTCTGGCCCGACGAAGCGCCCGGCAACCTGGTGAACGCCGCCAAGGTGCCAACGCCAGCCCGGAGACGGGGACGATATGGCTCGCAGCCGAGCAACCAACGGCGCGAGGCCCCTCACCCGAGGGGCTTCTTGGTCTCTACGCATCGGGCTGTCCGGCCAGCGCCCTCCCGCCGAGGAGGACTCTGATGCTGGACAGCCATGCCCTCGCCACCCTCGGCTTCCGGCCGACGACCCGTTTCGGGGGGTTCCCGTACCTCGTGACCAGGGTCGTGCCCACGATGTATCACATCATCGTCCTGTCGGACGACCTCGACACGGATCGCCTCGTCGAGATCGCGCGTCTGCAAGCCTCGGCGAACGCGTTACCGACGTGTCTCGTCTCCGCGGCCGACCCGGCGCTCTACATCGCCACCGACGGCCGCGAGAGCAACGGCGACCCGCCCCGCGGCGGGGTGGTTGTCACCGGTCGTCTCCAGTCGTGCCGGGTCTTCCCGGCGACGCCGAGCCTCGTCGCCAGACGGTCGGCGCTCGACCGCTTCATCGAGCACGCCACCCCGAAGACGGGCTACATCTTCGGTGATCTGACGAAGGGCGGTCGCCCGGCTACCCTCGAGGAAACCGTCATGCGGGCCGGCCGCCAACCGAACGGCGTCCCCCGGGGCCTCGCGCGCTGCGACCGGTGCGGCGAGTGGCGAGGGCGTTGCCTCGATCCCAGTCCTCAGTTCGCCGGCCACGTCATGGATGTGCACTGCCGCTGCGCCAACGACAACCGTTGCGCCGCGTGCGGCGACCTGCTCCACGCACGCAAGCTCAACGCGAACGCCTATAACGAGGCGGACGGCCAGATCTGGCACACGCCCGGGTTCTCCGCGTTCGGCCATGTCTGCCGCGGCGGCGTCGCCGGTCGGCCACAGAGTCGGAGACAGTCATGACACCCGAGGGGTCGGCAGCGCAGGAGCTCGTCTACGGCGATCTCAACGGCAACCTCGTCTTCATCCCGAAGGAGCGGGCGGACTACCTCGCCACGATCCATCGGGCTCTCTGGTCCTCATCGACGTGGGGCGAAGTCCACGAGCGGATGCCCACCGGTGCGTATGAAGAGCTTCTCGAAATCAGCGGCGCCACGGAGTTGCCCGACTCCGAGGAGTACTACGAGGACGAACGACGGTCGCGCCCCGGCCTCACGCGCGACGAGGCACGCGCTGAATATCTGGCGTTGTCGACCGACGAGCGCCGTCCCGAGCCCGGCGATCCGTTCGAGGCGGGCGACATCGGAGCGATCTGCGATGGCGACTGGCCCGGGTGGACCGAGCAGGAGATGCTCGCCTGGGTCCCGAAGGCGATCCAGGAGCAATACGGCCGCCGAAGCTTCTCGTTCGTGAGCGGCGACTGCCTCGTGTTCCGGCCGGAAGACGAGGATCAGCTCATCGCGGCCTTCGTCGCTCACGGGTATGCGTGTGTTCGCGACGACGCTCTCGTCCGCCGGGCCAGCGGCCATCGGACATGAAGTTGCCCTCCACATTGAGCGTGCCGCCGATGAAACGCGCGCACGAGGGGCCGCCGACCGGGCCAGAAAGGAGCTGGAGAGGATGAAGGTGACGGGTGATGTCGGGCCGCAGGTCCTGAAGTACCTGTTCGATGCGCTGAAGATCGACCACGCCTGGGCGCTGCGCGAGCCACGGTCGTTCACCTGGTGGGCACATCGCCTGGCTCAACGGGTGTGGGCCGAACCCGCACGCTCCAGCCACGACCACGACGTCGTCCGCGTCCACGCCGCGACCGCGGTGGTCCGCGGCGTGTCCGACACGGCCGACCTGCGCGCGAGACTGGCCACGACCAACAGGTTCATGAGTCTCGGCGCGATCGTGGCCTCCCAGGCCGGCGACAGGATCATCCTTCACAGCGCCGCGTGCTTCCACGCCCAGAACATGGCCTGGCTCCAGCCCTTGTTCCTGGCCGCGGTGGGCATCCAGGTCGCGGACGCCCACATCAAGGCTGACGGGCTCGCCCGCCTCCTCGGTGGCGAGCCGGATGTCTCCGCGCACCCGGGGTCCGGCGCACGGCGCGAGCCCGACGAGATCCTCAGTGTCATCGCGACCGTGATCGCGCCCGGGGGAGAGGGCGCCTCACCATGGGCCGAAGGCGACTTCAAGGCGACCTCGGAGATGAGGCCGCGGCCCTGGGTGCTGGCGACCGCCGGCGCCGAAGGCATGACCGCGGAGTTCCCGTTCACGGGTGACCTTCCCGCAGGGATGGCTTCGGGTCCGGAGACGGCGCTCTTGACCGTCTCATCGACGGAACGCCACCCTCAACTCGGGAGCGGGCTCCTTCTGCGCCTCCAGCTGCCGTTCAACGTCTCGAAGGAACGGGGCGCGGACCTCTCCTGGATGCTCAACGCGTTGGAGACGACGTCGGAGACAAACGCCCACAGGCTCGGCGCCTGGTGCCTGGGGCCCGCGCCCCCTGGTCGCCCGGATGCCCACTCCATCACCTTCGTCTCCTTCGTCCCTGCGGTCGCATACCGGAAAGGCCTGCTCGACGTTCTGTCCATGGACATGGCGATACGCACACGGTGGGTCGCACATGCGCTGCTCGGCGAGGGGGGAACGAAGGCCAGTACCCCAGAGGAATTCGCCGAGGCACTACGGCGTGCGTCAGAGCCCCAGCACCTGGAGCAATTGCGAGAGGTCCTCCAAGTGGGGTCCGAGGCGATACAGGCCGAAGCCGCCGAGCATGCCGCGGAGGTGCAGAAAGCCGGTGAGCTCTGGCGAAGGCGGCCCGCTCCTGAAACCGTCCAATGCTGGGCGTGCCGGGCGCCGCTCACGGTGACCGCCGAGACCCGCGGCAAGAAGGTCAAGTGCCCGCGCTGTGGCACGAAGCAGGCGCTACCGCGTTAAGTCGTGGTTCAGTCGAGTCGACGCCGATGCTCCGATCCGTGAGATTGCTGGGTCAGACCAGGCCCTCCGCCCGGACGTAGCGCTCAATCCTGGCGCTGTCGCCGGCTCCGGCGAGGGTGCAGTCGATGCAGTCCGGATTCTTCGCGACGCGTTTCGGTGTGGCCCACTGACTCCCGATCGGACGACCGATGCCCAGCAGATCGAACTCCGTGTAGTAGCTGACCGGACGGACGCCGGATACGAGGACGGCGAGCTCGTTGACGGCCATCGCCGCCAGCGCGGCATTCAATGACACGACCGCCGGCGCTTTTACGTTCATCCCGCGCACGTAACCACGCTCAACCTGGAACGCACGTTCTTCCTCCGTGCTCAGGAAGAAACACGCCTCGGTGGGATCGATCTCGCCCATGCAGTAGAGACACGGACCTCCCGGCAAAACGACGCAGAGTCGGCCTCCGGCGACGCGGAGACGACCTTCCTCGGCGTCGATGCCAACCGCCAGATCAAGATACGGAACCTGGTGCGCCAGCGCCAACTCGTTGAGGACCAGCCGCGCCCCGTCGTTGTCGACGCAGCCCACCAAGAGGTCGACCCCCTTGAGGGCGTCGAGCGCGTCCTGCGACTGGAGTTTCGACGGGATGTGTCTGACGCTCGCAGTCGGGGCCACGCTCCTGATGAGGCGCCGGGCCAAGACACCCTTTGCCGTCCCGACATCCGCCGCTGCGGCCGTAACCAGCCTGTTCATGTTCGTCTCGTCGGCGGCGTCATCCTCCACGACGACGAAGTCGCGGACCCCGAGATAGACGAGATTCTGGACGAGCGGTGACCCGGTCCCTCCCGCGCCCACGACGCCCACCCGCAGCCGGCCGAGCATGCGTTGACCCGCCGGCGTAAACCACGGAAGCTGGCGGTCAAACACGACGTCAACGCGATGACGGTCATTGTCCCGCGAGATCAGCTGCCGCAACGGCGTCCCGGTGACGACAACGCTCCGCAAAGCCCCGTGACCGCCATCCGGGGTAAAGAACTCACCATAGACCAGATCGTCACCCCATACCGTCGCTCCGTACGGGCATCCCCTCACCGAACCCAGCACATATGCCGAGAAATCTCTGAGACCCTCAACGTCGGTAGGGGAGAAGCGCGGCGTCTGACCTCCGTGGTTGTGAGCTTCAATGAGGGCGTCACCAGAGCGAATCGCGGCGTTCACCACTGACAGGACGGCCTCCGTCGTCAGCTCCCATCCCGTCCTCGTCACCTTCACGTCGCGGTCTGGGATCAGGATCGCCTCGCGTACCATGAACACGGGCTTGCCCTCGGACGAAGCGACGCGGGCCAACATGAAGGCGAAGTGCTCGCCCCGCGTGGAGAAGAGATGCTTCTGAACGGTCTCGAAGATCGGCGCCGGGATGCGCACCACACCCATCAGCTCGCCTCGTTCAAACGCTGGCTGACACCGTCGAGGAACGTCAGCATGTTGTGGCCTTTCAAGACCTCCGCGTGGGGCCTCCAGTCACCCGCCTCGACATGCCATGAGAACTGCCGCCACGTGCGACCAGCTTGGTTGACGTTCGGACTCGTATTCCCCGGCTCCCCAGCAGCCGCCAGCTTGAGGTCATTGCGTGTGTAGAAGTTGTCGGGAGGCGTGATGGGGTAGCCGGGCGGGAAGAGAACCAGCACCGGGGTATCGGTCACGTTCCACCCCCGTCCCAGCCCCCACCGCTTGATGATGAACCACTCGAAGTTGGGATCGACCTCAAGCTCGCCGTACTTGGCCTCGACGAGCCGCAGCTCTTCCCGGCGCCGCTCGATCATCGTCGCTACCCCCGCTTGAAGCGCGGCGCCTTCTTGAAGCGGCGGCCCGGCTCGAGCTCGATCGTCTCGTCGGCCCCGAACGTCCGCTGTGTCCCATCCTCGAGGAGCAGCACGAGCCCGACCTCGCGCGGGATACCGGCGAGGTTCATGATCTCAGCGCCGCTGATGACGGCTTGCTCAACGTGGAACTCCCGATCGTCGACGAAGAAGGTGAAGAAGGGGCCGTGCCGATCCTTGTTCTCGCCGGCCTGGGCGTTCTCGTGCACCGTTGACTCCATGGGACCCTCCGTTTCTTGCCCGCCGGGGCGGGTCATCTTGACTGCTGTACTGCTGATCCGCGGATTAGCGTAGTCAGCGCGCAACAAAAAATCAAGCGGCGCGTCTCAGGCGAACAAGCCCGACCCGACGTGTCCCCCCTCGGCGAGCAGATTCAGCTTTAAAAGACGGACCCTTGCGGCCTCCCTCGACACCGCGAATCGCTCGGCTATCTCCCGGATCAACGCGGCTCCCTCAGCAGACCCGACGTCGAGAACTGCCGACCCGAGGCCTCCGGCCGTGCGGTAGCTGCGTACGGCCTCCTGGAGCGGATGCCGCGGCATCAGGATGGCGCCGCAAACATATCCTGCCTGCCACTCCATCCAGTCCTGCTGCGAGGCGCCGATGATGCTCGTCCGATTACACTTCGCGTTCACGTCCGTGGCCGTCGTGGTGAATAGCGACTCGCCATCACGCATCTGGTACATGAAGTCGTGAAATCGCACATGCCCGAACTCGTGGCTCAGGGTGGTCCGGAACCGGTTCTCGAGTCCTGGATGGCCAGAGATCTCCTTGGAGATGCGGACCCGTGGGCGGCGGCCAGGGATGAACTCCGTCACGCCCTCGACGTCGGGGCCCTCCGCCGAGAGATCCGCGTAGGCGTCGAGATCCTCGGCGAACTCCTCGATGAGAAGCGTCAGGTCTTCCGTGACCACTGGATACTGAACGTGACCGCGCCGCCGCCGCAAGAAGTGCGAGATGATCTCCTCGCAGGTCTCGTCCAGCTCCTCCGGATCATAGTGGGGCCGCTCCGGGAAGCGGCCACTCCGATCCTTCACCCACTTCATCTCAGCCTCCCTTGCCGATCTTTTTTCGGAAGGCCTTGAACGCCTCGACCACCTGGCCGGGGCTGGCCCGAGGATCGAGCAGATCCTCGGGGATTCGGCCCGCGAGATAGGCGAGCAGATTCAGGTCGAGCTCCAGGATCTTGCTGAGCTGCTTCAGGAGGGGACTCGGCGGCGCGCCACGGCGGTCGTGCTCGATGTCGTTGAGGTATTGAGGTGAGATCGGGCTACCATCCTCCTTCTTGAGCCGGGCAGCCAGCTCCTTCTGCGTCATCCCCGCACGCTTCCTCGCCTCGGCGATTGCCTGTCCGAACGTCGGCATTGGTCGTCCTCGCGTTCTCAGCTCCGCCCCAAAGCTGATCCGCTGATGTGCGGATTATACTCGCAAGCCTGTTCCCCCACCAATCGGGACGGATGTGCCCTCTGGAACGGACCTACAGCGCTTTGGCCCCGGGGTGGCCGTTCCGAGGCGAATACGATCCGGCGCCGGCTTCCAGCCAGCCCCGGGCCTGGAGCCTTCGCCACGCCTTCTCGACGTGCTGTTCTCTGAACGCTTGGCGCTTTCGGCCGCTCCACTCATGCACCCGCTGCACCGCGACGCCGATATTCACGGAGGCTTCGGGGTCTTCACGCGACACCCAGTGGACCGTCGCGAGCAGCTCCATGCCATAGGGCGACTCGAAGCCCTCGATCAGCTCTGTCACCTTTTGGAGCCGAGCCCCCGCGTCAACCTCACTGGCCAACGTGCTCCTCGCCTCCTCGGACGCGCCCGGGAGAAGGTAGATCCCGGCGTCGCGACTGCGGTCGCCGTACCCACGGATGTAGTGACCTTCAAGGCGCTGAAGGACATGGTTCAATGTCTCGGCATACGGTCCGAACCGACGCTTGATGAAGCTGAGCTTCAAGGGCTCCCCGGCCACCTGGAGGAAGTAGGCCAGCTTCTGGATCTCCAGGAGACTCAGCCGGTAGCCCGGGATCCTGTAGTTCTCCAGGAGTCGCAGGAGGAGGGCACGCGCCCGGGTCAGCTTCGGCTTCTCGGTGCGGACCGTCATCCTCTCGGGCGCTGGAGCCCCCGCGGGCTCGAAGAGCAGAACATGAACATCCGGCAGCGTCGACAGCGCCGACTCGATCACTGGGCGAACATCCGTCCAGTCCAGTCCGCCGCTACCGCAGCCCAGCGGGGGTACCGCGAGCGAGCGGATCCCCAGCTGTTTGACCTCATCGACGAGATCGCGGAGCCCCGCCTCGATATCCGCCAGCCGCGCCTTACCCTTCCAGTGACGCTTCGTCGGGAAGTTGATGATGTACCGCGGGTTCATCAGGCTCGTCTGGACGACGAACATCTTCCCGGGCCGCACCTGGCCAGCTCGGCATGCTCGCTCATACAGCCGGAAGTTTTCCGGGTACGCCTGCTTGAACTGCAAGGCGATGCCCTTGCCCATCACGCCGACGCAGTTCACGGTGTTGACCAAGGCCTCGGCATCGGCCTCGAGGATGTTCCCCCGCGTCAGCTCGATCATGCCATCCCCCTGCCCTTCAGTAGTACCACCCGCGCCTCACGATGACCGCCGGCTGGTGAGCCTGGCCTCTCAGGGCGTGAGTGACCTGCGCCGCGATCGCAGGCGTCATCACGCCGATCGCTTGCACCAGGGTCCAGGGGAAGAACTGGTGAACCAGGAATTCGGCCTGGCGGCGCCTCGACCGATCACCGTCCTCGGGCGTATCATTCCAGTACTTCATCTTCATGACCTTCCAGTCAACCTTGTCCAGGTCGGCCAGGTCATGGAAGAACTCGGTCACCGCCATTATGCCGTGCCCGTCGGTGAACACGAAACCCAAGCGGGCTGCCTGGATCGCCTGCGCCGTCGAGACCAGGTGGACGACGGGCGCTTGGCCTCCGGCGTAGCCTTCAACGCCGCCCCGGCTGATGACGTACAGCATCGGAGATCGCGGGCCAAAGTAACACGGCACGTAGTCGTGCAACACCCCTCCCGGCCCGCAAGGCACCGGCGTCCACCGTCTCCGGTCCTGGATGTTCTGGTGGGCGATGTTCGCGTAAGCGACGCCCTCTTCCAGGAGCTGCGCACAGGTCCTCAGGCCGCCGGCGCGCAGGATCGAGTCGAGATTTTGCAGATGGGTGATGTGATAGATGGGCGTGGGGATCGGCACCGTCGCCGGAAGGTGGCTCACGCCTCACGGTGCGCCGACTGCGCGTTTGCTCGTGCGGGGTGGGCAGCCCGGGGATCGCCGGGTGGCGGGTCGAGGATGGTCTGATAGGACTTGCCGGTGTCGATGGCCCTCTGCATGGCATCGTAGATCTCGAGGATCGTGCGCTTGCTTCGGTAGTCTCCGTGGCGTTTGACGTCGTCGCGCTTGACGATGGGGAATCCCTCCATGACGTAGTCGACGTCCGCGCGCGCTACCCCGTAGAGGTGGAAGAAAGCCGCGTCCAGTTCACACCGGATGAGGAACCGGCGCTCCCCGTTCCATCGGAACGGTGGACCGTCATACCCACAGTCGCGCGCAAACTTGACGAGATCCCACGCAGTATAGGACAGCTCGAGAACTCTCGGCGTTATCCACTCCGTTAGACCAATAGTGGTCCACCCTGGCGCAGCGATAAAGGCAGACGGGACCGGCATCGGCAACTGCTTAAGGACGAAGAAGTTTAGATGCCGACTGCCGATTCGCCGCCGAGCCACGAAATCAAAGACAAATGAGTTACCCGCCGCGACTAGACAGCAGACTAACGCAGGCGAACTCTCACCAACCACTACTGGGATCGAGTTTCCAACCGCACTGAACGGGACAACGGTGAAGATCGTCGTTCGCTCATTGTTTGGATTGGCGATGTCGTGGAAACAAGCAAACCATTCATGTGACCACCCGGTGTTTTCGAGAAATCGCGTCAGGGCCTCGCGCTGCATCCAGTACCTAGGCAATATGCTGACAGACGGGTTGTCATGCTCGGTGTCGGACACTTCGCGTGGCGTGTCCGTCCCTTCGTGGGTTCCCTCAAAAGTCGCGTACCGATGGTCATAGATCTGCGTGAGCTTACCTTCGTACACCCGCACAATCTCTTGGGCGGCAGTGTCCTGCGCGGCCCGTACAAGGAACAGATGTGAATCGCTGGTCATATTCACGAGTTGTATAAAACGAATCTGCCATGGCGACTCAGCGCCATTCTCACGTCGGATGACAGGAACACGTCGGTAGATGCCCTTAATCACTTCTGCTTCGCGCCGGTCGTGAAACGTCGGCACCGAGCCGGTGTTTGGACTCATGCGCTCAAAATCGTTCGCCGTCAACTCAAATTGCCTTTCGGGATCAGTGAGCTCCTCCACCGATCGAACCCAAAACGCAAACTGGCCTGAATGGCCTCCACGCTGCTTCTTGCGCAGGGTAACGAGGCTGAATCGCTGCTCACGGTGAACAGCCGGAAACAATCCCAGTTGATTCTCGAAGTCATATAGAGAGATCAGTGCCCCAGAGGAAATCATCGTGCGTAGGAGAAGACTGTTGGAGTCATCAGTAGCGATCCCACTCTGAAGAATCATCCCGACGCGGCCACCGCTCGAAATGAGTTGCCATGCCCTCTCACAGAAGAGGCTGTAGGTGTTTAGGCGACCTCTTGTGGAGAGTGGCAGAGTGCCGCTGACACGAGAGAAGTGAACGTGGCCCTCGATTTCCCGCTTGTACTCAATCCATCGCGCGTACAGAAGCGCGTCCTGTCTTGCAAGGGATCTGATCAGCTCCTTTCGTCTGGCTCCTGAAGCTTCCCCGATATCTGGTCGGACCACTGCAAAGAACTCTTGCTCCTGCGGCTGAATCTTCTCCCAGGGGGGGTTACCCAGCACGACGTCAAAGCCGCCATTCCATCCCGCCTGGGTATCTGCTGGCTCCTCCCCGCGCCGCGGCAACAGGAACACGTCGGGGAACGCGAGATGCCAGTGAAGGAAGCGATATTGCGCGGCGAGGCGCTCTACCTCAGCGATCGTCTCGGCCGGGACCCGCCGCGGGTCGGACTCGAGCCGGCGCAGGACATCCTCGGTCACCGGCGGCGGGGCGTCGCCCGTCTTCCGCCAGACGAAGGCTGCGCACCAGGCATCGGCCAGGAGCTTCGCCCGCTGGTAGGCGGTCGATGCGAGCAGGTCCCGGTGGCGGAGTTCGCGCTCGTGGAGGTCACGGACCGTCTCGTCGCCCATTGCCGAGAGCTGGACGAAGCCGGCGCCCAGCTCCCCGTAGGGGGTGCCGGGCTCGGCGACCATCGGCAGCTCCATCTGGCCCTCACGCTCGCGACGGTTGCGCTTGCGCCACTCGGTCGCTACCTTCTTGTCGTCGCCCTCGATCGCCTCGAAGGCTTCGTCGGGTACGCCGCGCGCGATCAGGGCCGGGGTAGCGCCCAGGAGACTGTTGCCGCAGACGATCCGGTGATCGAGGAACGACAGTGGCTTGCCCGGCTCCAGGGCCTCCATCCACAAGGCGACCTTGCACAGCTCGACGGCCATCTCGTTGACGTCCACGCCGTGGATGCAGCGGCCGATCACGTCGCGAAGGGCGTGGCGGAGGGCTTCCGGAGCCGGCTCGTCGTCGCCCGTGCGAACCGCCGCCAGGCGCCGCGCGATGCGGTGGGCGGCGGCGATCAGGAAGTGGCCGCTGCCACACGCCGGATCGCAGACCTTCAGCGAGAGTATGGCGGCCTCGGGGTTCCGGGCGCGCGCCGCCTCGTCGAGGACGGGGTCGAGCGCCGAGTCGAGCAGGGCCTGGATCAGCGATCGCGGTGTGTAGTAGCTGCCGCTGGTTTTTCGCTCGTGGCCGCTGGCCGTGGTGAGCGCGAAGGTCGGCGCCTCGGTGTTGATCTCGGGGTGCAGCTCGAGCAGTGCCTCGTAGACGCTGCCCAGCTCCTCGGGCCCCAGGTTTCGATAGTCGACCGGGCGACGGATCCGGTCCTCCTCCGTCCAGGCGAGGGCGTGGATCGCGGCCAGCAGGTCGCGGTTGGCCAGCTCGCAGCCGTCCAGATCCGGCGCGGCGTCGCTCGACCAGAGGAAGCTGCCGAGCGGCGGCAGCCCCAGCTCGGGACAGCCGGTGTCCGCTCCCAGCTTGGCCATCACGAGGCGAAGGGCTTGCCAGAGGTCGCCGTGGCTCGTCCCCCGCAAGCGGCCCGCCATCTCACGCAAGCGCGCCGTCGAGTAGTACGCGACGTAACACTCCTTGGCCGCATTGTCGGCCGCAGGGTTGGCGAGCAGGTCCCGGTCCTCCGCGACGAAGAGGAAGAGCAGGCGGTAGACCATCCTGAGGAGCTGTCGGTAGTACCCGAGCGGGGCGAGATCGCCCGAGCGGAGAGACTGCCTCAGCCGCTCGTTCCTCGGGTGGGCGAGGAACCCCCGGCCGAGGGCGACGATCGCCTCCTGCACGCGGACTCGGAGGCGATCCAGCACGCGCAGTCCCTGGCGGTGAGCCTCCCGGGCCCAGCGCTCCAGCCAGCAGTGCTCTGGGCGGTCCGCCTCGACGCGGGACTGGTGCAGCAGGAGCCAGAGAATGGCGAAGTCCGAGTACAGCTCGCCCCGGAACATCGCCTCGAGGTCGAACTCCACGTACGCCTGCCGGGTGAGGCTCACGTTGTCGCGGAGCAGGCGAAGCTGGCGGCCGTTCGAGACGGCGCCCCAGAGGTGAGCGCCCGAACGGCTCAGTAGCTCCTGCACGAGTCCGTGTGGGCTGACTCTCGCGGCGCCGGCGACACCCGGCGTCCGCTCGCCCAGACCGACGTTCCACCCGACGAGATGCACCGGGAAGTGCTGCCAGAGGTGGGAGACGGGATAGGGTTTCCCGGCAACCTCGACGGGCCGCGTCGCGGGGAGCCGGCCGTAGCCCAGCTCCTGAAAGAGTGGCAGGAGCCAGCGCTCGCGGGTCACGCTCGTTCCGGGGTCGGTGTTCGCCAGGCCCGCGATGGCGCCCTGGAAGGCGCCCCACACGCGACCCAGCCGCGTCCAGCTCTCGGTGATCGCTTCGTGGAGCCGGACGTCGACCAGGTGGTACGCGGTTTCGTTCAGCCCGTCCAGGTTGGCGTCGCGCCGGAGAAGCCGCTCCAGCAGATCGGGAGGGAGCAAGCCGCCTTCCGTTCGGATCGCGCTGAACCGCTCGCCGGAGCGCCGCGCCATTCGTCTCAGGCTCTCGGCACGGGCAGCAGCACGTAGATCCCGAGAAGATCGGCTGGCGGCACCGGCTCGACGCGAAGGCCGCGCACGCGATCCCGAGCGCTCTGGCGCACGCGGCGGTGGGCGTCGAGGAGCGCTCGGCCACGCGCGTCGGCAGCCTCCGTCAGGCGCGAGCCGAGGAGGTCCAGGCGCTCGAGCACCTGGCCGATGAACGTGCGTGCTTGCTCCTCGGGGACGTTGGCATCGGGTACGGCATCGAGCAGATGCTCGGCGGCGGCGGGATCGAGCCACCGCGCCTCTACTGGCGCGCCCTCGAACGCGAGCGTTTGACACTCCTCGGCGAGAAGCGGCGGTGCCTCACCGGCCCGGCCGAGGATGAGATGGTAGCGAAAACGGGCGAGAAGCACCGTGGTCCGGGACGAGACTCGCCGGGTCCGGATCGCGCCGACGCGCCTCGCCTTGCCGCCGAGCGCGGGATCAAGCGCGCTCTGCATCACGTAGCCCGAGAGCCCCTCGACGAAGGGATGGGTGCGCACCAGCGGCAGAACACCCTTTGGAACCGTGCGCTCGAACCCGAGCCGGATCGTATGCTCGCGGTCGACCACCGGCAGCACGTCGCGCAGCGCCGGATCGAGCCGGCCGAGGTTGACCTCCAGGACCGGCTCGCCACGCACCTCGGCGCCGTGGACTTCCAGCGCTTCCCTGACGAACCCGGCCAGGTCGACGCCCGTGCCGATCGCCGCCCGGACCTCGGCAAGCTCGCGGGCGACCTCGTCCGGGCGGATCGCATGCTGCGCGAAGAGCGTGCGCGACCGCTGCTGCCGCTCGGCGTCCGAATCCCAGCGAGCGTGGAAGTCGCGCTGCTGGGGCGCCAGCACCTCCTCCAGGACAAGCTGCTCCGGGCCGCGATCCCGGCCGCGCAGGAGCAGGCCTTCGAGGATCGCCTCCATGACCTGCGTGGTGTCGACGGGGACCGGCACGGAGATGCCGAGGGCCTTGCGGATGCGCTGGTGCTTGCGCAGGAGGACGTCCAGCACGATGCCGTCGATCCCGTTGTCACGCCCGTAGACCATGACCATCTGGACGGTGGGCGCCGACTGGCCGTAGCGATCGACCCGCCCCTCCCGCTGCTCGTGCCGCGTCGGGTTCCAGGCGAGGTCGTAGTGCACGACGGCGGTGAAATGGTCCTGGAGGTTGACGCCCTCGCTGAGGCAGTCGGTGCAGACGAGCACGCGCCGGCCCTGCTGGCCGAGGCGCTCGACCCGCGCCTCGCGATCCTCGGGCGGCAGGAGGCCTGTGACCGCCTCGACGGTCACGTCCCTGAGCGCCCGCTGGAGATGCTCGGCGACATACTCGGCGGTGGGGATGAAGCGACAGAAGACGATCGGCGCGTGCCCCTCGCCGAGCAGCCGCCGGACTTCGGCGATGACCCTCTGAAGCTTCTCGTCGTGCTCGCCGGCGAGGGCCTCCGCCTCTCGAGCGCGCTCGCGCAGCCACCGGCGATGGGTGTCCGCGTCGCCCGCGTGCTCGCCGATCTCGCCCCCCGGCGCCAGATCCGTCTGCTCGCCTTCCTGGACGTCGAGATCGAGCACGGAGCGCGCGCCGATCTCGTCGGCCTCCTCGCCCGTGTCGGTGTCGGCAACGCCCGCTCGCTCGCGCAGCGTCGCCGCCGCCGCGGCCGGGCTTGACGCGAGCGACCGCAGCAGCGCCAGGGCCGACCACCAGCGGACGCGCTGCCGGTGGCCCTGTCCCTCGGCCTCTCGGACCGTCTCGCGCGTGTAGCGGAGGACGCGCTCGAAGAGCCGCCGATATTCCAGCGTCAACGAGTACGCGACCTCGCGATCCTCGGCGCGCTTTGGAAAGCTCGTGTCGGTCTCCAGGTAGTGCTGGATGTCGCCCCGGCGGCGCTGCACGAGCTGACGGGCCACGCGCTCCCGGTGGCGTCGATTCTCCTCGCCGCTGAGATCCTCCGGCAGGCCGGCGAACGCCGGATCGAGCAACCCGAGGAGTGCGCGGAAGTCCGCGTCCTTCCCGCTGTGCGGCGTGGCGGTGACGAGGACGAGATGCTGGCCGTCCCTCGCCGCGAGTCCTCGCAGGAGCTGGTAGCGCTGGTGACGGACGGTCCGGCCGTCGGCCGCGGCGACACACGTGTGCGCCTCGTCGACGATGACCAGCTCCGGACACGCCCTCAGGAACTCGTCGCGCCGGCGGTCCGCCTTGATGAAGTCGGTCGAGACCACCGTGAACGGGTAGCGGTCGAAGACCGACTCGTCGATGGCTCGGCCGCGCTCGAGCCGATTCACGGTGGCCGGTAGCACCAGCTCGGCCTCGATGTGGAATTTCTCGTCGAGTTCCCGCTGCCATTGCTCGGCGAGATGCGGCGGGCACAGGACGGCCAGCCGCCGCACCTCGGCGCGATCGAGCAGCTCGCGCGCGATGAGCCCGGCCTCGATGGTCTTGCCGATCCCCACGTCGTCAGCGATCAGGAGACGGACCGGGTCGAGCCTGAGCGCCATCAGCAGAGGCACGAGCTGGTAGGGGCGCGGCTCGACGTTGATCCGGCCGAACGAGCGGAACGGCCCGGCGCTCGATCGGAAGCCCAGCCGGACGGCGTCACGGAGAAGGCGGCAGGAGCGAAAGTCGCCCACGCGGCTCGGGTCGGGAGGCGGGAAGCTCGCGGAGACGACCGGCTCCAGCGGGAGATAGATACCCGCCACCTCGTCGTCGGCGCCCCCGAGCGGCCGGAGCTTGAGCAGATCCCCCTCGGAGTCCGGCAGCACCACCCATTCCCGCCCGCGGGCGCTGACGAGCGAGCCGGCCGGGAACGTCACTCGGCTCTCCCCTGCCCGAACACGTCCGCGTGAGCCCTGAAGACGGGCTCCCACTCGCTCCGCGCGGAGAACCTCAGCACTGTCCAGCCAGCGTCCTCGAGACAGGCCTGCTTGTCGCGGTCGCGCTGCTGGCGGTCGGGGTACTCGTGGTGGGGCCCGTCCACGTAGATCACGGTGAAGTGGTCCTCGTAGAGGAAGTCGGGGCGCGTCCCGCACTCGGCGATGAGCCGCTGCGCGTGCGATGGGAGCCGATAGCCGCCGGCGTCAAGCGTCTCGAGCCACTGGCGCTCGAGGTCGGACTGGCACTGGGCCTTGAGCCCGGCGAGATGCTGGGCGCGCGGCGCCGCGGTCGGCGAGGCGACGACCGTAGCCTGGGCGAGCCGCAGGAGGGTGTCGCGGACCTGCTTGCGGTCGAGCAGCCGGTGGTCCGGCTGGTTCCCGTAGCTCATCAGGCACGCGTAGCACGCCGCCTCGCACGGCTCCTGCGTGCGCGGCCCGTGGCCGAGGTCGGCGCCGGTGTCGGGATCGAAGTGGCACAGGCCGAGCGCGGCCCGGGCAACCTCGCCGATGGCCTCCGGGTCGTCGATCAGCCGACGCAGGACGCCCGCACCGCCCTCCGCCGACTCGTAGAGGAGGATGACACGCCGGTTGTCGGTGTCGGGAAGCGGTTCGGCCGCGAGCTCGGCGTCCTCGAGCTGGTAACAGGACTGGATCGCGGCCTTGAGCGCCGCTTGGAGGGAAGCCATCAGCGCGCCAGGCCACGGCTCCACCGGCTCGACCAGGAGGCAGTTCCTGCGGTCCTCGACGTACGGCACCACGCGGGTAACCCGGTGCCCAAGATCATTACCGCCGTCTTGATCGTCAGGATCTTGCCGGTTGCTGCCCCAGGCGCCGCGCTCAACGTCGAGGTCGAACCCGGTTTCCTGCCGGCTTCGCCGCCAGCCGAGGTTGAAGCGCCAGAGAGTTGCGGCCGGCCCGTAGGACAGGCGCGCCAGCTCGCGGTCCCCCTCGCGCACGCTCGCCGTTCGGAATGCGCGCGTGCCGTCGTGCTCGGCGAAGCGCACTCCGGTCCGGAGAAGGTAGCCGAGCCGCAGCCGCTCCTCCTCGTCGCAGGTGATCTTGTCGCGCCGTCGCGTGCTCACGTTCTGGAGGCGGAAGAGATTCGCCCGGGCTGCGGGGAGCAAGGCTTCGCAACGCTCGCACCGGTCCGGGCCTGCCGCACCCGGGATGGGATGGAGATACCCGCACTGGACGCAGACCTTGGCGCGGGTGAGCGCGATGGGCTCATCGGTAGGATGCTCGGGGATCGGCAGGATCACGCGGTGGATCCGGTAGCGCGAGCCCTCATGGTAGATGATGGCGCGCGGACCGAACTCGGAGATGGCGAGGAACCGCGGACGCGTGACGAACTCGTCTCGCCCGGCTCGCGTGCGGCGCCCCGGGATGTACGCCGACAGGGGCAGCCGCGGGAAGTTGTAGCCAGGCAAGAACCCTTCGCTGGCGAAGTAGCGATAGCTGTAGAAGTCCGACTGGACCACGTTCTCCGTCTTCGTCAAGAGGTCGATCTGGCTTTCCGCCTCCTGCCGGAGCCTCCGGGCCTGGTCGCGCTCCATCTGACTCCGCGTGTGGTCGCCGACGATCTGATGCTGCACCTCCCGCTGGCGATGGGCGGCCCGGTAGAGCGTGCGCCACCGTGTGCACGCCTGCTCGAAGGCCAGCGGGATACGCGCGAGCACCTGGTCGAGCCACGCCGGGGTCCACCAGTCCGCGCCGGCCAACTCACCGTGCATGCCTGCCAGGATTCGCTCCACCCTGGCGCGGGCCCGCTCCGCCGCCCGCAAGTCTGTCAGCGCAGCCTGTACGGACGGTTGCAGCGCAAGGCTCGGCGGATCGCCGCTCATGTCCAGCACGTCCGTCAAAGACGAGCCCAGACTCATCCCGCTCTCGGCCAGCCACACCGCGTGCACGTGGGCCCTCACAAGATCCTCGTTGGCGAGGTCCAAGCGCGGCGGGAGCACCTGCCCAGCTACCATCTGCTCCGGGCGCGAGAAGAAGTACTGATCGTGCGGGCTTCCCGAGGTGCAGTACGTGAACACGAGTGCCGGCTGCCCGCTTCGGCCCGCCCGGCCGCTCCGCTGCGCGTAGTTGGCAGGCGTGGGGGGCACGTTGCGCATGTTCACCACGCTCAGCTCGGCGATGTCGACGCCCAGCTCCATCGTCGGCGAGCAAAAAAGGACTGGGAGTCTCGCTTCCCTGAACTCCTGCTCTCGCCGCTGGCGATCGCCGGCCGGAACCTGGGCCGTGTGCTCCCGGGCCTCGATGCCCCGGTAGTGCTCGACCAACTCGCGGTACACGCGGCCGAAGAACGGGTTTGCCCGGCTCCCGCCTTCCGGCAGGTTCGGGATGCGGAGCGGATCGTGGAAGGCGCGCGTCCCGTCACCCGCGCACCAGCGCATCCCCGACGCCTTCAGCTGGTAGCCTGGGCGCCCGTGCGCCGGAGGCAGGGCCTGGACGAGATTCCCCCGCTGCAGGATCTCGAGCAGCTGGCCGCAGATCGCCTCCCGGTCGCCGATGGGGAGAGCGCCGCCTCCGGCAAGCGCGCGGCGGAGGTACTGGCCGAACGCGCCGCGCGGTGAGAGCCAGAGTGCCTCGGGGACGTCCGGCCGCCCGACGCCTGTGGGCGTGACGTAGAGCGTTCTCGCCCGGTCCGGCAGCTCCTGCTCGTCGAGCGCCCAGGGCGCGACCAAGTCCTGTTGGCTCCGCTGCTGAATCTGCTCGAACGTCTCGCGCCTGAGCACGTCGACGTCCAGGGCGAGGCCACGGCGCATGAAGTCGAGGAGGACGCGCAGCAGGCGAACCCGTGTCTCGACGGGGGCGGCGAGCAGCAGCGGGTGCCGGCCCTGCCACAGCGACGTCGCCGCGGCGATCGCGTCGAGCTCGCGGTATCGGATCTCGAGGAGACCGCATTGCTCGAGGTTCGGCGACGTGATCCGCCAGCCGTGTTTCAGGTCCTGATAGAGCCGATAGGCGAGGACGTCGCGCATCGCGCGATAGACGTCCTCACGGCCGAACTCGATGTCCGGCTGCTTCGCGTACGCCTCGAACGGCAACGCGAGGGCATCGAACACCCGCTGGCGCAGGACCTCGTGGGTCAACCCCTCGGCCCCCGCCTCCAGGCACGCACGGTGCAGCGCCGCCCGCAACATCACCACCTGGACGAAGTCGTTCAGATGCCCCGACTGGAGCGACGCGTCCTGGCGGTTGTCGGTGAAGCTCAGGAGCTTCGCGGGCAGCCCCTGGCCCCGCAGGCCTCGCACGGTCGACAGCGAGAGCAGGGTCGTCGCCATCGTTCGGCCGCCGGTGCCGAGGCCGGTGAGTTTCCCGAAGTCGGTCTTCTGAGTGAAGGCGTAGCTCACCCCGCAGCGGAGACAGAACCGGAAGGGCTGAGCCACCCAGTGCACCGTCGAGCCACCATTCACCACGTGCCCGTCGGGGTCCACTCGCAACGGTTGGGGCAGCTCGTCCCGCCGGTCGCGACGAATGCGCGGCGTTCCACCGTCGTCCTCGATCCAGTCGTCGGGCAAGCGGGCGATGATCTCCGCCGGCTCGGCCGGCCACGGCGCAGCGGTGCTGAGATAGACGTACCCAGCCTCACCGTCCGCGATGTCGGTGAAGTCCACCAGCGGTCGTGGGATGAGGAGCCTGCCGTCGTCCTCCTTGACGAGCGTCGCGGAGTAGTACTCCTGGCCGCACTCCCGGCAGAAGACCAGCGGGAAGAGCACGCGAGACCGGTCGCCGGGGACAAACTGCTGTGCGTGGACCGTCACGTGCCGCGCCTCCTCGGGCTCCAGGGAAGCGTAGACGGTGTCGCCGCGCCCGAGGAACTGGTGCACGCGGAACGCGAAGATCGGGAAGCCGGTCTCGGGGTGACGCTCCGCTTCGTACGAGCCAAGCAGCCAGCGCCGGATAGCGTCCGCGCACACCGCTGTGTCCACGCCGGTGAGTGCAGCCAGCTCAGCGGCCGCCCCGTCCGGGCCGTCGATGCTCCGGGGGCGTTGGCGCTCCAGCCGGCCTACCACGTCCCGGCGGACGCCGAACGTGCTCTCGAGCCAGCTCGCCAGCGGGGCCGCGACGAACTCCCCGAAGGTCCGAGGCGGCTCCGCGGCTGCGGTGAGCTGCTCGCGCAGGGCATCGACGAACGCCCGGTCGCCCGTCGCACGCTCCGGGGTGACCCGGCGGAGCGTCTCACCGATCACGTCGTCGGCGCGCACCGCCGCGCCAAAGATGCGGCTCGCCACGTCGGCGATGCGAGCCCGACGATCCTCCCACGTCCCCTCGCCCCCCAGTGTCGCGGACGTGCCCACGAACTGGCAGTGCGGAGCCTCGAAGGCCTCCCGACAGCGCCGCATGAGCATGGCGACGTCGGCACCCTGACGGCCGCGATACGTGTGGAGCTCGTCGAGCACGAGGAACCGCAGCCCACGCGCACGCTCGACGAGCTGACGCTCGTCCGTTCGCGTGAGAATCAGCTCCAGCATCACGTAGTTGGTGAGCAGGATGTCCGGTGGGTTCTCGATGATCTTCCGCCGGGCGGCGTCATCCTCCTGGCCGGTGTACCGCGCGAAGCGCACCGGCTCGTGGCCCGCCGGGTAGCCGAGGCAGAGGAACTTGGTCAGCTCACCGTGCTGGCTATTGGCCAGCGCGTTCATGGGGTACACGACAATCGCCTGGATGCCCTGGCCTGCCCCCCGCCGGAGCACGTGGTCCACGATCGGCACGATGTAGGCCAGGCTCTTCCCCGAGCCCGTGCCGGTCGTCAGGACGTACGGTCGGCCGCTGCCGGCCACGCCGATCGCCTCGGTCTGGTGCCGGTGCAGGTGCAGCTCGCGACCCACAGGGTCGGCCTCACTCTTGTCGCGACGGAAGATGCGCCGGCACTCGGTGTGCAGCGCTCGCTGCTCGACGAGCCGGTCGATGGTCCCCCCGGGCTCGAACGCCGGGTTCAGCTGGATGAGCGGGTGGGGCCAGAGGAGGCCGTCGGCCAAGTGCTGGTCCACGAGGCCGCGGATACGAGGATCGGCGATGTCGAGAAAGCTGCGCGTGTACTCGGCGTAGTCCTCGATCAGCCGCTGGCGAAGGTCGAAGACGTTCATTGGCTCGTCCTTGCGTCTGACCGCCCGATAAGCGCCTCGACAGAATCACAAGGCTTCCGGTCCACGCGATCCCGACATCCCACAAAGGAGCGGAATCCTCTGATGACTCACCCGAGTCCGGTAAGTGACCATTTTAGGAGACTGTGCTGGCAGGGAGGTGCAGCTCTTTTTCGGGCGGACACCCTTTAAGGCGGGTTCAGGGCAGACCGAGGCGCCCGTCCTCGGGGTTCGATCGGCGTGCCACGCGGCAAATGCCTGGAATTTTCGGTTCCTTGCACGCAGCGGCCGATTATGATAGACAGTGACTATCATAGAATGGCGTCCTGGACTCTGACCGAAGCCGCGAAGTTGCTGGGCATTCCCCAGCACAAGCTCATCCACCTTTGCGAGAAGAAGGTCGTGGTGCCCGATGTTCGTGACGCTCGCGGGCGCGGCAGCAGTCGGGAGTTCTCGAAAAGGAATCTCTTCGACTTCGCGGTCGCCCTCGAGATGAGGCGGCTCGAACTCCCAGTCTCGTTCGTCCAGGCCGTGCTGCGTGTACTGCGCAGCTTTGAGGCGGAGGCCAAGGGCGTGCTTGGCGAGTTCGCGTTGCCCGAAAGCCTGGTGGCTTCGGCCGCGCCGCGACTGATCCTTTTCATCGTTGATGGCGAGCGCCTTTATTTCCGCCTGGACTCTCCCGGGGCGGCGCCCCGGTTCTTTGGCGGCGTCGATATCCGGCATCCGCGAGTTCGGGGCCGAGCACGGCAGCACCTCGGCGTGGGTCGCCTCGAGCCGGCGCAAGCCGACCAGGTCTTGAGCGCTGCTCGGACCCGCACCGAGGTCGACCTGTCCCAGATCGCCAGAGAACTGGCGGCGCGGCTGCCGCAGGGATGAATTTTTTTGAGCCAGATGAGAGACACTATCGATCATCACGAGGGCGTATGAGAAGCGAGAAGGCCTCACCCCGGGCTGTCGGACAAGCATGTCGCGAGCAGGCGGTAGATCCGGAACTCAAAGAGCTCCTGGATCACCTCGGCCGCCTCCTGGCCAAGGAATACGTCCGGCTCCTGTCAGGGGAGGCGGCGGACAGGCCGGTGCCTCGCCGGGAGGAAAAGCGGTGAGGGCAGCCATCTACGCCCGGTACTCATCGGACAACCAGCGCCCCGAAAGTATCGATGACCAGATCCAGGCCTGCCAGGAGCTGGCGGCGGCACGTGGTTACGTAGTGGACCCAGCCCACCTATATAAGGACGAGGCGAAGTCCGGCGCCCTCCGGGACCGCCCCGGTCTCGAAGCATTGCTGGCCGCAGCCCGTGCTCGGCAGTTCGAGGTCGTGCTCGTCGACGATCTCTCTCGCCTGTCGCGCGACAACCACTTCCTCCTGACGCTCTACGCCGAGTTCCGCTTCAACGGCGTGCGCATCATCTCGCGAGCGGATAGCCTCGACAGCGACGACGACCACGCCAAGCTCGGGTTCCAGATGCGCGGCATCGTCAACGAGCTCTACCTGGACGACCTCCGCGAGAAGACCCTGCGCGGCCAGAAGGGGCAGAAGGCGCGGGGATTCACGGTCGGCGAAGCGACGTACGGCTACAAGTCCGTTCCGGTCGGCGAGATGCGGGTCGATCGAAGAGGTCGGCCACGGCCCGACGGTTACCGGATGGTGATCGAACCGTCCGAGGCCGAGGTGGTCCTCCGGATCTTCCACGATTTCGGGCACGGAAAGGCGATCAAATCGCTCGTCCAGGACCTGAATGCCGAGGAGGTGCGCGGCCGACGCAAGCTGCGCCGCGGCTGGTCCGCCTCGACCATCAGCCGGATCCTCAAGAACGAGAAGTACGTCGGCCGCTGGACGTGGAACCGCACGGAGACGCGGCGCGATCCGAAAACCGGACGGAGGCGGAAGTTCCTGAAGCCGGAGAGCGAGTGGCACGTCACCGAGAACGAGGGCTTGCGGATCGTCCCGCAGGAACTGTGGGAGCGGGTGGCGGCCCGCTGGAAAGAGGTCGACCGCGCGTGGCCCCGACGGCGCAGTGAGAAGACAGCCGAGGGACGGCAGCGCAGCTACGTCGAGGCCAATCCCCCTCACCTGCTGTCGGGGGCACTCCGCTGCGCGAAGTGCGGCAGCACCATCGGCCAGGTGAGCGGCAAGGGCAGCGGGTACTACGGCTGTCTCGCCGCCGTGCGCGGCGCCTGTGACAACAAGTTGCTCGTGTCCCGTCGGACAACCGAAAAGGCGGTCTTGACAGCTGTTCGGGAGCGGCTCTCCGATCCGGCGTCGATCCGTTACCTCCTGCAGCGCGTGGAGGAAGAGGTCGAGCGACTTCACGCACACCTCCCCGAGGAGATGGCCCTCAAGCGGGCCGCGCTGGCATCGGAGGAGCGGCGGATCGCGAACTACATCGACTTCATCGGGGACGGAAAGGGCACGCGAGCTCTCGGCGAGGCGCTCAGCGCCGCCGAGCAAAAAGCTGCATCTCTCCGAGCCGAGCTCCAGGCCTACGAGGCGTCGGCCGAATCCCTGTTCAAGGCTCCGCCGGTCGAGTGGGTGGCCGAGCGGCTGGCCGCCGTCAAGCAGGTACTCGACGCCGAGCCGACGACGTCGGCGCTGACCCTTCGACGAGTGCTCGGACCCGTCCGGCTGATCCCGGTTGGTCCGCAGGTTGGCAGGTCCTATTACCAAGCCGAGACCGCCCTCCAGGTCCTCGATCTCATCGAGGCCCCGGAGGGCGGTTCGAATTGGTTGCGATGGTGGAGGCGGTGGGCATCGAACCCACGTCCGGAAACCCTCGGCAACAGGCATCTACATCAATAGCCGGCTATCCCCTGCGTCTCGCCTCTCGGCCCCCCAACCGGCCGGGTCACCGATCAGCCAGCTCCTGTAGATCTCGCCCCTCGCCCCGGAGCAGGACTTGGAGCCAGTCACCGGTATATGACGTTCTGACCCGGACCCCGATGACGCGATCCGGAGAACGCTAGCGGGTGTTAGGCCGCCAGGGCTAGCTGAGTGTCGGCAGCTATAACCGTGCCCCCGGTTTTACGAGGAGAGAGCACCTCGTGATGCCGCCTGTGCGTCACTGATCCCCGTCGAAACCAGTCGCCCCCTTCTACGTCCGCCTACGTGCGCTGGCGGGCGCGTGATTCCTTTTCCATCTCCCTCCGGCTCTCGCGCTCGCGGATGCTGGCGCGCTTGTCGTGGAGCTTCTTGCCGCGGGCGAGGCCGAGCTCGACCTTCGCTCGCCCTCCCTTGAAGTATAGACGAAGGGGGATGAGCGTCAACCCGCGCTCCGCGATCTTGCCCAGCAGCCGGGAGATCTCGCGGCGGTGGAGCAGCAGCTTGCGCTTCCGCTCCGGGTCGTGGTTCGCGTCCGTCCCGTGGTGGTAGGGGCTGATGTAGCAGCCGATCAGCCAGGCCTCGTTGCCGTCGATGGCCGCGTAGCAGTCCTTGAAGTTGACCTGGGCCTCGCGGAGCGACTTCACCTCGGTGCCCTTCAGCACGAGCCCCGCCTCGTAGGTCTCGAGAATCGTGTAGTCGTGGAAGGCCTTCCGGTTGGTCGCGACCGTCTTGTCGTCCTGGGTCATGGCGCGCTCACGCCCCCGGGTGTCGCCGGGCCCTTGACTTCAAGGTCGCGGTCCGTAAGATGAAGTCCTTGCCCGGGCCGAAGTGGCGGAATTGGCAGACGCGCATGATTCAGGGTCATGTGCCCGCAAGGGTGTGGGGGTTCGAGTCCCCCCTTCGGCACCAGTTGAACCTCCCCGGTCCGCGCCCATCTCCCGAGTGTACCCGAGCCCGTCCGCGGCGGTGCCGCGCTCGCGGCGCTAGGCGAGCTCGGCGAGGCTGACGCGACGGCCCAGCGCGGAGGCGCGCTGGGCGGCCTCCACCACCCGCAACGCCGCAAGGCCCGCCTGCGCGTCGACGGCGGGCGGCGTGCGGCGCGCCGCCGCGTCGAGGAACAGCTCGAGCTCCCGCCGGAGCGGCTCGGGCCCCGACGCCTTCACGGTCTCCACCGCCCCCTCCGGCGCCTGCCAGCCCGCCGCGGTCTTGACGTGCCGGTTGCTCAGCACGCGGACCTCCGCGGTGCCGAAGTCGGCGTCGAGGGTGGCCTGCTCGCCCACGATCACGCAGTCGCGGTGGGTGCCGGGGGCGAAGTACCCGGCCTCGACGAACGCGGGCACGTCCCCGTACTCCACGGTGGTGAACGAGCAGTCGTCGAGCCCCCGGCCCAGGTGATCGCGCAGCGTGGCGCTGACCGCGGTCGCCTCGCGCCCGAGCAGGTACGCGAAGAGGTCGAAGTAGTGGATGGCGTCGGTCTGGGTCACGCCCACGTCGGTGCGCGGGCGCTTGAAGCCCGCGAAGCGGCCGGTACAGTAGCGCACCGGTCCCACCGAGCCCGCGGCGAGCCGCTCCCGCAGCACGGTGGTCACCGGGTGGAAGCGGAAGATGTGGCCGACCTGCAGCACGCGTCCGGTCCCGGCCACGAGATCGACGAGCCGCCGGCCCTCGTCCACGGTCAGCGTGAGCGGCTTCTCGATGAAGCAATCGCGCCCCGCGCGAAGGCACTCCCTCGCGAGCGCCAGGTGGCTGTCGGCGGGCGTGACGATGTCCACCGCGTCCACGTGCGGCAGCGCGACGCGGTAGTCCTCGACCGCCCGCTGCGCGGCGACTCCGGCCTTCACCGCCAGCGCCCGGCGCTCCGGGGCCACGTCGGCCACCCACAGCTGCACGCCCAGCTCGCCGAGCACGCGCAGGTGCTTCTCGCCCCAGCGGCCCAGCCCGACCAGGAGCACCTTCACCGGGGGTCGCGCCCTTCCCCGCCCACGTCCTCCGCGATCTCGTAACGGAGGAACCGGTCCTTCATCCACCGCACCACCAGCAGGTCCACGAACGCCCGCAGGGCTCGGTTGCCGATACCGTACTTGGAGACGCCGAAGCGCCGCGGACGATGGTTCACCGGCACCTCGAGCACCCGGAAGCCGCGCATCTTGAGCAGGGTCGGGATGAACCGGTGGAACCCCTTGTAGAGCTCCAGGTCGCGCAGGCATTCACGCCGGAAGGCGCGAAAGGTGCAGCCGCTGTCCTGGATGTTCTCGTCGGAGAGGCGGTTCCGCACCCGGTTCGCGATGCGGGAGGAAATGCGGCGCACCCACGAGTCCCCCGCCGCGCGATTCAGCCGCCAGCCCGTGACCGCGTCCCACTGGTCGAGGTGCGCGAGCATGCCCGGGATGTCGTGCGGATCGTTCTGGAGATCCGCGTCCATGACCACCACGTACCGCCCCCGCGCCGACTTGAGACCGGCATCGGTGGCCGCAGTCTCGCCCGCGTTGACCTTGAGACGGATCAGGCGCACGCGTGGGTCCTGCTCCCGGAAGCCGCGGACGATCTCCGCGCTCCGATCGAGGCTGCCGTCGTCGACGAAGATCACCTCGTAGCGCAGCCCGGTCGGGCCCAGCACGTCGCGGATCTCCGGCCAGAGGAGCGGAAGGTTCTCCTCCTCGTTGTAGACCGGGACGACGATCGAGAGATCGAGGGAGTCCGGAGCGGGAGCGGCGGTGGTCACGGACCGGGGGGCACGACCCGTGGAGCGGAGCCCTGCCATTCCGGAGCCAGCGAGTGCGGCAGGCCGAGGCGGTCGAGCACCCGGGCGATGGTGTGGACGACCAGGTCGTCGATCTGCTTGGGGCGATTGTAGAAGGCCGGCATCGGCGGCAGGATCACCGCCCCCATCTCGGCGAGGGCGGTGAGCACCCGCAGATGGCCCAGGTGCAGCGGGGTCTCCCGCACCACCAGGACCAGCGGCCGCCCTTCCTTGAGGGTCACGTCGGCGGCGCGGGCGATCAGGGTGTCCGCCGCGCAGTGCGCCACCGCGGCGGCGGACTTGATGCTGCACGGCACGATGACCATGCCGGCCGTCTTGAACGAGCCGGACGCGATCGCGGCGCCGATGTCGCGGTTGCGATAGCGCTGCGGGGCGAGCGCCTCCACCGCCTCCAGCGGGTAGTCCGTCTCCTCCACGATGGTGCGGCGGCCCGCGTCGGAAATCACCAGGTGCGCCTCGACGTCCGGCACCCCGCGCAGCAGCTCGAGGAACCGGATGCCATAGATGGCGCCGGAGGCGCCGCTGATGCCGACCACCAGGCGCTTCACAGCCGGAACCTGCGCCGGTAGACCTCGTCGCGGGTCTTCTTGTAGAGCAGCTCCCACTCCGCGCTGCCCTCGGGGGCGGGACGGGAATAGGTACTGAGCGCGCGTCGAACCTCCTGATCGATCGACTCCTCCAGCTTGGACTCGTCTTCCAGGACGCGGAACACCTCGGTGCGGAGCTGGCCGTGGATCTTGTCCGCGTCGGCCGCCTTCACCGTGATGCTCTCGGTGGCGGTCAGGTCGGCGACGATCCGATCAGCCAGCGCGAACATGCGCTCGCGGCTCATGCGGGTCACAGCACGAACCCCCGCTCCTTGGCGAGCTTGGCCTTCACCAGGGCGAAGAGCCGCTTGTAGTCGGAGGCCGAGTCGCGGATGAGCTTGGCGTTGTCCATGAGCAGGGTGCGCGCGTCGGTGTCGATCTTCTCCTCGGCCTGGAAGTTCTCCGCCAGGATGCGGCGCACCACCTCACGGGCCCGGGTCTCGTCGCGCACGTCCGCGAGCTTCCGCCCGGTCAGCCGCTTGACCACGGCCTCTGCCATCCTGTCCGCCACCTGCTCCCATCGCGCCATGACCGAAGAAATAGCCTACACGGCGGCGACGGGCGGTGTCAAGCACAACTAGCCGAAAAATCGGTCAAAACTCGCGGTCGACCCCCGGCAGAAGCAATCGGAATCGCGAGCCTTTGCCCGGCAGGCTCTCCACCTCGATCCGGCCCCCGTGCGCCTCGGCGAGGGCCTTGACCAGGCTCAGCCCGAGCCCCAGGCCCCGCGCGGCCGCGGTATCCGGATGGGCCACCCGCACGTACTTGTCGAAGATGCGGGGCAGCTGGTCGGCCGGGATCCCGACCCCGTCGTCCTCGACCGCGACCTCCACCATGCCGGGCCGATCCGCGGCCGGGGCGGCGGACACCAGCACCCGGCCGCCCCGCGGGGAGTACTTCACCGCGTTCGAGAGCAGGTTCTTCATCATGCGGTCCAGCGCGTCGGGGTCCGCGCGCAGCGCCAGCCCCGATCCGGCGGCGGTCCACTCGAAGCGGTGGCGCCGGTGCTCGGTGGCGAAGAGCTCGACGTTGCGCTCCAGGAGCGCGTCGAGCTCGACCCGCTCCGGATGCAGCTCGAGCGGCCGCCCGGCCTCGATCCGCGAGAGATCGAGCAGCTCGCCCACGATGCGGCCCAGCGTGCAGGCCTCGGTGTGCAGGTAGACGAGGCAGCGGTGCGCCTTGTCGGGCGGGAGCGTCGAGCGCAGCAGCAGCTCGCTGAACCCCTGCAGCGCGGTGAGCGGCGTCCGCAGCTCGTGCGAGACCACGGACAGGAACTCGGTCTTCGCCTGATCGAGCTCGCGCAGCCGTGCGGTCGCGGCCGCGACCTTCTCCTCCAGCTCCTCGGTGAACCGTCGCTGCCGCAGCGTGAGGCGGACGTTCTCGACCGCCAGCCCCACGTGCAGGGCCAGATCCTCCGCGGCGGCCCGGGTCCCGCGCGTGACCTCACCCGCCCACTCCACCGCCATCACCCCGATCCGGCCGGCGCCCGAGGCGAGCGGCAGCGTGACGCCGCGAATGGGCGAAGGCGCGAGGCCCCGCTCGCCGGGGAATCGCGGATCATCCCGAAGATCGCGGCTCGCGACGGTCTGCCCGGTAGCGAGCGTGAACGCGCCTGCGGAATCGGGATCGACCAGCGTGCCCACCGGGACGGACGCCAGCGCCGCGGTCTGCACATCGTGGCCCACCAGCAGCGCGACCCGCCGCGCCCCGAGCGTGACGCGCAGGGCTTCGGCGGCCTCGGCGAGCGCCTCCTGGAGCGAGCCCGGATCGGCCAGGCGGCGCTGGATGGCGAGGATGGCGTCGAGGCGCGCCGCGTGGGCCCGGCGCTCGTCCGTCAGGTAGCCGACCAGGAGGCCGGCCAGCGCCGGGAAGCCCAGCGACAGGAGGCCGTCGAGCGTCTGGGACGTGAGCCCCGCCCGCTCGACCGACGGCAGCACCACCGGCGCGTGCAGGAGTCCCGCCAGCGCGCCGATCAGCCCGCCCGCCACCGCGCCGCGCGTGAGCGCGGCGCAGACGGTGGGCACCAGATAGAGATGGCGCACGATGGAGTCCGGCCCGTGGTCCGTGAGGGCCATCACCGCCGCCACGGCGGCCACCATCGCGAGCGACAGCCCGATCATGGGGTGAGCAGCCGGTAGGCTCCGAAGAACCCGAGGCCCGCCAGGTATCCCGGGAGCAGGCTGCCGCTCCAGGCACGGAGCGCGCAGGCCGTCAGGCCCACCAGCCCGAGGTAGAAGACCGCCCCGGCCCGGGCCTCGGGCGCATGGGGCAGCGCGGGATCGAGAAGATACCGGACGAGCGCCAGCGCCGTGCTCGCGAGCGCGGCGGGCCAGAAGCCCCCGCGCCGCCACAGCGCGGAAAAGACCGCGCCGCGGAACAGCCACTCCGCCGAGAGCACGTTGGCCCCGGCATCGTAGGCGAGCGCGCTCGCGTAGGGATGCGCCCCGACCCGGCCCACGTGGTAGCCGAACGTGAGCGATGCGGTGACCAGCAGGTGGGCGCCGAGGAAGGCGCCCGCGGCCAGGCCGAGCGCGGCATACCCGATCCGGGACCGGGCCAGGCCGAGCGCCCGCAGTCGCGGATGCCCGGACGCCTCCACGAGCAGGACGAGCGGCATGAGCGCCAGGGCCAGCGGTCCCCAGGGCACCAGGCCGGCCGCCAGGCTGGCCAGCACCATGGCGAGCCCCAGGCGGAAGACCGGGCGGTGCCAGCCCGGCGCGGTGCCGGTGGTCAGGACCCAGCCGACCGCGATCAGCCCCGCGTGCACGGCCCCGAGGATCACGGCGCGGCCTGCCCCGGCGGGGCCGGGGCCGACCAGCGCCCAGCCCCCGCCTCCCGCCACCAGCAGACCGGTCAGGCCCGCGATCACCGCCAGCGCGCCCCGCGGCCCGCGTGGCGGCGCGGTGGCGGCCGGGTCAAACGGGGCGCTCAGGAGCAGCATCGCCGGTGACCTCGATGCAGAGCTCGGTGAGACGGGCGTCGAGCGTGCGGCCCGCCTCGGCGCGGAGGCGCCACACCGCCTCCTCGCGCGTGAGCCGCTCGCGGTAGGGACGGTCCGACGTGAGCGCGTCGTACACGTCGGCGACCGCCACGATGCGGGAGCCCAGGGGGATGAGGTCCCCACGCAGCCCGTCCGGATAGCCGGTGCCGTCGTGGCGCTCGTGGTGGTGCCGCACGATGATGGCGCCGTCGGCGAAGAACTCGAGCGGGGCGACGATCTGCGCCCCGACCACCGGGTGCTGGCGCATCACGGCCCACTCCTCCGGCGTGAGCGGGCCGGGCTTGCGCAGCACGTGCTCGGGAATCGAGATCTTGCCCAGGTCGTGCAGGAGGCCGGCCTGGGCGATGGTGTCGGCGGCCGCCGCGGACAGGCCCGCGCCCAGCGCCATCCGCCGGGCGAGCGCCGCGACCCGCTCGGAATGGCCGCGCGTGTAGGCATCCTTCGCCTCGAGCGCGTTGGCGAGACCCAGCAGGCTCTGGAAGATGGCGTGCTGCAGGCGCCGGTAGGTCCTGCGCAGGTCGACCGCGTACTGCCGGGATTGCGCGTAGGCCTGCCGCAGCCGCTCGTGCGCGCGCTCGAGCTCCTGCTCCCGCGCGCGCGACGTCTCGTAGAGCGATTTGAGGTCGCGGGCGTAGGAGAGCGCCTGGGAGAGCCCTACACCGCCGGCCACAGCGGCACCTCCGGCGACAGCGAGCGCACCAGGGTCAGCAGCGCGAGCGGCGAGAACGGCTTGGTGAGGTAGTGGTCGGCGCCCGCCGCGAGCCCGCGGCGGCGATCCTCGGCCTGGGCCGCGGCGGTGAGCAGCACGATCCGGATGTGCGCGCACTCCGGCAGGGCCCGGAGGCGGCGGCAGACCTCGAGGCCGCTCAGGTGCGGCATCTGCACGTCCAGCAGGGCCAGATCCGGGTGCTCCCGCCGGGCGCACTCGAGCGCGGCGGCGCCGTCGGCCACGTCGAGCAGGCGGACCTGTGGATCTTCGAGGGTGAAGCGGACGAGGTCGACAATCGCGGGCTCGTCGTCGGCGATCAGGATGGTGATCATACCCCCCGCGAATTGCGAGGGACGTGCCACCGACGAGGGAGTGGCGAATCAGCGGCTTGGCGAGACGGCGCGCCGGCGATGCCCGACGCGCTGGGCAGCGCGCAGCGCGCGCCGCCCGGGGCGCGCGGCAGGTCTAGGTGCCGCCCCCCAAGGAGACGACGAGCAGCCGCGTGAGCGCCCGCTGGTACGCCGCGACCGCCTCGTCGTAGTCGATCTCCTCGCCCGTCCCGTCCGGCGCGCGACCGGCCATGCGCTGCTCCGCGCGCTGGCGGGCCCGCTCCGCCCGCTCCCGGTCGATCTCGTCGGGGCGCTCCGCCGTCTCGGCCAGGATGATCACCCGCTCCGGCGTCACCTCCGCGAAGCCGCCGTGCACGGCCAGGTGCACCTCGTCGCGCCCGCGCCGGTACACCACCTCCCCGCTGCTGAGGGTCGCGAGCAGCGGGGCGTGACCGGGCAGGACCCCGAAGTACCCCTCGGACCCGGGCGCCACCACCTCGTCGACCTCCTGGGAGACGAGCAGGCGCGTGGGCGTGGCGAGCTCGAGCAGCACTACTTGGCCTCGCGCATCTTGGCCGCCTTCTCCTGGGCCTCCTCGATCCCGCCCACCATGTAGAAGGCCTGCTCGGGCAGATCGTCGTGCTTGCCCTCGACGATCTCCTTGAAGCCCCTGATGGTGTCGGCGAGCTTGACGTAGCGGCCCGGCGAGCCGGTGAACACCTCCGCCACGTGGAAGGGCTGCGAGAGAAAGCGCTGGAGCTTGCGGGCGCGCGCCACGATCAGCTTGTCCTCGTCGGAGAGCTCCTCCATGCCGAGGATCGCGATGATGTCCTGCAGGTCCTTGTAGCGCTGCAGGATCCCCTGCACCGCCCGGGCGGTCTGGTAGTGCTCCATTCCGAGGACGTTCGGGTCGAGGATGCGCGAGGTGGAGGCCAGCGGATCCACCGCGGGGTAGATGCCCAGCTCGGTGAGCTGCCGCGACAGCACGGTGGTGGCGTCCAGGTGCGCGAACGCGGTCGCCGGCGCCGGGTCGGTGATGTCGTCGGCCGGCACGTAGATCGCCTGCACCGACGTGATCGAGCCCTTCTTGGTGGACGTGATCCGCTCCTGGAGCGCGCCCATCTCGGTGCCCAGGGTGGGCTGGTAGCCGACCGCGGAAGGCATGCGGCCGAGGAGCGCGGACACCTCGGAGCCGGCCTGGGTGAAGCGGAAGATGTTGTCGATGAAGAGCAGCACGTCCTGCCCTTCCTCGTCGCGGAAGTACTCGGCCGCGGTCACCCCGGTGAGCGCCACGCGCAGGCGCGAGCCGGGCGGCTCGGTCATCTGGCCGAAGATCAGCGCGGTCTTCTCGATGACGCCCGACTCCTTCATCTCGTGGTAGAGGTCGTTGCCCTCGCGGGTGCGCTCCCCCACGCCCGCGAACACCGAGATGCCGCCGTGCTGCTTGGCGATGTTGTTGATCAGCTCCTGGATCAGCACCGTCTTGCCCACGCCCGCGCCGCCGAAGAGTCCGGTCTTGCCGCCGCGGGTGTACGGCTCGAGCAGATCGACGACCTTGATGCCGGTCTCGAACATCTCGACCTTGGTGGACTGCTGCTCGAACGAGGGCGCGGGCCGGTGGATCGGGTAGAACTTCGTGGTCTTGATGGGCCCCGTCTTGTCGACCGGCTCGCCGGTGATGTTCATGATGCGGCCGAGCGTCTCCTTGCCCACCGGGATCGAGATGGGCTGGCCGGTGTCGTTCACCGGCATGCCGCGCGTGAGCCCGTCGGTGGCCGCCATCGCCACCGTGCGCACCTGGCTCTCGCCCAGGTGCTGGGCGACCTCGAGCACCAGCTTCGCGGAGTACGCGAAGACGTCGGTGCTGCCCGCGCCGGGAACCTCCAGCGCGTTGTAGATGGGAGGCAGCTTGCCGGGCTCGAACTCCACGTCCACGACCGGCCCGATCACCTGAACGATCTTGCCCTGGTTCATATCGATCCTCCGAGGCTAGGCCTCGACCGCTTGTCTGAGCGCTTCCGCGCCGCCCACGATGTCCAGCAGCTCCTTGGTGATCCGCTCCTGGCGCGCCTTGTTGTACTGGATGGTGAGGACGCCGATCATCTCCTTGGCGTTCTTGGTGGCCGCCTCCATCGCGGTCATCCGGGCCCCGTACTCACCCGCCACCGATTCCATGAGCGCCCGGTACACCTGCGTGGTCACGTGCCGCGGCAGCAGCGCGGCCAGGATCGCGTCGGGGCTCGGCTCGTAGATGTAGTCGCCCGCGGCCGCCTCGTCGCCCTCGCCGTCCGGCCCGGTCTCGGGCTCGATGGGCAAGAGCTGCGCGCGCTTCACCCGCTGGACCGCCACCGAGCGGAACTCGTTGTACATCAGGTGGACCTCGTCGATCTCGCCGGCCAGATACTCCTTCATGAGCCCGCCCGCCAGCTCCTGCGCGTGCGAGTAGGCGAGGCGATCGAAGAACCCCAGCATCTCGGACTTCACCTCGTAGGGGCGCCGCCGATAGAAGTCGCGCGCCTTCTTGCCCACCACCACCAGCGTGACGCTCGCGTCCCCCTGCTCGCGGAGGAACGCGAGCGACGCGCGCAGGATGTTGGAGTTGAAGGCCCCGCACAACCCCTTGTCCGCGGTGATGATCACGAGCCGCTTGCGGGACGCGGGCCGCCGCACCAGCAAGGGATGCGCCTCGCCCTCCGCGCGCCGCACCAGGCTCGAGAGCAGCTCGGCCATCTTCACCGCGTAGGGCCGGGCGGCGAGGATGCGCTCCTGGGCCCGCCGCAGCTTGGCCGCGGCCACCAGCTTCATGGCGCGGGTGATCTTCTGGGTGGACTCGACGGAGCGGATCCGTCGTCGGATGTCGCGGAGCGTGGCCATGGTCTGCCGCCCTCAGGCCGCCTTGATGCCCCGCGCGGCCATGAACTCCGCCTTGGCCGCGTCGACCGCGCTCGCGAGCGCGGCGCGGAGCTCGTCGGTCAGCTCCTTCTTGTTGGCGATGTCGCTCAGCACCTGCGCGTGCCGCCGCTCCATGAACCCGAACAGGAACTCCTCGAAGGCCCGGATCTGATCGACCGGCATGTCGTCGAGATGTCCCTGGGTCCCCGCGAAGATGATGGCGATCTGCTTCTCGACCGGCAGCGGCTGGTACTGGCCCTGCTTGAGCAGCTCCACCATCCGCTGCCCGCGCGCGAGCTGCAGCTGGGTGGCGCGGTCGAGGTCGGAGCCGAACTGGGCGAAGGCGGCCAGCTCGCGGTACTGGGCGAGGTCGAGTCGCAGCTTGCCCGCGATCTGCCGCATCGCCTTGATCTGCGCGGAGCCGCCCACCCGCGACACCGAGATGCCCACGTTGATCGCGGGGCGGATGCCGCCGTAGAAGAGGTCGGACTCCAGGAAGATCTGGCCGTCGGTGATCGAGATCACGTTGGTCGGGATGTAGGCCGACACGTCGCCCAGCTGGGTCTCGATGATCGGCAGCGCGGTGAGCGAGCCGCCCTTCAGCTCGTCGTTCAGCTTGGCCGCGCGCTCCAGCAGCCGCGAGTGGAGGTAGAACACGTCGCCCGGATACGCCTCGCGCCCCGGGGGCCGCCGCAGCAGCAGCGAGAGCTGGCGGTACGCGGCCGCGTGCTTGGAGAGATCGTCGTAGATGCAGAGCGCGTGGCGGCCCGAGTCGCGGAAGTACTCGCCCATCGCGCAGCCCGCGTAGGGCGCGATGTACTGCAGCGGAGCGGATTCCGACGCGGAGGCCACCACCACCGTGGTGTAGGCCATGGCCCCGGTGTCCTCGAGCACCTTCACCACCTGGGCGACCGTGGACCGCTTCTGGCCGATGGCCACGTAGAAGCAGAAGACCCCCTGCCCCTTCTGGTTGATGATGGTGTCCACCGCGATGGCGGTCTTGCCGGTGCCGCGGTCGCCGATGATGAGCTCGCGCTGACCGCGCCCGATCGGGATCATCGCGTCGATCGACTTGATGCCGGTCTGGAGCGGCTCCTTGACCGACCGGCGATCCACCACCCCCGGCGCGTACCGCTCGATGGCGCGGAACTCCTTCGCGTCGATCGGGCCCTTGCCGTCCACCGGCTGCCCGAGGGCATTGACCACGCGACCGACCAGCGCCTCGCCGACGGGGACCTGGGCGATGCGCTTGGTGCGCGTGACCGGGTCGCCCTCCTTGATCTGGGTGTCAGCGCCCAGGAGCACCGCGCCCACGTTGTCGGCTTCCAGGTTCAGCACGAGGCCGTACACGCCGCCCGGGAACTCGAGCAGCTCGCCGGCCAGCGCCTTCTCGAGGCCGTAGATGCGCGCGATGCCGTCGCCGACCTCGATCACGCGCCCGGCTTCCTTGAGGTCGATCTCGGCCTCGTAGCCCTGGAGCTGGCGCTTGATGATGTCGCTGATCTCCTCCGCCTTGATCATGGTCCTATCCCCTTGCGAGCCGCTGACGCATGCGCGCGAGCTGCCCGTCCAGACTGCCGTCGAGAATGAGGCTGCCGACCTGCGCGATGAACCCGCCCAGCAGCGAGGCGTCGACCTGCTCCTCCAGGATGATGCGCTTGCCGAGGGCCTGCTCGAGCCGCGCGGACAGCTTCTGCTTCTCCGGATCGGTGAAGGCCACCGCGGTCCGCACCTCGGCGCGGACCCGGCCGAGCGCGTTGTCCACCAGGACCCGGTAGGCCGCGATGATCTCGGCGAAGTGGTCGGCGCGGCCCCGCTCGGCCACCAGGCCCACGAAGTCCTGCACGAGCTTGCGGACGCCGACCTTCTGCGCGATCGCGGTGGCGACCCCCCGGCGGTCCGCCGGCTTGATCCACGGGCGGGTCAGGACCGCCTGGGCTCCCCCGCCATCGGAGAATGCGGCGACCACCTGCTCCAGCTCGCGGCCCGCCGCCTCCGCCTCGGCGGCCGGCTGCGCGAGATCGAACAGCGCCTTCGCGTAGCGACGCGCGGTGCCCTCGTGTGCCCGCACGGGCTAGCCGACCCGCTCGACGCGATTGATGGCGTCCTCGACGATGCGGCGATGGTCCTCGTCGCGCAGGCTCTTGCGGATGAGCCGTTCCGCCACGCTGGTGGCGAGATCGGCGACCTCCTGCCGCAGCTCCTGACGCGCGCGCCGAACGTCCTGCGCCATCTCGTTGCGGGCCGCCTCCACCAGACGCGCCGCTTCGGCGCGCGCGCTCTCCACCAGGCGCCGCTGCTCCTCGGCCGCTTCCTTCAGCGCGGTCGCGCGGATGGACTGCGCCTCCGCGAGCGCGGCCTGCAGCTTGGCCGCGTGCTCGGCGCGCTCACGCTCGGCCTCGGCGCGGGCGGCCTTGGCCTCCTCGAGCGAGTTGCGGATGGCGTCGCTGCGCTCGTTCATCTTGGCCAGCAGCGGCTTGTAGAGCAGCTTGACCAGGATGAACAGGAGCAGGCCGAAGTTGATGGCCTGGATCACGAGGGACCTGTCGAGGCTGATGAGTCCCCCGCCCTCACTGGCCAGCGCGGCCGACGGGACCGCTCCGAGCAGAAGCGCAGCGATGGCGAGCACACGCATCATGGCGAATTCTCCGGCCGAACGCTATTGTGAAGAAAGGAACAAAGGGTACCCGAGTATCGCCGCGAGGCCCGGGGCTGTCAAGCCTCTTGGGGCCGCGCGATGACCCCGCCGCCCACCACGAGATCGCCCTGGTAGAAGACGACCGACTGGCCCGGCGCGGGGGCCCACTGGGTCTGCTCGAACCGGATCCGGACGCGGGCCGGGCCGCCGGCCCCCTGCCCCTCCGTGCCGTCCGCCGGCTCGATCACGGCCGGGGCCGGCGTGTGGCTGTGGCGGATCTTCGCGGTGACGGCCAGCGGGCCGGTCAGGGCCGGAATCGCGATGAAGTTGGCCTGCTCGGCGTAGAGCGTGTCGGTCCGGGCGGCGGCTGCGTCGCCCACCACCACGGCATTGCGGTCTCGATCGAGCGCGGTGACGTAGAGCGGCCGGCGCGAGGCCAGCCCGAGCCCGCGACGCTGGCCGACCGTGTAGGCCGCGAGGCCGGCGTGCTGGCCGAGCACGGCGCCCTGCCCGTCCAGGATCGGCCCCGGCGCGAAGGCCTCCGGGACGCGCTGCCGCAGGAAGCCCCGGTAGTCGCCATCCGGGATGAAGCAGATCTCCTGGCTCTCCGGCTTGTCCGCGGTCTCGAGACCGAGAGCGCGGGCCTTCTCGCGCACCGCCTCCTTGGTCAGATGGCCGACCGGGAACCGCGCGGCCTCGAGCTGGTCCTGCGTCAGCGGCCACAGGAAATCGGACTGGTCCTTGCGTGCGTCGCACCCGCGCCACAGCAGGAACCGCCCGCTCGCCGCGTCGCGCGTGATGCGGGCGTAGTGGCCGGTGGCGACCGCGGCCGCGTCCCAGGCGCGGGCCCGCTGCAGCAGCGAGCCGAACTTGAGGTCTCGGTTGCACGCCACGCACGGGACCGGCGTGCGCGCCTCGGCGTAGGCGCGGGCGAACGGCTCGATGACCGCGCGCGCGAATTCCCGCTCGCTGTTCAGCAGGTAGTACCGGATGCCGAGCCGACGCGCGACCGCGCGCGCGTCGGCCACCGTCTCCGGCGAGCAGCAGCTGCCGAACTTGCGCGAGGCCTCTTCGGGCTCGTGCCAGGGCCAGACGCGCAGGGTGACGCCGACCACGTCGTGGCCCTGCTCGACGAGCAGCGCGGCCGCGACGGACGAGTCGACGCCGCCGCTCATTCCCACCACGATGCGCTCGGCCATGCGAGATCTCGCGGGTGCGCGACGCTAGTGGGACGCCGAGGAGATCAGCTCGGTCAGACGATCCAGCTCCTCGCGCGAGGAGTAGGCGATCTCGATGCGGCCCGCGCGCTCGTTGCCGACGATGCGCACCCGCGTGGCGAGGGCGCTGCGCAGCGCGTCCTCGACCGCGGCGAGCTCGGGCGAGCGGCGCAGCGTGCGACGCGCCGGCTGTGCGCGCTTTCGCTGAACGTCCTGCTCGGTGGCGCGCACCGACCAGGAGTGCGCCAGGATCTGATCGCGCAGCTTCAGCTGGTCCGCAGGGGAGTCGAGCGAGAGCAGCGCGCGCGCGTGCCCCATCGTGAGGCGCCCGGCGCGCAGATCGTCCTGGATCATCTCCGGCAGCTTCAGGAGCCGCAGGCAGTTCGCGACGCTGCTGCGATCACGAGCCACGCGCTGGGCCAGCCCTTCCTGGGTCCATCCGAACTCCGCGAGCAGCCGCTGATACGCTTCCGCCTCCTCCATGGGGTTCAGATCCTCGCGGAGGAGGTTCTCGACCAGGGCCAGCTCGAGCGTCTCGGCGTCGGTGGCGTCGCGAATCGCGGCGGGAATTTTCTTTATTCCAGCCATCTTTGCAGCACGCCAGCGTCGCTCGCCGACCACCAGCTGGTAGCCGTCGCCGTAGCGCCGCACGACCACCGGCTGCAGCACGCCGCTCTGCTTCAGCGACTCCGATAGATCCCGTAAAGCCTTGTCATCAAAGGCTTTTCTGGGCTGTTTCGGGTTGGGGCTGATCGATTCGATGGGCAGCTCGACAACCGGGCCCGGTGCCGGCTCCTGGGGGGCCGGCGGGGCAGGGGACGACGAGAGCAGGGCGCCGAGACCACGCCCGAGACCGTGCTGGCGATTAGCCATGTGAAATCACCTCTTTGGCCAGCTCCAGGTAGGCGGTGGCGCCCGCCGACCGGAGATCGTAGAGCATGATGGGCTTCCCGTGGCTCGGCGACTCGCTGAGCCTGATGTTCCGAGGAATGACCGTCGTCAGCACCTGCTTGCCCAGGTGCTGCTGGGCTTCGGCCCTGACCTGGGCTGCGAGGCTCGTCCGGCCATCGAACATCGTGAGGACCACGCCTTCGACCTTGAGCGCGGGGTTCAGCCGCTCGCGAACGAGACTGATGGTCTTGATGATGTGGGCAAGCCCCTCCATCGCGTAGTACTCGCACTGAAGGGGCACGAGAGCCGAGTCCGCCGCGGCCAGGGCATTCAGGGTGAGGAGCCCCAGGGAAGGGGGACAGTCGATGATGATGTACTCGTAGCTCGGGGCCACCCTGGCCAGCGCGTCCCTCAAGCGCCCCTCCCGGTGATCCTGCGCCACCAGCTCGATCTCCGCACCGACCAGATCGATATCCGATGGGATCAGGTGCAGGAAGGGGAGCATCGAGGAGACGACGACCTCGGAAGCGGGCACTCCTTCCAGGAGGACGTGATAGACGGTACGCTCGAGGCCACCCTTGTCAATGCCCAGACCGGTTGTCGCGTTTCCCTGGGGGTCCAGGTCTATCAGGAGGGTGCGCTTTTCAGCCAGGGCCAGTCCCGAACCGAGATTGACGGCGGTCGTGGTCTTCCCCACGCCACCCTTCTGATTCACGATGGCGATGATCTTGGCCAGGACCTGGTCCCTCCTGGGCGTTGTTCCACGTGGAACGGCGGGTGGTTTCACGTTCCACGTGGAACATCTGCCGCCAGCTCGATTTCGCGTGCCACGTGGAACACCACCCACGCAGCCGGGGTTCACGTTCCACGTGGAACATTACCCTGTTTCACCGTCCTGAGGAAGATCCGGTTCGTAGAAGCCCCGGGGATTCGGACCTGCACGGCCTCGAACGGGGGTCTGGCCACGGCCCGGGTGCCACCGGCCACCACCATCGTGCCTCCGGAGCGGAGGTATCGCGTTCCGACGGAGTCCAGCAATGGTGCACCGACGGCCCGGGCTACCACCGCGTCGAAGCTCTCGGGCAGCGCCGGGTCGTCATCGATCAGCTCTTCCGCGCGTCCCTCAAGCACCCGGACGTCTGCCAGCGAGAGCTCTCGACAGGCGGCCCGCAGGAAGGAGACCCGCTTCCGCCTCGCCTCGATCAGGGTCAGGCTGATGCGGTCGTCGATGAGGCGTAGCGGCAATCCGGGGATCCCACTGCCGGCCCCGATGTCCAGCAGCGCTATCGGCCTGGCCGGTAGCAGGGGAAGGAAGAGGAGCGAGTCCAGGAATAGCCCCTGGACCACCTCCTCCGGCGATGAGAGCGCGGTCATCCGGTGGACCTGGTTCCACCGAACGAAGACATCCAGGTACCGCCGAAACCCTTCTCGCTGCGGTTCGGTGGTCGGAGACCCGGTCAGGGCCGGAATGGCACTGAGCAGGGCACCGAGGGGGTCAGGACCTGGGCGCGGCATCGGGGCCAGAGTACCCCCGGATGCCCGCGCGGCGAATCAGGCCTTCTTCGTCGCCCGGGCGGGCGCCTTCTCCGTCTTCTTGCCCAGGCGCTCCATGTACTTCTGTTGCGCGATCTGGAGCACGTTGGACAGGGTCCAGTACAGCACGAGGCCGGCCGGCAGATTCAGGAACATGAAGGTGAACACCACCGGCATGAACAGCATCATCTTCGCCTGCCGCGGGTCGCCCATCACCGGGGTCATCTTCTGCTGGATGAACATCGAGATGCCCATCAGGATCGGCAGGATGTACGTCGGGTCGTGCGAGGCCAGATCGCAGATCCAGAGGTCGACACCGAAGAGCCGCCCGAAGCAGATGAAGGGCGCGTTCTGGATCTCCACCGAAACCGACAGCGCGACGTATAGCGCATAGAAGATGGGGATCTGAACCACCATGGGCAGGCAGCCGCCGAGGGGGTTGACCTTGTGTGTCCGGTACAGCTCCATGGTCTCCCGCTGCAGACGCTGGGGGTCGCTCTTGTACTTGGACCGGAGCGCGTTGATCTGCGGCTGAAGCGCCTGCATCGCCCTCATCGAGGTCATGCTCTTGATCGTGAGCGGGAAGAAGATCACCTTGGTGATCACGGTCAGGAGGATGATCGCCACGCCGTAGTTGTGGGTGAACTCGTAGAAGCGGTGCATCACCCACAGGATGGGGACGGCCAGCCACTCCATCGGAAGCCCACCATAGGCCTGCGGGAGAGGGAACCCGCCGAAATATATAGACTTTTCCAGATGTACCCCGACCGCCTTCAGGCGATCGTACTCCTTGGGGCCGAGGTAGGTCTGCAGCTCGCCCTCCCAGGCCTCCCCCGGCTTCAGGGCCAAAAGGGGAATCTTGAGGGCTACTTGCGCCACATCGGTTGGCTTGGACGCCTCACTGTGTGGCTCGCTGCCCTTGGCCTCGACCAGCAGCATGCCCGGGCTCTTCGGGATCAGGGCGGTCAGGTACCACTCGCTCTCGAGCCCGATCCATTGGCCCGCAGCAGAGAAATCCGTGCTCTTCGCCAGCACCTCGCGGTGGACCGACCCGTCGGCCAGGCGCACCACCCGGATGGGGTGCTGACCCTGAAACTTCTCGGGAGCGTCCTTCGAAGGCTCCGCGGGTGCGGCCCACCCGATCTGAACCTCCGCGCTCTGAGGTACCGTCTGGCGGTTCTCCACCTTGAGGCGATGGTCGATCACGTAGCTGTCGGCGTGGAACCGAAGCGTCTCGGTGATGCGCAGCCCGAAGCCGTCCTCGCCGGTCAGCACGATCTCGCCGGTCGGCGTCGACGGGCCCAGCGAGAGCTTGTCCGTCGAGACCATGAAGCCGATCGGTCGCGGCGGCTGGCCCGGCCGGAGCACCGCGAGCCCACGAGACAGCAACCCGCCCTGGACGACGAACGGCTTCTCGCCTCGGTACCGCAGCTCCCAGCCGAGGAACCGGCCGCCCGTGCTGTTGATCTTCGCGTGATAGAGCGGCCCATCAATCTCCGCGGTGCGCTCCGGTACGGCGGGCGCGTCCCTGGGTGGGACCGGCGCAGGAGTGGCGACGCTCCCCGCGGTCGGTGCGTCAGGCGTCTTCGCGGGTGGGGGGGGGACCTCGGTCTTCTGGGGCGTCCTCTGCGGCTCGGGTTCGTGCCGCATGAAGATCGCCGGGTAGATCATCAGCAGCGCGGCCATCAAGAGCAGCGCCAGCGTCGTCCGTTTGTCCATTACCCTCTCGATCGACTCGGTGGCGGGTCATACCCGCCGGGATTCCACGGATGGCAGCGCGCGAGCCGCCGCACCGCCAGTGCCGCGCCGCGCACGAGCCCGTGCTCGCTCAGCGCCTGGCGCGCGTACTCCGAGCAGCCCGGCACGAACCGGCACACGCTCGGCAGCAGCGGCCGGATCACCAGCTGGTAGCCGCGTACCACCAGCGCGGCCATGCGCCCGACGCTCATGCCTGGGGTCCTGGCCGCTTCAGCGCCTCGGCCAGACGCCGCATGTCCTCGACCAGTTCCGGAAATGGGCGCGTCACCGCGGTCGGGCGGGCCACCAGCACCATCTCGACATCCGGGGCCATCTGCGCGCGAACTCGCCGATACGCTTCGCGAATCCGACGGCGGGCGCGGTTGCGACTGACGGCTCGGCGCACCTGTCGGCTCACCGCGAATCCGACCCGGCGAGCCGGCGCTCGCCGCCAGAGGGCCACGAACGTCGATCGCTCGTGCCGGCTGCCCCGCTGGAAGACCATCTGGAAATCCGCCGCTCGCCGGAGGCGCTCGCCTCGGGGCAGCGACGACGCCGCCGGAGCCTTCGCCACCGTGGAGGCGCTAGACGGTGAGGCGCTTGCGTCCCTTTGCGCGCCGCCGCTTCAGGACCTTTCGCCCGCCCTGCGTCTTCATCCGCGAGCGAAATCCGTGCGTCTTCTTCCGCCGGCGCACATTGGGTTGGAACGTCCTCTTCATCGGAAAGGCTCTCCTCTGGGTGGAACAGCCCACGTAGTCTACGGACCGGCCCTACCCAAGTCAAGGTACGTAGGCCCTTGCGACCCCGCTCGGCGCTGTGATAGGGTCGCCTTCCGCACGCCCGCAAGGGTGCGCGGTGCCGAGCACGCTGGATTGGCTGCTGCACCACGGAATCGATGAGAGGTCGCGACCTGGTCCGCGCTCGTTGCGCTCCCGGAACCCAGGCCCCCCAGGATGCACCCGGTTATCCACACCTGTGGATAACTCTGTGTGTAACTTCTTGCGGCGCCGCCGACCAAGGGCCTGACAATGCTTGACTCTTTGTGGAGTCGCCTCCTGGCCACGATGGAAGGCAAGATCCCGGAGACCGCCATCGACTCGTGGCTGCGACCGTGCCGCGTCACCACGATGGAGGGGGATCTGATCCACATCGCGGCGCCGAACAAGTACAGCCGCGACTGGCTCGTGCAGCACTACACCGAAGCGCTCCAGTCGGCCGCGCGCACCGTGCTCGGCGGCAACCCCGTGATTTCCATCGAGATCGACCGCGAGCCGGACCGCCCGCCCCAGCCGCCCCGCGAGGCGCCGGCGGTCCCGCTCTCGAACGGGCTCTCGCCGCGCTACACGTTCTCGTCCTTCGTGGTCGGCAACTCGAACCAGTTCGCGCAGGCGGCCTGCCAGGCGGTGGCGGAGCTGCCCTCGAAGGCCTACAACCCGCTCTTCATCTACGGGGGAGTGGGGCTCGGCAAGACCCACTTGCTGCACGCGGTCGGGCACGAGATCTCGCGCCTCTACCCCTCGCTCCGGCTGCTGTACCTCTCCACCGAGCGATTCACCAACGACCTGATCAACGCCATCCGCTACGACCGCACCGCGGAGTTCCGCGCCAAGTACCGCACGATCGACCTGCTGCTGATCGACGACATCCAGTTCATCTCCGGCAAGGAACGGACGCAGGAGGAGTTCTTCCACACCTTCAACGATCTCTACGAGGCGCGGAAGCAGATCATCGTCTCGTCCGACTCCGCGCCCAAGGAGATCCCGGAGATCGAGGAGCGCCTCCGGTCCCGCTTCGAGTGGGGCCTGATCGCCGACATCCAGCCTCCCGACTTCGAGACCCGCGTGGCGATCTTGAAGAAGAAGGCGGAGATCGAGCGCGTCCGCCTGCCCGACGACGTGGCCTATCTGATCGCGAGCCGGATCAAGGCCAACATCCGTGAGATCGAAGGCTCGCTCACCCGCATGATCGCGTTCTGCTCGCTGAGCGGTCGCGAGATGACGGTCGATCTCGCCCAGGAGGTGCTCTCCGATCTCTGGGGCGAGGACGAGAAGATCATCACCATCGAGCACATCCAGCGGAAGGTAGCCGAGTTCTTCGGCGTGAAGCTGGCCGACATGCGGGCCAAGAACCGCACCAAGGCGGTCGCGTTCCCCCGGCAGATCGCGATGTACCTGGCCCGCCAGCTCACCCACGCCTCGCTCACCGAGGTGGGCCGTACCTTCGGAGGCAAGGATCACACCACCGTGCTGCACGCGGTCGAGAAGATCCAGGGCATGCTGCAGGACGATCCCAAATTCAAGAAGACGATCGACACACTTACCCAGAGCATCTCCCTGTGATCCCCGGGTTCCGCCCGCGTACCCACCGCCCTATCCACCCCGGCGGCGCGCGCAAGTGCCGCGCCCACTCGCGCTTTTCTTCTCCTCCTCGCTGTCCACAGCTCCGCCGGGCCTTACGACGGCGGGAGTTTCTTTCCTTTCTTCATCACTGAAACAACGGAGAGCCTTATGGAAGTGCATGTGGATCGTGACGCGTTCATCCGCGGGCTCCAGATGGCCCACAACGTGGTGGAGCCGCGTCAGACACTCCCGGTGCTGGCGAACGTGCTCCTGGAGGCCCAGGAGGAAACCCTGCGGATGACCGCCACCGATCTGGAGGTCAGCGTGCGGGTGACCGGGCCCGCCAAGGTGGTGAAGCCCGGGACCATCACCATCTCGGCGCGCAAGCTGATGGAGATCGTGAAGGAGCTGCCCGCCGCGCCGCTCGCCATCAGGGTGCAGGAGAACGCATGGGTCGCCCTCCGCTGCGCGGGCGTGTCCTACCGGCTGGTCGGTTTGACTCCGGAGGAGTTCCCCGCGGTGGGGGACGGGGCGAGCACCGGGTGGCTCTCCCTCGACGGCAAGGTGCTGGGCGAGATGCTGGCCCAGACGACGTTCGCCATCTCGCGCGACGAGAGCCGGTACGCGCTGAACGGGGTGCTGCTCGCGGTGCACGACAAGGAGCTGCGGATGGTGGCCACCGACGGCCACCGTCTGGCCCTGACCGCGCGGCCGCTTCCGACCGCGGGGCCCGCGGTGTCCGGCATCGTGCCGCGCAAGGCGGTGCAGGAGGTCGCGCGCATCGTGGGCTCGGGCGAGGAGGTCCAGGTCGCGATCAGCGACAGTCAGTTCATGCTGAAGATGACCAACGTGCTGCTGATGGCCCGGCTGATCGAAGGCACGTTCCCCAACTACGAGCAGGTGGTGCCGCGGTCGCACCCGCACCGCATCACGGTGTCCCGCATGGGGCTCACGGCCGCGCTTCGGCGCGTGTCGGTCCTGTCCGAGGAGCGGACCAAGCCGGTGCGGTTTCTCTTCTCGCCGGGGATGCTCAAGCTCACCGCGAACAGCCCGGACTACGGGGAAGCCGAGGAGCAGATGGAGGCGCAGTTCGCCGGCGAGGACATCACGATCGGATTCAACTCCCGCTACGTGCTCGACGCGCTCGGCGCGCAGAGTGGCGAGCAGGTTCTGATCGAATTGAAGGACGGTTTGAGCCCCGGAGTGTTCAAAAGCTTCGAGGACGAGGGAAGCCTCTGTGTTATCATGCCCATGAGGATTTGACCTCTCATGGGAGCGAAAATCGTTGCAGATTGACAGGGTAGAACTGTCCGATTTTCGCAACTATCGAACCCTCTCCCTCGAGCCGGCCCCCCAGCTGAACGTCCTGAGCGGCCTCAACGCTCAGGGCAAGACGAATCTCCTCGAGGCGCTCGGAGTCCTGCTCCTCGGACGGTCGTTTCGCGGCGCCAAGGCCGCCGAGATGCTCGGCTGGGACGCGTCGGCTGCTCTGATCTCCGGCGAGATCCGACGTGGTGACACCGTGCGCAGCGTCCACCGGGCGATCGCGCGGCGAGACGACGGCGCCTGGCATGTGGGGGGTGAAGGGTGCTCGTGGGCCCGTGCCATCGGGTTCGGGTGGCAGGACCTGGGCATCCTCACCGACGGGCCGCAGGCGCGTCGGGGCTTCATCGACGGGTTCGCGGGCAAGCTGTACTCCGCGCACCTGAGCGGCCTGAGGCGTTACCGCCAGATCCTGGCGCGCCGGAATCATCTCCTGCAGAGTGGGCTGATCGGCTCGGCCCTCCGTACCGCCCTCGCCCCGTGGAGCGAGCAGCTCGCCCGGGTGGGCCTCGAGCTGGTGGGGCGGCGGCGCGCCGCCCTGCGGGATCTCCAGGGGGAGGCGCACCGCCTGTTTCCGACGCTGGCCGGTGGCGGCGAGGTCACGCTCCGGTATTGCAGCACCCTTCCCGAGGACGCGGGGGAGGCGGACGTGCTGGCCGCCCTGGAAGTGCGGTTCCCCGAGGAGGTCCGGCGGGGGCAGACCGTCGTCGGACCGCATCGCGACGACCTGCTCATCGAGGTGGACGGCCGCGACCTGCGGCTTTATGGATCGCGCGGCCAGCAGCGTCTGATGGCCCTGGCCCTGCGGCTCGCCGAGGCGGGTCCGGTGGCCCGGGCGGTCGGCAGCGCGCCGGTGCTCCTGCTCGACGACGCCCTCTCCGAGCTGGACCGGCAGGTGGAGGCGCGCGTCCTCGAGCACGTCGCCACCGCGGGGCAGGTGTTCCTGACCACCGCCGATGTCACCCTGCCGGAAGCCCGGCGGGCAACCTGGTGGGAGATCCGGAGCGGCCGCGTGGCCGAGCCGGCGCTGCGCGCGGTCCGGGGCGCCGCCTGATGGCCGATACGTACACCGCGAGCGACATCAAGGTGCTCGAGGGGCTGGAGGCGGTGCGCAAGCGCCCCGCCATGTACATCGGCGACACCGGCGCCTATGGCCTCCATCACCTCGTGTACGAGGCCGTCGACAACTCGGTCGACGAGGCGCTCGCCGGGTACTGCGACAGCATCAAGGTGATCCTCCACTCGGACGGATCCTGCTCGGTGGGCGACAACGGGCGCGGCATTCCGGTCGACATCCACAAGGAGAGCGGCAAGCCGGCCGCCGAGGTGGTGCTGACCGTGCTGCACGCGGGCGGGAAGTTCGAGCACTCCGCGTACAAGGTCTCGGGCGGCCTGCACGGCGTGGGCATCTCGGTGGTGAACGCGCTCTCGGAGTGGCTGGAGATCGAGATCCGCCGGCAGGGGCACGTGTGGACGCAGCGCTACGAGTACGGCGTCCCGACCGGAGAGCTGACCGCGGGGGAGAAGACCACCAAGCACGGCACCATCGTGCGCTTCAAGCCCGACGCCAAGATCTTCGAGGAGACGACCTTCTCCTTCGACACGCTGTCGAATCGCCTGCGGGAGCTCGCCTTCCTCAACAAGGGCCTCAAGATCGTCATCGAGGACGAGCGCGACGGACGCAGCCACACCTTCCTCTACAAGGGCGGCATCATCGAGTTCATCAAGCACCTGAACCAGAACAAGACGCCGATCCACCCGAAGGTGCTCTTCTTCGAGGGCAAGAAGGACAACATCGAGGTCGAGGTCGCGCTCCAGTACAACGACGGCTACCAGGAGAACGTCTTCTCCTTCGCCAACAACATCAACACCCGCGAGGGCGGCACCCATCTCACCGGCTTCCGCGCCGCGCTGACCAGCACCATCTCGAACTACGCCAAGGCCAACGGCTTCCTCAAGAACTTCAAGGGCGACGTCAGCGGCGAGGACGTGCGCGAGGGCCTGACCGCGGTGGTCTCGGTGCGCATCCCCGATCCCCAGTTCGAGGGGCAGACCAAGGCCAAGCTGGGCAACTCGGACGTGAAGGGCCTCGTGCAGCAGATCGTCAACGACCGCATCGGGGAGGCGTTCGAGGAAGATCCGACCACCGCGCGCAAGATCGCGGACAAGTGCGTGCGCGCGGCGCAGGCCCGCGAGGCGGCGCGCCGGGCGCGGGAGCTCACCCGCAAGGGCGGGCGCGACGACGAGGGCCTGTCGGCCAAGCTCGCCGACTGCTCGGAGCGCGACCCGCAGCTGCGCGAGATCTTCCTGGTGGAGGGCGACTCCGCGGGCGGCTCGGCCAAGCAGGGCCGCGATCGCAAGGTGCAGGCGGTGCTCCCGCTGCGGGGCAAGATCATCAACGCGGAGAAGGCGCGCTACGACAAGGTCCTGTCCCACAACGAGATCCGGCTGCTCATCTCGGCCCTCGGCACCGGCATCGGCCCCGACGAGTTCGACGCCAGCAAGCTGCGCTATCACAAGGTCATCCTGATGACGGACGCCGACGTGGACGGCGCGCACATCCGCACGCTGCTGCTCACGTTCTTCTTCCGCCACATGGTGCAGGTGATCGAGGGCGGCCACCTGTTCATCGCCCAGCCCCCGCTGTTCAAGGTCAAGAAGGGCCGCGCGGAGCGCTACCTGATGAGCGAGCGGGAGATGGAGGAATTCCTGCTCGAGCAGTGGGTGGAGAAGGCGAGCGTGAAGGTTCCCGGGAAGGCGGCGCCGCTGCGGGGCGACGCGCTGCTGGAGGCGCTCAAGCGGGTGCTCGAGTTCCGCGCCCTCTTCGGCAAGCTGACCCGCCGCGGGATCCCGGCCGCCATCCTCGACGCGCTCGTGCGCCGGAAGTTCCGCCCGAGCAAGCGGGGGATCGGCGACGCCGAGATCGTGGCCGCGGTGGCGGAGGCTGCGGGCGAGCAGCCCGGCGGCTCCGCCCACGTGGCGAGCGAGAACGGCGACACCGCCGTCGAGGTGACGGGCCCGCACCCCGCCCACTTCAGCGTGGACGTGCTGAAGTCGCCCGACTACGCCCAGCTCATCGAGCTGCACGCGGACATCGCCGGCATGCACAAGGGGCCCTGCACGATCGTCGAGGCCTCCGGGAAGGAGACGGTCACCCACAGCCTCGACGAGATGACCCGGGTCATCATGGACATGGCCAAGGAGGGCGCCACTCTCCAGCGCTACAAGGGCCTCGGCGAGATGAACCCGGAGCAGCTGTGGGAGACCACCATGAATCCGGAGACGCGCACCCTGCTGCGCGTGACCATGGAGGACGCGGTGGGCGCCGACCAGATGTTCACCGTCCTCATGGGCGACGCGGTGGAGCCGCGTCGCGAGTTCATCGAGAAGAACGCACTCGACGTCGTGAACCTCGACATCTAGATTAACGAGGAGCCATCCGCCGCACCCATGAGCCCCGAGCGACAGGCCCCCGTCCCGATCGAAGAGGAGATGCGGAAGTCGTACCTCGACTACGCCATGTCCGTCATCGTCGGGCGGGCGCTGCCCGACATCCGCGACGGCCTCAAGCCGGTGCACCGCCGGGTGCTGTTCGCGATGCACGAGCTGGGACTCGCCTGGAACCGGGCCTACAAGAAGTCGGCCCGGGTGGTGGGCGAGGTGCTGGGCAAGTATCACCCGCACGGGGACGCGCCCGTGTACGAGGCGCTGGTGCGCATGGTGCAGGAGTTCTCCCTCCGCTACCCCCTGGTGGACGGGCAGGGCAACTTCGGCTCCATCGACGGCGATCCCCCCGCCGCGATGCGGTACACCGAGACCCGGCTGGCCAAGATCGCCCACGAGCTGCTCGCCGACATCGAGAAGGACACCGTCGACTTCACGCCGAACTTCGACGAGTCGCTCCAGGAGCCGCTGGTGCTGCCCACCCGGGTGCCGAACCTGCTGGTGAACGGCTCCTCCGGCATCGCGGTGGGCATGGCCACCAACATCCCGCCGCACAACCTCCGCGAAGTGGTCGACGCGCTGGTGCGGGTCATCGACGAGCCCGACGTGTCGATCGACGAGCTGATGAAGCTGATCCCGGGTCCCGACTTCCCGACCTACGGCTACATCTACGGCAAGAGCGGCATCCGCGAGGCCTACACCACCGGGCGCGGCATCATCACCCTGCGGGCCAAGGCCCACGTGGAGAAGCTGCGGGGCGGACGGGAAGCGATCATCGTCACCGAGCTGCCGTACCAGGTGAACAAGGCCTCGCTGATGGAGAAGATCGGCGAGCTGGTGCGGGAGAAGCGCATCGAGGGCATCAGCGAGCGCCGGGACGAGTCGAGCCGCGAAGGGATCCGCATCGTGCTGGAGCTGGCGCGCGGCGAGGTGCCGCAGATCGTGATCAACCAGCTCTACAAGCACACCCAGATGCAGACCACCTTCGGGGTGATCATGCTGGCCCTGGTGGGACGCCGCCCGCAGGTGGTGAATCTCAAGCAGATGCTGCAGGAATTCATCGCCTTCCGCCGCGAGGTGGTGACCCGGCGCACCCGCTACGACCTGGCCCGCGCCGAGGAGCGGGCGCACATCCTGGAGGGGTTGCGCAAGGCGGTCGACCAGCTCGACCTCGTGATCCGTCTGATCCGCCAGGCCGAGAGCCCGGACGCGGCCAAGGACGCCCTGATGCGCCAGCTGCAGCTCTCCGAGATCCAGGCCAAGGCGATCCTGGACATGCGGCTGCAGCGCCTCACCCAGCTCGAGCGCCACAAGATCGTCGAGGAGCACGAGCAGACGCTCGCCCTCATCGCGGACCTCAAGGGCATCCTGGCCTCCGAGCAGCGGCTGCTCGGCATCATCAAGGACGAGCTGGGCGCCCTGAGGGAAGAATTCGGCGACGAGCGGCGGACCGAGATCCTGGCCGAGACCCAGGACCTCACCATCGAGGACCTGCTGGCCGACGAGGACATGGTGGTCACCATCACGCGCTCCGGCTACATCAAGCGGACGCACGTCGAGGCCTACCGCAGCCAGAGGCGCGGGGGCAAGGGCGTGACCGGCATGGAGACCAAGGAAGAGGACATCGTCGAGGACCTCTTCGTGGCCTCGACGCACTCCTATCTCCTGTTCTTCACCAACAAGGGCAAGGTGCACTGGCTGAAGGTGCACGAGATCCCCGAGGGCGGCCGCCAGTCCAAGGGCAAGGCCATGGCCAACGTGCTCTCGCTGGGCGAGCACGAGCGGGTGGCCACGTGCGTGCCGGTGCGCGACTTCGAGTCGGGCGGCTACGTGCTCTTCGCCACCAAGCAGGGCAAGGTGAAGAAGACCGAGCTCTCCGCGTTCTCGCACCCGCGGGCCGGCGGCATCCAGGCGATCACGCTCGAGGACGGCGACGAGGTGATGGCGGCCCGCCGCACCGACGGGCAGCGCGAGGTGCTGCTCTCCACCAAGCAGGGCATGATCATCCGCTTCCCGGAGGCGGAGGTGCGCCCGATGGGTCGCACCGCCGCGGGGGTGCGGGGCATCGACGTGGAGGAGGGCGACCAAGTCATCGCGGCCGAGACGGTCCGGGAAGGCGTCACCGTCCTGACCGTCACCGAGCGCGGATACGGCAAGCGCACCCCGCTCGACGAGTACCGGCTGCAGGGCCGCGCCGGCAAGGGGATCATCGACATCAAGACCGCCGGGCGCAACGGGGCGGTGGTCGGCATGCTGCAGGTGCGCGAGGGCGACGACATCCTCGTGGTGACCACCAAGGGCAAGATCATCCGCCTCCACGCCGACGAGATCACGAGCCAGGGGCGCAACACCATGGGCGTGCGCATCATCGACCTGGACCCGGACGACCAGGTCGGCAACGTGGCGCGGGTGGAAGCCGAGCAGGCCGCCGCCGAAGCGCCCGCGCCGCCGGCGGAGTCGTCAGAGTAGTCCCCGCCGCCGGCTCGGTCCGGGGCGGGGAGGCAGAGGCCGCGCAGTGGCGGCCTCTTTTTTGTTACCTTCGGCAGAGGCGATGCTCGACATCAGGCTGATCCGCGACGATCCCTCGGCGGTGGAGCGCGCGCTGGCCACGCGCGGCGCGGCGATCTCGCTCGCGCCGGTGCTGGAGGCCGACGCGGCCCGCCGGCGGCTCGTGAGCGAGGCGGAGGAGCTGAAGGCGGAGCGCAATCGCGCCTCGGAGGCCATCGGGCAGGCCAAGCGGCGGGGCGAGGACGCGCAAGCCGCCACCGCGCGGATGCGGGAGGTGTCCGACCGCATCAAGGCGCTCGACCAGCGGGTGAAGGAAGCCGACGGCCGCCTCGAGGCCCTGCTGCTCGAGATCCCGAACGTCCCCCACGCCTCGGTGCCGGTGGGCGCCTCCGCCGACGACAACGTCGAGGTCCGCCGCTGGGGCACCCCCCGCGAGTTCGGCTTCGCGCCCCGGCAGCACTTCGAGATCGGCGAGGCCCTCGGCATCCTCGACTTCGACCGCGCGGCCAAGATCGCCAAGGCGCGATTCACCGTCATGTGGGGCGCCGCCTCGCGCCTGAGCCGCGCCCTCGCGCAGTTCATGCTCGATCTGCACACGCGCGAGCACGGCTTCACCGAGCTGTGGGTGCCGCACCTGGTGAATCCCGAGACCATGATCGGGGTCGCGATGCTGCCCAAGTTCGAGGAGCAGATGTTCCGGACGGTGGAGCCCGACGCCAATCGCACGCTCTACCTGATCCCCACCGCCGAGGTCGCGCTCACCGCGCTGCACGGCGGCGAGATCCTGCTTGAGGCGCAGCTGCCCCGGCGGTACTGCGCGTTCACGCCCTGCTACCGGCGCGAGGCCGGCACCTACGGCCAGGACACCAAGGGCATGATCCGGCAGCACCAGTTCGACAAGGTGGAGATGGTCAAGATCGCCACGCCCGGGCAGTCCTACGACGAGCTCGAGTCCATGGTCCGGAGCGCGGAGGCGGTGCTGCAGCGCCTGGAGCTCCCGTACCGGGTGATGGCGCTCTGCACCGGCGACATGGGATTCCACTCCGCCAAGACGTACGATCTGGAAGTGTGGCTGCCCGGTCAGGGCAAGTACCGCGAGATCTCCTCGTGCTCCAACTGCGAGGCCTACCAGGCGCGCCGGCTCGACCTGAAGTTCCGGCCCGCCGGGGGTGGCCGCGTCGAGCTGGCCCACACCCTGAACGGCTCGGGGCTCGCGGTGGGACGGACCCTGATCGCGGTGCTCGAGAACTATCAGGAAGCCGACGGATCCGTCACGGTGCCGGCCGCGCTGCGCCCGTACATGGGCGGCCTCGAGCGCATCGGGCCCGCCGGCGCCGCACGCTAGTCCGACGCGGAGGGGTGGCCGAGCCCGGTTGAAGGCGCCGGTCTTGAAAACCGGAATCCCGCAAGGGATCGGGGGTTCGAATCCCTCCCCCTCCGCCATTTTTCAGGCGCCGGCGGCCGCCTCGACCACGGTCGCCGGCCCCGTTCCGTTCGGCGTCACCACGAGCCGGCGCGCGTGGAACGCGCGCAGGGTGCTCCGGTGGCCCACGCTGACCACGGTGGTCGCGGGCAGCCGCTGGCGTAGCAGCCCGTAGAGCGCAGCTTCCGCCTCCTCGTCCACCGCGGACGTCGCCTCGTCGAGGAAGAGCCAGGCGGGCTTCTGGATGAGCGCGCGGGCGAACGCGATGCGCTGCTGCTCCCCCGGCGAGAGCGCCTGCGCCCAGTGGGCGGCCTCGTCGAGGCGACCGACCAGCTCCGGCAGTCCCACCGCCCGGAGCGCCTCCGCGATGGCGCCATCGGAGACGCCGCTCGGCGGCGTGGGATAGCTGACGACCTCCCGCAGCGTGCCGATGGGCAGGTAGGGCTTCTGGGGCAGGAACAGCACCCGCCCGTCGTGCGGGCGGCGGACCTCGCCGCGCCCGAAGGGCCAGATGCCGGCGATCGCCCGGAACAGGGTGCTCTTGCCCGCCCCCGAGGGGCCGCTGATCAGCGCGGTGTCGCCGGGCCGGATGTCGAACGACACGTCCTCCAGCAGCGGCCGCCCGCCCGGCAGCGTCAGCTGCACCCGGTCCAGGCGCACCCCACCTGCGGCATCCACATGGTGGCGGACGCCCTCGGCCGCCGCCTCGGCGCGCACCCGCGCGAGGGCGTGCTCGAAGCCCAGGAGGCGGAGCACCACCGCCCGCCACTCCGCGATGTCGGTGTAGGAGGTGATGATGAACGACAGCGAGTCCTGCACCTGACCGAACGCCTGCGCGGTCTGCATGAGGCCGCCCAGCGGCATCTCGCCGCGGAAATAGCGGGGGGCGGCGACGAGGATCGGGAAGATCACCGCGGCCTGCGCGTAGCCGGCGGTGAACCAGGTGAGCCGCTTCTGCCGCCGCATGATGTCCCACCAGTTGCGGACGACCGCACCGAAGCGCTCGCGGAAGTTGCGCAGCTCGTCGGCCTCCCCGCCGTAGAGCGCGACGCCCTCGGTGTTCTCGCGGAAGCGCACCAGGCCGAACCGGAAATCGGCCTCGTAGCGCTGCTGGTTGAAGTTGAGACGCACCAGCGGGCGGCCGATCACGTTCGTGAGCCACGTCCCCGCGACCGCATAGGCCAGCGCGGCCCACACCATGTAGCCGGGCACCGTGAGGCCGCCGCCGATCGGCAGCGTGACGGATCCGGACAAGCCCCACAGGATGCCCAGGAAGGAGAGCAGCGTCACCACCGCGCGCATGCCGCCGATCCCGAGCGTGAGGGCGCCGGTGACGAAGAGCCGCAGGTCCTCGGAGATGCGCTGGTCCGGGTTGTCGGTGTCGCCGGCGGTGAGCTGCATGCGGTAGTACGCGCCGTCCGCGAGCCAGGCGCCCAGGTAGCGCTCGGTGAGCCAGCGCCGCCAGCGGATCTGAAGCATCTGGTTGAGATAGATCTGGTACACGGCGGCCACGATGTAGAGGGCGGCCAGCCAGGAGAAGCGGAGCAGGAGCCGGCCGAACGCGGCGACGTCCTTGTCCTGCAGGGAGTTGTAGAAGAGGTTGTACCACTGGCTCAGCAGGACGTTGATGTACACGAGGAAGAGGTTCAGCACGACGACGACCAGCAGCAGCCCGCGCCCCGCCCAGCGGTCTTCCGAGAACCAGTAGGGACGAATGAGCGTCCAGGCGTCGTGCAGTACCGCGCGCAGGCGAGTCATGGGGTGCCCTCCTGGGGCCACAGCATAGCCCAGCGAGTGCGAAGCGGTAGGCGGCGCGGCCGGGATGGCATATACTCGGTAGGCTTGACGTTTGGGAGAGGTGGCCGAGTCGGCCGAAGGCAGCCGCCTGCTAAGCGGTTACAGGGGCAAAACCTCTGTCCCGGGTTCGAATCCCGGCCTCTCCGCCAAGAGCGCCCTTAGCTCAGATGGATAGAGCGTCGGACTACGAATCCGAAGGTCAGAGGTTCGATTCCTCTAGGGCGCGCCACTTCCACCCGTAGCCCGGGGGGTAGGGTCCCCCCGGGCCACGCGGTCCACCGCCGCGCCCGCCGCTTGCCTGCGCCCGGCGGCCCGGGCTACCGTGGGCGCGTGGACGACCAGCCCGACGACGAGACCGCGCTCGGGCTGGCGCTCGAGGAGGCCCGGAAGGCCGCCGCGGCGGGCGAGGTCCCGGTCGGGGCCGTGGTCGTCCACGACGGCCGCGTGATCGCCCGCTCCCACAACGCTCCGCTCGCCCAGCGCGATCCGACCGCGCACGCCGAGATCCTCGCCCTCCGTGCCGCGGCCCGGGCGCTCGACAACTACCGCCTCGCCGGGGCCACGCTCTACGCCACGCTCGAGCCGTGCGTGATGTGCTGCGGCGCGCTCGTGCAGGCCCGGGTCGATCGGCTCGTCTACGGGGCCGCGGACCCGAAGGCGGGGGGCGTGGTGAGCCGGTATCGCATCCTGGACGACCGGCGGCTCAACCACCGGATCGCCGTCACCGCAGGCATCCGCGCGGAGGAGTGCGGCGCGCTGCTGACCGAGTTCTTCCGCGCTCGTCGCGCCTGAGGTGTCTCCGATTTCACCCCCCGCGCCGCGCCGCTGCGGTAGACTTGCTCCCGCGCCCGCCCTCGCTGCGGAGGCCAAGGGTTGATCCCGGGGCTGGCGTGCAAGATACTGAAATGGTTACGCGGAGGGGTGGCCGAGCCCGGTTGAAGGCGTCCGACTCGAAATCGGATAGGGGCGCAAGTCCCTCGGGGGTTCAAATCCTCTCCCCTCCGCCAATTCGATCGCACCTTCAGATCCGGAGAGACCGCGGAGGGGTGGCCGAGTGGCCGAAGGTGCGGCACTGGAAATGCCGTGTACGGGCAACCGTACCGTGGGTTCGAATCCCACCCCCTCCGCCACATTGGTTGTGGCAGGTGATGGATCGTGAAGTTTGCCGGGCGGCGAGAAGGGCCCAGCTGCGAGGCGGCGCCGGAAGACCGCACGCGAGGCGTACTCTCTGTACGTCGAGCGTGCGGTCGACGGCGCCAACGAAGCAGATGGGTCCTTGTCGGCGCACGGCGCAAGGTGGGCCGTGCTAGACGGGGAGGTAGCGGTGCCCTGTAACCCGCAATCCGCTATAGCGGGGTTGAATTCCCTCTCGAGGGCCGGTCGTGTCGAATGAGCCGTACGGGACGGCGTTGAGGGTTGGGCCCCACGCAACGAGATGCGTCGAACCCCGCCAGGCCCGGAAGGGAGCAACGGTAAGGCGCTCCTCTCGTGTGCCGTGGGAGTACCTGGCCGGAGCAGGTTTCGGACGGCGATCGCGGGACGGTCGGCTCGATTGAGGGTGCACGGTCTTTGACCTATCAGGTCCTGGCGCGAAAGTGGCGGCCGCAGGAGTTCGACGCGGTCGTCGGGCAAGACCCGGTCACACGCACGCTCCGCAACGCGCTCAGCTCGGGCCGGGTCGCCCACGCCTATCTCTTCACCGGCCCGCGGGGCGTCGGCAAGACCACCACCGCGCGACTGCTGGCCAAGGCGCTGGCGTGCACCGCGCGCACCGGCCCCGAGGCCTGCGGCGCCTGTCCCTCGTGCCGTGACTTCGTCTCGGGCGCGCCGGTCGACGTGATGGAGATCGACGCGGCCTCCAACACCAGCATCGACGACATCCGGACCCTGCGCGAGAACGTCAAGTACGCCCCCGCGCGGGGGCGCTTCAAGGTCTACATCGTGGACGAGGTCCACATGCTGTCGGGGGCGGCGTTCAACGCCTTCCTCAAGACGCTGGAGGAGCCGCCCGCGCACGTGGTGTTCATCCTGGCCACCACGGACCCCAAGAAGATCCCGGCCACCGTGCTCTCGCGCTGCCAGCGCTTCGACTTCCGCCCGATCGCGCCCGAGCAGCTCACCGAGACGCTCTCCCGGATCCTCACCGAGGAAGGCGTGCCGTTCGAGCCCGCCGCGCTGCCGGTGCTGGTGAGAGCGTCGGAGGGCAGCCTGCGGGACGCGCTCTCGCTGCTCGACACCGCGATCGCCTACGGCGAGGGCAAGCTGGACGAATCCGGCGTGGCCCGCCTGCTCGGCTCGTCCTCGCCGGTCCACGTGCGGGCCTTCGTGTCGGCCCTGCTCGCCCGCGACGGCGCCGCCGCGCTGGAGTCGATCGATCGGGCCGCCACCGCGGGCGAGGACCTCGGCGCGCTCTGCCGCGAGGCGGTGGAGATGGCCCGCCGCCTCCTGGTGCTGAAGGTGGCGCCCGGCGCGCCCTTCGTCGATCTCACCCCCGCGGAGGCGGACGAGCTGCGCGCGGCCGCGGAGCCGGTCAGCGCCGACGAGATCGTCTACGTGCTGCGCGCGTTCCTCGACGCCGACACCGAGATGCGCCGCTCGCCGCACCCGCGGGTGGAGCTGGAGATCGCGGCGGTGCGCGCCACCCGACGCCCGCAGCCGCAGGCCATCGACACGCTGATCGCGAAGCTCGAGGAGGCCGAGGCGCGCCTGCGCCAGATGCCCCCGGTGTCGGGCGGCGCGGCGGCGGGGCGCCCGACGGTGGTGCAGGGGACCTTGCTGGACTCGCGCCCGGCGCCGGCTGCCGCGCCCTCGTCGCGCCCGGCCGCTCCGCCGGCCGCGAGCGCTCCGCCCGTGAGCGCGGCGGCGCGCACGCCCGCATCGGCCGCCGCCGCGCCGGCGCCCGCGTCGATCTCGGCGGCCCCCCCGCGCGCGGCCCGCCCGGCCGAGGACGAAGCGCTGGTGGAGACCGCGGCGGCCGACATCGACGAGCCCGGCGTGGCGGTGCAGGCGGGCCTCGACGCGGCGTGGGAGCGCGTCGTCACCGACCTGCTGAAGCGCCGGGCGGTGCTGGGCTCGGTGCTCCAGCACGCGACGCCACTCCGGATGGAGAACGGCGTGCTGACGCTCGCGCTGCAGGCGAGCGCGTTCCATCACGAGATGCTCAACGGCAACAAGGACCTCATCAACGAGATCGTGCGGCGCCACGTGGCCGGGGCGCGGCGGTTCGAGCTCGACGCCAGCGCCGGCGGCTCCGCGGCGGGGGGCGGGGCCCGCAACCATCCCGCGGTGCAGGCGGCGCTGAGCGTGTTCCAGGGCGAGGTGGTGGCGGTGCGGCCCCGGGCCCCGGAGGAAGGAGAATCCCCGTGAAGGGCTTCGGCAACATCATGAAGGAGGCGCAGAAGCTCCAGGCCCAGATGGAGCAGCTCCAGGCGGAGGCGGCGAAGAAGACGGTGGAGGCCACCGCGGGCGGCGGGATGGTGACGGCGGTGGCCAACGGCAAGCAGGAGCTGGTGTCGATCAAGATCGATCGCGAGGTCATCAACCCCGAGGACGCGCAGATGCTCGAGGACCTGGTGATGGCCGCCACCAACGAGGCGCTCCGCAAGTCGAAGGAGATGGTGCAGTCCGAGATGGGCAAGATCACGGCCGGACTCAAGATCCCCGGCCTCGGCCCAGGATTCGGAACGTAGTGGCCTACTACCCGGAGCCGGTCGCGCGCCTGATCGACGCGCTCCAGCGCCTGCCCGGCATCGGGCCCAAGACCGCTCAGCGGCTCACGTTCTTCCTGCTCAAGCGACCCGCCCCCGAGGTGGCCGCCCTCGGGGAGGCGCTCACGCAGCTCAAGCAGCTGATCGTCCACTGCTCGGTGTGCTTCAACGTGACCGAGCAGGACCCCTGCCGCATCTGCGCCGATCCCCAGCGCGAGCAGCGGACGATCTGCGTGGTGGAGGAGCCCAACGACCTGCTCGCGCTCGAGCGCACCGGCGAGTTCCGCGGGCGCTACCACGTGCTGCTGGGCGCGCTCTCGCCGCTGGACGGCATCGGTCCCGAGGACCTGCGGGTCCGCGAGCTGTTGCACCGGCTGGACACCGAGCCGGTCGAGGAGGTCATCCTCGCCACCAACCCGAGCGTGGAGGGCGAGGCCACCGCGATCTACCTGGCGCGGCTGCTCAAGCCGCTCGGCATGCGCGTCACCCGCATCGCGCGCGGTCTGCCGGTGGGCGGCGACCTCGAGTACGCCGACGAGGTCACGCTCTCCAAGGCGATGGAAGGCCGCCGCGAGATGGGGTAGCGATGCTTGGCGCGCGTCCGGCCGTGTGGTAGAAAGGGAGCCGGACGGTTCCCTCCCGGGATTCCCCGATAGCTCAATGGTAGAGCATCCGGCTGTTAACCGGAGGGTTGCAGGTTCGAGTCCTGCTCGGGGAGCCACCGCGGCTCGCACCCCCGCGACGCCGGCGCCCACCGGCCCGATGCTATAATCACCGCCGTGCCCCCCCTGACGGACGCCCGCAAGAAGTCTCTCCGCCGCGAGATGGAGGCCCTGCTCGGCAAGGGCGGCGTGCTCTCCGATCCCGACGAGCTGATGGTCTACGAGTCCGACGGGCTCACCCTCTTCCGGGCCCTCGCCGACTTCGTGGTGTTCCCGCGCTCCGCCGAGGACGTGTCCGCGCTCGTCAAGCTGGCGAACCGCGAGGGCATCCCGTTCGTGGCCCGCGGCGCGGGCACCGGGCTCTCGGGCGGCTGCCTGCCCAGCGAGGGCGGGCTCGTGATCTCGCTCATGCGGATGAACCGGGTGCTCGATGTCGACTACGACAACCAGATCGCGGTCGTCGAGCCGGGGCTGGTGAACCTGCATCTGTCGTGGGCGGTGGGCCCCCAGGGCTTCTACTACGCGCCGGATCCGTCGAGCCAGCAGGCGTGCACGATCGGCGGCAACATCGCGAACAACTCGGGCGGGCCGCACACGCTCAAGTACGGCGTCACCACCAACCACGTGCTCGGCCTCGAGGTGGTGCTGCCCGACGGCGAGCTGCTGTGGCTCGGCGGCAAGACGCGCGATCCGCAGGGCTACGACCTGGTCGGCCTCTTCGTGGGTTCCGAGGGCACCTTCGGCATCGCGACCAAGATCGTGGTCCGCATCCTGAAGAAGCCCCAGGCCGTCAAGACCGTGCTCGCCGTCTTCGATCAGGTCGACCACGCCTCGGAGGCGGTCTCGTCCATCATCGCGCGCGGCCTCGTGCCCGCCGCGATGGAGATGATCGACCAGCTCACCATCGAGGCGGTCGAGGACGCGTTCGGCTGCGGTTACCCGCGCGACGCGGCCGCCGCGCTCTTGATCGAGCTGGACGGGCTCGCGGCCGGGATGGACGCGCAGGCCGAGCGCGTGGTCCAGGCGTGCCGCGACTGCGGCGCCCGCGACGTGCGCGAGGCGCGCGACGAGGCGGAGCGCGCGCTGCTCTGGAAAGGGCGCAAGTCGGCCTTCGGCGCCTACGGCCGCGTCTCGCCCGCCTACATGGTGATGGACGGGGTGATCCCGCGCACCAAGCTGCCGTACGTGCTGGGGCGCGTGAACGCGATCGCGGCCGCCCACGGCCTGCGCGTCGGCAACGTGTTCCACGCCGGCGACGGCAACCTGCACCCGAACATCCTCTACGATCCGCGCAAGCCGGGCGAGGAGGCGCGGGTGGTGGCGGCGGGCGCCGAGATCCTGAAGGTGTGCGCGGAGGTCGGGGGCTCGATCTCGGGCGAGCACGGCATCGGTCTCGAGAAGGCGGACTACATGCCGTTCATCTTCTCGGAGGCGGATCTCGCCTGCATGAAGATGGTGAAGGACGCGTTCAACCCCGCCGGCAACTGCAACCCGGGCAAGATCTTTCCGAGCAACAAGGCCTGCGTCGAGGTGGGACCGGCCTATCGTCGGCATCCGATCGAAGAGAAGGGGCTCGCCCAGCGCTTCTAGCGGGACCTCCGGAGACCCTGCGGTGCCCAGTACCCTGCCCGAGGAGCTGCGCCGGATCGTCGGTCCCACCCATGTGCTCACCGGCGTCGAGTGCTCGCCGTACGCGGTGGAAGGCCGCGCCCCCGAGGCGGTGGTGTTCCCGGGCAGCCAGGACGAGGTCGCGGCCGCGGTCGCGCTGGCCGCGGAGCGCGGGCTGCCCGTCACCCCCTGGGGCGGGGGCACCAAGATGTGGGTGGGCGCGCCGCCGAGCCGCATCGGGCTCGTGCTGGCCACCCGGCGCCTCGACCGGATCCTCGAGCACGAGCCGGGCGATCTCACCGTCACCGTCGAGGCCGGGCTCACCTTCGACCGGCTGCAGGCCGAGCTCGGCAAGCGCGGACAGTGGCTCTCGCTCGATCCCCCCGCGAGCGATCGCGCCACCATCGGCGGCATCCTGGCCAGCGACGCCTCCGGTCCGCGCCGTCACCTGTACGGCACCGCGCGCGACCTGGTGATCGGCCTCACCGTGATCGGCGCCGACGGCCGCGCGGTGCGGGGCGGCGGCAAGGTGGTCAAGAACGTGGCCGGCTACGACCTGCCCAAGCTCTACGTCGGCTCCTTCGGGACCCTGGGGATCCTGGTGGAGGTGACCTTCAAGCTGCGGCCGCGCGCCGACGTGGACCGGCTGGTGGTCGCGCGCTTCGACCGGCTGGCGGACGCGGGCCGGGCCGCGCGGGCCGTGCTGGGCTCGGATCTGATCCCGAGCGCGCTGGAGCTCGCCGATGGGGAGGCGCTGCGGCGCCTGGGCCTGGGCGGCGGCGCCGGCCTGCTGGTCGGGCTCGACGGCATCGCCCCGCAGGTGGAGTGGCAGGTGAACGAGCTCGCGCGGCTGCTCGGGTCCTGTGGGCTGGTGGAGCAGCGGGTGCTCGACGGCCCGGCGCGCGAGGAGACGTGGCGCGCGCTCGCCGCGCTGGGTCGCCCGGGCGGCGACGCGGTGGCGGCCGTCATGCGCTGGGCGCTGCTGCCGACGCAGACCGCCGAGCTGATGGAGGCGGGCGCGGGGGTGGCCCGGCGGCACGGGCTGGAGGCGGCGATGACCGCGCACGCGGGCGTCGGCATCGTCACCGCGGTGCTCTCGGGCGGCGCGGATCCGGGCCCGGTCGCGGCGGCGCTCGAGGAGTGGCGGCGGCTGGTGACCGGCGCCAGCGGCCACGCGATGGTGGCGTGGGCCCCCCTGGCCGTGAAGGAGCGCGTCCCGGTGTGGGACACGCCGGGGCCGACGCTGCGCCTGATGAGGAGCATCAAGGAGCGGCTCGATCCGCACGGCATCCTCAATCCCGGCCGCTTCGTGGGAGGCATCTGAGGCGATGGCCCACGCCCCGACCACCGCCGAGCGTGCGGCCGCCCCGCTCGCGCTCCACGGGCAGAGCGTGGAGGGCGTCGACCGTTGCGTGCACTGCGGGCTCTGCCTGGCCTACTGCCCGACGTTCTCCGAGCTCGGCACCGAGATGGATTCCCCGCGGGGCCGCATCGTGCTGATCAAGTCGCTGGCGGAGGGCCGCATCGGCCTGACCGACTCCACGGTCGCGCACCTGGATCTCTGTCTCGGCTGCCGCGCGTGCGAGACGGTGTGCCCGTCGGGGGTGCCCTACGGGCAGCTGATCGAGACGGCGCGCAGCGAGATCGAGCGCCAGCGCCCGGGCGGGCCGCTGCGCCGCCTCTTCCGGTGGCTCAACTTCTCGCTGCTCCTGCCGAACCCGCGCCTGCTGCGGCTGGCCGCGGGCGGCCTGCGCTTCTACCAGGTGAGCGGTCTCCAGCGACTGGTCCGCGGCTCCGGGCTCCTGCGTCTGCTGCCGGGCCCCCTCCGGCACTGGGAGCCCCTGCTGCCGACCTTGCCCGCCGGCGCGGCCCGGGCCCCGCTCCCCGAGGTGACCGCGGCCCAGGGCGCCCGGCGCGGCCGCGTGGGCCTGCTCACCGGCTGCATCCAGCAGGCGGTGTTCGGCCCGCACAACCGCGCCACCGCGCGGGTGCTGGCCCGCAACGGGTTCGAGGTGGTCGCTCCGCGCGCCCAGGCCTGCTGCGGGGCGCTCCACGCGCACGCGGGCGAGCACGCGACCGCGCTCACCCTGGCCCGGCGCACCATCGCGGCCTTCGAGGACGCGGGCGTGGAGCAGGTGGTGGTGAACACGTCGGGCTGCGGCGCGCACATGAAGGCGTACGGCACGCTGCTGGCCGGCGATCCGGCCTGGCGCGATCGGGCCGCGCGCTTCGCCTCCCGCGTGCGCGACGTCTCGGAGCTGCTGGCCGAGCAGCCGCTGCGCGGGCCGCTGCGCCCGGTGCCACGCACCGTGACCTATCACGACCCGTGTCACGTGGTGCACGGGCAGAAGATCCGCACCCAGCCGCGCGCGCTGCTGGCCCAGATTCCCGGGCTGCGCGTGGTCGACCTGAAGGAGGCGGACTGGTGCTGCGGCTCGGCCGGCACCTACAATCTCATGCAGCCGGAGATGGCCACGCGGCTTCAGGCGCGCAAGGTGGCCCACGTGCGGGCCACCGGCGCCGACGCGGTGATCACCGCGAACCCGGGCTGCATCATCCAGATCGCGCAGGGCCTCGCCGCGGCGGGCTCGCCCATCGAGGTGCTCCACCTCGTCGAGCTCCTCGACCGGGCCTACCCCGCGCCTTCTCCCTCTCCCCCGGAGGGGGAGAGGGCAGGGTGAGGGGGCGGGAATGAAAGGTCGCGTATGCCCCGCGTGAAGGTCCTGGACGCCGCGGCGCTCGTGCCCGGCAGAGGCGCGCTGGTCACCGTCAACGGCCGGGACATCGCGCTCTTCCGCCGCGGCGACGAGGTGCTCGCGATCGGCAACGATTGCCCCCACCAGGGGGCGAGCCTCTGCGACGGCTGGGTCGAGGGCGACATCGTGATCTGCCCCGTCCACGGCTGGGAGTTCGACATGCGCTCGGGGGCCTGCATGACCGTGCCCGGAGAGAATGTCCCGCGCTACGTGGCCACCGTGCAGGACGGCGCGATCTACGTGGAGGAGGCGGGAGAGCCCGCGTGAGCCCTGCCGGAGACGCCGCCGACCGCGTGCCGCAGGAGCACAAGGCCGGTGCGCCGCAGGCCATCGGCTGCTTCGTGCTCACCATCTCGGACTCGAAGACGCCGGAGACCGACACCAGCGGCCGGCTCATCCGCGAGCGGCTCGTGGCCGCTGGACACCGGGTGGTCGGCCACGCCATCGTGCGCGACGAGCCGGCGCAGGTCACCGAGGTGGTGCGGAAGGGCTGCACGGATCCGGCGGTCGAGGCCTTCATCCTCACCGGCGGCACCGGCATCACCTCGCGCGACTCCACGTTCGAGGCGGTGGAGGCGCTGCTCGACAAGCGCCTCGTGGGATTCGGCGAGCTCTTCCGCATGCTGTCCTACGCGGAGATCGGCGCGGCCGCGATGATGTCGCGCGCGCAGGCCGGGGTGGTGCAGGGGCGCGCGCTGTTCTCCCTGCCGGGCTCGCCGAACGCCTGCCGCCTCGCGCTGGACAAGCTGATCCTGCCCGAGCTGGGCCACGTGCTGCGGGAGGTGCGCCGGTGAGCGGCACCGCCGGGCCGAAAAGTTCCCGCTTGGTATAATCGACCGGGTCCTTCAGGTTGCACATCCCAGGAGGCTTGCCGATGCGTCGTCCCGCTCTCCCCCTCGCGCTGGCCCTGTCGCTCCTCCTCGCTCCGCTGGCCGCCGACCCGGTCCAGGCCGCCGAAGCGCTCTGGAAGGACAGCCCGGGAGCCACGCCGCCTCCCGACATCGCCCGCCTCAACGACTTCATGCACGATCTCGCCGAGCGCATGAAGCCGGCGCTGGTGCAGGTGCGCGTGCGCCGCGCCATCGAGCAGGGCGAGGAGGCGCAGCCATCACCCGAGGAGCGACGCAGCGCGGGCTCGGGCTTCATCGTCCGGGAGGACGGCTACCTGGTGACGAACGCCCACGTCGTGAGCGACGCCGACCGCATCCAGGTCCGTCTCGCCGACGGCCGGCGCTTCGACGGCCGGCTGGTGGGGCTCGACGAGCGCGTGGACCTGGCGCTGCTCAAGATCGAGGGGCGCGGCCTGCCGGTGGCCCTGCTGGGCGACTCCAACCAGACGCGCGTGGGCGAGTTCGTGCTGGCGCTGGGGCATCCGTTCGGGCTCGAGCAGACGGTCTCCTTCGGCATCGTCAGCCGCAAGGGCGCGCCGCTGCAGGTGGCGGCCCCGGGCTTCGAGTTCATCCAGACCGACGCGGCGGTGAACCCGGGCAACTCGGGCGGCCCGCTCGTGAACATGGCGGGCGAGGTGGTGGGCGTCAACAGCATGGCCGCCGTCAACGGCTCGATCGGCTTCGCGATCCCGGTCAACCTGGTGAAGGCGCTGCTGCCGCAGCTGGCGGAGAAGGGCAAGGTGGAGTGGGGCTGGCTCGGGGTCAGCATCGCGGAGGTGCCGGACGAGGACCTCTCCAAGTTCGGTCTGAAGGAGCCCAAGGGAGTGCTGATCCGCCAGGTGGTCAGCGGTCAGCCCGCGGATCAGGGCGGCATCAAGGCCAACGACGTGGTGCTCTCCGTGGACGGCGCCGCGGTGGAAGGCCCGCGCGACCTGCAGCGGATCATCTCCAGCACGCCGGTGGGGAAGGTGGTGAAGATCTCGGTGATGCGCGAGGGCAAGGAGCAGGAGGTCGCGGTCACGGTGGGCGCCTATCAGGCCCAGCCCCGGAGCCCGCGTCGCGTGGTGCCGATGCCGCGGGTGCCGCAACAACCGCCGTCGCCCCAGCAGCCTCGCTGAGGACGTGCCCGCCGCGCTCCGCCGCCCGGCCCGCCGCCTGGCGTTCGGGCTCCGGGCGGCGGCCGCGGTCCTCACCCTCTCGTCGTCGGCGGTCTGGCCGGGAGCGCGGGCTGTCGAAGCCGCGCAGGTCGAGTGGCTGCTCCCATCCGATCGCTTCACCACCCCTGATCCGAACCAGCTCACGGGCCGGCGCATCGCCTTGCCGCCGCCGGACTGCGCGGTGGATCCGGCCGGCTGCGACGAGGTGACGCTGCTCAACGAGCTGGACGGCTGGAGCGTCGACCCGCGCATCAGCATCCGCTTCTCGGGGCCGATCGCGCTCGACAGCGTGACCCGGACGAGCGCGTTCATCGTGCCCCTGTGGGCGGAGCCGATGCCGTCGCCGGTGGCGCTCCAGCGCCTCGTCTGGGACGGCGAGAGCCTGACCCTCCACGCCCGGCCGGAGCGGCCGCTGCTGCAGGCGCGGCGGTACGCCCTCGTGCTGACCACCCGGGTGCTGGACGAGGCGGGACAGCCGCTGACGCCGCTCGCCGGCCCCGCGCTGGTGAGCGAGGCGGCGCAGGGCGTCTCGGCCCGGGGCATGGTGCTCCAGCAGGTGCGGCCGCTCGGACTCACGCGCAAGGACCTGGCCGCGGTCGCGGTCTTCACCACCCAGAGCGTGACCACCGGGCTCGAGCGGATCCGCGAGAGCATCGAATCGACCTCGGGGCCCACGATCCGCTTCACCCTGGGTGAGAACGCCACCCGTTCCGTGTACGCGCGCGTGGAGCTCGACGCGATCGAGCTGCGCCGCCAGACCGCGGCGGACCCGACCGCGCCGCTCGAGGAGGCGGTGAAGCTGCCGCTCGCCGCGGTGCCGCCCACCGACGTGCGGACGGTGGCCTTCGGGCGCTTCGCCTCCCGCTCGTTCCTCGCGCCGGAGCGGCACATCCCCGCCTTCCCCACCCGCGAGGGCGTTCCCGCCATGACCGGGACGGAGGAGGTGGACGTCACCGTGTTCCTGCCGGCCGGCGTCATGCCGCGCGATGGGTGGCCGGTGGTGATCTTCGGGCACGGCTTCGGCAACGACCGGCACCTGGTCCCGATGCTCGTCGCGGGCGCGATGGCCCACGCCGGATTCGCCACGGTGGCGATCAACGCGGTCGGCCACGGCGGCGGCCCCGCCGGGACGGTGAGCGTGGCGCGGTCCGGACACGAGCCGATCACGCTGGCCGCCGGCGGCCGGGGCGTGGACGTGGACGGCGATGGGCGCATTGGCCCTACCGAGGGGGTCGCGACCCGCGTCGACTCCCGGCTGGCCCTGATCGGCACCCGCGACGGCCTGCGCCAGACCGTCGCGGACCTCATGCAGCTGGTCCGCGGCATCCAGCGCGGCGTGGACGTGGACGGCGACGGACGCGTGGACCTCGATCGGGAGCGCATCTACTACCTCGGCCAGTCGTTCGGCGGCATCTACGGCACGCTGCTGATGGCGGTGGACCCGCAGGTGCGCCTCGGCGTGCTGAACGTGGCGGGCGGACCGATCGCGGAGATCGCGCGGCAGTCGCCGGTGTTCCGCCCCCGGGCCGTGCACCAGCTCCGCCAGCGACGGCCCTCGCTCCTGAACGCGGAGAACGACTTCGTCGAGTCGCTTCCCCTGCCCGGCGAGGCGCCCGTCCGCGATCCGGCCCCCGGCGCCCTCGCCATCCAGGCGTATCTGGACCGCGCGGAGTGGATCTCGCAGTCCGCCAACCCCGTCGCCTTCGCCCCCTATCTGCGCCAGGCCCCGCTGCCCGGCGTGCCGCGCCGCCCCGTGCTGTTCCAGTGGGCGGTGGGAGACCAGACCGTGCCGAATCCCACGACCGTGGCGCTGCTCGATGCCGGGCTGCTCTGGCCGGCCTCCTCGCTCTACCGCCACGACCTGGCGGGGGCGGGCTTCTCGGAGCGCTTCCGCAACCCGCACGGCTTCCTCACCTGGACCGCGTTCCCCGAGGTGTATGCGGTCGGCCGCGCGGCCCAGGAGCAGGTCGCCCGCTTCCTTCTCTCCGGCGGCCAGCGCATCGAGGCGGTGGTTCCCCAGTTCGAGCCCGCGGGCCGGCTGCCCGCGCCGGGGCGCTGACGTGAAGGCGGTGCTCCTCGGCACCGGCTCGCCCCCGCCGAACCCGCAGCGCCGCGGCCCCGCCACGCTGCTGTCGCTGGGCGCCGAGCGCTTCCTGGTGGACGCGGGCTCGGGCGTGGGCGCCCAGCTCGTGCAGGCGGGCGTGCGGCCCTACGACTGGCCGCGCGTGTTCATCACGCATCATCATTCCGATCACACGATCGACCTGGGGCACCTGCTGATCACGCGGTGGATCGTGGGCCAGAACGCGCCGCTCGAGATCTGGGGGCCGGCCGGCACGCGGCGTCAGGTCGACCTGCTGCTCGAGTACCTGCACTGGGACATCGAGGTGCGCCGCCACCACATGATGGATCGCGAGCCGCCCGCGGTGACCGTGACCGAGATCGAGGAGGGCCGCGTCATGGAGGCGGGCGGGGTCACGGTGAGCGCGTTCGTCGTCGAGCACGATCCGGTGCGCCCCGCCTTCGGCTACCTCTTCGAGGGCGGCGGCCGGCGCATCGCGATCTCGGGAGACACGCGTCCCTGCGAGAACCTGATCCGCTGGAGCCAGGGCGTGGACGTGCTCGTGCACGAGTGCTGCGAGATGGCGAAGACGTCGTGGTACCCGGGCTGCGGGTGGCCCACGCTCGAGGACAAGATCCGCGATCTGGCGTCCTACCACACGCAGCCGGACGACCTGGGACGCGTGGCGGAGGCGGCACGGGCGAGGAAGCTGGCCGTGACGCACCTGATGCCGGGCTCGGAGCCCCGGGCGCTCGAGGCCGCGGCCCGCCGGCACTTCGCGGGGCCGATGGTGGTGGGGAGCGACCTGCTGGAAGTCTAGGCATCCCACCCTCTCCCTCCTGGGAGGGAGAGGGCAGGGTGAGGGAGGGGGGCTCGCGCTGGCCTACTCCGCCCGCAGCGCCGCCAGCACCGCCTGCACCCAGGGCGCGTCGAGCGAGGGCCGCGGCCGGTAGGTGATCCCGCTCGCGATGCGTGCCTCGCCCTCGGCCTCGGTCGGCCGGTCGTCCAGCACGTCCTCCACCGCGAGGCTGAACCGGAGCAGGTCGCCGAAGCGCCGCGGCGCGGCGGCGGCGCGACACTTCACGTACGCGGTGACGTCGGCGTCGACCAGCACCAGCGTCCCCACCCGCCGGGCCTCCAGGTTCCGCGCGCTCCGGCTACCCGCCGCGATCGCCAGCCGCAGGGTGCGGGCGTCCACCGCGAGCCACTCCAGGTAGGAGCACAGCATCGGGTGAAGGCTATCGTCGGCGTCCCGGGTGACGAAGGGCAAAGCCCGGCCGAGACGCGACTCCAGATCGGTCTGCGACAGCAGGGCCAGCAGCGCCGGCGGCAGCGCGGGCCCGAGCGACCGGCTCACCGCTCAGTATCCGCGGGCGCGCTCCACCGCCTCGCGCAGGGGCCGGCCCGCGAGGAAGCGCTCGACGTTGTCGGCGAAGAGGTGGGCCACGATGGCATCGCGCTCCGGATGCAGGCCGCCGATGTGCGGCAGCACCAGGATGTTCTCGGTGGACCAGAACGGGTGCTCCGCGGGCAGCGGCTCGGTGGTGAAGACGTCGAGCACCGCGCCCGCGATGGTGCGCGCCCGCACCGCCTCGATGAGGTCTCCGTCCACCACCAGCTCGCCGCGGCCGAAGTTCAGGAGGTACGCGCTCGGCTTCATGCGCTTGAGCCGCGCCGCGTTCATGAACCCCCGTGTCTCCGGAGTCACGGGCAGGAGCAGCAGCACCCAGTCCGATGCGGCGAGGACCTGGTCCGTACCGTCGGGCCCGTAGACCTGGTCGACGTGGGGCAGCGGCGCCGGGCTCCGGCGGGTGCCGATCACGCGCATCTCCAGCGCGGCGGCCTTGCGCGCCAGCTCCTGGCCGATCACCCCGAGCCCGAGGATGCCGAGCGTGGTGCCAGCGAGCGTGCGCGACACGCGGCGCCGCCAGCGATGCTCCTTCTGATCGAGCGCGATGTCCCCGTAGGACTTCGTGAGGTGGAACAGCGCGCCCAGGATGTTCTCCGGCATCTGCACGCGGTGGGTGCCGCGCGCGCACGTGAGCGCGACGCCGGGGGGCAGGTCCGGCAGCGCCAGCCAGCCCTCCACGCCCGCGGTCAGCGCCTGGATCCAGCGCAGCGCGGGCATGCGCGACAGCACGCCCGGGCCCGAGCGATAGGCGAGCATGGCCTGCACGCGCGCCAGCACGTCCGGCGGCGGTGTCTCCCCCGGCGGCACGTGCGCCAGATCGATCGCGCGATCCAGCCCGGCGCGGGAGAGGGCGTCGCGATACGGGCCCGGCTCGGGGATCCAGAGCAAGATCAGCGGACGATCGGCCATCGCGACGGGTGTCCTCCCTCGCGGGATGGTAGCCTAGAACGGATGCGGGCGCTCGTGATCGGGGCCTCGGGGCAGGTGGGCGCGGCCCTCGTGCGCGTGCTGCGCGCGCGCGGCCACGAGGCCGTCGGCACCTGGGCCCATCACGCCTATCCGGGGCTCATTCCGCTCGATCTGACCGACACCGCCGCGGTCGAGCGGCTGCTCGGCGAGCACCGGCCCGACTGGGTGCTCTGCCCGGCCGCGCTGAGCCACGTCGACTACTGCGAGGAGCATCCGGAGGAGGCGTTCGCGATCAACGTGCGGGCGCCGGAAGCCGCCGCCCTGGCCGCCGCCCGGGTGGGCGCGGGGTTCGTCTACTACTCGTCGGACTACGTCTTCGACGGCGTGGGCGGGCCCTTCGTCGAGGAGCACCCGCCGAACCCGCTCGGGGTGTACGGCCGGAGCAAGGCGGAGGGCGAGGCCGCGGTGCTGAGCGCGCTGGAGCGGGCCCTGGTCGTACGCACCTCGGTGGTCTACGGGCCCGAGCGCCAGGAGAAGAACTTCGTCTACCAGCTGATCCGCGCCTGCCGGGGCGGCCGGGGGTTCCGGCCCGCGGTGGATCAGCGGGCGAGCCCCTCCTACAACGAGGACGTGGCCACCGCCACCGTGGAGTGCTGCGAGCGGGAGGAGCGCGGCATCTGGCACCTGGCCGGGGCCGACACCCTCGACCGCATGGCCTTCTCCCGGCTCATCTGTCGCGTGTTCGAGCTGGACGGCTCCCGCCTCACGCCCGCGACCACCGCCGAGCTCGGACAGAAGGCGGCGCGACCGCTCGACGGCGGGCTCGCGGTGGGCAAGGCGCAGCGCCTGCTGAAGTCGCCGCTGCGCGGCGCCGAGGCCGGCCTGCGTGCGATGCGCGCGGCGCTCGATGCAGGCCGCTGAGGGAGCGCCGGCGAGGGGTGCGCGCCGTTGACCGGGCCGGAACGTTACGGTACAGTCACGACTTGGCTGTCGTCCCGGGACGGTGACCGTAGCTCAATTGGTTAGAGCACTGGACTGTGGCTCCAGGGGTTGAGGGTTCGATTCCCTTCGGTCACCCCACTCCGCGAGACCACGGGCGAGTTACAGACGATTCGGGCTGGTTCGGGCGCCCATAGCTCAGCTGGATAGAGCGTTAGCCTCCGGAGCTAAAGGCCAGAGGTTCGAATCCTCTTGGGCGCACCATTCCATACCCTCTCCCTCCGGGGAGAGGGCAGGGTGAGGGGGGCGGTTGCAGCACAGGCAGCACCCGCGGCAGACGCGGGCCGTTAGCTCAGTTGGTAGAGCAGCTGACTCTTAATCAGCGGGTCCAAGGTTCGAGTCCTTGACGGCCCACCAAACGTAAGATCGGGCACTTCCGGCTCCGTGAGCGAGCCGGGGGTGCCCGATTTTGCTGATTGGTTCCACGTTCTGGTTCCATGCGCGATCCCTACATCGAGTCGGTCGACCCATCGCTCCCCGGTCCCAGGAATCCAACGCGCGTACCATTTCAGGGTCGTGGTGGCGTTCTTGTGGCCCACTTGCCGCGAGACGTAAAGGAGCGGAGCGCCGAGGCAGAGCAGTAGCGAGGCGTAGGTGTGACGCAAATCGTAGGTTGAGAAGCCCCGGACCCCAGCCCGCTTGAGGGCGCGGCGGAACGAGCGCCGCACCAAGCTCTCGTCAAGAGGCTTGTTGTCCGGACCTGGGAAGAGCCACCGCGCTTCGCCCCAACCCTCCGCTAGGGCATGTCGGTCCAGCCACTCAAGGTGCTGTCTCAACGTGATCGCGAGCTCGGATGACAGGTCGACGTCGCGCGTCTCGTACGTCTTCGTGGGCTTCTCAGAGTTGTCCGGATCGAGGGACCGCTGGACCCGCAAGGTGCCTGTGTGCCAGTCGATGTCATCGGGCTTGAGGCCTCTCGCCTCCGACGGACGGAGCCCGGCTTTGGCGATGAGAGTGAAGAGGGTGCCGTAGATAGGCACTTGCGCCGCTGCCGCGAGAAAGGCGCTGAGCTGTACAGCGTTCATCGGGCTCGGTTCCTTCCGGATCCCACGCAGACGGCTGTAGGGTCCGAGCTGTCGCGCCGGATTGGTCTTCAGGAGCCCGCGATCCACGGCCGACCCAAGCACGACCGAGAGAGCGTCCTTCGCCAGGCGGATGGTATTGGGGCCCAGGGTGCCGCTGCTCTTCGGCTCGCTGCGTCCGCCGCGTCGTCTCGTGGTCGTCTGGTGGATCTTGGTCTGCTTTTGCAGCCGGCCTAGAAGGTCAATGACGTGATGACGCTGGATCGCTCGGACTCGCACGTGGCCGAGTATGGGGAGTACGTAGCGGGTGAGGGAGGCGACGCGCCCCTGATAGGTGCGCGTCCCGACACGGTCTACCTCTAGCCGCTGCCACTGCTCGACGAAGTCCCGTAGGACGATGTCCCGCTGTTCCGGGACGGGCTCGTTGAGCTCGAGGCGTCGACTGACCTCCGTCGCATGCTCATAGGCTTCCTCTTCACTACCGAAGAGCGGCCGGCGTCGCTTGCCGTCCGTGTCTCTGTAGTCTACTTCCCAAAGATTCCGCTGATCGCGGAAGCGCACGACGACCATGCGCTTGATCCGAGGCATACGCTATCCCCCTCCTCGGGTGGGCTTAGCTCCCGTGTCGATCGCCAGCGTCTGGGTCAGCCCCTCAGCCGTGATCCGGATGCCCCGCAATCGATCCTCCGACCTCACGACGGGTGTCACGTATGCTCCGACTCGATGACCGTGAGCCCCTCGGTGTGAGTTGATCTAGGCCAGTACCACTACGGTCTGCCGACGGTAGCGCCTCACGACACTGACCGTCAAGCCGCATACGCGAGACCTGCCACGTCTGCAGGTCCGTCTCCGGGATTACCCAATATTTGCCGCGCCGATACCCAGGCAGTTCCTTGCGCCGGAGAAGGGCGCGCACGTGTCCGACGGGACGACGCAGACGGACCGCCACATCCGCGACGGTCAACTCGCTGCCGACGAGGGGAGCTACCGGCAGCGTCTGGCTTCGAGGCACCAGGTGTCGAGCCACGGCGGCCTCGATGTCCACGCGAAGATGGCCGAGTTCCTGCTGTAACCGCAGAAGCGTGTCGACGCCGAGTTGGTGGAGCGTCTCGGGACGGGTCAGGACCTCGGCCAATGTGGGTCCAGCGACAGCTGCACGATCGGTCATGGTCTCGCCCGACAGCCGCGAGGAGTCCAAAGGCGAACGACGTCCGGGCCCCGAAAGCAAATCGTGAACTGAGAAGAATTGCCGTTCAATCTACGTTCTCTGAAGCGGCACCGGCCGACGCCTCCGACAAGCCGCAAGTTCCTGTCGACGCGCACGCGGGGTTCATTCCTTCGCTGATGGGTCCGTCGAGCCGAGCGCTGGCGCGGCGAGGGCCGCCTCAGTAATGACCGTGAGGAACCGCCGCAGCTGCGCTTGGATTGCGACGGAGAGACCGGTCTCGAAGTTCGGGAACTGTCCCGGCCGGGTGCGCCGGAGCTGACGGAGGGTGACCACTTTGGCGAAGAACGGGTCTGCCGCATCAAGATTGCCGCGGAAGAACTGTTCAAGGGCCCCAGTGGTGGCGATCGCGTCCTCCTGCGTTGCCGCCTTCTCCCGCAGGGCGGCCACTCGCTCCTTGGCTTCGGCTGCTTCCTGTTGGATCCGAGCGAACTCGTCACGACTGGCCTTGAGGGTCTCCTCCAGAAGGGCCTGCTCAGCCTGACGCTGCCGCAGCTCCTGCAAGCAGGCCTCGCGCTCGGCTTGGAGACCAGCGAGCGCGATCCCGGCCTGGCCCAGGGTGATGGCGTTGCCCAGCACCTCAGCGCGCTGCACGGCAGGCACCCCGGCCAGGTCGAAGGCGGTGGCCAAGTCTGCCACTGCCCTGGCATCCAATCCGAGCTCAGCCAGCTGGCGGTACTGCGCGAGCGGATGCTCAAGATCGTCGAGGCCGAGATTGAGTGCTTTCAGCTGCTCCCAGAGCTTCGCCACCCGCCCCAGCTGTTTGGGCTCGTAGCCAAGGGCGTCGTACCGCTTGAGTGCGGCACCGAGCTGCTCTGGGAGGCGAGCGTTGATGCCCGCTTTCTTCAGGGCCTTCATCAGCTCCACCACGGCGACGGCGTCCTCGAGGTACAGGCCGGCCTCAGCCAAATCTGCGGCGACCTGGAGCGTGGTCTGAAGGTGATCAAGGGTGAGGCCCCGTGCTCGCAGGCCCCCCGTGAGCTCGACCGCGGTCCGCAGGTCACTGATCGCGATGTTGGCGGCCCCGCAGGCCTCCCGGAGCTGCACCACGGCGCGGAGATCGTCGAGGTCGTTGTCGTTGAACTCCTGCTGCATGCGGTAGAGCTCGATGAGGAGGTAGACGGCCTCGTCGAGGGAGATCCCGGCATTCTCGGCCAGCCAGACCAGCAGGGCCTTGGACCGCTCGGAGAGCGTGAAGGTGGGTAGCACGGAGTCTCGGGAGTTCATCGCGGCGTGCTCCTTCTGGCGACTGAGATCCACCCGTTCTGGAAACAGCGAGATGGTCGGAGAGAGGGACGCCGGCAGGGCCGGCAGCATGGCCGCGCCTCGCGCGCCGATGGAGACGGCCGCCTCCTCCCGGCGATCGGGGAAGCTCCTGACGAGGTCGAGCCATCCGGGTTTCACCCAGCCGACGGTCTCGACGATGAGCAGGAAGTCGTAGAGGACCTGCCGGAGTGCAGTCGCAGGGGTCAGCCACCCCGTCAGGCCTCGGCCGAGCCCCAGCAGAAGCTCCACATCGACGATGCTGAGCGCGTCCGGGACGAGCACCTGGCGCAGCAGGCGGACGACTGCCTCCCGACACGCCTCGCAGGTTCCCTTCGGGGCCCGGAGTGTCAGGGGGCCTGCCGCCCGGGCGGCGTCTAGGGCGCGTTCCCCGGTCAGGGCGAGGTCGGGAAGCCGCACGGCTCCCAGATCACAGGGCACCAGGCGGCGGAGCTGCGGGAGCGAGAACCCGGTCCGCGCCGTGAGCGACTGCCCTGGACGAGGGTTCATCGTGATGATCGGCACCGGGGTGATGGGGAGGACGTCGTGCTCCAGGGGCACGCGGCGCCGACCCGAGAGCAAGGGCAGGACGGCCCGGCGTACCGCCCGGTCGGCGAGCCCGTACTCGTCCAGGACGACGACGGCGGCGCTCAAGAGGCCCCGCTGGGAGCGGATGTCCCCCGTGGCGTCCCGGCGAATCCAGAGGCTCCGCCCGGCCTCGGCGGCCAGGTCGACGAGGCACGTGGCCAGGTCCGCGCCCGCCGCGAGACAGAGAAACCGGCCCGCGGAGCTCTTCCAGGTGAGCGAGGGGCCCACCAGCAAGAAGCCGGTGTGATGCTCGTCCTGATCCGTCAACTGGCGCAGCACCAGGGCCCCCATGCCCAGTTCGGCGAGCGCACGGTGCTGCGGGGAGGGGACCTCCCGGAGCGGTGGGTATGCCTCCACCAGTCCGTCGAAGGCCTGGCCCCCTTCGTGCGCGGCCTTCGCCTGGAGACCGGCCGTGGTCAACAGGTACTGCCGGCCACGCTTCGCCACCAACCCACCGGCCTGAAGGACCCGGAGCCGGGCATAGATGGTCGCCTTCGGATACCGATCGACGAGGGTCCGGATGGGCTGCGGGTGGATGGAGAGGAACTCGAGGATGGCCCCGTCGGTGGTCGTGGTGAGGTTCATGCCCGGCGCTCTTGAGGTCCCCCGGCCCGCTCAAGCCCCACGTGGGAGTCCCGCCCGGCGAGACTCCCATGGGACTCTGCCCGAGACTTCTGGACTTGGACTGGGTGTGGACCGGAAGTCTCGACGGAAGACAGGGGGCGTGTGTCAATTGACTCGTACCCACAGAGTCGCTTGCTGACGTCCGCGGTTGTTCGCCGTCCCCGTATGCGTACGTCGTGTCCATGGGATCGGCCGTCTTCCAGTCGCCGCCCACTACGTTCGCGTCCCATGAGAGAATCGTAGGCGCTATCCTGAGGAAGAAAATGCGTCGCGCAACTCGGTGAAAATGGACCCTTCTCTCGACTCGGCAGGAGGAAGTACACCCCGATCGGACCTCCGGGATGGCAGGCTCGCGGTCGCTCCCACGCGCGGACGGGCGCTGACGCCCCGCGATCTCGCCGCCCAGCGCGGGGCCGTTGAAGCCTGCGCCTTCCTGAGCGCCGAGGCCGCGCTCCTCGCGGTGCTCGTGGCTCGGATGGGCGAGCGCGAGCAGATCGTGATTCATCCCGGCGATCTCGTCGACGAGCTGAGGGAGCGCCTTGACTGGCGCGACGTGCCGGGCGCCCTCCACCCGAAGGGTATTGGCGGGTGGCTACGGCGTCTCGGCTTCTCCCCGGTGGGCCGGGACCGTCTGGGGGTGAAGTACGAGATTCACTGGGATCGCCTCTGGCAGCTTGATCCGCGTGAGGTCAGCGCGCAGGGCGAGGGCCTCGACCTGTTGGCGTTGGACGGCGCGACGCTCGTGCGGCTGCTCGTGCAAGAGCAGCAGCTATTCTTTGCGCCACGGGTCTGGTGTCTCACGTGTCGCGGTGTCGTGGCGACCCTGTGGGGAGACCCGGCAGAGCGGCGAGGGGAGCTATGGCCCTGCCTGAAATGTGGTAGCACCACACGCATTCTCGAAGACACATGGTTGCATGGCGCGTCCGATCGGATGCGCACCGCGATTCGGAACGACCGGAACTTGCTCCCCAAAGTCAAAGCGGACTGGGAGGATCTCCATGACGGGGCGCCCTTTCCTCGGCTGCCAGAGCCATTGGCGTGGCTGAATGCGGTCTGGCAGAAGGCAGGAAGGCCACGGGGCCGGCCGACCGCTGTGCGTGAGCGATATGCGCTCGCTCACGCGGTGGACCAGTTGGAGCGCGCTGGGGTGTCGGCGTCCGATATCGAAGAAATATTCCGGACCCGCGGCAAGAGGCGGCAGATGCACTACAACAAGCTGCCCGCGCGTGTCCATCGGTTCTTGGGGCCGTGCGACGCGGGATTTGCGGTCGATCTGCCCCGCGTGCACCGGCGAAGACTCTGGGCGGATGTGCAGTGGGTCAGGCGGCAATGGACCAATCCGAGGTCTCGGCTGAGGGGAGAGGGAACCTTTCCGACCGCCATTCCGAAACAGAGGATCGGAATGGAAGTGCCCACGACATCAGCCCATTGCAGTTCTCCCGGGCCCGCATCGAGCAGTCCAGAGATCTGCCCCAAGTGCGGCAACGACGTGCTCGGGACCATTGAGCACGATTCGTTGTATTGGGTACGCTGCTGGAAATGTGGCTGGAGCGCACCGATGACGCGATAAGCCCGCGTCTCTAGACCAGACGCGACGTACAGAACCCGCAGGTCGGCGAGCCGTGGTACATCTTGCCGCCTATCTCGCCCGAGGATCCCGCCGCAGGCTCCCTAGATCGTTGAGTTCTAGGACAGCAGGAATCGCTACAAAACGAACTCACCCATAGTATTGGGAGAGGGCTAGACAGAGGACCGACATCACCGCGACTGAAGTTCCGCAATAATCAGGCTGGCGTTGGCGGCTGGAGTACCCGCCCGAGCGCTCAATTCTGGAGCGTTCTTGCGCAATATCGTCACCGAAAGTGACAACGCCGTGTAGTCGCGGCTGGGCGACGTTCCATATCTAACTACTGCAGCAAAGCTTTTTGGCGTGGCATAGGGAGTGCTGCAAGACGACAGATCCCCGATGGGAGGCGTCCATGCAGGTACGGGTCGCTGTCTTATCGTTCGCACTACTCTTGCTGGCCGGATGCGGCACTATCTCATCCCGCCCGGATCCCCTGACGCAATGGCAGGCCGAGCAAGAACAAGTAGGCCTGTACTGCCGGGAGCTGTTCCGGGACCGGGCTCTCGATCCCCTGCGAACGAAGATGGCCATAGATACCCCCAAAGAGACCACGTTCGAGATGCTCACTGACCAATCGAAGCCGACGCAGTCGGAGAGATCGGCCATAGTTGCCTTTGCCAAAGATAAGCAGGAATGCAACCGGGCCTGGTCCTCGGCAGCTCGCCCGTTTCCGATCCCTCCGCAAGCAATCGTCTTGCGGGAGACCAACGCGGCACGGTTCCAATTTCTCCTTGCCGAGCTCCATGGCGGGGGTATTACGTACGGGGAGTTCGCCAGAAAGCGGCAGGAATTGGCCGCGGACCTCGACGCAAAGCTAGAGGAACTCGCACAGTTGCTCGCCCAGCGATCGGTCGAAGCTGGATATCGTGCGCAGCAGCTCGCCAACGAGGCGCGGAAGGCGGCAGCTTTGGAGGAGCAAGTGGCCAATCAGCGCCGATTGCAGCAACAGCTTCAGGAGTCGACAGGGCCGCGCCTTCGCCAGCCTCTCAATTGCACCACCAACTACTTCGGAAGTAGCGCCCAGACGACATGCAACTGATTGGCCGCGGTAGTTCGAGATCCGGTGCTCTGAGCATGCGTACACTCGTTGCTCGTCTGACCGGTCACCAGAGCCTGGTCGCATCGTGCTTCGTGGATGAGCTTGCCCACGGCTTCTGGAAGAAGGAAAGGGTGGTTGGAGTCAGTCAGCTGAATGAGATCCTATTGGCACTGGCATATGAGACGGTGTCGGACGCGTTCTTCGCCTATGTGTTTCGTCCAGACGGAGACCAGGGCGTGCAGGAAGCTGAATTCGAGGCTGGGGTCGAGCGTTTTGAACAGCTTGGCTTGCTGAAGTATGGGAATGTCAAGTTCGCGTTCAAGACTCTGGCGAAGATGACAACCGAAGAAATACGAGAGGAGGTCGGAAGCCTCGGTGCCGCAATTCCGCCGGAGGTTTACGCAAACCGGCCGGAGCCCCTCCTCTCCATTACTGCGATCGATCCAGCGGAGACATACTTTCTAGGCCATATTACTGGAGAGGCTGTCAAAAAGGGACCGGATGCGGAGCGGAAGCGTCGACTGGACGAGGTTCGCAGAGCCGGGCGGGAGAATCTGACCAATTACCTCTGTAGCGACGAGATGGATGTGTATGTTGCTACATCGATGCGTGACGTCGAGGATTTCTTTTTTGTCGGCACCGCGATCGAGCGCTTGTTCGAGAAGCCGGAATTGGCGGAGCTTAAGCTGAGATATTTCGATCCCACACAGTCATTTTGTGAGGACCGGATCGAGAAGGGGCTGGTCGAGAGCCTCATGCTGAGGCGGGCGAAATGCACGGTGTACTGCGCGCAGACGTCGGAAACCCTCGGCAAAGATTCTGAGCTCGCTGTCACTCTCGCACAGGGGAAGCCAGTCATAGTGTATGTCCCCACGATTCAGGGTAACGAAGAGCGCTATCGTGAACTCTGCAGACAGGCGGCGCAGATCCATGCCGAGATCTTCAACTGTGATCCGGCAGAGTACTATCGCGTGAAGCTCATCGAACGGCATTCAAAAGCGCTCGGGTACGGCGCCGGAGATATTCGCGGGTGGGACGTCGAGAAGCTCGAGGGAGAGCTTATACGGCTTGATGACGACAAGTTCCAGCGGAGCGCGGCAGTACTGTCCCAGATCCATCCTTTGGGAATTCAGGTGGATCTGAATACGGGAGTTGCCAATGGCGTGCTCGTCACGCGGACACTCAGTGATACAGCATACGTGGTTCGGGCAGTCATGACGAACGAGCTCAAGTTCCGGATCGAACGTGATGGCAATGGCACCCTGCGTCTCGTGGAGGAGCGTACTGCGTGCACATATCGGTTAATGGTGTCGGATCCTGTGTTGACCAATTCCTTCTGGAACTTCTACCGCCCCTGGATCAGGCGGGGGCGGGCCGGCGTGTAACCCTCTAGCTGCAGCTAGATCGATGAGTTCGATGACCATCGGCGAGGCATCGGGCTAGTCGATGTCCGGGGCGTGCTTCTCAAGAAAGCGTCGGAACGGAAGCCGCAGAAAGTCTTCTAGGAGCGGTCGCTGCTCCGGTGAAGCAAGATGAAGATAGCGTTCGATAAACGGCCTAACTGGGCCGTGATGGCCGTGTATTACGAGAAAATTGGCGTCAATAGCTTGAAAGCCTGCCCTCGCGATCTCATCGGGGAGAGTCTCGAGCCCGCGCCTAGCGGCGGGAGCTCCATGCCAGGAATTTGAACGTGCTTGATCCAGCAGCGCCACGACGTAGCTCTTGTACAGGCTATCAGGTATGGCGCGATGCTTAGCCACTAGGGGCCGTGTAACTCGGTTCACTTCTTCATATTGATCACGCACCAACATCTCAATGAGTTCCTCGAAGAAGGCGACGCGCACGCCTTCGTCAAGGCCTTGCAGCGTGTCCTCCTCGAGTTCATCAAGAGCGGCGGCCTTCGAAGCTAGCGAGTCGCCGAGCGTTATCGTTCGGAGCATTCTTTCGAGCACGAGGCGGCGTTCATCTGGGGAGAGAAGATCAGGTCGAGTAATCGCGGCAAGTGCGCGAACTGCGGCCACGTTGTCACGTGTTTCCGAGATGAGGGAATCAATGACAAATGCACGATCAGCTGCATCGAGGAGATTTAGTCGCCTGCCGGCGGCACCAAGACGTGGGAAGAAACCATGCATCTGCTCTAGTAAGAGGCGCGCCTCCGTGGAAGGTTCGCGGGGAAGGGCCTCGGGCACCGCAATCTGTCCTGCCACTTCAGCGACCCCAGCCCGACTACGTTGAGCCAAGAGCTGGGCGTAGATGACTCCGGACTCTACCAAACGGTAGACGCGATCTCTGCGCGCCCGTAGTTCCTCTGGCTGGAAGCGGTTGCCTCGAGGATGGCGAGGGTCGTACGCCTCCATTTCTTGGTGGCAGTCGAAACAGACAGGAATACCATTGTCATCTTCGTTACTGCCGCCATCTGCCTGGGCGATGATGTGTGCGGCCTCGATGTTCGTGCCACATTGGCGGAGACAAAGGCAGCACAAGCGTCCGCAACGTGTGAAGAGTCGTGTCTTTACGCCCTGCGAGAATGGCATCGTTTCTTGGTCGCCTCTCCTATCTGAAGAGCAGCGGATGGAAGTTAGCGATATCGGCCACCTTCGGACAGTATAGAGCGGGCCACAGGGATGGGACCCATAAGCCGCTAGATCAATCAGTTCTAGGGAGAACATGGTTAAGTGGAGCGCGCTGACGTTCTGGGAGCCGAGGTCCGGGTCCCAGGGGCAACTGCGAGTCCCGGTCCAAAAGACGGTGTCTATGTGGCGAGCTCCCAGATTCTGGGGGCATCGACCACAATGAGCCCGGACTGCCACCGCGCATCGCGAGGCGTCGGCAGATCCTGCAACTAGTTAGAAAGGTGTGCGAGCCCTGAATCGCACAGTAAGGGCATCCTCCCTAAAGGAGGGATGTAGAGCTTGACTAGAAAATGGCAATTGGGACAGCATGGATTGTTGGCAGTAGCGTCAGAGGCAGCACCCGTATGGAGGACCCATGGAGCTTCCCCGCGTGAGCAAGAGTGTGGCGGATCTGCTTCCGAGCGGTCGTATCGTTTCGCGAGTAGCAAAGGGCTTGGGCAGTGCTCTTCTGATTACGGGTTTCACGACCGGCGCTGCGGTCACGACGCAGGCTGCCGTCCCGTCGCAGGATACTTCTTCGATCAATGCTGCCCCGCTCGTGATGCAGCAGGTCGGGACGCCTGCCACTATGCACGCGCAGCACTACTCCCACAGCTCGCACTCTTCGCATAGTTCGCACTATTCGCACTACTCCAGCCGGTAACGAAACCGGCGCCCAACCGTAGTTAGGCAGGTAGGGGACAACGTAACCGTTGCCAGAGTTGCCGCCACTAGCAGCGGCGCTTCCCGCTGGGGCAGCCGTACGATTCGACGACGGCGCCCTGAGGCTGTCCTTAGCCACCGACATCTACTCGGTCGGTGCCATCCTTCGGTCGTGCTACTGGCTGACCGACCGCTGTTACGTTCACCTTGCTCCGAGCGCGGGAAGTGTAGAGGTCACGCTCCTTGTGAAGACCGGCGAAGAGGCCGAGACGAACACCCTGGCCTGGGAGTTTCTCAACAGCCTCGTAGACAACCAGCTGCGGGTCTCGATACAGCAGGAGACTGCAGCCGTGCGCGAGATGATCGTCGAGCAGGCCTTCGCCGACGTCGACGTGATTGACGACCGCGGCCGGCGCGTTGCATCGAGCCACCCACCTGAGGTCGACCAGCAAGCGATCACGACTTGGCGACCAGTGCGCTAAGCGAAGAGAAGGTTATCCTCCACCATATCCTGTACGACGAAGACTGCCTAAAGGCCGCTTGCGAGGCGTACAAGGCGTTTGCGGTCGTCTCTGTCGAGCGCGGGGATGGATACGCAACCATCGAAGTGGCCGCCGCGCCCGGTGCTCCTGATCCCGCAATCGTGCGACGAGAATTCCTGAACTACGTCCTGGACCTGTCGATAAAGAAGTATCTGGCCTCGTGAGTCGGGACTCAGCCAAGCAGACCGCCCGATTCACCTTCCACCCACTGGAGTCATACCGCCGAAAGTCGACCCAGTACACGCTTCTCCCCTTCCGCTTCATGCGGTTCGGCGCGTCACGGTTCGTTCTGGTGAACGAAGTCGGCGAGTTCATCTTCCTGGACGAAGGGACCTTCCGCGCGTTCGCAACCAGGGCGCTGAGAGCCGAGCACCCGGCCTATCTGGATCTGAAGGCCAAACACTTCCTGGCAGATGACACATCATCGCCGCTACTAGATGTCCTGGCGACGAAGTACCGCACGAAGAAGAGTTTCCTCCGAGGCTTCACAAAGCTTCATCTCTTCGTAGTCACGCTTCGGTGCGACCACTCTTGCCACTACTGCCAGGTGTCGCGGCAGAGCGAGGACCGTGCTGCGTTTGATATGAAACCCAGCACGGCGCGCAAGGCCGTGGACCTGATGCTCAAGACGCCGGCGGAAGCCATCACAATGGAATTCCAGGGCGGGGAGCCACTTCTGAACTTCCAGCTCATCAAGTTCATGGTGGAATATTCGGAGGCGCGCAACCAGGATCTCGGCAAGCAAATCGATCGGGTCATTACGACCAACCTGTCAAAGGCGACACCGGACATCCTGGAGTACTGCCGCGACCACGGGATCGGACTATCCACATCGCTGGACGGACCTGAGTGGCTGCACAATGCGAATCGCCCCCGGCCCGGGAATGATAGCTACGCCAGGGCCATCGAGAACATCGCTCTCGTGAGAAGCATCGTGGGCCCAGGAAGCGTGGATGCGCTGATGACCACGACCCGAAGGAGCCTGCCACACGTCAGGGACATTATCGACGAGTACGTGGCGCGGGGCTTCAGGTCGATATTCCTTCGGTCCATTAGCCCCTATGGGTTTGCGGTGAAGACAAGAGGGAAGACCGGCTACCTCACGGACGAATTCCTGCGGTTCTACCGCGAAGGCCTATCCTACATCCTCGAGCTCAACCGGCGCGGCATTGAGATGACGGAGATCTACGCAAAGATCCTTCTGACTAAGATCCTGACGCCGTTCCCCACGAGTTTCACCGACCTTCAGTCCCCGGCAGGCTTGGGCATTGGGGCGGTGGTCTACAACTACGATGGTGATGTCTATGCGTCCGACGAAGCGCGGATGCTGGCTGAGATGAAGGACAGGACGTTCAGGCTGGGCAACGTTCACGATGACACCTACGACGCGATCTTCAGGAGCCCGAAGCTTAGGTCTATAATCGCCGCGAGCGTGAACGAGAGCCTGCCCGGGTGTTCCGACTGCGCGTACCAGCTCTATTGCGGCGGGGATCCAGTATTCCATCATGCAACACAGGGCGACATGATGGGGCATCGCCCGACCAGCGAGTTTTGCCGCAAGAACATGGCCATCATCAACGAGCTTCTTCGTTACATCGAGTCCGGCGACAAGGATGTGATGCGGATCTTCTGGGGGTGGGTCTACAACCGAAGGCTAGCGGAGGATGCGTCGTGTCTGGTGAAGTGATTCGACGCCACACCTTCGGTGATGCACGCTGGTCTGGCGACTCGCTCATCGGCATCGCGTCACTGTCCTCTCAAGCTGGGGACTCCGACCACATCAGGGTGATTCGGGAGGGTGAGAAGGCCGCCTCCAAGAACCTCGAAGGCTATGCCGCGCTTCTGACCGATTTGGACCTGGATGGTGAGGAGGAACTCGGCAGGGCGGCGTCAGGGCTACCCACAATCCACAAGGCGAACCAGGTCGAACACATCAACGAAGGCGATATCCTTCGGCTCGACTTTAAGAAAGGGTTCGTCAGGAGCCTCTATCGCGTCGGTTCTCCACACAATTCGATCTTCGCCACCGACCGCTGCAACAGTAATTGCCTCATGTGCTCACAGCCTCCAAAGGACATCGATGATCGCGAGATGGTTGCGGAGCACCTTCGGCTTGTCTCCCTGATTCCCGCCACGACACAGGCCCTTGGCATCAGCGGGGGAGAGCCGACACTATTGGGTGCCGACCTTTTCCGCATCATAGCCGCGTGCAAAGAAAACCTGCCGATAACGCGCCTCCACATGCTCTCGAACGGCAAACGCTTCGCGGACCGGGCGTATGCAGCAGGGCTGGCGCAGCTGAATCACCCTGACTTCATGGTGGGGATCCCACTCTACGCAGATATTGCCAGTCATCATGATTTTGTGGTCCAGGCTCATGACGCGTTCGATCAAACCATGATCGGCATTCACAACCTGGCCCGTTATAACGTCCGAATTGAGGTCCGAGTCGTGGTCCACAAGCAGACGTACGAGCGCCTGCCCAGGCTCGCGGAATTCATCTACAGAAATTTGCCGTTTGTTGAGCACGTCACCTTCATGGGTTTAGAGATGATGGGCTATACCAAGACCAACCTGAAGACTCTGTGGATTGACCCGGTTGACTACCAGGACAGCCTGGAGCAGGCAGTGTCGGGCTTGGCCTTACGTGGGATGAACGTCTCGATCTACAACCACCAGCTCTGCCTGCTCCGCCGGCCTCTATGGCGCTTCGCCCGCAAGTCGATTTCCGACTTTAAGAACATCTACCTGGAGACGTGTCAGAAGTGCGCAGTGCTTGAGGAGTGCGGCGGGCTGTTCAAGAGCGGTGAGCAGATCCACAGCCAGCATATTCATGCGCTGTCGGCTGCCGATCTCACGAGCTGAGGTCTCGGCTAGGCCCGGCCCGGCCACACGGGCGCCGCGCGAGCAAGCCACCCCAGACTCGGATCGGGCACAGGACTTCCAATCCCGTGCGCAGACACAGTGCTCATATTGCGGCAGTTCGCTAGACGCTTAGTCGCCGCTCGAGCATTGACAGCCCGGCTCCGCAGCCTCCTGCCGGTCCTCCTTCCTGTTTCGCTGTTCGTGGTCCATGTTTCAGTGTTCCGGCGTTGGATTGTTGATGATGCCGGAATTGTGTTCGCCGTTGCCCGAAACGTCGCGCACGGTCAGGGAATCGTATGCCAAGCTGGAGGCGAGCGCATAGAGGCGGTGTCGAGTCTTCCTTGGATGTCGCTCATGGCATCGGCATTTGGGCTCGGGATCTTCGACCTGGTTTGGACGCCTAAGGTTGTGTCTGTCGCGCTCGTGGTCGTGTCGTACAGCATCATCTATTTGACTTTCGGGGAAAACGCTCCGTGGGGTAAGAGGGTCGCGCTCGCTGGGCTGTGTTGGTTGTCGTTGCAGACGGGCTTCGTCGTTTGGAGCGCGTCGGGCCTTGAGAACCCTCTATATGTGTTCGGGCTGAGCGTCTTGCTGGCATGCGCGCTTAAGGACCTTCGCACGCGGAGCGATGGGGGATGTCCCGGGACCATCGGGGTCGTAGCGGGGTTAGTGGGAGTCACACGGCCAGACGGTGTCCTGTTTGTGCTCGTATATCCGGTGTGGCGGATCCTGGCGCGTGTTTCCAACGCTGGGGCGACAGGCGTGGAGGTGATGAGGGGTACGGCACGATACATGATCGGCTTTGGCTCTGTAATCTCAGCATTTGTTTTCTTCCGGTGGAGCTACTTTGGCGAGTTCCTGCCGAATCCATACTACGCGAAAGGCGGACCTAGCTGGCGGATGCTGGAGGATGTCATTGTGTTTCGAGACCCGATGCCAGCGAAACTGTTCAGGCTCACGGAGGCTCTAGGAGGGGGGTTGGGCTGGTGGCTCCTTGGGCTCGTCTGTGCCGCCACGCTATGGTGTTGGTTGCGTCGGCTCTTGGACCCGATTCACAGCTTGCTTGGAGCTCTGCTGGCGGGTTCTACGCTTGCGTACTTGCTGCTGCCTGGCGACTGGATGGGTGAATATCGATATGCCACTCCGTTCTTTGTTTTCGCATATCTCTATGTCAGTGGGTTGCTGTGGGCGGTTTCTGGCAGTCTCTCAAGAGCCTCGAAGAGCCGAGAGGCCACGTTTTTAGTCGTGGCGATCATCGTCTTTGTAGGAACCCTGCAGATCGGGAGTCAGCGGTCGGCAGCTTTCGTCAGTCATCCGACGCTACCAATCCAAGAAGTGGTTGAGACTGGACGACACTTCGAACGACTCGCTTCGGCGCTTGACATCAACTCACCGTCTGTTCTGACGCCTTCGGTGGGCGGGGCGTTGCTGAAATCGCAGGTAAGAATCTACGATCTCGGAATGCTTTGCGATCGAGTCATCGCGCACTCCTTAGGCGAGGGAAGCTCTAGAGTAGATCGGCAGCGCTTCTACGACTATGTCTTCGACGAAATACGACCCAGTATCATTTCCACTTCGGCGTATCACAGCTGGTTAGCCAGGCTGGATGAGGATCCGCGCTTTCGCCGTGACTATGCACCGATCAAGGAGTACGTCGATCGTTGGGTCCAGGAACGATATGGAGTCTTGCTGTACTCAGGTGAGTTCGTGAGACGCGATAGGATGAGCGCGAAGGCCGAGGCTCGAATTCGCGACGAGGTTAGGAGGACTCGATACTTTGGATGCTCGGAGTGCGACTAGGCGAAGCAAATCGCGACAGTGCAGATCGCGGAAGTGTGACCTCAAGGATTGAGGCTCGCGTAAACGAAGTCTTCACAGAGTCGCGCGACTGCGGCTATTTGGGCCGCTGAAGACACTGCGAGCGACTACGTTACTAGGCGCGAGGTTATTGTCCCCAGAACACGGTGATCTGTAAGGGGAGTCCTCCCCGAATCTGGTCCAGTAGCCCCGTGCGAATTGCAGGCTGAGATGGCTGGCCAGGGCTCTATGGGATCGGAGCGGGGGAGGTCGGGACATCTAGCACAACACGCCAGCGATCGGGAACCGGGGTTTTCAGCGTCCAACGGACAGTAATTGGCCGGTCGCCCGCCCAGCTAAGGAACTCGCACTCGCCGCAGTATAGAAAGGGAGCAGCGCGCCCCTCTACCTTCGAGGTCTTCCGCACGAAGAGGTGCACGGGGATACCCAGCTCAACATGTCGGGCCAGCTTCTGCTCGGTGGCGCCCCCACGGTGCTGCTTGTTCTGGCTCTGCCATTGAAACCGGTCGGGGGCTTCGAAGCGGTCCTCATAGCGATGCTCCTTCGCCTGCGTGGACTTGTCGAGCGTGACGAGGAGCACGACCCGACTATTCTTGAAGATGAAACCCTGGTTCCAGACAGGTGCATTGTAGGTAAAGCCAAAGAGCGGGGGAATCGCCTCACGCGGGTACTGCCGCCATTCCTCCAGCCCTTGAGGAGAGGCGGCTTGGCGGAGCGGCACGAGCTCATACGCGTTGTCGGCGGCCTTCTCGAAGCGTACCTGAAAACTGGTGCCCGGGAGCCCGGCGTCCGGCCCGAACCATGCTCGTAGGAGGCCAGGCAACTCGTTTCGCTCGGATCCGGCAGGCCGAATCACGTTCACCGCGACCTTGGCGAACTGCGCGTCGTATCGCTGGCCGTCGATGAGGACGGGCGTCAGCCCCTCTGGGATATCGGGGCGCGTCGCGCGGTCGGGGAGAAAGAGGATCGGCCGGCCGCCGGCGTGGCTGACCTTGCAGACGATGGCATCCTCGCTCTCCGGTTGCCGCTGAAGGTACTCGGCGAGGCGCCAATCGACGAGCTCGCGCACGAGCTCCTGGAATGCCTCCCGGTGAGGCAAGGGGATGTCGAAGCGACTCGAGAAGCGGCCCGCTTCGTAGGCGAAGTACACCACGCTATGGGTGCCTGCGCCGCCGGACCACGCGGCGATGGGATTCACCTCCAGGTGACGCCTCAGGGCTTGGGGATCGCCGAGCGCGGCCCCGAAGTCCTCCTGGAGGCGGGCGGAGCGCCGTGCGAGCTGGGTGACGGTCCGGGCGAGATCATCGATCGTCACCGTGCCCGGGAGGCAATCGTCATTCAGCATCGCGAGGAGGACCATCATTTTGTAGCTCTTGGTCATCGGGGTCGTCTCGAGGTCCTCGAGGAACTCGTGCGCGCGAAGGGTTCCCGCCGGGCCCCCGACGGCCCCCTTGACCAGGCTGGCCTGGGGCTCCGTGAGGCCGCCCATCTGATCGACGAACCGGAGCCATGAGCCATGAGAGCGCCGCACCGCCCGCGGCGCGTAGCCCTCGTGGAAGGCCTCGATCGCGCGTGGCCGGATCCCGTGCCGCTCGCGGAAGTCCTCGTACCACGCCCGCAGAGCATCGTGCGTTGGCGTCGGCAGGAGCGCCCGCAGGATCTCGATCGCGCGGAGGTCGTACGTGACCTCGCAGCCTGCCGGCAGTTCGAGCGAGTGCGCCTCGGCACGGGTCAAGGCCTCGGCGACTGCGGCGGCAGAGGGCGCAAGCCCAAGGAGCACCTGGGGCTTGAGAAGAAAAGTGCGGTGGTTGCCGATGTAATCGATCACCGTGAGGTGAGTCTTGTGCTCCGCCTTGCGGAGGCCGCGGCCGAACTGCTGCATCCAGACAATCCGGGACTCGGTCGGGCGGAGCATCATGATTGTGTCCACGTGGGGGAGGTCCACCCCCTCGTTGAACATGTCCACCGCGAAGATGACCTCGAGCTCGCCGGCCTCCAGCCGCTCGAGGGATGCGGTCCGCGGTGCGCTGGTCGCGTCCGAGTGCACCGCGACGGCCCGGACGCCGGCGTTAGCGAAGAAGTCCGCCATGAAGTCAGCGTGGCGCGTCGAGCAGCAGAAGGCCAGGGTGCGAGCCCCGGCCCGCAGTCGGTACTGCTCCAGAGCATTCTGGGCCCGGGTCTGCGTCGCCACCGCCCGAGTCAGGGCTTCTTCGTCGAAGCGGGTGCTGCGCCAAGGGATGTTCTGGTAGTCGACCTCGTCTGGCACGCCAAAATAGTGGAAGGGGGCGAGGAGCCCCCGGCGGATGCCATCCCAGAGGTCGTAGCGATAGACCAGATTCTCGCCGCACAGGGCCAACAGATCGCCGCCGTCCGTCCGCTCCGGGGTCGCGGTGAGGCCGAGGAGAAAGCGTGGCTGGAAGTGCTGGATCAACCGCTGGTATGTCGTGGCCGCGGCGTGATGGAACTCGTCCACGACGATGTAGTCGAAGGCGTCCGGGGGGAACTGGCCCAGGTGGCGGGGCCGGCCGAGGGTCTGGATCGAGGCGAAGAGGACGTCGGCTTCGGGGGTTTTCTCGTCGCCGGTGTAGAGACCGAGGCCGGCGGTCGGGCGAATTCGGCGAAAGGTCTCGAGCGCTTGACCGAGGATCTCTTCGCGGTGGGCCACGAACAGCACCCGCCGGAACTCTGGCCGATTCGTGTCGAAGGCGGCGAGCCAGGTCTTGCCCAGGCCTGTTGCGAGCACGACGAGACCCGCGGCGTTGCCGTCGGCCCGCGTCCGTTCGAGCGCGGCGAGGGCTTCTCGCTGCACGTCATGCGGTTCGGGCGGAGGCAACGGCTCCGGGAGCAGGTCGACGGTCCGTGTCAGTTCCGATGGTCGCCGGGCTTGGTAGCGGGCCACCCAGGCGGCATCGAGCGCGGTCGTGTTCGGGTGGCGGAAGAGCGTCTCGAACGCTGCGGTGACGGTACCGAAGCCAGCCCGATCCCGGCTGGGGACGATGCGGTAGTTCCACTCGATGCCGCGACCCAGGGCCAGCGCGGACAGATTGGAGCTGCCAACGAAGGCGACGGCGTCGCCGTCGGCGAGGTGCAGGACGTAGGCTTTCGGATGGAAGCTCTCGCCGGCGGTCTCGAACACGCGGAGCTCCACCGCGCCCTGGGTCTGACTGGCGAGCGTGGTCAGGTCGAGCAGGCGAAGCAGCGCGACCGGCTCGGTCACGTCAAGGTAGTCACCCGTCAATACGCGCAGCCGCCCGCCTCGCCGCACGACGTCCTTGAGGTGCTCATCGATCGCCACCAGGCCCCGCTCGAGCACGAAGGCGACCGCGATGTCGACGCGAACGGCCGTGGCCAGATGGGCTCGGAGATGCGGAAGCAGCGGATCGTCTCCCCCGTGCACCAGCGCCTGCCAGTGCGGGGGGCGCACGGTGGCCGGAGACGATAGTCCACCGGGGGTGGTCGGCGAGAGGACGGCATAGGACTCCGCGGCCGCCTCCCGCACCATGCCGGCGTAATCGGCCTTCTCGGGGATGACGTGCCGCACCCCACCACGCGGGGCGGGCACATCGCCGTGGTACCGAGGGATCACATGGACGTGGAGATGGAAGACCGTTTGCCCGGCGGCGGGGCCGATGTTCACGCCGAGGTTGTAGCCATCGGGCTGATGGACCCCCTCTATGGCCGCCCGGGCGTCGGCGACGACGGCCATCAGCTCCGCGCGTTCCTCGTCGGTGGCCTCGAACCACGACGCCACATGCCGGCGAGGGATGATCAACGCGTGGCCCGGGGAGACGGGAAACTGGTCCCAGAGGCCGAGGACCAGGCGCCCACGATGGAACAGCCGATCATCCGGCGGGTTGCAGAAGGGGCATGCGGGGGCCGTCATGTGCGATCGGGTATTGGCAACGCGCTGATCTCGAACCGTCCGGAGAGCCCGGCTGCCACGCACGCGGCACAGCGCCACTGCCGGACTGGACGCCACGCCGTCCTTTGAAGCTGGCAGACCGGACAGCGGTGGACGTACCGCCGTCTCCGACCCGCGGCACGTTGAGACGGCAGGGATGGCGCCGACCAGGGGATCCGCCGTCGCGGCTCGAATCCTGCGACGCGGACCAAGGCCCCCCACTCGGGACCATGAGGCTGACAGTCGCGACCGTGGAGATCGCGGGCGGCGAGGTGGGCGAGCTCGTGGCAGAGCACCTCGAGAAGAAGCGTGAGCGGCGCCCCCGCAAGCTCTGCGGATACGCGCACCACGCGGCGCTCGAGATGAACCTGTCCCAGCGACCGGCGAAACCGGCGGCTCCACTCGACTCGCACGGTCTGCTCAAAGCCTGGGAGCCCCCAGCGGCCCGCGCAGTCTCGCAGCAGATCGTGAATGTTCGTCTCAAGCATTCCGCCGTGGGTCGGCGTCATGCTCAGGAAGCTAGCACAGTCTGGGTATGGGACAGTCCAGCCAGGTCGGGCGACGCCTCAACGGGAGCTGGGGTCACCTGTCCTGTTCGCTGGAGGCAGCGGGAGACGCGCCCCCGGGGCGGTGCCCGCGCGCACCGAGGCTTTGCTAGGATACCGGCGTGCGCGCCTTCGTGGCGGTCACGGACAAGGACTGGTACCAGTTCCTGGCGGCGCGGCCGAACCTGGACGAGGTCAATTTCTGGCAGCCGGGCGGGAACCGCAGGTTCCAGGCGCTGAGCCCTGGCGAACCGCTCCTCTTCAAGCTTCACTACCCGGACAACGCGATCGTCGGCGGAGGGTTCCTCGCTCACTCGTCGCTGATCGAGGCCAGCCTTGCCTGGGATGCGTTCGGCGAGAAGAACGGAGCCGGGTCATATCCCGAGATGCGCCGCCGCATCGAGCGTTACCGACGCGCTACCAGTGATCCGCGCGCGAGCTACCAGATCGGGTGCATCATCCTGGTCGAGCCCTTCTTCTGGCCTCCGACGGACTGGATCCCGGCACCGGCAGACTTCAGCCGGAACATCGTCCAGGGCAAGACCTACGACCTGCGTACCCCTACCGGGGCCCGCCTATGGCAGGAGGTCATGGGGCGGCTGCGCGCTGGCCGCGGCGGGCAGGTGGCCGAACCGGATGAGGCGGTCCGTCGCCGGCGTATCGAGGTGCTGCAGCGGCTGGGCCAGGGGGCCTTCCGCATCCTGATCACGGACGCCTACGAGCGGCGCTGCGCGATCACGCGCGAGAAGGCCCTGCCCGTGCTGGACGCGGCCCACATCCGGCCGGTGGCGGACGGGGGGAGTCACCGTCTCGACAACGGTCTTCTGCTAAGATCCGACGTCCACACTCTGTTTGATCGGGGCTACATTACCGTAACTCCCGAGCACCGTGTCCGGGTCAGTCGAAGGCTGAAGGCCGACTTCGACAACGGCGAGCACTACTACCAGCTCGAGGGCAGCGCGCTCTGGCTCCCGCGACGTGCCGAGGCGCAGCCGCGTGGTGAGCTCCTCGAATGGCACGCTGATACGGTGTTCAAGGGCTAGAGCGAGCAGGCGCAGCTCAGCCGTACAAGGCAGAACGCCAGATTTAGAAAGGTCGAAGCCCGCATGAGCGACTCACTGCTGATCCAGTACATTCGAGACCCGTGCAGCCTTGCTGCTAAGGACCTGCCGCGCGTGCTTGGCGAGATCGAGTGCCTCCGGGCTGAACTCTGGTCGGCGCTGTGCGCCGCGGCCGCGACTACGTGCGGACCTACACCAACGCGCTCGGGCGACATTGGATTCCTCACCGTGGCGGAGGTCGCAGCCAAGCTGAAGTTCTCGCGCGGACACGTCTACGAATTGGTGCGGCAGGGCCGCCTTCGGGTGGTTCGCACTGGCCGATCCGTCCGTGTGCCCATCGATGCGCTGCGAGACTTGGACACGACCGGTGTGGCCGGGGCAATTGATCTTGAGGACACCGCGACCCTATCGTCGCGGCGTCGGGGACGTGGCGGTCGAACGCCTCCGCCACATGTCGATACGGATGCGAGGGCATCCAAGACGTCACCGTCGTCGCCACGAGGGCGAAGGGGCTTGTGAAGGAAAGCGAGGACTTGGCCGACAGGCAGGCGTCGCATGTCGCCGCCGGCCGGCCGGCGGAGCGCAGGAGTCCTGGCCCTCGACCCTCAGTACGCGCCAGCCAGGACCGTACGCTTGATTGACCTGGTCGGTCCGCGCAGCTAAGCTCACGCCACCTGTCCGACCGGTCCCGGCTCCGCCCGCTGGGAGGGCGTCGCATGCAGTGTTCCCGGTGCCAGTACGACAATCCCCCGGGCATGAAGTTTTGCGGGGAGTGCGCCGCGCCGCTTGCCTCGAAGTGCCCGTCCTGTGGCGCGGCCAACCCGCCTGAGCACAAGTTCTGCGGCCAGTGCGCCGCGCCGCTCCGGATGACCCCCGCCGCCAAGTCCGCCGCCCCCGAGTCCTACACCCCGAAGCACTTGGCCGAGAAGATCCTCACCTCCAAGTCTGCGCTCGAGGGTGAGCGCAAGCAGGTGACGGTCCTCTTCGCGGACCTCAAAGGCTCGATGGAGCTGCTGGCCGACCGCGATCCCGAGGAGGCGCGGAAGCTCCTCGACCCCGTCCTCGAGCAGATGATGGAGGCCGTCCATCGTTACGAAGGCACGGTGAACCAGGTCATGGGCGACGGGATCATGGCACTCTTCGGCGCGCCCCTCGCCCACGAGGACCACGCGGTGCGGGCGTGCTACGCGGCGCTGCGAATGCAGGAGTCCGTCAAGCGCTACGCCGAAGGCGTCCGCCGCTCAGAGGGTATCCTGCTCCAGATTCGTGTCGGCCTTAACTCGGGCGAAGTCGTCGTCCGAAGCATCGGCTCCGACCTCCACATGGACTACTCCGCCATCGGCCAAACGACTCACCTCGCCGCCCGCATGGAGCAGATGGCCGCGCCCGGATCAATCCTAATCCCACCCGAGACACTTCGCCTCGCCGAGGATTACATGCAGGTCAAGCCGTTGGGCCCTATGCCGGTCAAGGGTCTGCCTGGTCCGATCGAGATCTACGAGATCACCGGGGCCAGCCTAGTACGATCGCGATTCCAGGCCGCCAGCATTCGCGGCCTTACTCGCTTCGTCGGCCGAGATGTCGAAATGGAGCAGCTCAGCCAGGCCCTCGATCTAGCTCGCGCCGGTCATGGTCAGGTTGTCGCCGTCGTCGGCGAGCCCGGCGTCGGCAAGTCCCGTCTTTACTGGGAGTTCGCCCACTCCCACCGGATTGAGGGATGGTTTGCTCTGGAAAGTCGCTCCATCTCCTATGGCAAAGCCACCAGCTACCTTCCTGTCATCGATCTGTTGAAGGCCTACTTCGAAATCGAGGCACGCGACGAACGCCGGCGTATGCGCGAAAAAGTGACCGGCAAGGTCCTCGGTCTCGACGAAAGTCTGCGCCCATTGCTGCCACCGCTCCTGGCCCTCCTCGACCTTCCCGTCGACGAGACTGCCTGGCAGGGGCTCGACCCTTCCCAACGCCGGCAACGCACGATCGACGCAATCAAGCGGCTCCTCCTCCGCGAGACGCAAGTACAACCGCTAATCGTTATCTTCGAGGATCTGCATTGGATTGACTCCGAGACGCAGGCCGTGCTGGAAAGCCTGGTGGAGAGCCTACCAACCGCCCAGCTGCTTTTGCTCGTGAACTATCGCCCCGAGTACCGCCATTCGTGGGGGAGCAAAACCTACTATCGCCAGCTCCAGGTCAACCCTCTACCGGCCACCATCGCCGACGATCTCTTAAGATCCTTGCTCGGCAACGATCCGAGTCTTCGGGCGCTTGTTCCCCTGCTCATCCGGCGCACAGAGGGCAACCCCTTTTTTCTGGAAGAGAGCGTGCGAACCCTCGTCGAAACCGGCGCGCTGGTTGGAGAGCCTGGGGGTCGACGGTTGGCAAGAGTTCTTCCCGAAGTCCAGGTGCCAACGAGCGTGCAGGCTGTGCTCGCGGCGCGAATTGACCGGTTGGCCCCCGAAGACAAGCGGGTGTTACAGGCTGCCGCGGTCATCGGCAAGGATGTGCCGCTTGCGTTGCTGAGCGCCATCGCCAATGCCTCGGAAGCCGAGTTGCGGCGCAGCCTCGCGAACCTCCAGACTGCCGAATTCCTCTACGAGACGCAGCTTTTCCCCGATCTCGAGCTGACCTTCAAGCATGCGTTGACCCACGAGGTCACGTACGGCAGCTTGCTCCACGAACGGCGTAAGGACCTGCACGCCCGGATTGTGGACGTGATCGAGCGTGCGTACGTTGACCGACTCTATGAGCAGGTGGAGCGTCTCGCGTACCACGCCGTCCGAGGGGAGCGGTGGGAGAAGGCTGTTCACTACTTGCGGGAAGCGGGCCGGAAGGCCTCGGTCCAGTCGGCTAACTCCGAAGCAGTCGGCTATTTCGAGCAGGCGCTCTCTGCCCTTCTTCATCTCCCACAAACCGACTCGGAGATGAGACAGGCAATAGACATTCGGCTAGATCTCCGAAGGCCGCTCTATGTACTCGGTGAGATGGAGGCAATAGGGAAGCTGCTGTCCGACGCAAAGCAGCTGGCAGAGATGCTCAAGGACCCTGTCCGCAATGCCTGGGTAACCACCTGGCTCGCCAGTCATCTCCACGCGCTCGGAAGAGCAGAGGAATCACGCCAGCTGAGTGAGGCCAACCTCGCGCTCGTCGAGACAATCCCCGATGTCGACCTCGCACTCAGAGTCGAGGCGATGATGCGGGTCGGCTACTCGCGGACCGCGGCGGGATCCTACGGGAATGCAGCGCCGCCTCTTCGCGCTGCAATCGAGTTGATTAAGTCGTCTACCAAAATGGAGGAGAGCCCGCTACATCTGCCTTGGTCGGTGCCGCTGGGGTGGCTGAGCGCCTTGTGCGCCGAAGTCGGCGACTTTGCCGAGGGATTCGAATGGGCTGACTCTGCTGCCCGTGTTGCCAAAGAGTTCGATGTGGCCTTTGGGCATGTACATGCGGCTTGGGGTGTCCTCGTTCTACGAGTAACGCGAGGGACCTTGCAAGAGGCTATCGAACAAAGTGCCTGGGCTCTGGCCCTCTCTCGAGAGCAAGTGCGAGGCCTTCTTCCCTACATTCTGCAATGGGTTGGTTATGCGATGGCGCTGGCAGGGCGCGCCGGCGAGGGCGGCGACCTTCTCGAGGAGGCTCTTCAAGCTCGGGACACACAGCGGATCGGGATGTTCCGGTCCCTAAATCTGGCGCAACTGGCCCACGCATGTCTGCTGGCCGGTGATCATTCCAAGGCACTCAGAACTGGAGAGGAAGCCCTGGAGAGTGCCCGAGAGCGCGGCGAGCGGGGACAAGAAGTCCATGCGCTTCGCGTACTCGCAGAGGCTGCCGCAGCATCGGTACCCCAAGTTGCCGGACGGGCCGAGGGTTTCTACCACCAAGCCCTTATCCTTGGGGACGAACTCGGCACACGCCCGCTCGTAGCCCACTGCAACCTTGGCCTCGGCAAGCTCTACCAGCGCACCGGCAAGCCGCATGGGGCCCAGGAGCACTTTACGACCGCGACGACGATGTACCGCGAGATGGGCATGACGTACTGGCTGGAGAAGGCGGAGGAAGAGATGAAGGAGCTTGGATGGTGACAGCCCCGACGGAGGAGAGGACATGCGACCAGAGAAGATCACGGTGGAGTTCCTTGACGCCTTCGCGGAAGCGTTCAACCGGCACGACGTGAAGGCGATCCTGGCGGCTATGACGGAGGACTGCGTTTTCGAGGCGAGCGCTGGCCCGGACGTGTGCGGGCGGCGGTACGAGGGCTGGAGGGAGGTCGGTAAGGCGTTCGCCGAGGTCTTCGAGACGTTCCCGGATGCCCAGTGGCGGGGCGCCCGGCACTTCTTCGTTGGGGATCGTGGGCTCTCCGAGTGGACCTTCAGCGGGACACGGGCGGACGGGACGCGGGTGGAGGTCACGGGCTGCGACATCTTCACCTTCCGCGACGGCAAGATCGCCGTGAAAAACTCGTATCGCAAGCAGCGGATGTAGTCGGAGCGGATGCCTGTGGATGGCAGCCGGGTAGCGAGTCTGCGCCTTCGGTACGCAGGGGAATGAGCGCCATTGTCGCCTGGCTCGATCGGCTGGGGCTCAGCAAGTATGCCTCTGTGTTTGTCGATAGCGATGTCGACCTCGAGGTCCTGCGGAAGCTCTCCGAAGCAGACTTGCGGGAGCTGGGGCTGCCACTCGGCGCCCGAAAGAGGATCCTGCAGGCACTGGCCGAGCCTCGCGAAGAGGAGCCAGCTGCTCCCACGTCGCAAGCAGGAAGGCGGGACGCCGTCCCATCGGCGGGTCCCGAACGGCGACAGATCACGGTGATGTTCTCCGACGTGGTGGGCTCGACAGCGCTCGCGGAGCAGGTGGATGTGGAGGACCTCCGCTCGCTCGTGCTTGCCTATCAGCAAGCGTGCGCCGCCGCGATCGAGCGGTACGGCGGGCACATCGCGCAGTATCTCGGCGATGGCGTACTGGCGTATTTTGGCTATCCGCAGGCTCACGAAGACGACGCGGTGCGCGCGGTCCGTGCTGCCCTCACGATCATCGACCGAATGCGAGAGACCAACGCGCGGATGGTGGCAGAGCATGGTGTCGGCCTGGAGATCCGGGTTGGCATCAATACCGGGCTCGTCGTGGCGGGAGAAATGGGTGCGGGCGGGACGCGTGAGCAGCTGGCCGTCGGCGAGACGCCCAACGTGGCCGCTCGTGTCCAGGGACTCGCGGACCCGAACACGGTGGTGGTGAGCGAGGCGACCTGGCGCTTGATCGAGGGGTTTTTCATCGCCGAACCGCTCGGGCCGCAGGCCCTGAAGGGCGTGAGCCGGCCCATAGCGACATACCGGATCCTGACGGCGACGGACGCGGCCAATCGCTTTGAAGCTCGCCTCGCCCGGTCGCTGACGCCGCTGGTGAGCCGAGACGTGGAGCTGGGCTTCCTCGAGCAGCGGTGGGATCGAACGAGCGACGGCGAGGGCCAGGCGGTATTGCTCCAAGGCGAGGCGGGCATCGGCAAGTCCCGCCTGGTGCGCGCGTTTCGTGAACGACTGGAGCCGGGCACCTACCAGGCCATCACGCTCAGTTGTTCCTCGCACTACCAAGCGAGCGCTTTCTATCCGGTCGTTGATCAGCTGGGTCGCGCGCTGGGGCTGGCGGCCGATGACAACCTCGGCGCCAGGCAGGAGAAATTGAGCGCATTTTTGAGGCGCCTCGGGCTGCCAGTCGAGCGAGTGGCTCCCGTCCTAAGCACCCTTTTGGGCTTCGCCGGGGAGGACGCGGAACCCAGTGCACGAGCGGATCCCGCGCAGGTCCGGCGCGACACGCTAGACGCGCTCGTGCAGATCGTCGCTAGTCTGTGCCGGGAGCACGCAGTCCTGTTCGTGGTAGAGGATGCACACTGGATCGATCCCTCGACCCAGGACCTGATCGGGCATCTGATGGACGGAATACAGACTCGGCGCGTCATGATTGTCCTGACAGCGCGCCCGGAGTATCGGGCTCCGTGGGTTGGGATCGCCCAGTTCAGCACCCTCTCGCTGAGCCGGCTAAGCCGGCGCGAGACGGAGGCGATGATTCGTCGCGTTGCCAGCGCTGATCTCTCGCCCGAAGTGCTCTCGCAGCTGGTGTCGAGAACCGACGGTGTACCCTTGTTCATCGAAGAGCTGACGAGATCCGTGTTCGAATCGCACGGGGCGCCCGCGTCCGCGCTCACCGTGCCAGCCACGTTGCAGGAGGCGCTGACGGCGCGGCTTGATCGGCTGGCGCCGGTCCGTGACGTGATCCAGGTGGCTGCCCTGCTCGGCCGGGTGTTCGACGTTGACGTCGTTCAGGCCGCGACGGGTCTTAATCGCAGCGAGCTCGAGCGTTCACTCGCCGAACTCACAGAGTCAGGCCTGGTCTATCGACGCCCACAGCAGCACGGCCAAGCGTTCGAGTTCAAGCATGCCCTGATCCAGGAAGTCGCACTCAACACGCTCGTACGCCAGCGCCGGGCGATTCTGCACAGCAGAATCGCGGATGCGCTGGAACAAATTCGTCCCGAAATGGTGCAACGGCAACCGGAAGTGCTCGCGTATCACCTGCAGGAAGCAGGACTCGACCAGCGGGCGTGGGTATTCTGGCGGGCAGCCGGGGATCTCGCCGCCCTGAGTTGCTCGAGCCGCGAGGCTGTGACCCATTTTACACGGGCGGTGGAGTGCCTGAAGCGCGTGGGCCCAGGTGTCGCCGCCCACGAAGCGGAAGCCAACATTCACCTCGGACTGGCAGCGGCGCTGATGCAAACCGACGGCTACCGGTCGGAGAAACTCACGCGTGCTGTCGAGGCCGCTCAGCTTTCGGCACGGGCCAGCGGATCAGCGTCACTGCAATGGCGCGTCGCGTTCCGGACAGCGCCCCTGTTCTACAGCACGGGCCGGAACGGTGAATACTTGGCGACAGTTGAAGAGCTGAATCGGTACGAGTCTGGTGATGAGGATCCGTGGCTGCGGGCGAGCATTCTGACAACAAAAGGCATCGCTCACTTTAACCGTGGCGAATACGACGCGGCGTGGCGAAATCTCCACGCGGCGGTCAAAGTCGTTGACAATCTGGCGGGCAGCGACCCAGTCCGGATCGGCGGAGCTGAGCTGGCTATCGTGGTTCGTTCGTACGTCGTGCAGTGCTTGTTGAACCTGGGCCGGCTCGACGACGCCTTGGACGCGGGACTCCAAGCGGAGCGGATAGGACGTGCGCTAAATGATCGGTTTTCACTAGCCTGGGCGCTTTTGGTGAGCAGTCGGGCGCACCACAACATGGGGCACTACCAGAAGGCTCTGGCCGATGCCGATGAGCTCGTTGCGTTGAGTCGAGAGGAGGGGTTCGCGGCTCGGGTTGGAAACGGCCTCATGCGGCGGGGCGCTGCACGGGCATTCCTCGGTCAACTCGACGATGGGATTGATGACTTTCGTGAGGGTCGAGAAATCTGGCGCAGGTCCGATGTTGTGTTCCATTCTGCGGAGCATGCAAGTGAGTTGGCAGGACTGCTCTTAAGGGCGGGTAGGGTGGCTGAGGCGCGGGTTCTGATGGAGGACGTGGACGCTTTGGTCGCCGGCACGGACGAGGCCGCCTGGCTGGCGGAATGCGAACGCATCCGCGGCATGATTGCCGTGGCCGAGGGTGATCTTGCCGGCGCTGTGCCTTGGCTGGAGGCAGCGATCAGCACTGCGCGCCGTCAGGGCGCGCTGCTGCTCGAACTGCGGGCCACGGCCCGTCTGGCGGAGGTCTTGGCAACGCAAGGGCATCAGGCAGATGCAGGACGCCGACTGGGCGGGATCTACCGCTCGTTTACTCAGGGGCCGGCTGCGCCCGATTTGCAGGATGCGAAAAAAGTACTTGAACAGGTTCTGGGGTAAGCCTTCGCAGGGCGAGTCGCACAATCGGCTGGTTCCACTTTGGTTCCAACTCACGGGAATGTGTCGTGACGCATGAGGATATCACCAGCCTAGGGAGTTCCACTTTCACGCGGAGATGGGTTGTCGTTGGTCTTCGTGCGTAGCTCCTGGTCCCGACTCTTAATCAGCGGGTCCAAGGTTCGAGTCCTTGACGGCCCACCAATCGAATCGGCCACTTCGGGATCACCCGGGTGGCCGATTTGGCTTTTTGACCCCGTTTGGTCCCAAATCTGGCTCCAAATCGGGCCGGAAACCGCCTCTGCAGCCGACGCCACCGCACGCAGGTGAGGCGATTGTGCTGGGGCCCGGGGAGCCCCACGGCGCCCGCGTTGACTGTTCTCCGTCGTCAAGAAGGGGACCCCAATCCGGGCTGGGTGGATGAAACGCGTGGGCAGGGCTGCGTGACGGTGAAAAGTGGTTGGGACGGCGGATAGGGAGATAGCCACCCCCCTCCTCAACTCGCGTCCTGGAGGCT
>DASRHC010000068.1:0-101667 GCA_035650715.1 Candidatus Methylomirabilota bacterium | reverse complement strand
TCATAGCGGCGGCGCATCACCGCCGCGTATTCCCGGCGCGCTGGCTCGGTCACAGGGCCCCCTTTCCGGTGCGTGGTTCGGTAACACCGGTTTTGAGGCAACCCCTTCCGTTTCGGTAACACTTGTTCTGAGGGTGATCGGAGGGTTGCGCCGGGTCGCCGGCCTGTGCGAGATTGCGCCATGCGCCGCGCGGCCGACTACCTGGCGTCGCTCCGGGACGGGCGCGCCGTCTACCTGGACGGCGAGCGGGTCGCGGACGTGACCGCGCACCCCGCCTTCGCGGAGCCGATCTGGCGGATCGCGGAGCGCTACGAGGCCGCGCTCGACTCCCCCGACGTCACCACCTGCATCGATCCGACGGACGGGCGGCGCATCGGCTCCATGTGGCTGATCCCGCGCTCGGCGGAGGACCTGGGGCGCCGGCGGGCCGTCCACCGCTTCTGGGCCGAGGGCTCCTACGGGCTCATGGGGCGCACGCCGGACCACGTAGCCTCGGTGCTCACCGCCTTCGCGGGCTGGCGACAGCTGTTCGACCGGGGGGGCAAGCAGTTCGGCGACAACGTGGTGCGCTTCTACGCCAAGGCCCGCGACGAGGACCTCTACGTGGCCTACGCGATCGTGCCGCCCCAGATCGATCGCGTCACCCCCGCCCACAAGCACCCGGAGCCGTATCTCCACCCGGGCGTGGTGCGCGAGACCGCAGGCGGCATCGTGATCCGGGGGGCCCACTCCATCGCGACGTCGGTGACCATGGCCGACTGGCTGCTGGTGAGCTACATCACCCCGCTGGTCCCGGGCGACGAGGACTACGCGATCTCGCTGGTGGTGCCGGTGGGCGCGCCGGGGCTGCGCCTGCTGCCGCGCCGCCCGTACGCGACCACGGCCACCAGCGTCTACGACTACCCGCTGTCCTCGCGGTTCGACGAGATCGACACCACGGTGGTGTTCGACGACGTGACGGTGCCGTGGGAGCACGTCTTCGTCTACAAGAGCGTGGAGCGGGTGGCCGCCCAGTTTCACGAGTCGCCCGCGCACGTCACCGCCAACTTCCAGTCGCTGGTGCGGTTCGGGGTCAAGCTGGAGCTGCTGGCCGGGCTGGCCGCGAAGCTGGTGGCGGTGGGCCGCGCCGAGGGCGACCCGGCGACCCAGGCCACGCTCGGCGGGGACATCGCGGCCTACGCGGCCACCTTCGACGCCCTGGTCGCCGCCGCGGAGCGCTACCCGCTGGTGAGCGAGGGCTACGCGCGGCCGCAACCCCGGTACATCTACGCGGGGATGAGCCTGCAGCGCCGCCTGATCGGCGACCTCTACAAGACGGTGCGCGAGCTGGCGGGCGGGGCCTTCCAGAACCTACCGTCGTCGGTGGCCAGCTTCGAGTCGCCCGAGACGGCGGCGGCCACCGAGCGCTACTACCAGGCGATCGGGACCCCGGCGCGGGAGCGGGTGAAGCTGCTGAAGCTGATCTGGGACTTCATCGGCACCGAGTACGGCGGCCGGCAGCTGCAGTACGAGATGTTCTACTCGGCGGCCCAGCCGGTGGTGAACCGCCGGATGTACCGGTCCTTCGACTGGGCCTCGGCGCGCGCGATGGTGGACCGGCTGCTGTCGGAGTACTGACGCGCCTGACCGGGCTCGCCGCCGCCGGGGGCGCGGCCGGCGACTACGGCCCGCGCCGGCGCCGCAGACCGGCCAGCACGAGGACGGCGGACGCCACGATGACGACGGCGACGCTCACGAATCCGCCCGTCACCAGCCACTCCTGCCACGGCTCAGCGCCACGACGCGCTCCCGTGATGGGCGACAGGGCCGCCGTCCCGAAGATCGCGGCCAGGGAGGTGACGGCCCAGTTGGCGTAGGTGCCGTACAGCGCGCCCCGGTACGCCGCGGCCTCGAGTCGCGGCGGCAGCCGGACTTCCGTCCACGCCGCGCCCAGCGCCAGGAGGAAGATTCCGTTCAGCACCCCCTCGAGGTGCGCCGCCAGCCCCATGCGTGGATTGGTGAACCGATCCTCCACGAAGCCGGTGAGGCAGCCCAGCAGGAACAGGAACAGTCCATGCCACAGCAAGCGGCGCCTGGTATCGTGCACTGCGGGCCCCCATGCCCCTCGACGCGCCCGCGCGGGGACGGGCGCTACCGAGGCGAGAGATACATGCCGTAGCACTCGGCGCTCTGGACCACCCGCGCCACGATGTCCTCGGCCACCGATCGGTCCTGCGCCCGCCCGTCGGTCGCGGGCACCCCGAAATCCGTGAAGAACCGCTCGAATCCCTCGGGCCGCCAGCCCGTGACCCACACCACCGGCGCGTCGGTGTTGTTGATGAAGGTGTGCGTCGTCCGGGGCGGCAGCTCCACGAAGCTGCCGGGGCCGCGCCGCGTCCACTCGCCGTCCGCCATGAAGTCGAGCGCCCCGGCGACGACGAGGAAGAACTCACGCTCGTTCGCGTGGAAATGGGGCGGGGGGCGCCCACAGCAACTCACCGGTGTTCATGGGGGGCCTCCCTGACATCCCGATAGTAAGGTAGGCTGACGTCATGGGGATGTCAACCCGGGGACGGCGCGCACGGGATACCGGTCCCTGGATCGGCAGCCTGCTGCGTCACGCGTGGGAGAGCGTGCGCCGGCGGATCTATCAGACGGTGGTCGCCGCGGGGTACGCCGACCTCACCGGCGCCCACGTGGGGCTGTTTCGCTTCGAGTCGCTGGAGGGCTCCCGCCCGAGCCGTCTCGCGGAGCAGATGAGCATCACGAAGCAGTCGGTGAACGATCTCCTGCGCGACCTCGAGCGCCGCGGCTATCTGGTGCTGCGGCCGGACCCCTCCGATCGGCGGGCCCGCCTCGTCCGGCTGACCGCCCGCGGGCGACGGCTCGACGCGGCCGTCCGCGCGGCGGCCAGGGAAGCGGAGCGCGAGATCCGGGAGCGGCTCGGCGAGGCGCGATTCACCGCGCTTCGCGAGGCCCTGCTGGACCTGAGAGGACCCCCCGGCTCGTCGGCGCGCCCGGGAAAGCGCGCGGGAGCTCGGGGACCGAGGGGCGGCCGATCCGTTACCGGCGGGCGATGAGTCTCCGGAACACGGCGCCGTACTCGAAGCCGTAGCCGGCCGCGAGGTCGGCCGCATTCTTCTTCACCCGCTCGCCGATGGTGGCCCCTTCCGGCACGTTGAAGCCGGGCACCTGGCTCTGGTGGCGCACGAGCGCCGCGATCTGCCGCTCGATCCCGTCCGTGACGTCCACGATGATGTCGGGCTCGTCGGCGCCCCAGTACCACAGCTCGCGCACCTTGTGGGGCTCGAGGCCCTCGCGGACGATGTGCTCCGGGAAGTGCAGGTGGTCGCGCGCGTAGGGATACACCGCGTCGGTGGTGGCGATGCCCGCCTTCCGGTGGTCGCGGTGCTGGAAGCCCTTCATCCGGTACGGGTCGTGGACGAACACGGTGTGCGGTCGGTGGCGCCGGATCGCGCGCACGATGTCGCCCAGGAGCTCGCGGGTGTCCTCGAGGAAGCCGTCCGGATAGCCCAGCATCTCCACGTGGCGCACGCCCATGAAGTCGGCGGCGGCCCGCTGCTCGCGGGCGCGCTTGGCCGCGAGCTCGGCCGGCGTGAGCCCGCGGTCGGCGGTGCCGGCGTCGCCGTTGGTGCACAGCACGTAGGTGACGTCGCAGCCGGCGGCCACCCAGCGGGCAATCACGCCGCCCGAGCCGATCTCGGCGTCGTCGGGATGGGCGAAGACCACCATGGCGGAGTCGGGCACCTCGGTGACGATCTCGAGCTTGCGGTCGGTGGGATCGGGCATGAGGGCTATTCTAGCCTGTCCGACCTGATCGGCCGACGCCCGGACGGGTGGGCTCTAGGCGCGCCGGGCGGACGCGCCGGCCGGGGCCGACGGCGGGGCGGGCAGGGCCGCCAGGGCCCCGGGCAGGGCGGCGATGACCTCCCGGAGGCAGGCGCGCACCCGGGCGATGCCGGCGGCGGCCTTCTCCGGCACGCCGCCCCGGGAGATCAGGGCGATGAACTCGTCCCGACCGGTCGCCATCAGCAGCGAGGCGTTGACCTCGAGCTGCAGCGCGTGGACCGCGGTCGCCTCCGGCCGGCCGAAGGTGGCCACGATGTTGCCCCCGCGGTAGCCGCTCACGTTGTCGTGCACCTCGAAGCCGTGGCGGGTGAAGATCGCGGCCACGGTGGCCATCAGCGCGGGAGCACACGTCGCGCCGTGCCGGGTGCCCAGGATGACCTGGTGGTCCTTCATGCGCCGCGGGCTGCCGGTGTGGGCGTCGAGCAGCAGGACGTGGCCGTGGGCGGAGCGGAGCTCGCCCAGCAGGCGCTCGCACGCCGCGTAGTAGGGATCGTAGAGGGCGCGCAGGCGCGCCTCCAGGTCCGCGGGGCCGAGCGGGCGAGTGAAGATCGGGACCTCGCGCGTGGTGTGCGTGCGCACCACTCCGCGGCACGAGCGCACCTCGCCCGCGTGGTGCTCGAAGTCGTCGCGGCGGCGGTTCACGTCCACGAACATGCGCGAGAACGGCGTGGCCAGCACGGTGGCCCCGTGCTCGTGCAGGTCGTGATAGAGGTCGCTCGCGAAGGTGTCGGCGAAGCCGTACGCGAAGGTCTCGAACCAGGGCTCGGTGTAGTCCTCGCGCCTGATGTGGGGGACCGGCTGCGTGCCGTAGTGCGGGACGCTGACCAGGACCGGGATGCGGGTCCCCTCGGCCGGCCGGCGGACGATGGGGTACGACTGCTCCCGCATGGCGCGATGGTCCCAGAAGCGGCGCGGAATCGCAAGGACCGTCTCCGGCTACCGCCGGATACCGCGGATCAGCAGGTACTCGCGCTGCACGTGCAGGCCGAGCGGCGTCCGGTAGTGGCCGTGATAGGCGGCGAGGTCCGCCCGCAGCGCGGCGAGGGCCGGCGGATCGAGACGGCCGACCAGCTCGCGGAGCGGACCGAAGCCCCGCGTGTACCACTCCCAGATGTGATCCTCGCTCTCGTGATACGCGTGGTTGATCCCGGGCTCGAACGCGAGGCGGAAGTCGCGCCCGAGCAGGCGCTCGGCGTGGGCCGGATCGCCCCACGCGAGGGGGGAGGCGGGCGGCGGCGGCGCCGCCGCGTGCCGGGCGATGATGCCGAAGAACTCCGCCACCGCGCCCTTCGGGGTCCAGGCGGCGATGACGAGCCGGCCGTCCGGCCGGCAGACCCGGGCCAGCTCGGCGGCCGCGCGCTCCTGCCCGAACGCGAAGATGACGCCGAAGGTCGAGATGATCCCGTCGAACCGCCGGTCCGGAAGCGGCAGCCGCTCGGCGTCGGCCTGCTCGAACGTGATCCGGGGCTCGACGTGCGCGGAGAGCGCGGCGGCCGCGGCCAGCAGCTCCGGCGAGATGTCCACCGCGGTCACCCGGGCGCCGCGGCGGGCCGCGTTGCGGGCGGACCAGCCGGTGCCGGTGGCGACGTCGAGGATCTCCTGGCCGGCGGTGGCGTCGAGCCGCTGGGCGGCGTGGGCCAGCGCGTCCGAGAGGACGAAGCTGATATCGTCATACGCCCGGCCGCCCTGTCCCCACGACCGGGCCGCCGCTTCGTGATGGGGCTGGATGCGCGATGCGGTGGTAGCGCAAGTGCTCATGGTCCACTCCTTTCGTGGTGGAGTCGCGCGCAGGATGACCGGCACCGCGGTTGCGCGGCCAGTCCAGAAAGTGTAGTTGGCGGGAGGGCCGCGGGCGGGTAAGGTGCCGGCGAAGGAGGATCCGCGATGCGAAGCTACGGGCAGTTCTGTCCGGTGGCCAAGGCCGCCGAGATCTTCTGCGAGCGCTGGACCGCCCTGATCATCCGGGACCTGGCCGCGGGGGCCACGCGCTTCGCCGAGCTGCAGCGCGGCGTGCCGCTCATGTCGCCCACCCTGCTGGCTCGCCGTCTCCGGCAGCTCGAGGCCGAGGGCGTGGTGGAGCGGCGGCGGGGCGAGGGGCGGCGCGGCTTTCGCTACGGGCTCACCCGGGCCGGGCGGGAGTTCGTGCCGCTGGTCGAGGCGCTCGGGGTGTGGGGACAGCGGTGGACGCGTCGTGACCTCGCCCCGGGCGAGGTGGACCTGGGTCTCCTGCTGTGGGCGCTGGAGCGGTCGGTGCACAGGGAGGCGCTGGGCGAGGGGCGGCGGGTGGTGGAGCTCGAGCTGACCGACCAGCCGGCCGGACGCCGGCGGTGGTGGTTCCTCCACGAGGACGGCCGCACGCAGCTCTGCCGCGACCACCCGGGGTTCGACGTGGATCTCTACGTCAGCGGCACGCTCCGCAACCTGATCCGGGTGGTGCGCGGGGACATCACCGTGGGCGCGGCGCTCGACCAGCACCGGATCGAGGTGTTCGGAGCCGGCCGGGCGCGGGCGCGCCTGCGCGCCTGGCTCAACCTGAGCCCGCTCGCCGCGGTGCGCTCCCAGCGCGTGTCGGCCTGACCGGGCCGGGGGCGACGGCTCTCCGCATCACCGGGACCGCCTCGCCACGGATGGCGCGCGCCTCCTCGCGCCTCGGGCCCGGGCGCCGATGAGGAGACGGTCGAGAGCCGCCACCAGCGCCGGCCCTTCGGTCCGGAGCTCATCGAGCGAGTACTGCGCCAGTCGCTTCAGCACCGCCTCTCCCGCCGGCCGGAGCTCCACGATGACGCCCCGCCGGTCATGGGGGTCCTCGCGCCGCGCGACCATGCCGCGCTCCACTAGCCGATCGACCAGCTCGACCGTGCTGTGGTGACGGAGCTGCAGCCGCTCGGCGAGGGCGCCGATCGTCACCGGCTCCCGGCCCTGGAGACCCTTCGCCTGGAGCAGGAGCAGATACTGCTGCGGCTCGACCCCGGCCGCCCGGGCCGCTTCCTCCCGCACGCGGAGGAAGCGCCGGAGGTGATAGCGAAGCTCCGCCAGAGTCCAGTAGTCGACGGCCTCGGATCTCGCCAGAGGATCGGCTCCTCGCTGGAAAGATATATCGTGAGGCGATATAGTACGGCCGCATGAGCGCGGAGCCAAGAATCTCGTGTCGCCGCCGTGTCCGGGGCCGGGGTGTCTGTCGACCGCGCCGGGAATCGAGTCCGGCCGTTGACGTCCTCGTGTACGCGCTGCCGGACCTGAGTCCCGGCCCCTATCTGGCGCGGTGGAAGGTCCTGTCCGCGGATGGGCACCTGACGGAAGGGGCGGTGCGGTTCGTGGTGGAGGGCCAGTGAGGCCGGTGCCGGCCGCGACCCTGCGAATTCTTCTCTGCGCGGCTCTCGTGCTGGCGCTGCCCGCCGTCGACTTCGAGATGGCTCGCCACGCGGTTCACCATCTCGGGTCGCCCGACAACGACTGCCGGTGGGCCAGCACCGCCTCCAACGTGCCGGCGATCGGCCTCGACGGGACCCTTCCCGGCCAGGCCGCGCCTCACCTGATCGCGTCGGTACCGGGCCTCGACGACCCACGGCCGCTGGCGCGGCCTGTCGCCCGTCACCAGGGCCGGGCGCCTCCTCTCCTCGTCTCGATCTAGCGGATTCGGTTCGACAGCTGCGTCGTCGGGTCTCGCGCGAGGGTTGCGCAGGCTCACGTGGGTGCCGACGACTCGAGGCGATTGGACGGCGCTCACGCGACGGAGGAGCGGCATGAGAATGATCACCGCGATGATGGTCTGTGTGTCCACGCTGGCCCTGGGTCCCGGGATTTCGCTCGCGCAATCGCTCGACTGCCGGCAGCCGGTCCAGCGCGCCCAGAGGAGTGTCGACAAGGTCACCGATGACCTCAAGGGCATGGAGAGCATGCCCAAGGATCAGCTCGACCACGTGAACGCGTTGCTCGACGAGGCGAAGAAGAGCCTCGATGCGGCCCGTCAGGGCTGCGACAAGCCGCAGGACGACTATGCGCGGGCCCGCGCGCTGGGCGACGCGGAAGCCGCGCACGGCTACGCGATCGCGGCCGACCGGCTGCACTTCACGTACATGAAAGACGCCAAGGGCATGGGCGGCATGAAGAACATGAGCGGGATGTCCGACGGCAAGGGCGGCATGAGCGGGATGTCGAGCGGGGCGAAGAAGTAGGGCGGCGGTCATCGCGGTGAAGGCTCGGGCTCTGGTCGGTGCCGCCGCGGTGATGGTCGCCGCGATGGCAGGCGGGGCTCTCCCCGGCCAGGGTCGGTATGCGCCCGGCCGGGGCCCGGCCGACGCGGCCGCCCTGTCCAGCACGCCCGAGCGACCGTGGTGGGACCCGGCCGCGGGCCGCTGGCGCGAGCCCCCGATCCCCTGCGCTTCCGATCGCGCCGTCGTGCTGGGGCGCGACCTCGACGGAGACGGTGATCCCGACGAGGTCGAGATCCACCTCGAGGTCGATGAAGTCCAGGAAGAGGTGTATCCGGGGAAGTTCGAGACGTTCTGGGTATTCGCGCCGGAAGGGGCGGGCATGTGCTCGCCTGCCCGCGTGCCGAGCCCCACCATCCGGGTCGAAGAGGGGGACCACGTGCGGATCTATCTCCACAATACGCACTACTTCCCCCACACCATCCACTTTCACGGCACGGTCCATCCGAATGCCATGGACGGGGTTCCCGACATCACCCAGGCGCCGGTCATGCCCGGACAGACCTTCCGGTACGAGTTCGTCGCCCGCAATCCGGGCACCAGCTGGTACCACTGCCACGTGCAGCCCGACGTGCACGTGCTGATGGGGCTCGTCGGGATGTTCATCATCGAGCCCAACCGCCCCCACAATCCGTTCCGGCACCTCGTGCCGGGCGCGGGCAGGATCCCCGACCTCGCCAGAGCGACCGCGGAACGCTATCGGCGCGAGTACTCGCTGGTGTACACGGACATCGACGACCGGCTGAACAGCATCCCCGCCCGCACCGACGACCCGCGGACCATCGAGCGCGCGATGCACCGCGAGTACGATTCGAGCCAGCGCCGGCCCAACATCTTCCTGCTCAACGGGCGGTCCTTCCCGTTCACGCTGCGGGACACGCCGATCCAGGTGAAGTCGGGCGAGCACGTGCTGCTCCGCATCCTGAACGCGGGCGCCCGCACGCTCGCGCTGCACACCCACGGCCACCACCCGACCGCGATGGCGGTCGACGGGGCGGCGCTGGGGCCGGGGTCGCGCTTCACCCGGGACACGTTCACGGTGAGCCCCGCCCAGCGCCTCGACCTCGATCTCTACGCGGGATCCCGGTCGCCCATCGCCTCGGGGCCGGGCGTGTGGCTCCTGCACGATCACACCGAGCTGGCCACCACCAACAACGGCATCAACCCCGGCGGGGATCTCACCGCCATCGTCTACGAGGGATTCACGGACTCCGACAGCCTCCCCCGGGTGGCGACCAGCCTCAAGCGGTTCTTCGATCCCGCCTTCTACCGGGGCGAGGTGCCGGTGTTCGATCCGTCGATGTTCCATGTCGGGCGCGACCAGTACGAGCGCGCCGCCCGGGACGGTGGCGGCGACGACCCGTCGGCCGCGGATCGGGCACCGACCCGCGCCCAGCGGGGCGCGGCATCGTATCCGGTGCGAACGGAGACGCCGGGGACCGACCGCCCGACGGCCGAGGAAGAGGAGATCGCCGAGCATCGCCTGGCGGCCCGGTCGTGCCCGAGTCCGCGGAGCTTTCAGCGGATCGTGATGAAGGAAGGGGCGAGCGAGGCGCGTCCGGGTGAGGTGTACGGGTTCGAGCCGCGCGTCATCCGGGCGGAGCGGTGTCAGGAGATCGAGATCGTTCTGGAGAACGGTGACAGCGTCCGGCACGCGTTCATGATCCCCGGGCTCGATCCGATGTTCATGGTCGAATTCAGAGGGCCGGGCACGCGGAGTGCCCGCTTCGTCACGCCGGATCGAGACGTCACGCTCGACTTCCACTGCCACGTGCCGACCCACGAGAAGATGGGCATGCGCGGCCGGCTCGTCGTGGGCCGGGGCGGGGAGCCGGCAGCGGAGGACGCATCGCAGACCCGGACGCGGTACGAAGGTGAGGGCGTCATCGTCTCGCTCGATCAGCGCAAGAGCCGGGTGGTCCTGAACCACAAGGAGATTCCGGGCTTCATGGCGCCCATGACGAACATGAGCTTCCTCGTCTCGGACCCCGGGCTCCTGGTGGGCCTCAGGCCGGGGGAGTCCGTGCGGTTCGTCGTCGATAGCGAGCAGCTCGCCATCGTCGAGATCACGCGGCTCCCCGAGCGGTGAGGGCTCCGGGGCGACCGTCCGGCTAGTGGGCGCGCGTGCGCACGAAGCGGCCGATGGCGTCGATCGCGGCCTGCGCCTCGTCGAGCATCGGCAGGAACCAGTGCCAGACGTGGATCATCCGGTCCCACACCTCGAGCGTGGCGTCCACCCCCGCCGCCTTGGCCCGGGCCGCCAGCTCCACCGCGTCGTCCAGCAGCACCTCGTCGCTGCCCACGTGGATCAGCAGCGGCGGCAGGTCGCGCAGGTCCGCGAAGAGCGGGGAGGCCAGCGGGGTCCGCGGGGAGGTGGCGCCCAGGTAGGCCCGCGCCAAGTCGTCGATGCCGGGCCGGCTCACGATGGGATCGCTCTGGGCGCGGGTGCGATAGGTGGCCCCGCTCATGGTGAGATCGGTCCACGGGGAGATGCAGACGCCGCCCGCGGGCCGCGGCACCGCGGAATCGCGCAGCGCGACCAGGGTCGCCACCGTGAGCCCGCCGCCCGCGGAGTCGCCGCCGATCACGATGCGATCGGGCGCGACGCCCTGCTCGAGCAGCCAGCGATAGGCGGCGGTGGCGTCCTCCACCGCGGCCGGGAACGGATGCTCGGGGGCCAGCCGGTAGTCGAGCAGCAGCCCGGCGGCCTCGCTCGCGGCCGCGATGGCGGCGGCGAGATGGCGATGCGAGCGCGGGGAGCCGATGACGTAGCCGCCTCCGTGCAGGTAGAGCACGACGCGGCCGGGCGCCGCGCCGGGCGGCCGCAGCCACTCCGCGGGCGCGACCGGCGCGCTCACGCGCTCCACCTTGATCTCGGGCGGGGTGGGGAAGGCCCGCTCCGCCCGCTCGTACTGGCGGCGGCGCTCGGCCACGGTCATCGTGTCGGACGGGGGAAGCTTCGCCAGGTGCGCGCGCACCGCTTCGATCCCACGGTCGGCCATGGAGGTCCTCCTGGCTGGTGAGAGTAACCCAAAGCCGGCGGACGTGGCAGAATGGCGGCGCCATGCCCCCGACGCGGCCCACGTTCCTCTACGGCACCGCCTGGAAGGAGGAGCGCACGCCGGCGCTGGTGGAGACGGCGCTCCGGGCCGGCTTCCGCGGCATCGACACCGCGAACCAGCGCCGGCACTATTTCGAGGCCGGCGTGGGGCAGGGGCTGGCCGCGGCCTACCGGGCGGGCGTGGTGACGCGGGCCGACGTGTTCCTGCAGACCAAGTTCACCTACCGCCCCGGTCAGGACCACCGGCTGCCCTACGATCCGAACGCGGAGCTCACGGTCCAGGTCGCCCAGTCGATGGCGAGCTCGCTCGAGCACCTGGGCACCGACCACGTGGAGAGCTACGTGCTGCACGGGCCCGCCTCCGGCTACGGGTGGACCGACTACGACGTCGAGGTTTGGACCGCGATGCAGGCCGAGCGGCGCGCGGGCCGCGCCCGGCTGCTCGGGGTGAGCAACGTGTCGCTCCGGCACCTGCGTCAGCTCGCGGCGAGCGGGGCCCCGCTGCCCGCGTTCGTGCAGAACCGCTGCTTCGCCCGCCAGGGCTGGGACCGGGACGTGCGGACGTTCTGCCGGGACCACGGCATCGTCTACCAAGGCTTCTCGCTGCTCACCGCCAACCCCGAGGTGCTCGGCTCGGCGCTGGTGCGCCAAATCGCGGAGCGCGAGCGGGCGACCCCGCCCCAGGTGGTGTTCCGCTTCGCGCTCGCGGTGGGGATGCTGCCGCTCACCGGCACGTCGGACCCGGAGCACATGGCGCAGGATCTGGCCAGCCCCTCGATTACGCTCTCCCGCGACGAGGTGGAGTCGATCGAGTCGATGGCCGGCTGAGGAGGCATTCATGCGATACCGCAAGCAGGCGATGATCGTGGCCGCGCAGCCCGAGGCCACCGAGGCGGGGGCCGACATCCTGAAGGTGGGCGGCAACGCGGTGGACGCCGCGGTGGCCTGCGCGCTGGTGGCCGGAGTGGTGGATCCGATGATGTGCGGCATCGCCGGCTTCGGAAGCTGCGGCATCTTCATGCCCGCCACCGGGTTCCACGGCTACATCGACTTCCACGCTCCCGCGCCGCTCGCGGTGCGCCCGGACATGTGGGCCGACCGCATCGAGTCCGAGGCCCGCGACGGCTACGGCTTCATCCTGCGGGGGCGGGTGAACGACATCGGCTACCAGTCGATCTGCGTGCCGGCGAGCCTGCGCGCCTACTGCGACGCGCACCGCGAGCACGGGCGGCTGCCCTGGGAGCAGGTGGTGGAGCCCGCCATCGCGTGGGCCGAGTCGGGCTGGACGGTGCGGCCCCATGTCGCGTCCTTCTGGGCCGAGGACGGGCAGATGGGGCGGGCCGCCAATCACGAGCGGCTCACCTTCACGCCCGCCTCCCGCGCGCTCTACTGTCGGCCCGACGGCACCCCGAAGCGGGTGGGCGACCGGGTGGTGAACCGCGATCTGGGGCACACCCTGCGGCTCATCGCCAAGCACGGCGACCGCGTCTTCTACGAGGGCGAGATCGCGCACGCCATCGTGGAGGACATGCGGCGGCACGACGGGCTCCTCGGCGCGGAGGATTTGGCGCAGTGGAAGACGGTGCGCAACACGCCGCTCTGGAGCCGCTATCGCGGCTACCGGGTGTCGAGCAACCGCCCGCCCGGGGGCGGCGTCATGCTGCTCGAGATGCTGAACGTGCTCGAGCACTTCCCGCTCGCGTCGCTCGAGCACAACTCCCCCGAGTACGTGCGGATCGTCGCCGAGGCCATGAAGCGCGCCACCATCGACAAGGACCGCCACGTGGGCGACCCGCGCTTCGTGGAGGTGCCGCTCGAGCGGCTCACCAGCCCCGAGTACGCGGCGGGGCTCGCGGCCGAGATCCACGCGGGCGTGAAGGCGCACGTGCCGCGGTTCAACGCGGGCGGACCGCGGCCGGACACCACGCACCTCTCGGTGATCGATCGGGACGGCGGCTGCGTCACCATGACCCACTCGCTCGGCATGCCCTCCGGTGTCATCACCGACGGGCTCGGCTTCATGTACAACGGCTGCATGGGCGTCTTCGACCCGCGGCCGGGCCACGCAGGCAGCCTGGCCCCCGGCAAGGCGCGCTTCAGCTCGATCGTGCCCTCGATCGTGTTCGACGGCGACCGGCCGCACATCATCATCGGCGCGCCCGGCGCCACCCAGATCGCGATGGGGGTGCTCCAGGTGCTGCTCAACGCCATCGACTTCGAGATGACGATGGTGGAGGCGGTGAGCGCCCCGCGCTTCTCGGCCACCAGCGACGCCATCGACGTCTCCAACCGCGTGCCGTACGCGGTGCAGCGGGCGCTCGAGGGGCAGGGCTACGAGGTGGTGCGCAGCCCCAACACCTACGGCTTCGCCGCGGTCCACGCGATCCGCGTGCACCCCGACGGGCTCGACGGCGGCGCGGATCCGGGCCACGACGGCATCGTGCTGGCCGTCTAGTCGCAGAGCTGCGTGAGCCAGCCGTCCCCGGCCGAGCGCGGCGCCTTCGGCGCCCCGGAGCGTCGCGCCGAGGACGCGCGGCTCCTGACCGGCCGGGGCCGCTACGTCACCGACGTCGAGCGGCCGCGCATGCTCCACGTGGCCTTCGTGCGGAGCCCGCACGCGCACGCGCGCGTGCGCGCCCTCGACGCGGCGCCGGCGCTCGCCCAGCCGGGCGTGGTGGCGGTGGCCACCGGAACCGATCCCGATTTCGCGCCCCACCGGATCCAGGCCCCCTCCGCGCTGCCCGGCTACGTCATGACCGCCCAGCCGATCCTGGCGTGGCCGGAGGCGCGCTTCGCGGGCGAGGCGGTGGCCGCGGTGGTGGCGGGTGATCGCTACGCGGCGGAGGACGCGGCCGAGCGCCTTGCCCTCGACTGGGAGCCGCTGCCCGCGGCGCTTCACCTGCTCGATCCCGCGCGCGACGGGGCGATCGTGCACGAGTCGGCGCCCGGCAACGTGCTGCTCACCCGTCGCTTCGAGAGCGGGCAGGTGGAGGCCGCGCTCGCGGGCGCGGCCGCGGTGGTGGCGCGCGACTTCCGCACCAACCGCCAGACCGCGGCCCCGCTGGAGGGCCGCGCCGCGGTGGCCGAGTGGGACGCGGCCGAGGGCAAGCTCACGCTCTGGCTCGGCACCCAGGTGCCGCACCTGGTGCGGCACGGGCTGGCCGGGCTCCTCGGGCTGCCCGAGAACCGCATCCGCGTGATCGCGCCCGACGTGGGCGGCGGGTTCGGCCTGAAGGCGGTGTTCTATCCCGAGGAGGTCGCCCTCTGCCTGCTCGCGATGCGGCTCGGCCGCCCGGTGAAGTGGGTGGAGCAGCGGCGGGAGGGGTTCCTCGCGTCGGTGCACGCGCGCGACCATCACTACGCGGCGCGGGCCGGCTTCGATGGCGAGGGACGGCTGCTCGCCCTCGACGTGCGCGTGGCGTGCAACGCGGGCGCCTACTCCATCTTTCCCTGGACCGCGGGCATCGAGGCGCTGATGGCGGGCGGCCTGCTCGCCGGGCCGTACAAGGTCCCGCACTATCGCTGCGAGGTCGCCGCGGTGGCCACCCACACCACGCCGGCCGGCCCCTACCGCGGCGTCGCGCGGCCCGCCACCACGTTCGTGATGGAGCGTCTGCTCGATCTGGGCGCGCAGGCCCTCGGCGTGGATCCGGTCGCGGTGCGGCGGATCAACCTCATCGGCCCCGCCGACCTGCCGTACACCGCGGCGACCCGCCTCGTGCACGACTGCGGCAGCTACCCGGTCTGCTTCGAGCGGGCCGTCACCGCCATCGGCTACGAGGGCTTTCGCGCCGAGCAGGCGCGTCTCCGTGCCCAGGGCCGCCACGTCGGCATCGGCTTCGCCAACTACAACGAGCTGACCGGGCTCGGCCAGGCCGCCTCCGCGGGCCCCCGCATGCCGTTTCGCACCGGCCACGAGGGCGCGACGGTGCGCATGGACCCATCCGGCGCGGTGACGGCGCTGGTCGGCATGACGTCGCAGGGGCAGGGGATCGAGACGACGATGGCTCAGCTGGTCGCGTCCGAGCTGGGCCTGCCGTCCGCGGCGGTGCGCGTGGTGCTGGGCGACACCGACGCGACCCCGTTCGGCCTCGGCGCGTTCGCGTCGCGCCAGGCCGTGATCGGCGGCGGCGCGGTGGCGCGCGCGGCGCGGGCGGTGCGCGAGAAGATCCTGGCCATCGCGGCGCACCTGCTGGAGGCGGCGGCCGGGGACCTGGCGCTCCGCGACGGCCGCATCGAGGTGCGGGGGACGGGGCGCGGCCTCGCGATGGTGGACGTGGCGCGCGTCGCGCACCTCGAGACCCATCGCCTGCCGCCCGGCGCGGAGCCGGGGCTCGAGGCCACCCGCTTCTACGATCCGATCCGCGGGACCTTCGCGGCGGGTGCCCAGGCCGCGGTGGTCGAGGTGGAGGCCGCGACCGGGCGGGTGCTGGTCCGGCGCTACGTCTGCGTGGAGGACACCGGCCGCGTCATCAACCCGCTGATCGTCGAGGGCCAGGTGCAGGGGGCCATCGCCCAGGGCATCGGGGGCGCGCTGCGCGAGCGCCTCGTGTACGACGACGGCGGCCAGCTGCTCACCGGCACCTTCATGGAGTACGCGGTCCCCACCGCGGCGGACCTGCCGCCGATCGAGATGGAGCACCTCGAGATCCCCGCCGACAACCTGCTCGGAGTCCGCGGGGTCGGGGAGGGCGGCACGCTCGGCCCGGCCGCGGCGCTCGCCAACGCGGTGTCGGACGCGCTGGCGCCCCTGGGGATCGAGGTCAACGCCCTGCCGATCGTCCCGGACCGGCTCTGGGGCGCGGGGCTCGGCGGCCGCCCGGGCTAGGCCCGGGGCTTCGTCGGCGCCACCACGAAGGCACAGCAGGCCGGCTCGGCCGGCGCCGGCGCGTGCTCCACCGTGGCGTTCGGGCACGCCCGGCGGATCAGCGTCCCGAAGAAGATCCCGCACACGTCCGGCTGGGTCTTCGAGAGGTCCTGGAACGGGCACTGGTGGATGGTGATGCGCCGCACCTCCCCGGGCTCCTCCTCCACCGCGGCCTGCCAGGAGAACTCGGTCTCGATCCACTCCACCAGCCGCCGCCAGCGCTCCGCGTCGGTGCCGCGGATCAGCTGGCCGCCCGCCTGGTCCGCCACCCGCCGGGCCGCCGCCTCCACCAGGGCTCCCGTGCCCTCGGGTCCCGTCTGCTCGGTCAGGATCTCCAGCATCTGGGTGAGCAGGAGATCGTAGCGCTTCGGGAACACCCGCATGCCCTGGGGGGAGGCCCGGTAGAGGTACGTCGGGCGGCTCGGCTGGGTGATGACCTTCCGGCGCTCGACGAGCCCGAGGGCCTCCAGGGTCGACAGATGCTGCCGGATCGCGGCCGGGCTGACGTTCAGGCGCTCCGCGAGGGACTGCGAGCTAAGCTCTTGCCGCAGCAGCAGCTCCAGTATTTCTAGCCTGGTGCCGGTCGGAGATTCCATGGGCCTCTTGATAGTAAAACAAGTTGGAACTTGCGTAACTAGCACACCTGCCGTAGCATACCGCCCGAGCAGCAAAATCCCAAGTGGAGGAGGCTTCCATGAATGCGCGAATCCTGAAGGCAGCCGTCCTGACGCTGCCGGCCCTCGCCCTCACCCTCGCGGTCCACGCCACCCCGGCCCGGGCCCAGTCCACGGCCCCTCCGGGCGGTGACTACAAGAAGGTCAGCTCGCTGGTCGCGCTGCCCGACTTCCTGCCCGGGCTGGGCACCCTCTACGTGAAGCCGTCCACGCTGCCGGCCGGCCCCTTCCTGGCCTACGACCACGACGGCAAGCTGGTGAGCTCGGTCTACATGATCCCGCTCAAGGACATCGAGGCCCACAAGGCCTTCAACAACCTGGCGGCGGCCCAGGAGAAGGTGGACCACGTGGACATGTACTTCAACGCCGGCCACCCCGGCGTCGCGGAGCCGCACTACCACATCGTGGTCTGGTACGTGTCGCCCGCGAAGGCGGCGGCGCTCCAGAAGTAGGAGCGGCGGCGATGCCGACCCGTCGCGAGCTTCTCCTCACGGCCGGTCGGACGGCCGGCGGGCTCATGCTCGCCGGCCTCGCCCGCCCGCGGTGGGCGGTGGGCGCGCCGGGCACGGTGGACATCGGCATGCTGAGCGATCCGCTCGGCACCGCGGTGTGGTTCGATCCGATCGGGGTCCTCGTCCCGCCGGGCACCACGGTACGGTGGACGGTGCACGCCAACGTGCACACCACCACCGCCTATCACCCCGCCAACGACCACCACTCGCTCCGCATCCCCGAGAAGGCGGAGCCGTGGGACTCGAAGTTCCTCGTGAACCCCGGCGACCACTTCACGGTCACCCTCACCGCGCCCGGCGTCTACGACTACTTCTGCAGGCCGCACGAGGCGGCGGGCATGGTGGGGCGCATCGTGGTGGGCGCGCCCTCGGGGCCGGGCGCGCTGCCGTTCGACTACTTCCGCGGACGGCCCGGCACCGAGGCGTGGGTGCCGGTGCCGGCGGCGGCGCGGAAGGCGTTCCCGAGCGTGAGCCAGATCATGCGCGCGCGCGTGGTGCGCCGCGCGCCGCCGCCGGGGCACTCCTTGCCCGCGTCGCCCCGGGGGTAGCGTTGACACCCCCGGAGGCGCTTGCTAACCTCGCCGCCGATGGCGTCCGCGTCGGCGGTGACCGAGCTCGAGTGTCTCCGCTGCCACGCGGTCTACGATGATCAGCGGCTCTTCACCGGCTGTCCGCGCTGCGCCGCGCAGTCGCTCAACGTCAACCTCACCGTTCGTCCCTCCGCGGCCGCGCGCGGGCCGCTGACCCCGGAGTCGTTCCCGGCCGCGCCGCGCAGCCTCTGGCGCTTCCGGCGGCTGCTGCCGCTGCCCGACGCGGAGCCGATCTCGCTCGGCGAAGGCGCCACGCCGCTCGTGCCGCTCGAGCGCCTCGGTCGCCGCCTCGGGCTGCCGCGGCTCTACGCCAAGGACGAGAGCCAGAACCCCACGTGGTCCTACAAGGACCGCCTGTGCTCGCTCGCGGTCACGCACGCCGTCGCCACCGGCGCCCGCGTGATCACGATCTCCTCCACCGGCAACCACGGCGCCTCCACCGCGGCCTACGCGGCGCGCGCCGGCCTGCCCTGCGTGATCTTCACGCTCGCCTCGGTGCCCGACACCATGAAGACGCTGATGCAGGCCTACGGCGCGGCGGTGGTGGCGTGCGCCACCTCCGAGCAGCGCTGGGCGCTCATGCGCGAGGGCATCGAGCGGTGCGGCTGGTATCCCACCAGCGGCTGGATGGTGCCGCCCATCGGCTCCAACCCGTTCGGGATCGAGGGCTACAAGACCATCGCCTTCGAGATCGCGGAGGCGCTGGGCTGGCAGGCCCCCGACGTGGTGGCGGTGCCGAGCTGCTACAGCGACGGCCTCTTCGGCATCTGGAAGGGCTGGGTGGAGCTGGAGCGCGCCGGCCTCGTGAAGACGCGGCCGCGCATGCTCGCGGCCGAGCCGTTCGGTCCGCTGGCGCACGCACTCGAGCGGGGGCTCGAGATGCCGGAGAAGGTGCGCGCGACCTCGTCGGTGGCGTTCTCCATCGCCTCGCCCTACGGCACCTACCAGGGCCTGACCGCGCTCAAGGAGTCGGACGGTCTGGGGGTGCCCGTCACCGACGAGGGCATCTTCGAGGCCCAGCGCGCGCTCGCCCGCGAGGAAGGCATCTATGCCGAGCCGTCCGCGGTGGTGGGGCTCACCGCGGTGATGCAGCAGGCGCGGGCGGGGACGCTGCACCCGGATCAGAGCATCGTGATCGTGCTCACCTCCGGCGGGCTCAAGGACTACGGGGCGAGCCGCGCGTGGCTGCCGGAGGTGCCGGCGGCGGGATCGGACTTCTCCTCCACCCTCGCGGTGCTCGAGGCGCGCTATGGGCTTCGGCTCGGGTCCTAGCCTCGGCGCGGTGCTGCTGGGCGAGGGCACGGCCGCCCACGCGGTCGAGCGCGCCCGCGCCGCCGAGCGCGCCGGTCTCGACAGCCTCTGGCTCATCGAGGACTACTTCCAGACCGGCGCGTTCGCGGTGGCGGGCGCGGCCGCCGCGGTCACGAGCCGCATCACGCTGGGCCTCGGGGTGGTGAACCCGTACACCCGGCACCCCGCGCTGCTCGCCATGGAGACCGCGTCCCTGGCCGGCCTCGCCCCGGGGCGGGTGGTGCTCGGGCTCGGCGCCGGCGTCCGCCGCTGGATCGAGGGCCAGATGGCGATCCCGGCCGCTCGGCCGCTGGCCGCGCTCGCCGAGTGCGTCGACGTGATGCGCCGCCTCTGGGCGGGGCAGCGGGTGACGCATCGGGGCGTCGCGTTCTCGCTCGACGACGTGGCGCTCGAGTTCAAGCCCGACCAGCCCGCGCTGCCCATCGTGCTCGGCGTGAAGGGGCCGCGGGCGGTCGCCCTGGCCGGGAGCGTGGCCGACGGCGTGCTGTGCTCGATCCTGTCCTCGCCCGGCCACGTGCGGCGCGTGCGCGAGACCGTGAACGCGGTGCGGGCGCGCGCCCGCGACGGCGGCGCCGCGGGCCCGCTGCCCGTGCTGGCCTACGTGCCGGTGGCGATCGATCGCGACGCGGAGGCCGCCCGCCGCGCGGTGCGCCCGCTGCTCGCCCGCTACCTGGCGCACCTGCACGGGCAGTCGATCCTGGCCGATGCGGGCGTGACCGAGGCGGAGACCGCCGCGATCCGCGCCGCGCGCGCCGCCGGCGAGTCGGGAGCCCGGGCGGTGACCGACGCCCACGTGGACGCCTTCGCGCTGGCCGGCACCCCGGACCAGGTGCGGAGCCGCCTCCGGGCGTGGCGCGAGGCGGGGCTCGACACGCCCATCGTGCTGCCCGCGGGCCCGGCGGATCCGGTGGAGCAGCTGGCGGTGATCGGGGCCGAGCTCGGGCCCTGCTGGCGCAGCCTGCGATGAGACATCTCCGGCGATGAGTCAGGGCCCGCGATGAAATTCGGCGTCCACATCCCGACCTGCATCGAGGGGATGATGTACCCGGTGCCCTTCGCGAAGCCGGCGGACATCCTGCCCACCGCGCTGCTCTGCGAGCGGCTCGGGTTCGACTCGGTGTGGGGCAACGACCACATGACGACCCAGCGCTACGTGCAGCGGGAGTTCCCGGACCCGCCGAACTTCTTCGAGCCGCTGATGACGTTCGCCTACTGCGCGTCGCGGACGACGCGCCTGCGGTTCGCCACCGGCATCATCGTGCTGCCGATGCGCAACATGCCGGTGCTGGCCAAGCAGGTGGCCACGCTCGACCAGCTCTCCGGCGGCCGGGTCATCCTGGGCGTCGGCACCGGCGCGTACCGGGAGGAATACGAGGCGCTCTTCCCGGACGCCCGCGACGTTCGGCGCGGCACCATCGTGGACGAGGGCATGCAGGCGCTGCGGCTGCTCTTCACCGAGCGGCGGGCGACCTACCGCGGGCGCACCGTCCACTTCGAGGAGGTGGAGTGCTACCCGAAGCCGGTGCAGGACCCGATGCCGATCTACGCGGGCGGCAACCATCCGGAGGTGCGGCGCCGGGCCGGCCAGTGGGCGCAGGGCTGGATGCCGGCGGTGCTCTCGCCGGAGGAGATCGCGCGCGGGGTGGAGGACGTCCACCGCGCGGCCGCGGCGGCGGGGCGCGACGGCTCCGCCATCGACATCGCGCCGCAGTTCGCGGTCTCGATCGGGCGCACCCACGAGGAGGCGGTGGCCCGCTTCCGGGCCTCGCAGCTGTTCAAGCACCTCGAGTCGCTCAAGAAGTCCACGCTGCGGGAGCAGACCGGGGGCTTCGAGCAGCGCAACCTGATCGGCAGCCCCGACGAGATCGCGGAGCGCATCCGGGTCTACGAGCGGGTGGGGGTGACCACGTGCTCCGGGATGCTGTTCGTGGCGCGCTCGGTGGCCGAGATGCAGGAGGCGATCGAGCTCTTCGGGCAGGAGGTCCTGCCCCATTTCCGCTGAGGAGAACCGCATGAGCGTCAATGGCATGGATCCGCACATCGCCGCGCGCCTCACCCGGGTGCTGGACGCCGAGGGCCTGGACGCCCTCGTGGCCACCACGCCCGAGAACCTCCAGTACGTGACCGGCTTCCGCTCGGTGGCCCACTCGCTCTTCCGGGGCCTCGAGCTCTACGGGGTCTTCACCCGCAAGGGCGTGGGCCTGGTGATCCCGTTCATCGACGCGACCGGGGTGTCCGCGGACGGGATCCGGGTGGACCGGATCGCGTGCTACGGCAACTTCTTCTTCAACTACACCGAGGATCCGGGGCCCATCGGCAGGCGGGTGCGCGAGATCACGAGCCGCCCCGCCGCCGGCCCCGGGGAGGCGCTGCGCGAGGTGCTGGACAGCTTCGGCGTCGCGGCCGGCCGCCTCGGGGTGGACGAGGCGGGCGTGTTCCCCGCCACCTGGCACCGTCTCGGCGAGCAGTTGCCCGGGGCCACGATCTCCCCGGCCTACGCCCACTTCCGGGCGGCGCGGATGGTCAAGAGCCCGGAGGAGGTGCGACGGCTGGAGCGGGCCGCCCGCATCGCGGAGGACGGCATCGCCGCGATCTTCGCGATGCTGAAGCCGGGCGTGACCGAGCGCGAGGCGGCCGGCGCCTTCGAGCAGGAGGTGATCCGGCGCGGCGCCCAGACCTTCTTCACGGTGGTGACCATCGGGCCCCACCGCGCGGCCCTGGCCGACGTGTACGCCTCGGAGACCGCGCTCCGGAAGGGCGACCTGGTGCGCCTCGACCTGGGCTGCGTCTACCAGGGCTACCGCTCGGACATCTCGCGCACCGCGGTGCTGGGCGAGCCGACCGACAAGCAGCGCCGGTACTACGACGCGATCCGCGACGGCGAGATCGCGGCGATCGCGGCCATGAAGCCGGGGGTGCCGGTGAGCCGGATCTTCGAGATCGGCATGCAGGTCACCCGCGAGCGGGGCATGCCGCACTACCAGCGCAACCACGTGGGCCACGGCATCGGGCTCGAGCCCTACGACCCGCCCACCATCAACGCGGGGGGGCAGACGCTGCTCGAGCCGGGCATGGTGTTCTGCGTGGAGACGCCGTACTACGAGCACGGATGGGGCGGGATCCAGGTGGAGGACGCGGTCGAGATCACCGCGACCGGCGTGCGCCGCCTCACGCAGTCGAGCCAGGAACTGCAGATCCTCGGCTGAGGGCCGAGCGAGGAGAGCGAGATGACACGGATCGGGCGAGGGGTGATCGGGATCGCGTTGGCGGCGGCGCTGGCCGTCGGGCTCGGCGGCGAGGTGCCGGGGGCGGGGGCGCAGGGCGCGCCGCCGATCCGGGTGGGCTTCGCCTCCGCCATGACGGGGCCGTCGGCCATCACCGGCGAGGGCGTGAAGTGGGCGGCCCAGATGGTGGCCGACGAGTACAACGCCAGGGGCGGCATCGCGGGCCGCAAGATCGAGCTGTACTTCGGCGACAACGCGGGCACCCCCGGCGAGGCGGTGAGCGCGGTCCGCAAGCTGGTCGACGTGGACAAGGTCGACGTGATCGTCGGCCAGACCCACAGCGGCGCCTGCCTCGGCGCCCTGCCGGTGGTGAAGGAGCTGCAGGTGCCGATGGTGATCGAGGCGTGCAGCAATCCCAAGATTCGCGACCTGATCGGCAAGAACGGCAACGAGTGGGTCTTCCGGGTGAATCCGGACGACGTGATGCTGGCCAACCAGTTCGCCAAGTACATGGTCCAGCACGTCAAGACCGTGTCGATCTTCGCCCAGAACGACGACTTCGGCCGGGGCGCCGCCGCGGCCTACGACGCCGCGTTCAAGAAGGTGGGCATCAAGCTGGTCTCGACCGAGTTCTTCGACCGCGGGCAGGCCGACTACCGCCCGGTGCTGACGCGGGTGAAGCGGGCGGCCCCGGAGGGCGTGCTGCTGGTCATGCTGGCCAGCGAGGGCAGCGTGTTCATGCGGCAGTACCGTGAGCTGGGACTCACCCAGAAGCTCTACGCGCGCGGCAGCATGGGCACCGCCGAGTTCCTCTACCAGGTGCGGGACAGCCCGCACATCGCGGACGGGCTGGTGGAGGCCACGTACTGGACGCCCGCCCTGGACCCGGCGTGGGAGAAGCAGTGGATGGAGCGCTGGAAGGTGCCGGTGCGCATCCACGGCAGCCTCGCCGCCATCGCCTTCCGCTACGCGGTGGCCCCCGCCATCGAGGCCGCGATCAAGAAGACCGGCAAGGCGGACCGCAAGGCGATCCGGGACGCGCTGGAAGAGGTGGACGTGGCCAACACCCCGGTGGGGCGGGTCAAGTTCGACGACACCCACCAGGCGTTCATCAACATGCTCCTGGTCCAGATCGACAACGGCCAGCTGAAGGTGCTGGAGAAGATCCCGATCCAGCCGTAGCCCGCGCTTGATCGACCTCCTCGAGCAGCTGGTCCACGGCCTCACCCTGGGCTCGCTCTACGCCATGGTGGCGGCCGGCCTGGCCCTGATGTTCGGGGTGGTGCGGCTGATCAACTTCGCGCACGGCGAGTTCTACATGCTGGGCGGCTACGCGTTCTGGTACGCGTACGCCGTCCTCGGATGGCCCTATCCGGTGGCCGGCCTGGCCGCGGTGGCCGCGATGGGGCTGTTCGGGCTCGCCTACGAGCGGGCGGTGATCCGCACGATCCTGTCCCGCACCTGGCACGTGCAGCTGATCGCGACCCTGGCCACCTCGATCACCCTCACCAATCTCGCGATCCTCCTCTTCGGCACCCAGCCCAAGGAGGTGCCGACGCGGCTGTCGGCCGCCATCCTGGACGTGGGCGGCGTGCGGCTGGCCTGGCAGCGGATCGTGGTGCTGGTGGTGGCGGTGGCGCTCTTCGCCGGGCTCGAGTGGTTCGTGGGCCACACCAAGCTCGGCAAGGCCATGCGCGCGATGTCCCAGAACCGGGAGGCCTGCGCGGTGGTCGGCATCGACGTCCAGCACGTGGCGCTGGCCGCCTTCGGGCTCTCCGCCGGCCTCGCCGCCGCCGCGGCCGCAGTGGTCTCGCCGCTGTTCAACATCTTTCCCGACGTGGGCGCCCTGCTCACCCTCAAGGCCTTCGCGGCGGTGATCGTGGGCGGCTTCGGGTTCGTGAAGGGCGCGATCGCGGCCGCGTTCCTCATCGGGCTGGCCGAGTCGCTCGCGGCCGGGTACGTGTCCTACGCCTACAAGGACGCGATCGCCTTCGTGGTGATGGTGGCGGTGCTGCTGGTGCGGCCGCAGGGGCTGTTCGGCCGCCGGATCGGGATCTGAGCGTGCGAGGCGTTCGCTGGGTCGCGGGGGGCGCGGCGCTGATCGCGGTGCCGTGGCTGGTGGCGGCCGTGCTGCCCGGCCAGCAGCGCTACATCCTGCACGTGCTGGTCTTCACCGCGCTCTTCGGGGCGCTCGCCCTCAGCTACGACCTGGTGGTGGGCCACGTGGGCAGCCTCTCGCTGGCGCACCCCGCGTTCTTCGGCGTCGGCGCCTACGGGGCGGCCCTGCTCGCCACCGAGGCCCGGTGGCCGTTCGCGGCCGCGCTGGCCGCCGGCCTCGTCCTGGCCGGCCTCGCCGCGCTGGTGGTGGGCGTGCCGATGTTCCGGCTCACCGAGCACAGCTTCGCGATGGGCACCCTCGGGCTCGCGCTGGTGACCCAGATCGTGGCCACCAACTGGGTGGACTTCACCCGCGGGCCGCTCTGCGTGACCGGCATCCCGAAGCCGCAGGTGGGCGACTTCCGGATCACCACGCTGCCGGGCTTCTACTGGATGGGTCTCGCGACGCTCGGCCTGGTGGCGCTGCTCTATCACGGGCTCACCACCTTCCGCCTCGGCCGCGCCTTCCACGCGGTGCGGGACAACGAGACGCTCGCCTCCTCCGCCGCCATCGATCCGCTGCGCTACCGCATGCTCGCGTTCACGATCGCCGGGGCCCTGGCCGGCGGGGTCGGCGCGCTCTACGCGTCCTACGTGGGCGTGCTGTGCCCCGGCGAGCTTTCCGTGAGCCTGAGCGTGAACCTGCTGGTGATGCTCTTCCTGGGCGGAGTGGGGAGCCTGCGCGGGGTGGTGGTGGGGGCGGCCGCCTTCACCGCGCTGCCCGAGGTGCTCCGCATGGCGCCCACCTGGCGCATGGTGATCTACGGCCTGCTGCTGCTGGTGATCGTCATCCGCGTGCCGGACGGGCTCGAGGGCGTGCTGCAGCGGCGCACCGGGCGCCGACGCGGTCCGGCGCCGGGGGCCTGACGTGGCGCTCTTCGAGACGCGCGGCCTCACCAAGCGCTTCCTCGGGGTCACCGCGGTGGACGGGGTGGACCTCGCGGTCGAGGCCGGCGAGCTGGTGAGCCTGATCGGGCCCAACGGCTCCGGCAAGACCACGCTGTTCAACTGCGTGACGGGCTACCTCGCGCCCGACGGCGGGCGGGTGCTCTTCCGCGGCCAGGACGTGACCGGCGCGGCGCCGCACCGCATCGCCCGGCTGGGGGTCGGCCGCACGTTCCAGCTGGTGAGCGTGTTCCCCCGGCTGTCCGCGCTGGAGAACCTGCTCACGTTCCTCCAGCAGCACCAGGAGGAGCGCTTCTTCGGCCGGCTCCTGCGCGCCCCCGGGGTGCGCCGGCTGGAGGCGGCCGCGGTGGAGCGCGCGCGGAGCCTGCTCGACTCGGTGGGGCTCGGCGCGCGGGAGCGCGCGCCCGCGGGCACGCTGTCCTACGGCCAGCGCAAGCTGCTCGCCTTCGCGGCGGCGCTCATGCCCGACCCCGAGCTGCTCCTGCTGGACGAGCCGGCCGCCGCGGTCAACCCGACCATGATCGAGCAGATGAAGGCCCAGATCCGGGCGCTGCACCGCGCCGGCAAGACGGTGCTGCTGGTCGAGCACAACATGGACGTGGTCATGGACATCTCCCAGCGGGTGGTCGTGCTCGACCACGGACAGAAGATCGCGGAGGGGCCGCCGGAGGCGGTGCGCCGCGATCCGAAGGTCATCGAGGCCTACTTTGGCCGCTGAGGGCGTCGGCGGGCGCGCCGCGGAGGCGCTGCTGCGGATCGAGGACGTGCACGCCGGCTACGGCGAGATCCAGGTGCTGCGCGGGGTCTCGGTCCAGGTCGGGGCGGGCGAGATCGTGTCGATCATCGGCGCCAACGGGGCGGGGAAGTCCACGCTCTTGCGGACCGTCTTCGGGATGGTCCGGCCCACGCGCGGCAGCATCCGGCTGGCCGGCGAGGAGATCGCGGGGGAGAACCCGGTGGCGGTGCTGCGCCGCGGTTGCTCCTACGTGCCGCAGGGGCGGTGCAACTTCCCCGCGATGAGCGTGGAGGAGAACCTCGAGATGGGCGCCTACACCCGGAGCGACCGCAACGTGCGGCGCGACATCGAGGCCATGCTCGAGCGCTTTCCCATGCTGGGCGCCAGGCGGCGGGCGCCCGCGGGCACGCTCTCCGGCGGCCAGCAGCAGATCCTGGAGATGGCGATCGCGCTGCTGCTGTCGCCGCGGATCCTCCTGATCGACGAGCCGTCGCTCGGCCTCGATCCCCGCATGGTGGAGGTCGTCTTCGCCACCATCGCGGAGGTGAACCGGGCCGGCACCGCGGTGCTCATGGTGGAGCAGAACGCCAGGCAGGCCCTGGCGATCTCGCACCGCGGCTTCGTGCTGGAGCTGGGCCGGAACCGCTTCGAGGGCACCGGCCGGGCCCTGCTCGAGAACCCGGACGTGCGGGCCCACTACCTCGGCGGCTGAGCGCCGATCAGCCGCGCCGCTCCTTCACCTGCTCGACGAGGCTACGGCTTCTTGAGCCGCAGCTCCTCCACCGGCGCCGCCCACGGGTAGGGGTCGATCATCATCAGCGCCGCGTTCTCGATGCGGGGGCCCACGCCGCTCGGCCAGTAGTAGTCGTAGATCGCCGCGTAGCGCACGCGGTCGTAGAGCATCTGCTGGAGGCGGTTCAGCATCTCCGCGCGCTTCTTCTTGTCCAGCTCGCGCTCCTGCTGGCGGTAGAGCGCCTCGATGTCGGGATACGCGCCGTACGCGTAGGCGCCCTCGCTGGGGACGATCTGCGACATCCGGGAGGCCGCGTTGCCGTAGACCGCGACGATGCAGAGGCAGAGCCCCTTCAACTTCTTGGTGCCCAGCGCCGCGTAGAAGGCCGCGCGCTCCATGGTCCGGATCTGGGTGCGGATGCCCACTGCGGCGAGGTTGCCGGCCACCGCCTCGCCCATCGAGAAGTAGGGCGGCCACGGATGCAGCTCGCCGGCGTCGAAGCCGTTCGGATACCCCGCCTCGGCCAGGAGCTGCTTGGCCCGGGCCGGGTCGTAGGGATGGGCCTCGAGCGGCAGCGCGAACTCGAACGTCTTGGGGATGATGTTGCCGTTCAGCTTGGAGGCGCCCAGGTTCTCCGCGTCGTTGATGGTACGGCGATCGATCGCGTAGCTCGCGGCCAGCCGGACGCGCCGGTCGTGCCAGGGCGATTTGGGATCCCACTGATCGAGGTAGTCCAGGTAGAAGGTGCCGCTGCCCCCTGAGAAGGCGAGCTTGAGGTTCGGGTCCCGCTTCACCTCCAGGGCCTGGGGTGCGTCGAGCAGGTAGGCCAGGTCCACCTCGCCGCGCTTGAGCATGGCCAGCCGGGTATTGCTGTCCGGGACGCTCCGGAAGACGAGCCGCTTCACGGACGGGACCTTGCGCCAGTACTGCTCGTTGGCCTCCACCACCAGCTCGATACCGGGCTGCTGGCTCACGAACTTGTAGGGGCCGAGCCCGATCGGGTGCTTGCGGAAGCCGTCCACGCCCACGCTCTCCATGTACTTCTTCGGCACGATCCAGGCGGCTCCGGAGGCGAGCGTGCCGTAGAAGGTCAGGAAGTCGGGCCACGGCTCCTTGAGGTGGAAGCGCACGCGATGAGGACCGGCGACCTCGACCTCGCGCACCTTCTCGCGGAGGATCTTCGTCTTGACGCGCTCGAAGCTGAATTTCACGTCCTCGGCGGTGAACGGGTCGCCGTTGTGGAACTTCACGCCCTCGCGCAGCTTGAACTCGTAGGTCTTCTGGTCCGGGCTCACCGTCCAGGACTCGGCCAGGCTCGGCGCGGAGAGGTTGCCCGGCATCGGCTTCAGCAGGGCGTCGTGCAGCGCGTACATGATCCAGAACGGCGTGATGAAGCCGAGCACCTCGGCCGGGTCGTACCAGGCCGGGGCGAGCGTCACGTACATGGCGAACTTGATCTCGCCCTCGGGCTTGCCCTGCGCCGCCGCCGGCGGGGCGAGCGGGCCCGCCGGGAACACGACGGCCAGGAGCAACGTGATGGCGAGGGTCATCGCGGCAGGACGGCGCTGAGCGACCATGGGCGGCACCTCCACGTACGGGACGGGTTGAGGGCCTCGCGAGCGTCGGCCCCGTATCCTACACGAACTCGTCGACTCCGGTCCGGCGCCGGATCGGACCGGGTGGTCCGCCGATCGACCCGGTGTACCATGGCCGCCGGTCCGCGCCGAGCGCCGGGGCGGCCCGTGCCCGCGGAGAACCGACGGACGGGCGCGCGACGGGGAGGGAGCGGATGGCCGGGGCAGCCCGGACGTCGGGGCACGGACGGGAGCCGCGGCCACGCCCGCTTCGCTGGCGCGTGGGCGGCTACGTCAACCAGTCTGGCGCTCTCCGCCGACGGGCGTGCGCTCACCAGCACCGATCTGTCCCAGTGGTACGTGCCCGCTCGGCGCATCGCGGGTGGCACGGGCCGCGGTACGCCCCGGTATGGACGAAGGACTGCCCGGTGTTCCACCCGCGGATCGACCGCGCGGGCGGATGTGTGGCGGACCCGGGCGAGATCCTCAGCTACCGGGCGACGTCCGCGTTCGCCGGCCCGCTCCGAGTAGCTCGCGCGCCCCGGCTCAGGTCACGCGGCCGGTGCGCGCCGGCACCGCGGCCAGCAGCGCGGCGCGCGCCGCGTCGGCCTCCGCTCCTTCCAGGCGGCGGATGCGGATCGTGCGCTCCACGAACCGCGCGTCGTCGCCGCGGATCGAGAGATCCAGGAACCGCAGCGTGCCCGGCACGATCGCCCGGTGGCCCTGCGGGCCGCGCCCGTCCGTCTGCCTGCTGAGCAGGGCCTGGATCGTGCGCGTCACCCGCGGCAGCACCGGGTAGGCGGCCTCCTCGTCCACCTGGACCTGGTAGACGCCGGCCGGGTCCACGCCCTCGATCGCCAGGGGCTGCGCCCGGCACACGCGGACGCGCAGCGCGATCCGTTCGGTGCGCGGATCGCGGCGGGCGTCCAGGATGGTGAGGCCCTTGTTGCTCGGCTGGCGCACGATCGGCGCGTCGGCCTCCTCCTCGCGGAACGCGAGCGTCACCGACGCGCCGGGCGGCAGCGGCGGCACCGTGACGAAGGCGCCGCGGACCACGTGGACCAGCTCGTGCTCGCCGTCCCAGACGGTGCCGAACGGCCGGCGCTGCTCGATCACCATGCCGTCGATGCGCCGGTCGGTGGGGTTGGTCACGGTGACGGTGCGTCCCTCGTCGCGAGCCGTGAACACCAGCTCCTCGTAGTCGGCCATCCGCTGGTAGAGGTCGCGCTGGGTGGCGATCCAGAGGTTCCCGCGCTCGGCCAGGTTGATCGCGTAGCGCAGGTAGTCGAGGCTCCCGCGTCCCTCGTTGACGGACGGGTCGCGCGCCAGCTCGGGATGGTACTGGAAGCTGTAGACGCCGTTCTCGAGACGATCCTCGACGCCGGGCACGCGCGCGCTGTGGCCGCCGAAGATGGTCTCCACCAGCTCGTAGGCCGCGTCGAACTCGTGGGTGCGGTCCCACCCGCGGAGCGGCCGCCATTCCTCATCGGTGGTGATCACCGGATGGAAGGGGAACCAGATGCCGGAGGTGGCGATGGTGCGCCGCACGTCGGTCACGTAGGTCAGCGGCTTGCCGCCGATGAGCCCGCCGACCATGACCGCGGGGTTGCGGACCCCGTACTCGATCATGTGGTAGTAGCAGAACGTGCACGTGCCGAGCACGCGGGCGTCGTGCGCGTAGAGGTAGTCCATCGCGTCGAGCGTCTCGGGGTGCATGTGGCCGCCCGCGTGGCGGCCGCACGTGTAGACCGGGAACCCCAGGCGCGCCGCCGCGTCCCGGACGTGCTCGTAGAGGCCGCGGCCGTGGATCGCGGTGGGCGGGTCGCCGATCGAGCTGTCGTTGTGGAGCGCGGGCTCGATGAAGTCGTGGCCGCTCGTGCGGGCGACCCAGTCCGCCGCCATCTCGGCGCTGATGTTGGTCGAGAAGCCGGGATCCTCGATGTCGTAGGTGGCCGGGATCAGGTTCTCGATCTGGTAGTCGAGGAAGGTGTAGTCGCGCATGCCGTGCACGTCGTGGCGGAACGACAGCACGCCGTCGTGGGCGCCGAAGGAGCGCAGGCGGGTCTGCCAGAGATCCTCGAGGCCGGCCTCCTGCAGCAGGCGCCGCAGGAAGAAGAGCAGGGTGTCGCCCCAGTGGGTCGGGTTGGCCCAGTGGCGGACCGGCTCCACGTTGAGGTGCGCCTGCAGCATGCCGCCCACCAGCTCCAGGACCTGGTTGGCCACGTAGGCGGTGCGCGCGGTGAGCACGATCGCGGGGCCGAGCGGCGTGACGGTCGCGGTGGAGGCGTCGGTGAGATCGCCGGTCAGCTCCACCAGGTCCGCGAGCACGCGGCTGCCGGGCGCGGGCTCGACGGCCTGCGCGGCGTGGCCGGCGTAGCCGCTCACGTAGAGCGGCTCCCACGCCGGTCCCGCGAACGGCGAGCCCGGGAGCCAGCGCCAGCCGGTGTAGCCGGTGACCGCGCGCGGCGTGGAGCGGGCCAGCCCGAGGAGGGCGGGCGGCAGGTTGGTCCGGCCGGTGACGATCAGCCGCCCGCGGCCGGTCGCGAGCCAGTTCTCGATGCGCGCGATCGTGTCGGGGTCCAGGTGGGCCGCGTTGGGGACCAGCAGCGCGCGCAGCCCGGCCAGCACGTCGTCGCGGAGGTCCGCTTCCTCGACGAGATCGTGCTTGAGGTTGCAGCGCCCGAGGAGCACGGCGGCCCCGGCCGGGGCCAGGTAGGCGTGCTCGCCCTTGAGCCAGGTGCGCGGGCGATTCCAGGCGTCGGTGAAGCGATAGGTGTGGCCGCGGGCGACCGCGTCGGCCGCGTAGGCGTCGCGGCTCCGCCGGCTCCACAGCACCGCGACGTCCTGCCCCCGGGAGCGGATCACGGAGGCCCAGTCTAGCGGGCCGGCGCGGGCGTGTCGAGGCTCGTCTCGCCGCGGCGGCCGCTGCTATCATCGGGCCGATGGCGACCTCGAAGACCTTCGCGGATCCCTCCCGGGAGCGCTGGAACCGGCGCTGGGCCGGCGAGCGCGCGCAGGCCTCCGTCGAGCCGAGCGCTTTCCTGGTGGCCGAGGTCGCGGGGCTTCCGCCCGGCCGCGCGCTCGACCTCGCCTGCGGGGCCGGCCGCAACGCGGTCTGGCTGGCCCGGCGCGGCTGGCGAGTGACCGCCGTCGACTTCTCGGACGTCGCCCTGCGGGCGGCCCGCGAGCAGGCGGCCGCGGCCTCCGTGTCCGTCGAGTGGCTCGAGGAGGACGTGGTGCGGTGGACGCCGCCCCGGCAGTCCTTCGACCTGGTGTGCGTGCTCTACCTGCAGCTGCCCGCGGCGGAGCGGCGGGTCGCGCTGGCCCGCGCGGCGGCCGCGGTGCGGCCGGGCGGCACGCTGCTGGTGATCGGCCACGACCTGCTGAACCTCACCGCGGGCACCGGCGGGCCCACCCAGGCGGACGTGCTCTTCACCCCCGACGACGTGGTGGCGGAGATCGGCGACCTGGTGGTCGAGAAGGCCGAGCGGGTGCGGCGTCCGGTCGCCGGCGCCGAGCGCGACGCGCTGGACGCGCTGGTGCGCGCGCGGCGGCCGCTCTGAGCGGGGGCGCCGACTAGCGACTAGCGGGCGGGCGGCGCGGCCGCGCCGCCGCGCACCGCGACGCCGGTCCACTGCTCGTAGAGCCGCGTCACCCCCGCCATGTCGAGGCCGCCGAAGCCCTGCGCGTGCGCGGCCTCGTAGACCTGGCGCACCGCGGAGGCCAGGGGCACCGGCATCTCGAGCTTGCCGGCCATGGTGAGCGCCAGGGCGATGTCCTTGCGCGACAGCCCGATGCCGAAGTGGGGCGTGAAGTCACCGGCCAGCACGTTCGGGAAGCGCTTCAGGAAGTGATGCGAGCGGCCACCACTGGTGGAGAGGATCTCGAAGAGGCGCTTCGGCTCGACCCCCGCCTTCACCCCCAGGACCATCGCCTCCGCGGCCACCGCCACGTTCGCGATCGACATCATGTTGTTCACGATCTTCACCACGAGGCCCGAGCCGAGCGGGCCGATGTGGTGCAGCTCGCTGCCGAGGGTGGTGAGCACCGGGCGCACCCGCTCCAGCACGGCCGCCTCGCCGCCCAGCAGGAACACGAGCTTGCCGTTGCCGGCCTCGAGCGGGCCGCCGCTCACCGGCGCGTCGAGGCAGTCGGCCTTCCTGGCCGCCGCCGCGGCCGCCACCTCGCGCCACGTCTCGGGGTCGATCGTGCTCAGATCGATCAGCGTGGCGCCGGCCTTGATGGTGGAGAGCACGCCGTCGGGCCCGAGGTAGGCGCGGCGCACCGCGGCCGGGTCGGGGAGGCTCGACATCACCACGTCGGCGTCGCGCGCGGCTTCGCCCGGGCTGGCCGCGAGGGTGACGCCGGCCGCGGCGGCCTGCTTGGCGCGCTCCGCGCTCAGGTCGAAGCCGCGGACCGCGAAGCCGCTCGAGGCCAGCCGGCGCGCCATCGGCCCGCCCATCGTGCCCATCCCCACGAATCCGATTCTGGTCTGGCTCGTCACGATCGATCCTCCGCTGGGGCTCAGGCCTTGGTCGCGTGGGCGCCGGCCAGTCGCCCGAAGACCGCGCCCGACATGAGCCCGGTGCCGCCGGGATAGTTGCCGTGGAACAGACCGCCCACCATCTCCCCGCAGGCGTAGAGGCCGGGGATCGGCGTCCAGCGGGTGCTCAGCACCTCGGCGCGCTCGGTGACGCGCACGCCGCCGAACGTGAACGTGATCCCGCCGGTGACCGGATAGGCCGTGAAGGGCGGGGTGTCGAGGCGCTGCGCCCAGTTCGACTTGGGCAGGTGCAGCCCGCGCGTCGCCAGCCCGTCGCGCACGGTGGGGTCGAAGCGGCCGGGGCCGGTCGCCGCGTTGTAGGCCTCGAGGACCCGTCGGCATGCGGCGCGGTCGATCGGCAGCTGCTCCACGAGCGCCTCCAGCGTGTCGGCCACCACGGGCGTGCCGGTCTTGTAGCGGCCCTCCAGCAGGTGGGTGACCTTGGCGTCGAAGATCTGCCAGCCGATGCCGCCCGGCTCGTTGAGGATGATCCCGCCCAGCTTGGCGTAGGTGTAGAACTGGAAGTCCTCGCCCTCGTCGAAGAAGCGCTGGCCGCGGACGTTGACGAGCACCCCGTACGGGTAGGAGAGCCGGTTGGTCTTGTCGGTCAGCGCGCGGTCGCCGTGCGGCGGGGCGTTCGCGTCGATCGGGGTGGAGTGACAGCCCGTCCATTGCCCGTGCGGGAGCGCGCCGATCTCCATCGCCATGCGCAGGCCGTCTCCGGTGTTGTAGCGGGTGCCGCGCACCTTGGCGTGGTCCCACGGCCGGCCGAGGTAGCGCGCCCGCCACTCCGGGTTGGCCTCGAAGCCGCCGCAGCCCAGCACCACCGCCTTCGCCGCGATCTCGTGGAGCCCTTCCGGGCCGTGGGCGACCACGCCGGTGACGCGCCCGCTCCGGTCCTGGAGCAGGCGGACCGCCGCGGTGTCGTAGCGAATCTCGACGCCCCGGCGCTCCGCGATCTTGAACCACATCGCGGAGAGGCCCACGCCCTCGTGGCGCGCGCGGATCACCGCGCCGGGCGACCACTTGAAGGTGTCGCCGACCTTCACCGCGGAGAGCGACACCGCGGGCTCCATCTCGATGCCCTGGCGCGCCATCCAGGTCGCGGTGTCGAGCGACCGGCCGATGAGGAGCTCGGCCAGCTCGGGATCGGTGCGGCCGTCGGTCACCCGCAGGAGATCGGCCATGAACAGCCGCTGCGGGTAGGGCTCCACGCCCTTGTAGAAGCCGGGCACTTCCCGCTCCGCGTCCGGCACCAGCGCGCGCAGGTCGTCGGGCGCGTCGAAGGCGATGCGCAGGAGCCCCCCGCTGTAGTGCGTGTTGCCGCCGCGCAGGCCGCGCGGCGCCTTCTCGAGCACCACCACGCGCGCGGCGCCCTGCTCGCGGGCCGACACCGCGGCCGCCAGCGCCGCGTTGCCGGCGCCCACGATCAGGACGGCGATCTCTTCGTGCGAGGCCATCGGGGCGTCCTAGCGGTAGGCGGCCAGCACCGCCTGCGCCATGTCGCGCGTGCGGGCGCTGCCGCCCTGGTCCGGAGTGAGCACCCTGCCGTCGCGGTAGACCCGGCCCACCGCGGATTCGAGCCGCTCCGCCTCCGCGGTCATCCCCATGTGCTCGAGCATGAGCGCGGCGGAGAGGATGGTGGCGGTGGGATTGGCGATGCCCCGGCCCGCGATGTCGGGGGCGGAGCCGTGCACCGACTCGAAGTAGGCCCAGCCGTCGCCGAAGTTGCCCGACGGGGCCAGCCCGAGGCCGCCCGCGGTCTCCGCGCCGAGATCCGAGAGGATGTCGCCGTAGAGGTTCATGCACAGCACCACGTCCATCTGCCGGGGGAAGCGCACCAGGCGCCGGGCCGCGTCGTCGACGTGGAAGTGCTCGAAGGTGAGGCCGGCCTGCCGGACCACGCGGCCCACGATCTCGTCGTAGAGGCCGTCGGTCCTCGGCAGCACGTTGGACTTGGTGACCAGCGTGACCTTGCCGGGCTTGCCCCGCGCCTGGCGCTTGCGGGCCAGGTCGCAGGCGAAGCGGGCGATGCGCTCGGCCCCGCGCGGGGTCACCACCTTGACCGCGAAGCGGCCCTCGCCGCCGAACTGCTGCACGGTGCGCCCGGTGCGGTCGCTGAGCGTCGGCATCAGGCGGATCAGGTCGGCGAGGTCACCCTCGCGGCCCGGGTAGAGGCCCTCGCTGTTCTCGCGCACCAGCACGTAGTCGATGCCCTCCGGATCGGCGAGCGGCGAGCGCATGCCGGGGAAGAAGCGGATCGGCCGCACGCCGGCCCACGCCGCCATCTCCCAGCGCAGCCAGGAGACCACCGGCGAGGTGGACGGTCCTGCGGCGCCGAACAGCACGCCGTCGGCCTCGCGCGCCAGGCGCTTGGTCTCGGCGGGCAGCGGTGCGCCCTGGGGCGGGGTGCGGATCTCGAGGGGGAGGCCGGTGCCCATCAGCACCTCGCACGCGGCGTCCACGACCTCGACGCCGATCCCCTCTCCGGGCAGCGCGACGACCTTCTTCATGGGGGCTCTCCGGCGGCTACCATAACACCGCGCGCCCGGCCCTGTCCGGATGGCTTATGATCACGGCGCCGGAGCACCGCGCCGGAGCGGAAGGAGGCCCATGGACTACACGCGTATCTCGGCCGACTGCCACATCGACATGCCCTGGATGCCGCCCGATCTCTTCACCGCCAACGCGCGCGCGGCCCTGCGCGACCGCATGCCCTACGTGACCGACGGCCCGGACGGGCCGCGGTGGACCTCGCGCAACGGCGCGGCGTTCGGCCTGGTGGGCGGTGTGGGGCCGTCGGGGCAGAAATACGTGCCCGGCCTCCACTACCGCGCCGACGTGATGGCGTCCACCGGCCTCTACGAGGACGGCAAGAAGGGGATCCGGCGCCCCACCGATCCCCATCTGCGCGTGCAGGACATGGAGCGCGACGGCGTGCAGGCCGAGGTGATCTTCGGCATCCTGGGCGCGGCCACCCGCCTCGACGACCACGAGGCGGCGGCCGAGATGTGCCGCATCTACAACGACTGGCTGGTGGACTTCTGCCGCCACTATCCGGAGCGCCACATCGGGCTGGCGTGCCTGCCCTACGGCGACATCGAGGCCGCGGTGCGGGAGGCCCGCCGGGTGGCGAAGATGGGGCTGCGCGGGCTCGAGCTGTCGTGCTCGTGGGACATGGAGCCCATGTGGCACCCGGCCTGGGAGCCGCTCTGGCAGGCGGTGAGCGAGGTCGACCTGCCGCTGCACTTCCACACCTTCCCGACCATGCCGCCCGGCGTGCGCGAGAAGGCGCAGGGGCTCACCCGACGCGCCGCGATGTTCACCAGCGTCTCCGGCTTCCAGATGAACCTGGTCAACATCCTGGCCGCGGTGATCGGAGCCGCGGTGCTCGAGCGCTACCCGACGCTGCGCATCTCGTTCGGGGAGAGCGGGATCGGCTGGCTGCCCTACGCGCTCGACCGCATGGATTTCGAGTGGGAGGACCGCTTCCGCGACCTCGGGCTCACCATGAAGCCGAGCGACTACTGGCGGCGGCAGTGCAAGGCCACCTTCCAGTTCGACCGCATCGGCACCCAGATGATCCACGAGATCGGCGAGGACACGCTGATGTGGGGCTCGGACTATCCCCACGGCGACGGCGTGTGGCCGGAGTCCTCGAAGTACATCGCCGAGCAGTTCGGCCACCTGCCGCCCGCCACCGTGCGCAAGATCACCTGCGACAACGCGGCGAGGTTCTACCGCCTCACGACGTAGGGGCGGGCCGGGCAAGATTCCCTCGCGCCGGAAACGTTTTCCCTTCCGTCTCGCCGTCGCGGCGCCCACCGGCGAGCTGGAATGCCTCGCGGCGCGCCTTGCAAAACCGTGCGGGTGTGGCACATCCGATGCACATCCACGCGCACGGAAAGGAGGCAGCCATGAGACCGCGACGGCTGACACTCGTTGTTCAGATCGCGATCGTGTGCGCGGTCCTGGGAGGCCTCGGCCACCCGGTCATCGCCGGGACCGCCACCGATCAGATCCGCGCGCAGATCGAGCAGATGTACCGCCTGGTGTCGGAGGCGGGCTCGGCGCCCGACGGGGCATCGCCGGTCCGGAAGATCGCCGACCAGATGTTCGACTGGGAGGCGATGGCCGAGGGCGCGCTCGGCGAGCACTGGGCGCGGCGGAGCCCGACCGAGCGGAAGGAGTTCGCGCGCCTGTTCGGCGACGTCTTCGAGCGCGCCTATCTGTCCAAGATCCAGCTCGCGGACGCCGATCGGTTCGTGTATCTGGGCGACGCGCCCGAGGGGGACCACACGCCGGTTCGCACGCGGATCACCACGAAGAAGGGCACCGTGATCCCCGTGAGCTACCGGGTGCGAATGTCCGACGAGGGGACGTGGCAAGTGTTCGACCTCGATGTGGACGGCGTGAGCCTGATCGACAACTATCGCACGCAGTTCAATTCGATCATCCGTCGGGCCTCGTACGCGGAGCTCGTGAACCGGCTCAAGGCCGTGCGCGAGCGACGCCAGGGCCGCGCCGACCCGCCCGCCCGGGCGGCAGCCTGAGTCCACCGCGCATCCTCTCCTTGACACCCCCCGGGCCGCGTGCTATTCGGCCCGTGGCGCAGGGTGCGAGTCGTTCCCCCAACGACGAGAGGAGAGCCGCGATGGTCTCAGTCACCGTCAACGGTCGCCGCCACGACATCGACGTCCCGGACGACACCCCGCTGCTGTGGGCGCTCCGTGACGAGCTCGGGCTGACCGGCACGAAGTTCGGCTGCGGCATGGCGCTCTGCGGCGCCTGCACCGTTCACGTGGACGGCCAGCCGGTGCGGGCCTGCGTCACGCCGATCTCCGCGGTGGCGTCGAGCAAGATCACCACCATCGAGGGCCTCGCGACCGACCGGGTGGGCCGCGCCATGCAGGCGGCCTGGGTGGACCTGGGGGTGCCACAGTGCGGTTACTGCCAGGCCGGGCAGATCATGACCGCCACCGCGCTGGTCAAGAGCAACCCCAAGCCCACGGACGCGCAGATCGACGAGGCCATGACCGGCAACATCTGCCGTTGCGGCACCTATCCGCGGATCCGCGCCGCCATCAAGCAGGCGGCCGCGCAGGGAGGCGCGCGATGAGCGCCGCCGGGACGCGCGCGGAGGAGCGGCCGCTCCAGATCGCCAACGTCAGCGCCGATGCGGTGAGCCGCCGGCAGTTCCTCCAGGGTCTGTCCGCCGCGGGCGGCCTGATCCTCGCGGCCGGGTTCCCCGGGGTGGCGCGCGCGGCCGACCCGCCGAAGTACGGCCGCGACGGCATGCCGAACGGCTGGACGGACGATCCGCTCGTGTTCGTCTCGATCGCCCCGGACGGCATCGTCTCCATCGTCTGCCACCGCTCCGAGATGGGGCAGGGCGTGCGGACGGGGATGCCGATGATCGTGGCCGACGAGCTCGAGGCGGACTGGAAGCGGGTGCGGGTGGTGCAGGCGGTCGGCGACGAGAAGCGCTACGGCAACCAGGACACCGACGGCTCGCGGAGCACGCGCCATTTCTTCGAGCCCATGCGGCGTTGCGGCGCGGCGGCTCGGACCATGCTCGAGGCCGCAGCCGCAGCCCGCTGGGGCGTGCCGGTCTCCGAGGTGCAGGCCCGCAACCACGAGGTCGTCCACGCCAAGTCCGGCCGCCGGGCCGGCTACGGCTCGCTCGCCCAGGCCGCGGCCGCCCAGCCGGTGCCCGCGCGCGACACGGTCCGTCTCAAGGACCCCTCGAAGTTCCGCTACATCGGCAAGGGCACGCTGAAGCTGGTGGACGGCCCCGACATCACCACCGGCAAGGCCCAGTACGGCATCGACACGCGGCTGCCCGGCATGGTCTACGCGGTGGTGGAGCGGCCGCCGGTCTACGGCGGCAAGATGGTCAGCTACGACGCCACCGAGACCATGAAGGTGCCGGGCGTGCTGAAGGTCGTCGAGATCGAGCCGAGCGACGGCCCCGCCCATTTCAATCCGCTGGGCGGCGTGGCGGTGGTCGGGCGCAATACCTGGGCCGCCATCCAGGGCCGCCGCGCGCTCAAGGTGGTCTGGGAGGACGGGCCGCACAAGAGCTACGACTCGGCCGCGTTCAAGAGCGAGATGGAGGCGGCGGCCCGGAAGCCCGGCAAGGTCGTGCGTGACCACGGCAACGTGGACTCGGCCCTGGCGGGCGCCAGCAAGCGCGTGGAGGCCGAATACTACATCCCGCATCTCGCCCACGCGCCCATGGAGCCGCCCGCGGCCACCGTGCGCATCGTCAACGGCAAGGCGGAGGCCTGGGCGTGCGTGCAGTCGCCCCAGGCGGCCCGGGACCTGGTCGCCAAGCGCCTCGGCATGTCGGCCGACGACGTCACGGTGAACGTGACGCTGCTGGGGGGCGGCTTCGGGCGCAAGTCCAAGCCCGACTACGTCGTCGAGGCCGCGGTCATCTCCAAGGTCATGGAGGGCAAGCCGGTCAAGGTGACGTGGACGCGCGAGGACGACATCCGGCACACCTACTTCCACACCGTCTCGGTGGAGCACCTCGAGGCCGGGCTGGACGCGCAGGGCAAGGCGGTCGCCTGGATGCACCGGAGCGTGGCGCCGACGATCTTCTCGACCTTCGTGGCCGGCGCCAAGAACGAGGCCGCGCTCGAGCTGGGCATGGGCGTGATCAACGTGCCCTTCGCCATCCCCAACGTGCGCATCGAGAACCCGGAGGCGGAGGCGCACACGCGTATCGGCTGGTTCCGCTCCGTCTCCAACATCCCGCACGCCTTCGCGGTGCAGTCGTTCGTGGCCGAGCTGGCCGCCGCGGCGGGCCGGGACCAGAAGGACTACCTGCTCGAGATCATCGGGCCGCCGCGACGGGTGAGCCCGGAGAGCCTGAACGACACGTGGAACCACGGCGAGTCCCCCGATCTCTACCCGGTGGACACCGGCCGCCTGCGCCGGGTGGTGGAGACCGTCGCGCGGGAGGCCGGGTGGGGGCGCAAGCTCCCGAAGGGCCGGGGGCTCGGCATCGCCGCGCACTACAGCTTCGTGAGCTACGTGGCCACGGTGGCCGAGGTCGCGGTCAACGACCAGGGCGAGATCCGGATCCCGCGCATCGACATCGCGGTGGACTGCGGCGCGACCGTCAACCCGGACCGAGTGCGGGCGCAGATGCAGGGCGCGGCGGTGATGGGCGTGGGCATCGCCCTCGGCAGCGAGATCAGCTTCAAGGACGGCCGCGCCGTGCAGGGCAACTTCGACACCTACGAGGTGACCCGCATGGCGGGCGCCCCGCGCGAGATCCGGGTGCACATCCTGCCCGGCGACTACGCCCGGCCGATGGGCGGGGTGGGCGAGCCCGGTGTCCCGCCGGTGCCGCCCGCGATCTGCAACGCGGTCTTCGCGGCCACCGGCAAGCGCGTCCGCCGGCTGCCGATCCGCGACCAGCTGAAGGCCTGAAGCCGGAGCCGGCGAGGGGCCGGGGGGCCGTCGTCCCCTCGGCCCGGCGCCGGGTCGGGCCCGCTCCCCCGCATCCCCTCGAGGGCCGTCACGCATGAGCCGTCGCCTGACCGTGCTGATGCCGTTCCAGACCCCGTTCTACACGCCGCTCGCCGCCGGCGTCGCGCTGGGCCATTTCGAGGAGCAGGGCCTCGACGTCACCGCGGTCCCCGCGCCCGTCTTCGGCAGGCCCACCATGGATGCGCTGCTGGGCGGCGACATCGAGATCAGCCTGGGCGGCCTCATGCGGAGCTTCGAGCTGGCCGACCGCACCGGGCAGATCGTGGTGCACTTCGCGGAGGTGTGCTCGCGCAACGGCTTCTTCCTGGTGGCGCGCGAGCCGCGCCCGGACTTCCGCTGGACGGACCTGGTCGGCCGCACCGTGCTGTCGTTCGCGGAGGCCCCCACGCCCTGGCAGTGCATGCTGACCGTGCTGCGGCGCCACGGGGTCGATCCGGCCCGCGTGAAGATCGAGCGCCATCGGCCGGGGCCCGAGGCGGTGGCCGCCTTCGTGCGCGGCGAGGGCGACTTCCTGGAGCAGCCGCAGCCCGCCATCGAGCGGCTGGTGGCGGAGGGCGCCGCGCACATCGTGGCCTCGATGGGCGAGGCGACCGGGCCCCTGCCGTTCTCCTCCTACATGACCACGCCCGAGTTCCTCGCCCGCGAGCCCGACGTGGTGGCGCGCTTCACCCGCGCGGCCTACCGCACGCAGCGCTGGCTCGCCGAGCACGACGCGGCGGCGGTGGCGCGCGCGATCGCGCCCGCGTTCCCCGAGACGGAGCGGCCGCTGCTGGAGCGCGCGGTGGGCCGCTACCTCGCGCAGCACACGTGGGCGCGCGACCCGCTGCTGCGCCGCGAGGGCTTCGACCACCTCGAGCGCATCCTGCTGGACGGCGGCCTGATCCGCCGGGGCCGGCCCTACGAGGTGCTGGTCAACACCGCGATCGCCCGCAGCGTGATGGCCGAGGCGCGCTGAGGCTCCGCGGTCCGAATGGTCGGGCGCGGGGCGCGGCTCAGCCGCGCGGGGGCAGGCTCTGGCCCGCGACCGGGTTCTCGACCGCCTCTTCCAGCGTCCGCGCCGGACGCCACTCGCTCGCCGGGCGGACCACCCCGTCGCGGCCGATCTGGTCGATGTTCCAGTAGATCTCGAGGTTGTTGCCGTCCGGGTCGCGGAACTCGATGGCGATCTGGCAGCCCGCGCGGCGCCGTCCCTCGAAGTGGATGGGCACGCCGCGCTCCCGCAGCCACGCGCGGGCGCGGAAGACCTCGTCGAGGGAGCCGACCTCGAACGCGAAGTGGTTGAGGCTTCCCTGCGGGCTCGGCGCGGCGCCGCCCACCAGCGCGACGCCGTGGTGGTCCGGGTTCAGGCGGAGGAAGACCATGCCGCCCGGCACCATCGAGTCCGGGTAGCGGTCGCTCACCCGGAGCCCGAGGACCTCGGTGTAGAAGGCGACCGCCCGCTCGAGGTCGGTGACGTTCAGCACCACGTGGCCGATCTTCCGGAGCTGGAACTGCATGGCGCATCAGTATACCGCCGGAGCCGAAGGCGCGGGCGCTAGCCTAGCGGGCCGGGGGCGCGGGGATGGTCCGCCCGGGCAGGTCGGCGAACGGACCCGAGATGCGGACGATCTCGTTGAGCTGGAACGTGCTCGAGCGGATCACCGAGACGAGCAGGTCGCCCGCAATGCCGGCCGCGCGGGTCTCGGGCGTGACCGGCACGAAGGCCATGCCGCGCGGGGCGTCGCCGTCGGTGAACCGGGCCAGGCTCGTGCGGACCCCCTGGGCGGTGAGCGCGAAGATCTCGGCGCCCTGCCGGTCCGCCACGAACATGAGCCCCGCGGGGCCGGGAGCGAGCGCCTGGGCCAGCGGCCCGTGCAGCACGACCTGCGGCTCCCCCTGCGCGGACATGCGCAGGATCGCGCCCGGTCCCGCCTGCCAGGGCGCGTCCGCACTGCCGTCGCTGCCGATCCACAGCGCGCCGGTCTCGTCGATGGCCAGCGCGCGCGGGCGGGTCACCCGCACGTTGTCGAGGAGACGGCCGTCGCCGTCGAGGCGCACCACCACACCCCGCTCGCGATCGGCCACGTAGAGGTCGCCGCCCGGGCCGACGGCGACGCCCTCGGGCTGCACGAGGAGGGGCGCGCGGGTCGGATCGGCGGGGGTGCCGCCGGCCACGAACGTGGTGCGGCCCTCGGCCAGCCGGTAGACCACGCCGACACGCCGGTCGCGGTCGAACGTGGTGACGAACACGTCGCGGCCCTCGCGGCCGCCGCTCACCTGCGCGTTGACCAGCGGCGGTCCGTGGAAGAAGCGCTCCTGGGTCTGCGGCGTGAGCCGCGCGCCGCCGGGCGGGATGCGGTACACCGCGGTGAGGTACTCGAACTCCCCGCCGCTGTAGCGCCGGCCGGTGCGGGCCAGGTAGAGCGCGCCGGCCTGGTCCACCGCGAGCGTCGAGGTCGACGGGATGCCTTGGCCCCGCGGCCCCTCGGCGCCGCCGAAGCCCTCACCGGTGACGTAGACGCGCGCGGTGAAGCCGGGCGGCAGCAGGATGTCGCCGCGCGCGGCGGGCGGCGTCACGGCGAGCGTCGCCAGCAGGGCCAGCCCGAGCCCGAGCCACCGCCGCGCCGTCCTCCCGGAAGTCATCGCGGCGGATCATAGCCTCGGCCCCCGGGAGGCGGCAACCGACCAGCACAGGACGGCAGAAGCGGTCTATCCTGGCCGCGTTCGAACCTGCAAGGGGAGGATGACGCCATGGCGACCGTCGTCGTGCGGGGGGGCATCGAGAGCATGGAGCAGGAGGTGGTGATCGGGCCGCACCGCCTGACCGCCGACGAGCCGGCGGGGCAGGGGGGCCGCAACGCGGGGCCGTCGCCCTACGACTACCTGCTGGCCGCGCTGGGCACCTGAACGTCGATGACGCTCGCGCTGTATGCGCGACGCAAGCAGTGGCCGCTCGAGGCGGTGGAGGTGACGCTGCAGCACGCGCGTATCCACGCGACGGACTGCGCGGAGTGCGAGACGAAGGAGGGGTACGTCGACCGCATCGATCGGGAGATCGCGCTGGTGGGGCCGCTCGAGGCCACGCAGCGGGCGCGGCTGCTCGAGATCGCGGACCGCTGTCCCGTGCACCGCACGCTGACGTCCGAGATCAACATCCGTACCCGCGCCCGGCCCTGACCGGGCGCGGACCTCACGCACGCGGCGCCGGGCGCAGGACGCGGAGCCGGACGTCGCCCCCCGGCTCGCGCGCGCACTCGAGCGCCAGCCGCCGGTCGTGGGCCGCGAGGGCGCCGCGCCAGAGCTCGCACCAGCCCTCGAAGGCGCCGGGGTCGAGCGGCTCGAGCCCCCGCGCGAGCCGCCAGCCGCGGAGGCGCACCGTGGCGCCGTCGGCGGCCTCCTGCACCGTCACCGCCTCGCCCTGGGCCTCGAAGAGCCGGGCCAGGTAGCGCGCGAAGGCCTCGGGCCCGGTGTCCATGGTCGAATCGTCGAGCAGCCGCCGGGTCTCGTCGTGCAGCTGCATGCCGATGAGGCGCGCGGCGTGGCCGAGCAGGAGGCGCGTGTCGGCGGGCCCCAGCAGCTCGAGCAGCACCGGCAGCGCGGTGCGCACGTATTCCATCGCGTAGCGCGAGACCACCGTCTCCAGGCGCTCCGGCGGCCACACCGCTGGATCGAGGCGCGGGGCGCGCGCCGGATCGAACGACGGCATCGTCTCGCCGCGCGCGAAGCGCACCCGCTCGTCCGGGGCCAGGTCGCGGTCGTGCTCGAGGTAGTAGCCCTCGAGGCCCGGATCGCCGTCGACGGTCTGGCCGGTGCAGACGAAGCCGAGCCGCGGGTTGCCGAGCGTGACGCCGTTGTGCCCGTGCCAGCCGTGGAGCATCGCCGCGTTCACCCGGCTGGGGATGCCGCAGATGGAGGCGCCGGACCAGATCCAGCGCGGCGGCGGGTAGCGGACCCAGGCCTTGCGGTCCGACTCCGCGACGTACTCGGTCTTCACCCCGCCGAGCTGGTTCGAGAGGTAGTGGTACTGGGCGCAGGCCACCGCGTGCGGCAGCCGATCGAGCCCGAGCTTCGCGAGCCCCGGCCGGAACTTCTCGAGGTGCTGGCGGCGGAACAGCCGGAAGACGAAGTCGGCGGCCTGCGCCTCGCCCCGTCGCGTGACCAGCGTGAGCACCAGCCCGGTGAGCAGCGCCTGGTAGAGCACCGAGACGGCGCGATGCGCCCCCGGCGACGGCTCGGCGGGTGTCCGGGGCACGGCAGCGCGGCGGGACGGCGAGCGGTCAGGCGTACGCGAAGGCGCGCCGCGGGTTGGTGACCAGCAGCGCCTCGATGGTGCGATCGTCCGCGCCGCGATCCCGCAGCCGCGGGACCACGTTGACGAGCAGATGGTGGTAGCCGAAGCCGCCCCACCGGGTGAGGCAGTGCTTGTAGGCGATGTCGTGGGAGAGCAGGAGCTGGTCCAGGTGGCCGCGCTCGATCAGGAAGAGGACCTGCCGCATGCGCCCGCCGTCGTTGGGCATGTCGAAGGCGGGGTTGTAGGGGTAGTAGGAGGTCTCGAGCCCGAAGAGGTCGTACTCGAGGCGCACCCCGGTGGCGGCCAGCTCCAGCAGCACCGCCCGGTCGGCGATGGTGCGCTCGATGTGGCACATGATCGTGCGGGAGAGGTCCGCGCCCTCCTTGCGGATCATCTCCACGATGGCCAGCGGCAGGCGCTCGTGGCGGCCGGGGTGGATCATGAGCGCGGCGCCGGTCTCGCGCTGCGCCGCCACCGCGGCACGCACCACCTTCTTCTCGTTGTCGGTGAAGGGCCACGTGGTGCCGATCTCGCCGATGAAGCCGGCCCTCACCCCGGTCCCGTCCACGCCCACGGTCAGATCCACGACCAGCTCGCGGGTGATGTCGTCCTGGCTGCGGCGGCCCATGTCGGGCGGATGCGCGGCCTCGACGTAGTAGCCCGAGCCCATGATGATGTTGAGGCCGGTGGCCCGCGCGATCCGCGCGAGCGCCGCCGGGTCCCGCGCGAGCCCGCGGTTCGTCGGATCCACGAGGGTGCGGCCGCCCGCGTGCTTGAAGAGGAGGGCCTCGTCGCGCGCCACCTGCTCGTCGAGCAGCTGGAGGTTGTCCAGGTTCGAGCTGAAGTGATGCCGGACCCAGCCCAGATTCGCGAGGCTCACCGGCTGCCGCGCCAGCCCGCGCTCCGCCGCGCTGGCCGGCTCGCGGAACATGACCGCGAAGTCGATCAGGAGATGCTCGTGGGGCAGCGTGATGCCCATCGCCTCGGCGGCGATCGGGCCGAGCACGGTCTGGGCCTGCCCGGGAAGTCCCGCGGGTGGCATCTAGGCGGGAGCGGCGGCCGGCGCGGCGCTGCCGCCTCCACCGCCGCCACCGCGGCCTCCGCGGCGGCGCCGGCGCCCGCGGCGGCGCCGCGAGCGGTGCGGCGTGCCCGCGCCCGGCGCGCCGTTCGTGGGCAGCGCCTCGTTGCCGGGCTCGGGCCCGTCGTCGCCGTCGCTGCCCTCGCCCCCGTCGTCCATGGCCGGCGCCGGCGTGACGTCGGCGTCGATCACGTCGCCGCTGGTCGGCGCCGGCTCCGAGTCCGTCCCGGACGCCGCCCCGGCCGCACCCACCAGCGTGATCATGCCGGTCCGGCTCACCGCCAGCTCGCGGATGCGACGCAGGCGCGTGATCAGTCGCGGCGAGCCGGGCGGCCGGCTGAAGCCGCGCTCCTTCAGCGTGCGGGCCAGGGTGTCGATCAGCACCGCGCCGTTGGGTGCCCGCTGGGCCAGCTCGCGTACCACCTCGACGATCTCGTCGTGGGGCGCGGTGTGGGCGCCGCTGTCCGGCGCGGGCCGCGGCTCGGCGGCGCGCGGGGCGTGCGCGGCGTGCTCGCGCGCGGGCGGATGCGCCCCGCCCGACTCGAAGCGCGGGCGCCCGCGGCCCCGGTGCCGCCCGCGTCCGCGGCGGGACCGGCCCTCGCGCGGGGCGGCGCCGGTCTCCTGCGGAATCGGGGCTTCCGCCGGGGTGACGCCGGCCAGCCCCCGGTAGGACAGGCGCCGGAACGTCACGCCGAGCACGGCGGCGACGTCGCCCACCGCGTCGAAGGCGCGATCGTCGGAGACGACCTCGATCTGATCGCCGGGCCGCGCGACCCCGAGCCAGACCCCGGCGCTCACCGCGATCCGCAGGTCGCTCCAGTCGCGAACCCCGGTGGCGGGCGCGCTGTGCACGAGCTGGGCGCCGCGACGGGCGAGGAGGCGGGCGCTGTCCGCTCCGATCACGCGCCAGTTGCCGACCGCGATCAGCTCCACGCGCTGGTTGTGCCGGTCGATGTCGAGGTGGTCGAGGACGCGGCTCAGATGCTCCGGCTTGCTCGAGTTCTCCACGTCGATGAAGATCGCGCGGCGGGAGCTCGGCAGCGGCGGGGGGGCCGGAGCGGGCCGGGCGCGCTTGGCGAAGTCGCGCTCGGGCGTCGCGCTGCGCACCGCGGGCGGCGCCGGCGGCTCCGGGGCGGGCGCGGCGGTGGCGGGACGGCGGACCGCGCGGGTCGGCCTGCGATTCGGGGGCTTGCGTGCCTTGCGTTTGGGAGCAGCCATGGGCCGCAGGTTCGCAGAAATGCCGGCGCGAGCCAAGCATTTCCTGAGGGGTCACTTCCTAGGCGAGCGCGCGCTCGAGCACCACGCCCTCGACGCCGTCCATGCGCACGCCGAGGCTGGCCGCGACGGTGGGGCCGACGTCGCGGCTCCGGATCGCGCCCAGCGCCGCGCCGCGGCGGATGCCCGCGCCCGCGGCCAGGAAGAAGGCCGCGTTGTCCGCGTGGTGACCGCGCTGCCCGTGGGTGCCGAGATACTTGGCGGGGCCATGCTCGTCCTCGCCCTCCGCGGTGTCGCCGTAGGAGAAGCCGGGCGCCGCCTCGAACATCCAGTCGGCCACCAGCGGGTGCGCGGCGGGCGCGGGAAGGCCGAGGGCGCCGTACTCCGCGGCCGGCCAGCAGCCGCCCACCCCCTCCAGGGTGGCGATCTCGCGGGCGAGCTGGGCGAGCGCGGCCGCGTCGCCGTGGAGCCGGTAGAGCGCGCCCGCGCCGTGGTTCATCACGAAGCGGGCTTCCTTCTCGGCCCCGAGGCGGCGCAGCCGCACGTTGGGGCGGATCTCGCGATGGGAGGGCAGGAAGCCGTGATCCGACACCACGAACACCGTCGTGCGCTCGAGCCCCGGATCCCCGAGGGCGGCGAGCAGGCGCCCGATGAGCCCGTCCACGTACTCGATCGCCCAGTAGGCCTCGGGCGAGCGGGGTCCGTGGAGGTGCTGCAGGCTGTCCACGCAGAGGAAGTGCACGAGCAGGAGCGCGGGCTCGTGGCGCGCGGCCGCGTGCGCGGCCACGCGGCCCACCATCTCGTCCTTGTGCAGCCGTTTCGGGAGCAGCGCCCACTCGCCCTGGCGGTGCATCGGCAAGCCGAGGGCGGTCAGCTCGTCCCACACCACCTTCGCGGTCTGGGTCTCGAACACGCGCTGGTCCTTGAAGAAGGGCAGGTTGAAATCGAGCGTGGTCGCGTTGCGTGTCGCGGGCCAGTCCACCGCGGCGGTGCGGTGACCGGCCCGGTGGGCCAGGTCGTACACGGTGGGCGCGCGCAGCAGTGCGGGCGCGTCGTAGATCGGATCGCCGGTCAGGTCCTCGGTGGTCCCGGCCGCGCGGTTCCAGACGTGGTTGGCGACCACGCCGTGGGCGTGCGGGCTCACGCCGGTCACCATCGACACGTGGGTGGGCCAGGTGGTGCTGGGGAACACCACCTCCATGCCGGAGGCTCGCGCGCCCCGATCAGCCAACGTGCGTAAAGTCGGCAGGCGCGCCTGCGGGTCGTCCCAGTAGAAGGCCGCGAAGCCGTCGATGCTGATGACGAGGACGCGCGGCTTCACGCCGGCGTCCCGCTCAGGCCGGCGCGCCCGCGGCGGCGGCCCGCGCCCGCGCGCGGTACTTCTCGAGATTGCCGCCCGCCTTCAGCTTGCCCGGCAGCGGGTGGCCCACCACGCGCTCGGCGAGCTGGCCGGCCTCGATCATCGCGTCCAGGTCGATGCCGGTGTGCACGCCCAGCTCCTGGCAGAGGAACACGAGGTCCTCGGTGGTGACGTTGCCCGCCGCGCCCTTGTGGGACGCGAAGGGACAGCCGCCGAGGCCCGCCACCGCGCTGTCGAAGCGGTCCACCCCGATCTCGAGCGCGGCCACCACGTTGGCGATGGCGAGCGCGCGGGTGTCGTGCAGGTGGAGCTTCACCGGCAGCGCCGGCCAGCGGTCGCGCACCGCGCCCACCAGCCGCTTGACCTGGAGCGGGTTGGCCCAGCCCATGGTGTCCCCGAGGCTCACGTTGCCGAGCCGCGACCCGCACTCCTGCGCCCGCTGCTCGACCTTCTCGATCACGCGGATGACCCGGGCCGGCGCCACGTCGCCCTCGTAGTTGCAGCCGAAGGCCGCCATCACGCCCACGTCGATCCAGTCCATGCCGAGGGCCTGGTAGCGGCGCGCCCAGCCCGGCAGCTCCGCGATCTTCTCGTCCACGGAGCGGTTGGTGTTCTTGCGGGAGAAGGTGTCGGTCGCGGCGACCCCGAACATCGGGCGCAGGGCGAGCGCGTCGCGGAGGCGCGCCGCGCGCTCGAGCCCGGCCTCGTTGAGCCAGATCGCCTCGTAGGCCACCCCGGGCACCCGCTTGATGCCGGCCACCATCTGCTCGGCGTCCGCCATCTGGGGCAGCCACTTCGGGCTCACGAAGGAGGTGAACTCGATGGTGGCGACCCCGGTGTCGGAGAGCGCGTCGACGAGCGAGATCTTGGCCGCGAGCGAGATGCCGCCCTTCTCGAACTGGAACCCCTCGCGCGGGCCGACTTCCTTGATGTGCACGTGTGCGGGCAGGTCGCTCATGGGATCACCTTTCGTGACGCGAGCGCGTCGATCTCGTCCGGGGCCAGGCCGAGCTCGGCCAGCACCTCGCGGGTGTGCTCGCCCAGGCGCGGGGCGGGGCGGGCGAGGCGCATCTCGAACGCGGTGCTGCGGATCGGCAGCTTGGGGAGCTTGGCCGGGCCCTCGCGCTCGGGCAGGGGCGTGAGCATGAACTGGTCCGAGGCGTTGAGGTGCGGATCGTCCACCAGCTGGTCGGGGCGCCGCAGGGGCGCGTGGGGCACGCGCGCCTTCTCGAGCCGCCGCGACACCTCCGCGCTCGAGTGGCGCGCGATCTCCTCCGCGATGCGGGCGGGCAGCCAGTCACGCGCGGCGACGCGCTTGGCGTTGTCGTCGAGGCGCGGGTCCGAGGCCAGATCGTCCAGGCCGAACTCGGCGCAGAAGCGCTCCCAGTGGCCGTTGGAGGTGATGCCGATGAAGACCTGCTCGCCGTCCGCGGCGGTGAACAGCTGGTAGACGCCCCAGCCCATCCGGGTGCCCTGGCGGATCTCCGGCATCGGGACCGAGGGCTGTCCGGTGGCCGCGTGCTGCGCGAGCCATTGACCGACCCAGAACACGGTGGTCTCGAAGAGGCCGGAGGTGATCTTCTGCCCGCGGCCGGTCGCCGCGCGCTGATGCAGGGCGGCCAGCACCGCGATGACCCCGTAGGCGGCGGCGCCCACGTCGACGATGGAGGCGCCCGCGCGGAGCGGCTGACCGCGCGGGCCGGTCATGAACGCGAGACCGGCCGACATCTGGGCCAGCTCGTCGAGGAACGGCCGCGCCTCGTCCGGGCCGGGGAGGAAGCCCTTGAGCGCGAGGTAGATGATCCCGGGGTTCGTCCGGGCGAGGACCTCGTAGCCCAGGCCCAGGGACTCGACGGCGCCGTACGCGAAGTTGTCGATCACCACGTCGGCCGTCCCCACCAGGCGCAGGAAGAGCGCGCGGGCCTCCGCCGAGCCCTTGAGGTCGATGGCGATCGATCGCTTGTTGCGGTTCAGGAAGTGGAAGTTGGCCGAGGTGCCGGCCGGCATGCCGCGCGACTGGTCGCCCTCGCCGGGCCGCTCCACCTTGATGACGTCGGCGCCCAGGTCGGCCAGCAGGAGCCCCGCGGAAGGGCCGGCGATGATGTGGCCGAGCTCGAGGACGCGGAGGCCCTCGAGGGGGAGCGCGCTGGTCATCGCCCCGCATTGTACTGCAAGCGGCCGGCGCGCTCGCGGGCCTCCTGCGGACGCGTCGCGGGCAAGAAAACGGCCGGCCATCGCGAGGATGGCCGGCCGGCTCGTGCGTCCGGGCGGCGACTCAGGTGCGCCGCCGTACCCGTGTGGCCAGGACGCCCGCGAGGCTGGTGCCGAGCAGGAGCAGCGTGCCGGGCTCCGGCACGGGGGCGAGCTCGATGAGCGTGTCGTTGTCCACGCTCACGATCGAGAAGTTCGGGTCCGGAGAGAAGAACACCGAGGCGGCCATGATGGGCGGCAGCGGCTGATCGAGCTCCGGGGACACGAAGTGCAGGATGCTGACGTGCAGCGAGAACCCCCGGCCTGTCGCCCATCCACCAGCGTGAACAGGGGGATCCCGCTCGGATGCGCCTCGATCTGCTTGGTGTCGTAGTTGCTGAAGAGGCTGAAGCTGAGCGGGATGTTGGTCTGGAGGTTGGCGTTCCCGCTGGTGTCGTACGTGAACGCGCCCGTGAAGGAGGTGCCTGACAGGGGCCCCATGTCGAACGTCCCGCTGAAGTCGTACGTGAGCGGGGTCGCGGTTGCGACGCCGTGAGTCATGACCGAAAGAGTCAACATGGCGACGAGGAACACGGTGAGACGCGTGATCTTCATTCTCAACGGATCGTCGTCGCCGGCTTCCGGACCTCTGAGCAACGTGTTGCAGAAGCTCTCATACGTCCGTGCATAGGGGTGGCGCTCGCTTGCAGACCCGGCGGGGTCACACGTCCCCCGACTCGCGGAGCGCGCGCCGCGCCGCGGCGCGTGCTGACAGCCCCGGTACACTGACACCGCCGTGGGCGCTTCGTGGATCGGTCTCGGGCTCCTGGTGGTCCTGGTGCCCGGCTGCGCCTCGCACGAGCCCCCGGTGCTGCTTGCCACGAGGGGCCAGACCATCTCCCAGCAGAAGGCCGACGCGGAGGACTGTGCGGGCCGGGTGCACCGCGCCGCGCGGGAGATCGGCGTCGGCCTCTTCACCACCTGGAGCGCGGAGGAGCGGTACCCCTACCTCGCGTGCATGGAGGGGCGAGGCTACACGGAGGGCAACTGAGCGGCGCGCTTGCCGGTCCGGGGACGGGTCTGATACCGTCCGCCGCGTGATCGCGGCAATCCGTCCTCGACCGCCGCGGGCGACGCCCGGCCCGGGGCGATGAGCCTGTCCCCGGCCGGGGTGGACGCGATCGGCGCGCTGCTGAGCGCGCTCCTGCCCGCGCTCGATCGCGTGGAGTGGGTGCAGCGGCACCTCTTCCCGCCGCGGGCGCCCGCGCTGGCCGAGCGACTGCAGGCGCACGCGGCGGGGCTCGCGGAGGCGGTGGCCGCGCTCGAGGCGGTGGAGTGGCCGGACGACCTCCGCGCCCTGCGCGAGCGCCTGGTCGCGGTCACGCGCCAGGCGCTGGATCTGATCGCCGCCTTCGGGCGCGCCGCCGCCGAGGGCGAGCCCATCGGGCTCTATCGCGCGCTGCGCCGGCTGGCCCCGCTGCTCGAAGGGCTCTACCCGCTCTATCCGCTGCTCACGCCGGTGAGCCGCTGGTTCCTCGAGGCCGGGCGCCGCGGGGACGAGACCCTCGTCGAGCGGCTGCACGCGGGCGCCCTCCGCGAGGACGGCCTGCGCGCCGGCGTGCTGCACGCGCACAACGAGCGCGGCGAGCGGGGCGGCGCCTCCCTCTACGTGCCGGAGACCGCGCAGGCGGGCCGCCCCGCGCCGCTCATCGTGGCGCTCCACGGCGGGAGCGGTCACGGCCGCGACTTCCTGTGGGTGTGGCTGCGGGAGGCGCGCACCCGCGGCGCGCTGCTGCTGGCCCCCACCGCGGCCGGGCGCACGTGGTCCATCACGGGCGGCGAGGACGTGGACGCCCCTCGGCTCATGGCCGCGGTGGAGGAGATCGCGCGGCGCTACCCGGTGGATCGCTCGCGCGTGCTGCTGACCGGCATGTCCGATGGGGCGACCTACGCGCTCCTGCTCGGGCTCGGCCTCGATACCCCGTTCACCCACCTGGCCCCGGCCTGCGGCGTGCTCCACCCGCATCTGCTCGCGGAGGGCGGCATCAGCAACGCCCGCGGCCGGCCGATCTACCTGGTGCACGGCTGGCTCGACTGGATGTTCCCGGTGCAGACCGCGCGCATGGCGCGGCAGGCCCTGGAGGCGGCGGGTGCGCGGGTCGTGTACCGGGAGATCGAGGACCTCTCCCACACCTATCCGCGCGACGAGAACCCGCGGATCCTGGACTGGCTGGACGAGCCGCTCGCGCCCGCGCCGTCGGGCTCCTAGCCCTCGTCTGTCGCCAGCCAGGGGCACACGAGGCGCTCCACCAGCGACACCGCGGCGAAGAGCGCGATGGCCATCAGCGAGAGCAGGATCATCGCGCTGAACGCGACCTCGGTCTTCCAGTAGGAGGTGGAGGAGAGGATCACGTAGCCGAGCCCCTTGTCGGAGCCCACGAACTCGCCCACCACCGCGCCGATCACCGAGAGCGTGATCGCCACCTTGGCGCCCGCGAAGATGAAGGGCAGGGCCATCGGCAGGCGCACCTTCAGGAAGGTCTTGAGCGCGCTGGCCCGGTACGAGCGACTGAGATCCAGCAGCTCGGGCGGCGTGGCCCCGAGCCCGGTGGCGGTGTCCACCACCACCGGGAAGAACGCGACCAGGAACGCCACCACCATCTTCGGGATCTCCCCGAAGCCCAGCACCAGCAGGAGGACCGGGGCGATCGCGATCTTCGGCACCGACTGGGTGAGGACGATCAGGGGGTAGATGGCCCCGCGCAGGCGCGGCGAGTAGACGATGAGCACCGCCAGGGGGACGCCCACGACCATGGAGAGCGCGAAGCCGCCGAGGGTCTCGTAGAGGGTGACCCAGGTGTGCTCGATGAAGCGGTAGCGCCACTCCCAGCCCTCGCCGAGGATCGCCGACGGCGGGGGCATGATGAAGCGCGGGATGCGGAAGGCCCAGGTGGCCGCCTCCCACGCCAGCAGCGCGAGCACCAGCGTCGCCGCCGGCACCAGCGTCTCGCCCAGCAGCCGCCGCACCCCGCTCACGGCCGCTCCTTCCGGCGCGAGAAGATGAGGCCGCGGATCTCGTCGCTGTAGGCCTTGAAGCGCGGGTCGAACTCGAGGTCCATGGTGCGCGGGCGGGGCAGGTCCACCGTCAGCACGCGCGCCACCCGCCCGGGCCGCGGCGACATCACCATCACCCGGTCGGCGAGCAGGATCGCCTCCGGAATCGAGTGGGTGACGAAGAGGATCGTCTTGCGCCGCTCCTCCCAGATGCGCAGCAGCTCGAGGCTCATCTCCTCGCGAGTCATCGCGTCGAGCGCCCCGAACGGCTCGTCCATGAGCAGCAGGCCCGGGTCGGGCAAGAGCGCGCGGCAGATCGCCACCCGCTGCTGCATGCCGCCCGACAGCTCGCGCGGGTACTTGGTCTCGAAGCCGCCGAGGCCGGTCAGCTCCAGCAGGTCGCCGGCGGGCTTGCGGTACTGGCGCGGGTCCAGCCCGAGCATCTCCACCGAGAAGAGCACGTTGTCCATCACGGTCCGCCAGGGCAGGAGCACCGGCTGCTGGAAGACGAAGCCCACGTCGGGGAAGGGGCCGGTGACCGGCTGCTCGCGCACCCGGATGTGCCCGCGGGTGACCGGCACCAGGCCCGCCACCAGCTTGAGCAGCGTGCTCTTGCCGCAGCCGCTCGGGCCGACCAGGGTGACGAACTCGTTCTCGCCGATCTCCAGGGTGGTCTCGGCGAGCGCGTGGACCTGTTCGCCCGTACGGGTGCGGTAGGTCTTCGCGACCTCCTGCAGCCGGATCACGCGCCGGCGCGCCCCGCCGCGAAGCGGTCGATCGGCAGGGGCGCGGCCACCGCGCTGCGGCACGCGGCGGCCACGTAGGGCGCCAGGCGCTCGGCGAGGGCCCAGGCCTCCGCGCTCTGCCGGCGCTGGCGATCGGCCGCCTCCTGGGCCCGGTCGCGGATGCGCGCCTCGTCCACGGTGGTCACGCGCCCCCGGTCCACCACCACCCGGCCGTCGACCAGCACCGTGTCCACCGCCGCGCCGGTCTCCGCGTAGACGAGCGCCTTCACCGGATCGGCCAGCGGGCGCAGGAAGAGCGAGTCCGCGCGCAGCAGCACGAGGTCCGCCTTGCGGCGCGGGGCGATCGCGCCCAGGTCCTCGGCCTGGCCCAGCACGCGCGCGGTCCCGGCGGTGGCGAGGCCCCACACGGTGTCCGCGTCGAGCCAGCGCGCGGTCTCGTGCGGGAAGCGGATGGTGCTGATCACGGAGGCGATGCGCAGGGCCTCGAAGAGGTTCTGGTTGTCCGCGCACACCGAGCCGTCGGTGCCGAGCCCGACCGCCACGCCCTTATCCAGCATCTCGCGCACGGGGGCGATGCCGCAGCCCAGGCGCAGGTTGCTGCCCGGGTTGTGGGCCACCGCCGCGCCCGCGTCGGCGAGCCGGCGCAGGTCGTCGTCGGTGAGCCAGATGGAGTGGGCCCCCACGAAGCCGGGCCCGAGGATGCCGTGATCGGCGAGGCGGGCCACGATCGACTTGCCCCAGCGCCGGTGGCTCTCCACCGTCTGCACCCGGGACTCGGCCAGGTGGGTGTGGATGCCCACCCCGTACTCGCGGGCCAGCGCCGCGCAGCCGTCGAGGAACTCGTCCGTGGCCTGGTTCGGGATGGTGGGGGCCACCCCGATTCGCACGCGGCCCTCGGCGCCGCCGTGCCAGCGCCGGATGGCGCGCTCGGTGAGGCCGAGGAGGCCCTTGGTCGGTGCCGGCCGCATCTCCTCCACCGTGCGCCGGAGGTCGGGGGGCAGGTGGTCGGCCAGCGCCGGTACCGTCTGGTAGAAGACGACGTCGGCCACCGCGGGGGCGAGCACCACCCGGATGCCCACGTCGGTGTAGGCGCGCGCCACCGCCTCGAAGGCCTCGTCGGTGATCGCGGGCACCGCCATGTAGAGGTCGTAGGCCGACGTGCAGCCGGTCTTGAGCATCTCGATCGCCCCGATCGCGGCGGAGAGATACTCGTCCTCCGGCGTTCGAAATCCATAGTTTGCCGCCGAGTGGGTGAGCAGGTCCTCGAGCGTCCAGTTGCCGGCCCGGCCCCGCGAGAGGTGGCTGGCGGCATGGGTATGGGCGTTGCCCATGCCGGGTAGCACGATGTGGTCGGAGGCGTCGATGATCGGGGTGCCCTCGGGCGCGGCCAGGCCGGGACCGACCGCCGCGACGCGGTCGCCCTCGATCAGCACGTCGGCGCGGGTGAGCATGGCCGGGGCGCCGGCCAGGACCTGTCCTCCACGGATCAGCAGTGCCATCGACGCCTCCGGGGCGCGCGCTACTTCCGCGCCGGCAGCAGGTCGTTGGTGTAGATCTCCTCCAGCCCGACCTTCCGCTTGAGCTCGAGGTACTGGGTGTAGAGGTCGCGGGTCTTCTCGAGCTGCGCGGGGTCGAACTGGCCGACCGCCATCTTGCCGCTCTGGACCTCGCTCGCGTAGACGAAGCGCGCGCCCACCTGCGCGGCCCCCACCGCGCCGTCGGGATCGACCTCCGGATGCGCCTTGACCACGTAGCCCACGCCCTCCTGCCAGTGCTTGTCGCGGAACGCGTAGTCGGCGCCGCGGATCGTCGCGCGCAGGAAGGCCTTGAGGCCCTCGGGGTCCTTGGCGATGGTCTCCTCGCGCGCGACCAGCGAGGTGGAGGCCACGTCGAAGCCGAGATCGGCCCACGCGGCCAGCACGCGGATGTCCGCGTTCTGCTGCTTGGCCACCTTGCGGATGCGCGCCTCGTGCACCACGAAGAAGGGCACCGCGTCCACCGCGCCGCGGATGAGCGCGGGCGGCATCGAGGCCGCGTCCATGGTGACCCACGAGACCGAGTGCGGCTTGAGCCCGGAGAGCTTCTCGTAGACCGGCCAGAGGATCTGGTGGCTGTTGCCGGGCGAGATCGCGAGCTTCTTGCCCTCGAGCTCCTTCGAGGTCTTGATCGGCGAGTCGGCGCGCACGAACACGCCGTGGGGCGGCCGCCGGTACCAGAGCGCGATGGCCTTCACCGCCACGTCGGTGTTGGCGCGCGCCGCGATGAGCGCCGAGATGTCCGCGATGCCGACCTCGCCCTGGCCGGCCGCGATGCGCTTGACGGTGTCGCCCGAGCCCTGGCCGCGGAGGATCTTGACGTCGAGCCCCTCGTCCCGGTAGAAGCCCTTCTCGAGCGCGGTGTAGTGCGGCGTGTACTCGCCGGTGGGCACGAAGTCCAGGATGAGCGTGTAGGGGCGCAGGGGCTTGGACTGGGCGCCGCTCGCCGCGGGCCAGAGCAGCGCGGCGGGCAGGGCGAGGACGGTGAGGAGCAGCGAGGCCAGGAGCGGGCCGAGCGCGGACCGACGGGCGAGGCGCAGCATGGTCACGTCCTCCAGGGGGGCGGCGGTGGGTGGATGGCCGGCATCAGACCGTCCCGCTCTCGGCGGGCGGCGTGGCGAGGCCGTCGAGGTGCGCGATGCAGTTGAGCCGGCGCACGCGCCACGGGGCGGGGACGTCGACGATGGTGACCGCGGTGTTCTCCCAGCGCTCGGGCACCACCGCGCCTTCCGGGAGCAGGAGATGGCGCGCGGCGAGCGAGCGGCAGACGAGCCCGTGGGTGACCACCGCGAGGTGGCCCGACGTCTCCGCGAGGGCGGCCCGCAGCGCCCCCCAGGCGCGGTCGACGCGCGCGTGGAACACCTCCCACGTCTCGCCGTTGGGCGGCGCGTAGTCGGGCGCGAACATGTCGAAGCCGAGCTCGGCGTAGGGCGTGCCCCGGATGTCGCCGAAGTTCCGCTCGCGGAGCAGGGGCTCGTGGCGCACCGCGAGCCCGGTGACGCGGGCCAGGTGCGCGGCCGTCTCCGCCGCGCGCGCGTAGTCGCTGGCGAGGATCGCGGTGATGCCCTCCCGCTCGAGCCGCCTGGCGAGGCGCTCGGCCTGCTCGATGCCGCGCGGCGAGAGCGGGATGTCGGGGTGCTGGACGGTGCGGGTGGCGTTGCCCAGCGTCTCGCCGTGCCGGATCAGGAAGATGGCCATGAAGCGCGGGCGGCGGCCCCGGTCAGATCACGCGCTCGCGCCGCAGCTCGGCGATCCGGGCCGGGGTGTAGCCGAGCCCGGCCAGGATCTCCTCGGTGTGCTGCCCCAGGCGCGGCGCGGTGTGACGCACCGCCACCGAGGCGGCCGACATGCGGATCGGCGTGCGGATGTGGGGCACGCGGCCCAGCTCCGCGTCGTCGGCGTGGACCACCATCTCGCGGTGGCGCACCTGTGGATCGGCGAAGAGCTGCTCGTAGGTGTAGACCGGTCCGCAGGGCACGCCCGCGTCGTCCAGCACCTTGATCCAGTGCGCGGTGGGGGCGGTGGCCAGCACCGCGGTGATCTCCTTCTCCAGCGCGAAGCGGTGCTTGCGCCGCTCGGGCGCCTTGGCGAAGCGCGGATCGCTGAGCCACTCCGGGTGCCCGAGGGCCCGGGCGCAGCGCTCCCAGATCGACTGGCCGGCGGCGCCGATCATCATGTATCCGTCGGCGGTCTCGAAGCGCTGGTAGGGCGCGTTTTGCCGGTGGCGCGAGCCCATCCGCACCGGCTCCACGTGGTCGGCGAGCCAGCCCGCGCTGGTCCACGAGGAGAAGCCGACCGCGGTCTCCAGCAGCGAGCACTCGATCTTCTGGCCCTGGCCGGTGCGGGTGCGCTCGTAGAGCGCGGCCAGCACACCCTGCGCGCCCCACATGCCGGTGCCGAGGTCGCAGATCGGCAGGCCCACCGAGGTGGGCGGGCCGTCGGGCTCGCCGGTGACGTGCATGATGCCGCCCATGCCCTGCGCGATCAGGTCGAAGCCGCCCTTCTCGCGGTAGGGCCCGTCGGAGCCGAAGCCGGAGAGCTGCGCGTAGATCAGCCGCGGATTGAGCCGGTGCAGGGTCTCCCAGCCGAGGCCGGCGCGGTCCATGACGGTGGGGCGGTAGTTCTCCACCAGCACGTCGGCGCCCGGCACGAGCGCCAGGAAGATCTCGCGGCCCTGCGGGCCCTTGTAGTCGAGGGTGAGGCTCTTCTTGTTGCGGTTGATGTAGCGGAAGTACGGATTGCGCTCCGAGCCGTCGCCCATGGCCCGCGAGGAGTCGCCCACGCCGGGGCGCTCCACCTTGATCACCTCGGCGCCCATGTCGGCCAGGATCATGGTGCAGAACGGCCCCGCCATGTGCTCGGTCAGGTCCAGCACCTTCACCCCGTGGAGCGGCCCCCGCGCGGACCCGGGCCGCGCGGCGTCGTCCCCCGTGGTCGTGTCCCTGTCAGCCATGATGCGTGGAATCTCCGGCGATGTCGCGCGCGTGGCCCAGCACGTGGGCCACCGCGATCTGGTGGAAGACGAGCGCGAGCGGGCCGACCACCCCGCCCGCGGAGCGGATGCGGCGGGTGAAGAGCGCCTCGTCGGCGGCCTCCACCGCCTGGATGGTCGCGGCGCGGTTCTTCTCGAACTCGGCCAGCAGCTCCGCCACCGTCAGGTGCTCCCGCTTGGCGACCTGGCGGTCGTTGTAGGAGTCGTTGCCGCCCTTCATGGTGCGGGTGGGCGGCGGGGCGTCGTCGGGCGGCGGCTCGCTGCGGGCGATGTCGATGAGGCGCGGATAGCTCCACTCGATCGACGCGATGTGGGCGAGGATCTGGCGCGCGTTCCAGCCGCCCTCGTACCGACCCTGCTCGAGCGCGGCCGGCGGCATCGATCGCACCAGCCGCCCGACCTCGTCGCGGCTCGCGCGGAGGGCCTGCAGCAGCTCCGCTTTCGACGGCACCGGGACGTCGGCCGTCGCAAGGTAGTCGGCCATGGCGGGAGAATGGGGCCAGCCCGGAGGGCTGTCAAGTCGCCCGCGGCGCGGCGGCCGAGCGATCGGTGGCGCCGACCGCGACGCCCCCCAGCACCAGCACGATGGCCGCCACCAGCGGCAGCGTCAGCGCCTCGCCGAGCCAGAGGGTGGCCGTGATCGCGCTCACCACCGGCGTGGCCAGCAGCCCGAGGGAGGTGGTCACCGCGGGCAGGTGGCGGCTGGCGGTGGCGGCGGCCCAGTAGGCGACCGCGGTGCCCACGATGCCCAGGTAGAGGAGCAGCGCGGTGTAGGTCGGCGTCCACGCCACGTGGGGCACCGCGCCGCCGGCCAGGGCGATCGGGGTCAGCAGCAGCGTGGCCAGCAGGGTCTCCCACGGGATCAGCGCGAAGGGCGTGGAGCGCCAGCGGTGCGCGCGGATGTGCACGATGGAGCCCGCCCAGAGGAGCGCGCCGGCCAGGATGGCGAGGTTCCCGTGGACCACCGCGCGATCGCTCCAGTCGAAGGTGAGCGGATTGAAGAGGGTCACGAGGCCCGCGAGGCCGATGACGACGCCCACCGCGCGCCGCGCGGTGAGCGGCTCGCGCAGGAAGAGCGCGGCGGCGGGCGTGACCCAGAGCGGCGTGGTGTAGGCGAGCACCACCGTCCGGCCGGTCGGCACGAGCCCGAGGCCCCGGCTCGCGAGCAGGTTGAAGCCCACCATGTGGAGCAGCGTGATGCTGACCAGCACCGGCCAGTCGCCCGCGGGCGGCAGCGTGACGCGCCCGCGCCAGGCAGTGAGACCGAAGAGCCCGACGGTCGCGATCGCGCACCGGAGCGTCACCGCCCAGAGCGGTGACATCTGCTGGAGCACCACCTTGTTGACCGGCCAGGTGAGGCCCCAGGCCAGCACCACGATCAGGAGGGCCGCGACGCCCTGGCCGCGCGCGCTCGGGGGCACGATCAGCCGCGGCGGGGCGGCGGGACGGCGAGGGCGCGGGGCATCGGGCGCGATACTGCCGCGCGCCCGCCGCGGCCGTCAAGGCGTTCTCTGGTACTGTGGCGGTGAACGCGTCCACCGGAGCGGCAACGGCGGTGTGCGGTGAATCGCCGGGCGCGCGGCCGCGCCGCCGCCCCAACCAGAAAGGAGGAATCGTCCCGTGGCATACCGGATGGAACGCCTGATCGTCGTCGGGCTCGTCGCACTCGGCGGGCTCGTGCTTGCCCTGAGCGAATCGACGGCCGCGCCCAGGGAGACCCGCGCGCTCGTCGACCGCGGCCGCTATCTCGTCAAGATCGCCGGCTGCAACGACTGTCACACACCCCGGTACACGGAGACCGGCGGGGCGGTCCCGGAAGCCGAGTGGCTCACCGGCGATCGCCTCGGGTGGCGCGGGCCGTGGGGCACGACGTACGCGATCAACCTCCGGCTCCACATGAACGGGATGACGGAGCAGCAGTGGATCACCGCGGCGCGCACGGTCCGGGCCCGTCCGCCCATGCCCTGGTTCGCCCTGCGCGACATGAGCGACGAGGACCTTCGCGCGATCTACCGCTTCGTACGGTCCCTCGGCCCCCGGGGCGGGCCGGCGCCCGCGTACGTCCCGCCGGACCGGACGCCCCCGGCGCCCTACGTGCAGTTCCCCGCGCCGCCGAAGTGACACGCGGCTCGGCCCGCCGGCGGGCCAGCGTCCGGTGCCGCCCGATGGTAAGATCGCGCTCGGCGAGGAGCCATGCCATGGTGAGCGTGCTGACCGATGCGGGCGAGTTCGAGGTGACGGGGGCGCAGGCGTCCACGAGGACGCTCTGGTGTCCCGAAGCGGACGCGGCGGCCGCGACGGGCTGGGTGGCGAGGCCGGAGGGCCTCTGCCGCGGCTCGGTGTGCGTGCCGCTGCCGCCCGGGCGCGAGCGCGAGCTCGTCGACGGCGGGCGCATCGACCTCGCCGCGCTCTGGCGGCACCTCGGCCGGCCCGCGGTGTCGAGCGAGGCGGGCGACGTGTGGGTGCTGGGGGAGAGCGCGCGCGAGCGCTCGGCCGCGCTCGCGTCGCTCGAGGCCCCCGACTTCGCGCTGCCCGACCAGACCGGCCGCGTCCACCGGCTCTCCGATCACCGCGGCAAGAAGGTGCTGCTCGTCACCTGGGCCTCCTGGTGAGGGTGCCGTCGCGACCTGCCCGTGTGGCAGGCGCTCTACGAGGAGCTGGCGGACCGCGGCTTCATGGTGATGGCGGTGGCGATGGACAGCCGTGAGGGCGACCCGCTGCCCTGGATCGAGGCCGCGAAGCCGACCTATCCGACGCCCATCGACCGCGACCATCGGCTCGCCGAGCTCTACGGCATCGTCAACGTGCCCCAGGCGGTGTGGATCGACGAGGCCGGCCGCATCGTGCGGCCTCCGGAGCCGGCGGGGGCCTACGAGGGCTTCCGCAAGATGAACCGGTCCACCCGCGAGATGCCGGAGGAGGTCGCGCACCTGACCGCGAAGGCCAAGACGACCTACCTCGAGGCCATCCGCGACTGGGTGCGACACGGGGGCAAGAGCCCGCACGTCCTCGACGGCGAGCGGGCGCGCGCGCACCTGCCCGTCCTGACCGAGGACACCGCGCGGGCGCAGGCGCACTTCCGCCTCGCGCAGGCGCTGCTCCGGCGCGGTCGCCGGGACGAGGCCCTCCGCGTGAGCGGGGAGGCGAGCCGCCTCTGGCCCGAGTCGTGGTGCATCTGGCGCCAGAGCGCCGGCGTGAACGAGATGGGCTTCGCCGCGCTGCCGGACTTCTGGGAGCGGGTCGACGCGCTCGGCGAGAAGCGGTACTACGCCCGGATCGACATGCCGGGCATGCCGTAGGCCGCGCCCCCGCGGCGTCGCTCCATGGCCCCCGTGCCGCAGTTCGGTCTCAACCGCTTCGACTCGCGCTCCGTCGATCACTTCGCGGCGGACGTGGCGCGCGCCGAGCAGCTCGGCTGGGACGCCGCGCTCCAGCCCGATTCCCAGCTGAGGCGGCGCGACACCTACGTGCTGCTGGCCGCCGCGGCGCGCGTCACCCGGCGCATCACGCTGGGGCCGCTGCTCGCCAACCCGGTGAACCGCCATCCGACCGTCACCGCCTCCTCGATCGCCACCGTGGACGAGCTCGCCCCCGGCCGCGTGCTGCTGGGCTGGGGCGTCGGCGACACCGCGGTGCGTCTGGCCGGGCTGCGGCCGGCCCGGGTCGCGGAGCTCGAGGCGAGCACGCGGCTCATGCGCGCGCTGCTCGACGGACGCGAGGTGGAGGTGGGCGCGGCGCGGCCGGCGCGGCTGCCGCACCACCGGCCGGTCCCGATCTGGATCGCGGCGGGCGGCCCGCGCACGCTGCGGATGGCCGGCGGCGTCGCCGACGGCGTGTTCATCCGCGTGGGCACGCACCCCGCGAACATCGCGACCGCGGTGGCGGCGATCCGGGCCGGCGCGGCGGCGGCGGGACGCGACCCGAGCACGGTGCGCCTGGGCGCCGTGTTCCACACCGTGCTGGTCGACGAGCCGGAGCGCGCGCTCGCGATGGCCCGCTCGATGGCGGCCGGCTACTACGAGTACTCGCCGGCCCTCTTCGATCCGCCCGGCCTCGTGTGGAACGGGCCGGAGCCGGAGGCGCTCAAGCGGGCGCGTGGGGTGTGGCCGGACTTCCACCACGCGGTGGACCTGGAGGCGAGCGGCCGCGCGGCGGACTTCCTGCCCGAGAAGGCGGCCGACGCCTTCTGCCTGCGCGGCGGACCCGCGGAGGTGGCGCGGCAGCTGGTGGAGACGCTGCGCGGCGCGCCCGCCGCGTTCGAGCACGTGGTGCTGCACCCGATCCCGGACCCGCGGTGGCCCGATGATCCGGAGCGCGGCTACACCGCCCGCGTGGCGCGCGAGGTGCTGCCGGTGGTACGGCGGGCCCTCGCCGGCTGACCCGGCGGATCAGCCGAGGTGCTTGCCCACGAACTCGACGATGCGCGCGATCGTGCGGCCCACCGCGGGTGAGGCGGGCTTGCGGGTGATGTAGCCCTCGCTCTCGCCCTCCATCAGCTCCAGGTCCACCGACCCGCCGATCTTCCGGTACTCCCGCACGAAGCGCTCGAGGTGCGGGCGGGGATGCGCCTTGTCTTCCGTGCCCTGGATGTAGAGCGCGGGCGGGGTCTCGACCGCCTCGCCCCGCTCCAGCGCCATGGTGGGATTGCCCTCGGCCATCGCGGCCTCGCTGCCCCAGTAAAGATCGTGCGAGGGCAGCACGCGATCCACCACCTCCGGATACGGGTCGCCGCTCGCCTTGAGCTCCCGGGCGTAGCGGTAGCGTCCGAGCGGGTCGATCACCGGCCAGCAGAGCACGGCGCAGCGCACCGAGCCGTCCACCGGCGGGGCGCCCGCGGGCAGCGGCAGCGCCGCGTGCTTCGGATCGCGCGGCTTCATGGCCAGGAGCATCGCCTGGTGGGCCCCGCTGGAGGTGCCCATGAGCCCCACGCGGTCGGCGCGGCCGCGCAGCTCGCCCGCCCGGCTCTTGAACCACCGCACCGCGTAGCTGATGTCCTGCAGCGAGCCCGGGTAGGCGGCCTCGGGCGGCTGGCGGAAGTCGAGCGCCGCCACCACCACGCCGCTCCGGGCCAGGGGCTCGTTGAGGATGGTGTCGCTCGTCCGGTCGCCCCGGCACCACGCGCCGCCGTGCAGCTCCACCACCATGGGGAAGGGGCCCTCGCCGCGCGGGACGAAGAGCCGCGCCAGCAGCGGGCGGTCTCCGTGACGGAGGTACTCGAGGTCCCGGACGTCGATGTCGTGGCTCGCTCCGTTCGCCATGGTGCCCTCCCGGCTCGAATGGGTGAATGCGACTCCCCCTCTCCCCTCGGGGGAAATGTGACTCTCCCTCTCCCCTGCGGGGAGAGGGCCGGGGTGAGGGGGCATCATACGCCGATCGCCGTGGACCTTGCCAGCGCGTGCCGGCCACCGCATACTCCCCGGTCAGCGCCCATGACGCCACCGGGTCCGGGGTTCGGAGAAACGCTCCGCGCGGTCTTCGGGCTGAGCCCCACCATTCTCTGCCTCACCGGCCTGGCCGACGGCCGCATCCGCGACGCGAACGACGCGTTCCTCGGCACCAGCGGCTTCACCCGGGAGGAGATCCTCGGGCGGACCCCGGTCGAGCTGGGCCTCTGGGTGGACCCGGCGCAGCGGGAGGCGGGCCGCCGCAGCATCCAGGCGGGCCGGCCGGTGCGCGGGCTGGAGGCCCGCTTCCGGATGAAGAGCGGGGAGGAGCGCGTCATGGTGCTCTCCGCGGACCTCGTGCAGTTCGACGGGGAGGCCTGCATCCTGACCGCGCTCACCGACATCACCGACCGCACGCGGGCCGAGGCGGCGCTGCGGGAGAGCGAGCGGCGCTTCATGGTGGCCTTCCACGCCAATCCGCTCCCGATGTCGATCACGAGCCTCGCCGATCAGCGGCATCTCGAGGTCAACGAGGCCGCGCTCCGGCACAGCGGCTACTCCCGCGAGGAGATGATGGGCCGCCGCAAGGCCGACATGGGCCTCTGGGTCGTGTCCGACCAGCAGGAGCGGATGCTCGCGCTGCTCCGGACGGAGGGCCGGGTGCGGGACTTCGAGGTGACGTTCCGCACCCGCGCGGGCGAGGAGCGGCGGCTGCTCGTCAACTCGGAGGTGATCACCTTCGGCGGCGAGCCCGCGGTGCTGTCGGTCTCGCTCGACATCACCGAGCGGATCCAGCAGGAAGCGCGCGCGCGCGAGGACCAGGAGGAGGCGGAGGCCCAGGCCCGCGCGCTCCGCGCCGAGGCGCGGGCCAAGGACGAGTTCCTGGCGATGCTGGGCCACGAGCTGCGCAACCCGCTCGGCACCCTGACCAACGCGGTGGCGGTGCTGGAGCGGCTGGCCGGCGACCAGACGATGCGCCACGTGGTGGCGATCATCGGGCGGCAGACCGCGCACCTGGCCCACCTGGTCGACGACCTGCTCGACGTGGCCCGCGCGGCCTCCGGGAAGATCGAGCTCGGGCTCCGTCCGGTGGAGCTCCAGGCGCTGGCCGGGCGCTGCGTGGACGCCCTCGTCCAGGCCGGGCGCGCCGCGCGCCACGAGGTGCGGCGCGAGGGCGGGCCCGTGCACGTGCAGGGCGATCCCGCGCGGCTCGAGCAGGTGATCAACAACCTGCTCGACAACGCGCTCAAGTACACCCCACCGGGCGGACTCATCACCGTCTCCACCGGGGAGGCGGACGGCGCGGCGGTGCTGCAGGTGCGCGACACCGGTCAGGGCATCCGCACCGATCTCCTGGGGCGGATCTTCGAGCTGTTCGTGCAGGAGCCGCAGAGCCTGGACCGCTCGCGCGGCGGTCTCGGCCTGGGGCTGGCGCTCGTGAAGCGGCTGGTGGAGCTGCACGGCGGCAGCGTGACCGCGTGGAGCGCGGGACCGGGACAGGGCAGCGAGTTCACGGTGCGGCTGCCCGCGGTGGAGGCCCCGGGAGTGCCGGCCGAGGCGAGCCCGTCCGCGCGGCCGACCCCTCGTCCCCGGCGCGTGCTCGTGGTGGAGGACAGCGCCGATGCGCGGCAGAGCCTGCGCATGCTCCTGGAGCTGGCCGGTCACCTGGTGGAGACGTCGGAGGATGGGCCCGCGGGGCTGGCGCGGGCCGACACGTTCCGCCCCGACGTGGCCCTCATCGACCTGGGCCTGCCCGGCATGGACGGCTACGAGCTGGCGCAGGAGCTGCGGCAGCGGCCGGAGACGAAAGCCATCCGGCTGGTCGCGGTCACCGGCTACGGGCAGGCGGAGGACCGGCGTCGCGCGCTCGCGGCGGGCTTCGACCTGCACGTGACCAAGCCGGTCGACGCCTCGATGCTGGAGGAGATGCTGGGGCCGGCTACGCCCCGATCGGGGCGCTGACCGGCGCGCCCACCGGGGCGCCCGCGTCGTCCGCCGCCGGGGAGGCGGCCGCCGGGGCCGCCGCGGCGGGCGGCGGAGGCGGCGCCAGCGTGGGCGGCGCGAGCGCGTGCACGCGCTGCAGGTGCTCGCGCGTCTCCACCAGCGACCGGCCCACGAAGTCGGCGCCCGCGGCCTCGATGTGGCGCAGCGCGTGCGCCGCGCTGTCGCGCAGCCCCCAGCGTCCCACGATGATCCGCAGGTCCGGGAAGCGCGCCCGGAGACGCTTGCAGAGATAGCGGGTGTGCGCGCTGCGTGGGCTGGCCGGCAGGCCGCCCAGGCACACCACCGCGGGGCGCGTCGCCTCGATCTGGGCGATGACCTCGGAGGCGAGCAGGTGCGGCGAGGCGACCTCGAGCTGCCAGGCGCCGGGGCTCAGCAGGTGCCCCAGCATTGCGAGCCCGATGGCGTCGCTCTCGTCCTGCACCGGCACCGCGAGGGCCCGCACCGAGCGGCGCGGCTCGGGCGGGGGCTCCGCGGCCTCCGTCCCGGCCGGCTCCGCGCGCCGGCGGGCGGCCAGCCCGTCCACGATCTCGCGGGTGGCCTTGCAGATGCCCTGCAGCTCCTCGTCGGTGAGGGTCTCCGCGACGCGGTCCCGTCGCGCGTGGCGCAGGGCGGGGACGATCACGGAGTCGTACGCGGCCTCGAGCCCGTGCGCGCGGGTGTGCTCGCTCGCGATGCGCTCGGCCTCGGTGCGGTCGTCCGCCAGCAGTCGCTGATAGTAGGCGGCCGCGGGGGCGATGGCCGGCTCGTCGGACATGAGGATGCCCACGAACTCGAGGCCCGGCACGTGCTTGGCGAGCACCACCAGGCACACCGTGAGCGGCGTGGCCAGCAGCAGGCCGATCGGTCCCCAGAGCCAGGCCCAGAAGGTGACCGAGCAGAGCAGCGCCACCTCCGAGACGCCCGCGCTCTGCCCGTACAGCAATGGCTCGAGCGCCATGCTGCACAGCAGCTCGAGGGCGACGACCAGCGCCGCCACCAGCACCGGCAGCAACCAGGTGGGGAACGCGGCGAGCGCGAAGGTGACGAGCAGGACCGCGGCCAGGCCCACGCCCACGTACGGGATGAAGCGCAGCAGGGCGGCGAGGAAGCCCCAGAGGAGCGCGTAGGGCACGCCGAGCAGCAGCAGGCCGATCGCGATGCCGGCGCCGAAGCTCGTGTTGATGAGGGACTGCATCAGCAGATAGCGGCTGATGCGCTGGCTCGCCTCGTCGAGGGCCCGGGTGGTGGTGACGAGGCGCCCGTAGCCGCCCAGGCGCACCACCCGATTGCGCAGGTCCTCGCGCTCGATCAGCACGAAGATGACGAGGACGATCACGGTGGCCGCGCCGCCCAGGCCCTCGACCAGCGACGGCAGCTGCCAGAGGCCGGTGGGCTCGCGGGTCACCACCACCGGCGTCGGCGACGGCTTCCGCGACGCGACGTCGCCGCCCTTCTCCCACTCCTTCGCGACGTCGGTGGCCGCGGTCTGCGCCTTCTCGAGGGCGCCGCCCTTGCCGAGCCGGCGCACCTCGTTGATCTTGCGGATCAGGTTGTCGCGGTAGACCGGGATCTGCGTCGACAGGTTCGAGAACTCGATCAGGAGGATCCAGCACGCCGCGCCCAGGGTCACGAAGAGCATCGTCACCACCAGCGCGACCGACACGCCGCGGTGGAGGCCGATCCGGGTCAGGCGCACCACGATGGGGTGCACCATGAACGCGAGCAGCATCGCGAGCGCGATCGGCACCACGACGGCGCGCGCGAAGTAGAGCGCGGCCACCACCGCCGCCACCGTCGCGACCATCCCCACCCGATTCATCGCACACCAGAGAGCAATGGATGTGCCATGGCGCGGAAGGGCCCGGCGTCGCCGCGGGCGAGCACCGCGGGCCGGGAAATGTCGGAATGTAAGACCTGACCCCGTACTTTCTTCGCGGTAAGTCCGACGGGTGTCAGGCGGGCCGGTGGTGGCCGTGCTGGTAGTGGGCGCGGAGGAGGTCGAGCCCGAAGTCGCGCTTCGGGTCGTGCCACACCGAGTGGATGTGGTTGGCGTCGTTCTGGGTGTTGTCGTACTCGATCAGCAGCGTGGGCCCGTGCAGCCGGTAGTAGTGCGCCTTTCCGGGCTCGAGCGGGCCGGCCCACGCGAAGCGGACCTGCTCGACGCCGGCCTGCCGCATGCGCCCCAGCTCCTGTTCGGCCAGCTCGCCGCGCATGTTGCGGGCGAACTCCTCGATGAGGCGCACGGCCTGGGCGCGCTGGCTGTCGCTCATGTCGCCCAGCGCGAGGCCGACCGGGGTGGCGAGGCGGTCGGTGCGCCCGGGCCCGGTGACGATGTCGCCGAGCGACTGGCCGCCGATGATCCCGCGGGCGCGCTGCGCCTCGCCCAGGCTCTGCGCGAGCGCGCGGCCCAGGTCCTGCTCCGCCGCGAGCAGGCGCTGACCCTTCCGGGGGCCCGACGGCACCTCGGCCGGATTGGCCCCGAAGAAGGCGGGCGTCACGGCCACCGGCCGGCCGGGCACCAGCGTGAAGTTGAGCGAGAGGTGATGGCCCTCGACGCGCCAGCCCCACGGCGCCGAGGGACCCGGGGTGCCGAACACGGTGAAGGCGTAGTTGTCCGGATCGCGCGAGAGCCCGAAGGTCTCGAGGCGCCGCAGCACCTCCTCGAGGCGCATCACCCCCACCGCCTTGCCGTAGCCCACCGCGCTCAGGCTCGAGTTCATGAGCTCGTGGGCCGCGGTGCGCGCCGCCGCCGGCATGTCCTTGAGCGGCACGCCCTCGCGGCGGCGCGGCACGTAGTGCCAGTCGAGGCGCTGCGCGTCGCTCATCGCGAACACGGCGCGCTTGCGCGCCTCGGCGGGCAGCGCGGCCAGGAACGCGAGCGCCGCGCCCGCCATCGCGGCCCGCGGCGCATCGCCCACCAGGGCCAGCGCGGGCGTGCCCCCCGGCGGCGGGCTCTGGGCGTGCGCGAGCCGGGGCAGGGCTCCGGCCGCGGCGCCGGCCGCGAGCCCGTGCAGCAGCCGGCGTCGCGTGAGCGGGCCCACTAGGAGTACTTGACGGTGCAGCCGTACGCGCGGGTGATGGGCGTCTTCACCGGCTGCCCGGCCCTCAGCGCCTCGAGCGCCGCCCGCACGTAGTTGCTGGCGCCCTGCACGTCGGCCCGGCGCGTGGTGGGCCGGTCGTCGATGGCGCCCGCGTACACGAGCGTGCCCGCCGTGTCGATCACGTACATGTGCGGGGTGTTGGTGGCGCCGTACATCCGGCCGACGGTGCCCGGCTCGTCCAGCAGCACCGCAGTGGGCGCGGCCTTGCGCGAGACGGTCAGCTCGTCCGCCTGCGCGGCGGTCACGTAGCCCTGCTCGCCCTTGGCCGACGAGATCAGGGTGAGCCAGATCACGCCCTGGCCGGTGGCCTCCCGCTGCAGCGCCTGCATGTTGCCGCTCTCGTAGTGCTTCCGCACGTACGGGCACTCGTGATTGGTCCACTCGAGCACCACGATCTTCCCCTTGTAGGAGGCGAGGCTCACCGGGGTGCCGGCGGTCGAGGGCGCGGTGAAGGCGGGCGCGGGCTGGCCGACCTTGGCCTGCACCGCGGCCCACGCGGCGCCGGGCCGGCGGGTCGGGGCGACGCCGGCCAGCAGCAGGGCGGCGCCGGTGCGGGTGAGGAAGCGGCGACGGCTCGGCGAATCGATCATGGGCGTCTCCTTGTCGGTCATAGCGTCTCGACGGCCTCGATGATGGTGCGTTCGCTCAGGATCTGCGGCAGCACGCGCGGCCGAGCGGCCGCGCGACCGTACACGACGTAGAGCGGGACCCCGCTGCGCCCGAACGACTCGAGCAGGGCGGCGATCTCGGGGCTCTTGTTGGTCCAGTCCGCCTTGAGGTAGACCACGCCGTGCCGGGCGAAGGCCTCCGCGACCGCCGGCGAGTGGAGCGCCACCTTCTCGTTCACGAGGCAGGTGATGCACCACGCGGCGGTGAAGTTGACGAACACCGGCGTGCCCTGCGCGCGAAGCTCGGCCAGGCGCCGGGGAGTGAAGGGCTCCCACTGCGCGCCGGTCGGATCGGCGGAGGCGGGCGGCGCCGGGCTCGGGGCCATGAGCGGGCCCAGGGCCAGCGCGCCCGCCACGCACGCGAGCGCTACCGCGCTGGCCGCCCGGCGCCCGCTCGTCGAGCGGGTGGCCCGCGTCACCGCGTGCAGCCACGCGCCGAAGGCGATCAGGAGGAGGCCGGCCAGCACGAGCGCCACCGCCTCCGCGCCGGCCTGCCGGCTCACGACCCACACGAGCCAGGCCACCGAGGCGTAGAGCGGGAACGCCAGCGCCTGCTTGAGCCGCACCATCCAGCCGCCCGGGCGCGGCAGCAGCCGCCGCCAGGCCGGGACCAGGCTCAGGAGCAGGAACGGCAGCGCGAGCCCCAGGCCCAGGGCCTCGAAGACCACCAGGGCCGGCAGCGCCGGCTGCGTCAGCGCATAGCCGACCGCCACGCCCATGAACGGCGCGGTGCAGGGGGTCGCGGCCACCGCGGCGAGGGCCCCCGTGAAGAACGAGCCCGCGTATCCGGGGCGGCCCGCCAGCCCCTGGCCGACCCCGGTCCAGCGCTCCCCGATCGTCAGCACGCCGGACAGCGACAGGCCCAGCGTGAACAGCAGGTAGGCGAGCGCCCCCACCACCAGGGGCGACTGGAGCTGGAAGCCCCAGCCGATCTGCGCGCCGGCCGCGCGCAGGACGACCAGCAGGCCGGCCAGCGCGGTGAAGGAGACGAGCACCCCGGCCGTGTAGGCCAGGCCGTGCCGGCGCATGGCTCCCGTCGAGGTCTGGGCGTGGGTCACCAGCGCGATCGCCTTGATGGAAAGCACAGGTAGCACGCAGGGCATGAGATTCAGAATGATGCCGCCCAGCAGCGCCAGCCCGACCGCGGCGGCCAGCGTGAGGCCACTCGTGCCCGCCGTCGCCGGCGGGCCGGCCCGGGCGCGGATCGCGAAGGCCTGCACGCTGTCGCCCCGGTCGAGGCGCTCGCGCACCACCAGCACGCCGTCCAGATCGGTGGCCGTCGCCTCGGGCAGCGGGCCACGCGGGATGCGCAGGGTGAGGCCGCGCTCGTCCACGGTCAGCGTCTGGTCGGCCGCGTGGTCGATCACGCCCCAGCGCCCGGGCAGCAGCCACGCCTCCGTGATCCGGTCGGCGCGGAGCCCCGGGGCCTCCACGGTCACCGTCACGGTGTCGGCAGTCGCCTGCATCCGGGCCGGCCACGGGCTGGGGGCCGGCACGAATCGCCGGGCCGTCGCGATGGCGCCGGCGGTGGGCGCGGGGGCGGGGCGCCCGGTCGTCACCGGCAGCGTGAGCGCGACATCGCCCTCCTCGGGGATGCAGGTCTTCTCGCAGACCAGCCACGACACGTGCGCCCGCAGGGTGACCCGGGTGCCCGCCCGCACGTCCGCGGGCGGGGTGATGCGCGTGAGGAGCACCACCTCGCGCGTGTAGCCGTAGCTCATCGCCGGGCCCACCCGCAGGCGCTCCGGCCGCGGCCAGACGATCGGCTCGGCGGTGAAGCCCGGGGGCAGGTTCCAGTCGATGGTCGGCGGCTCGCCGGAATCGCCGGGATTGAGCCAGTAGGTGTGCCAGCCGCGGGCGATGCGCTGGCGGATCCCGACCCAGAACGGCGCGCCGGGCTCGATGGCCGAGTCCTCGGCGATCAGGCCCACCGCGACCTTGTGGGCCGGGGCCGCGTCGACGCGGGCGGGGAGGGCGCCGGCGGGTCCGAGCAGCATCCCGATCGCGAGCGCGGCGAGGAGCAGCCGGTTCGCCATCGTCGGGACCTGGACCGGCGGCTAGGGCTTCACCTTCTCGAAGAGCGCGCGGTACTGGCCGTACCCTTCCTCTTCGAGCTTGGCGACGGGGATGAACCGGAGCGCCGCGGAGTTGATGCAGTAGCGCAGGCCGGTCGGGCGCGGGCCGTCGGGGAAGAGATGGCCCAGGTGCGAGTCGCCCTTGGCGGAGCGCACCTCGATGCGGCGCATGCCGTAGGAGGTGTCCTCGTGCTCGGTCACGTTGGCCGCCTCGATCGGCCGCACGAAGCTCGGCCAGCCGGTCCCCGAGTCGAACTTGTCGGTCGACGAGAAGAGGGGCTCGCCGGAGACCACGTCCACGTAGATCCCGGGCTCGTGATGGTTCCAGAACTCGTTGCGGAAGGGCGGCTCGGTGGCGCTGCACTGCGTGACGTTGTACTGTTCCGGCGTCAGGCGCTTCTTGAGATCCTCATCGGCGGCACGCTTGTGGGTAGCCATGGCACCTAGGAGTATACCCTCGCGAGGCAAGGCATGAGCGACGAGATCAGCATCCAGTTCACCCGCTTCTCCGCGTTCTACTCTCCGTTGATCGCTACCATGGCGGGCGGCTTCCTCGCCGCGGAGGGGCTCACCCCCCGGCACTCCATCGCGCCGCCCGGCCGCTCCGCCATCGAGGGCGTGGTCGCGGGCACCGTGCATGTCTGCCAGTCCGCGCCCTCCCAGGGCTTCGGGCCGCTCGAGAAGGGCCAGGCCCCGCCCGCGGTGCACTTCGCCCAGATCAACGAGATGGACGGGTTCTTCCTGACCGGCCGCGCGCCGGAGCCCGACTTCACCTGGAAGCGCCTGGCCGGCAAGCGGGTCCTGGTGGACCACGGCGGCCAGCCGCTCGCGATGTTCAGGTACGCCTGCCACAGGCAGGGCCTCGACTACGCGGCCATGCACGCCATCGACGTGCCGTCGGGCCGGATGGATGCCGCCTTCCGCAGAGGCGAGGGCGACTACGTCCACCAGCAGGGTCCGGCCCCCCAGCAGCTCGAGCACGACGGGGTCGGCCACGTGGTGGCCTCGGTGGGCCGGGCCATCGGCCCCTGCGCCTTCTCGAGCCTGGCCGCCACGCGGGCGTGGCTCACCACCGACATGGCCCGGCGCTTCATGCGCGCCTACCGGAAGGCCCGCGCGTGGCTCCTGGCCACGCCGGCCGCGGAGGTCGCGAAGGCGGAGGCCTCGTTCTTCCCGGAGATCGCCCCCGCGGTGCTGACCGCGACCATCGGCCACTACCAGCGGCTCGGCTGCTGGACGCCGCACGTGGAGATCACGCGCCCGGCCTTCGAGGTCGCGCTGGACGTCTTCCAGCACTCGGGCCTGATCACCAAGCGCCATCGGTACGAAGACGTGATCGCGGCGCCACCGCAGGGGTAGGCCGCTCCGAGCGCGGGCTCCGGCCGCGCAATCCGAGGGGGAGGTTCGGAAGGGGGGCGAAGCCCCCCTCCGAGTCACCGATCTCCGGTCGGCAGCTGGTCGAACGGCAGCTCGCGGTCCACGCGCACGTCCTGGGGCAGGCCGAGCACGCGCTCCGCGATGATGTTGCGCAGGATCTCGTCGGTGCCGGCCGCGATGCGGCCGCCCGGGGAGGTGAGGAGCGATTCCTGGAAGGCGGCCCGCAGCGGGGCCACGTCCTTGTCCATCATCACCCCGCCCATGTCGAGCAGATCCATCGCGAACGAGGCGATCTCCTGCGCCTTGGGCGCGTTCACCAGCTTGCCGATCGAGTTCTCGGGCCCCGGCGTCTCGCCGCGGGACAGCGCGGTCATGGTGCGGAAGCGGGTGAGCCGCACGCCCTGCGTCTTCACATAGAGGTCGGCGAGCCGCTCGCGCACCGCCGCGTTGGCGATGGCGGGCCCGTCCTCGAGTCGGATCGCCCGGGCCAGCCCGAAGATCTCCTCGAAATCGGGGCCGCGCAGGTCGCCGGAGGTGAGGCGCTCGTTCATGAGCGTGGTGATGGCCACGCCCCAGCCGCCGCCTACCCGGCCCAGGCGCTGGGCGTCGGGGATGCGGACGTCGGTGAAGTACACCTCGTTGAAGTGCGAGGCGCCCGAGATCTGCTTGATGCGCCGGGTCTCGATGCCGGGAGACTTCATCGAGAGGAAGAAGAAGGTGAGGCCCTTGTGCTTGGGCACCTTGGGATCGCTGCGGGCCACCAGGATCGCCCAGTCCGCCCAGTGCGCGCCCGAGGTCCAGATCTTCTGCCCGTTGATCACCCACTCGTCGCCGTCCCGCTGCGCGCGCGTGCGCAGGCCGGCCAGGTCCGAGCCGGCGCCGGGCTCGGAGAACAGCTGGCACCACACCTCGTCTCCGCGCAGCGCCGCGGGGGCGTAGCGGCGCTTCTGCTCCTCGGTGCCGTAGGCGAACAGCGTCGGCATGCACATGCCGAGGCCGATCTCGAAGTAGCCGCGGGGCACCAGGAACTTCGACTCCTCCTGGGCGTAGATCACCTGGTAGATCGGGGGCAGCGCGCGGCCGCCCCACTCCCTGGGCCAGTGCAGCGCCGCGAAGCCGGCCTCGGCCTTGCGGGCCTGGAACGCCTTCGCCTTCTCCAGGCCCTCGAAGCCCCCGCGGCCCGGGTAGCGGCTCTGCCAGGTCTCGAACGCGCCGCGCTTGGGCTCGGCGTTGGCGGTGAGCCAGGCGCGGGCCTCGGCCCGGAACGCCGCTTCTTCTCGCGTGTCGTCGAAGTCCATGGGAAGCCGTCCTAGGCGGCGCCCGCCTCCAGGCGGGACACCAGCAGGTCCTTCCAGCGCCGCGCGCTGCCGAGCATGAGGCCGGTCAGCTTGGCGCGCCGGTAGTGCAGGTGGCAGTCGAACTCCCACGTGAAGCCCATGCCGCCGTGCACCTGGATGTTCTCCTTGGCGGCCTGGTAGTAGGCCTCGCTGGCCGCGACCCGCGCCGCGGCGGCGGCCACCGGCAGCGCGGGGGCGTCGGCGTCGAGCGCCCAGGCGCCGTAGTAGGCGTTCGAGCGCGCCAGCTCCACCGCCACGTACATGTCGGCCAGCTTGTGCTTGATCGCCTGGAACGAGGCGATCTGCCGCCCGAACGCGAAGCGGCCCAGCGCGTACTCGCGCGCCATGTCGAGCGCGGCCTGCGCGCCGCCCACCTGCTCGAAGGCCACCAGCACCGCCGCGCGGTCGAGGACGCGCTCCACCAGGGCCCAGCCCCGATCGGCGCCGCCGAGCGGCTCGCCGGGCGCGCCGTCCAGCACGATGCGCCCGTGCGATCGCGTGGGATCCACCGTGGCCACCGCGGCGCGCGTGACGCCGGGGCCGGAGAGGTCGACCAGGTGGCAGCCGACCGCGCCGCCCTCGTCGCGGGCCACCACGATCGCGAAGTCCGCCACGTCGCCGTCGGTCACCGGCATCTTGGTGCCGGTGAGCCGGCCGTGCGCGGCGCGGGTCGCGAGGCCGGCGGCGGTGGGCACGTGCGGGCCCTCCGCCAGGGCGAGGCAGCCGATGGCCTGGCCCTGCGCGATGCGGGGCAGCCAGCGCTTCTGCTGCGCCTCGGTGCCGGCCAGCCGGAGGGCCTCCGCGGCCAGGTAGATGGTGGAGGAAAACGGCGTGGGCGCGAGGCTGCGCCCGAGCTCCTCGGCGATCACGCAGAGCTCGAGGTGGCCGAAGCCGGCCCCGCCGTGGGCCTCCGGGATCGCGGTGCCCATCCAGCCCATCTCGCCCATGCCGCGCCAGAGGTCGGCGTCGTACGGCGCGGCGCCATCCAGGATGCGGCGCACCCGGGTGGAGGACGCGTGCTCGGCGAGGAACTTCCGCGCCTGCTCGCGCAGCGACTTCTGGTCGGGCGAGAAGTCGAAGTTCATGGCGGGGGGATCATACGGCATCGCCCGGAGCGGCGCCAGCCGGGCGGGGGCTTGTGGAGACGAGCGCGGGCCGCGACACTAGCGAGCCACTGGAGCTCGAACCCCTCCCCCCGGCCGTCTCCCCAGAGGGGGAGGGGGAACAGAAGGAGGTCGACCATGCAGGCGAAGGCGGCGGTGCTCTACGAGGTGAAGAAGCCGGTGGTGGTGGAGGACGTCGAGCTGCTGGAGCCCGGCCCGCACGAGGTGCTGGTGCGGTGGACCGCCAACGGGGTCTGCCACAGCGACCTGCACGTGGTGACCGGCGACTACCCCCATCCGCTGCCCGTGATCCTCGGCCACGAGGCGGCGGGGGTGGTGGAGCGCATCGGGGCCGGCGTGGAGACGGTGAAGCCGGGCGACCACGTGTGCTCGAGCTACATCCCGTCGTGCGGGCGCTGCGCCTACTGCATCGGCGGGCAGCCCACCATGTGCGCGCTCCGCGACAAGCCGCGCTGGTTCATGCTCGACGGCACCGCGCGCTTCCGCAAGAACGGCCGGCCGCTCCATCACTTCCTCCAGGTCGCGGGCTACGCGACCCACGCGGTGCTACCCGAGCCGAGCGTGATCCCGGTGCGCGCCGACGCCCCCCTCGACGTCGTGTGCCTGGTGAGCTGCGGCGTGCTCGCGGGCGCGGGGCCGGTGTTCAACCGGGCGAAGGTGCCGCCGGGGGCGAGCGTGGCGGTGTGGGGCGCGGGCGGCGTCGGGCTCAACACCATCCAGGCCGCGCGCCTGGTGGGCGCGGGCAAGGTCATCGCGGTGGACGTGGTGCGCCGGAAGCTCGCGTGGGCGGAGGAGCTCGGGGCGACCCACGTGGTGGACGCGAGCGCGGAGGACCCGGTGGCGGCGGTGCAGCGCCTGAGCGGCACCGGCGGGGTCGACTTCGCCTTCGAGGTGGTGGGCACCCAGAAGACCATCGAGCAGGCGCTGCTCGCCACGCATCGCGGCGGCACCTGCGTGATCGTCGGGGTGTCGCCGGCGGGGACGCGCCTGTCCATCGATCCCACGCTCTTCCTGCAGCAGCGGGTGCTCACCGGGACGTCCTTCGGGGGCGGCCGCCAGCGCACCGACGTGCCGATGCTGATCGACCTCTACATGGACGGCAAGTACCGGCTGGAGGAGCTGATCAGCCGGCGCCTGCCGCTCGAGTCGCTGAACGAGGGCTTCGACCTCATGCTGCAGGGCGAGGTGAAGCGGAGCGTGATCGTCTACTAGGCGGCGATCAGCGCGGATCGATCGGGGTCGGCATCGGGCAGGCGGCCTCGATCGCGGCGGCCGCGTCCAGGCAGAGGTCCTCGCGGGCGCGGCCGCCCGTGATCTGCACGCCGGTGGGCAGGCCGTCCACCACGCCGGTGGGCACCGCGATCGAGGGCAGGCCGAGCACCGGGACCGCGACCTGCATGATCTGGGCGGCCATGAGCCGCCGCGTGGTCTCCACGTCGATGATGTCCGCGTCGACCGGGAACGGCGGCTCGTTGGACACCGGCGTCAGCACGAGCGGGCGCTCGACGAGGAAGAGATCCCAGAGGCGCAGGAGCCGCTCCCGCTCGGTGAGGGCGGCGAGGACGTGGCGGGCGTCGCGCGCGGGATGGAGCGCGCGCCAGAAGCCGAGCGCGCGCTTGATCCCGTCGTCGCCGTACCGGGCCACCGCGGGCTCCAGCGCCGCGATCGCGTCGTCCATCGCGATCGCGTACCAGAGATCGGCGACCGCGCCCAGCTCCGGCGGCTCCACCTCCTCGACCGCGTAGCCCGCCGCCTCCAGCGCGCGGCCGGCGCGCCGGACCGCGTCGGCCACCACCGGCGCCACCCCGCCGCGGCCGGCCGGGTCGGCGACCAGGGCCACGCGGATGGGGCGCGGCGGCTCCGGCCCCTGGAGCGGCAGGTCCACGCAGCGCGGGTCGTGCGGGTCGCTGCCCGCCATCGCCGCGAAGGCCACGCGCGCGTCCCGCACCCGGCGGGTGAGCGGGCCCTGCACGGCCATGAGCTGCGCCGAGATCGGGCGCGGCGCGGCGGCGGCGGTGAAGTTGTAGGCGGGCACGCGGCCGTAGCCGACCCGGAGGCCCACGAGCCCGCAGCAGCAGGCCGGGTAGCGCACCGAGCCCGCGATGTCGTTGCCGTGGGCGATGGCGCCGATCCCGGCCGCGGTGGCGGCGGCGGCGCCGCCGCTGGAGCCGCCGGGGGTGCGGCGCGCGTCCCAGGGGTTGCGGGTCGCGCCGTGGAGCGCGTTGTCGGTGAACCAGCGCATGGAGAAGCCGGGGGTGTTGGTGCGTCCGATCACGATGCCGCCGGCGCCGCGCAGCCGTGCCACCACCGGGTTGTCGCGGGTGGCCACCACGTCCTTGAACGCGACGATCCCGTTGTCGGTGGGGTGCCCGGCCATGTCCACGTTCACCTTGATGGTGATCGGCACGCCGTGCAGCGGGCCCACCACCCGGCCGCGGGCCAGGGCCTGGTCGGCCGCGTCGGCCTCGGCGAGCGCGGAGTCGTGGAGCGGGCGGACCACCGCGTTGAGGGTGGGATTGACCGCGTCCAGCCGGGCCAGCGCGGCCGCGACCGCCTCGCGGCAGGATACCTGACGGCCGCGGATGAGTCCGGCCAGCTCGACCGCGTCGAGGCGCCAGAGCTCGGTCGCTATGCCCGCACCTCGTAGCGGACGTACTCGTGCTCGCACGGGGGACCGACCGCGACCTCCATGACGCCCGCCTCCAGGTCCGAGACGATCGAGGCGAAGCTGTAGGAGGCGCGCTCGCCCGGGTGCGCGCAGATCGAGTGCGGGCGGTGGGCGTGATCGCGCAGCATGGTGTGGAGCACGCCCGCGTCGATCCGGCCGCGGTGCTGCTCCATCAGGGCCGCGAGGCGGTCCTGGCGGCAGCCCGAGTTGTGGAGCTCCTCGGGGGTGGCGGTCTCGTAACGGGCCATGCTGGGCAGGAGGTGGTGGTTGGCGTGGACCAGGTAGCCCTCGCCCCAGCCGAGCTCGTGATCGCGCGCGGAGGTCTCGATGTCCACCATCGCGCCCGACCGGTCGGCCAGCAGCAGGTTGCGCGAGGACGCGCGCGGCGGAGCCAGGGCCGCGTCGACGGCGGCCTTGAGCGTGGGCTGCTCGATGGCCAGGCGGGTCAGCAGGTAGCGGGGGAAGCCGGTGCGCCAGCCGCTCGAGCGCAGGAAGCTGGCGTCCGCGGAGAGGCCCTCGCTGCTGAGCCCGACGTAGCTGATCTGTCCCGCCGGCACCAGCATCATGATCGCGGGCTTGCCGGTCACCGCGAAGGTGAGGACCGCGCTGAACGCCTCGATCCCGCCGGCCAGATCCGCGTTCTGCCCCGCGTAGGTGGCGCCGGTGCGCGTGTACGGCGCGGACACCGCGAAGCTGGTGCACTCGAGGTCCACCGTGCCGAAGCGCCCCACGTGGGTCACCTCCTGCCGGACCTGAAGCAGCAGGGCTTCCGAGCGCTGGATGCCGGCGCCCTCGCCCACCCCCTCGATCTCGGCGAGGAAGTCGGGCGCCGCGTCCGCGATGATGGGCCCGAAGGCGAGCGCCCAGCGCCGCGCGGAGTCGGGGGAGATCTGCGAGCGCCGCGTGCCCTGCGTGTAGATCAGGTCGAGGTGGGCGCGGATCGTCTCGCGCAGCGCCTCGCCGTGCTGTCGGCCGACTTCTCGCGGGCTGCCCTGCAACCGGTAGTGCGGGAACTGGTTCACGGCGTGGCCTCCGGGCACACCTCCGGGATCACCCGGTCCAGCACCGAGACGATGCGGTCGATCTCGGGGCGGGTGAGCACGAGCGGTGGCGCGAGCACGATGGTGTTGCCGAGGTGCCGGCCGCCCCCCGAGCGGCCGACGATCACGCCCAGGTCCTGGCAGCGCTCCACGATCTTCTTGATCTGGGGGGCGGGCATGACCGCCTTGGAGGCGCGGTCCACGACCAGCTCCACGCCCGCGTAGAGACCCTGGCCGCGGACGTCGCCGACCCACCGATGGCGCATCAGGGTGCGGAGGCCGTCGAGCAGGTAGGCCCCGTTCTCGGCCGAGCGCTCGGCCAGGCGCTCCTGCAGCATGATCTCGATGTTGCGGAGCGCCACCGCGGCCGCGGCCGGATGGCCGCCGTAGGTGTTGACCTGCATGACCTGGCGGTTCTCGGACGGGTCGCCCAGGAACGACTGGAACACCGAGTTGCGCACCACGGTGGCCGCCATCGGCAGGTACGCGCTCGAGATGCCCTTGGCCACCGTCACGATGTCGGGCCGGATGCCCGCGTGCTGATGGGCGAACATCTTGCCGGTGCGGCCGAACCCGTTGATGACCTCGTCCACGTGCAGCAGCACGCCGTGCTTCTTGCAGAGGTCGGCGACCGCGGGCAGGTAGCCCGGCGGCGGCACCGCCACGCCCACCGCGCTCATCACCGGCTCGATGATGACCTCCGCCACCGTCTCCGGGCCCTCGCCCAGGATGGTGGTCTCCATGTTCTTCACGCAGGCGAGCTCGCAGCCGGTGGGCTCGAGCCCGAACGGGCAGCGGTAGCAGTAGGGCGGGGCCACGTGCACGAAGTCGTTGCCGCCCAGCGGCTCGAACTTGGCCTTGCGGTCGCCCATGCCGCCCGCGGCGAGGGTGGCGAGGGTGGTGCCGTGGTAGCCGTAGTAGCGGCTGATCGCCTTGTAGCGGTTCTGCTGGGGGAACTCGTGGCGCGCGTACTGCCGGGCGAACTTGAAGGCGGCCTCGTTGGCCTCCGACCCGGAGTTGACGAAGTACACGTGGTTGTCGCCGCCCAGGAGCCCGTTGACCTTCTCGGCGAGGGCGGCGGCGGGGCGGTTCATCGCGGTGTGCGGGTAGTAGGCGAGATCGCGCATCTGGTCCGCCGCGACCTCGGCCAGCTCGGTCCGCCCGTAGCCGATGTTCACGCACCAGAGACCGGCCATGCCGTCGAGATACTCGCGCCCGTCGGCGTCCACCACGGTGGAGTCCTTGCCCGAGACGATCACCAGCTGCTGCTGCTCGAGCTGCCGGTGGGGCACGATCGGGTGGATGACGTTGGCGAGGTCCTGCCGGACCACCGACGCCCTCGGGTCCGACCGCGAGGAGGAGGACGACGAGGTGACGGGCTGGTCGGAAGTCGACATGGGCGTCTCCTGTGCGGCTAGCGCGAGACCCGCTCGCCCTCGAGCCGCGCGCGCGGCGGTCGGAGGTGGTGGAGCGGCCGCGGCGACGGCGGGCCGGAGCCCGGGGGCGGGGACGCCGCGGTCGGCACGCGCGGCGCGTAGAACGAGGCTTCCTGGGCGCCGCGGAGGCACTGCCGGGTGAACTCGATGAGGTGGTGGCTCACCACCGCGGTCTGGATCAGCTCCTCGACCTGGCCGCGGCGCAGGGCCGGCCCCGCCAGCCGCCAGAACGTGCGCCGGTAGTCGCCCCGCACCCCGATGCGCCAGACGATGCGGCCCAGGAGGGCGAGCCCGCCCGCCACGTTGCGCCACGCGGCGCGGCGCCGGTTGCGGGGATAGGCGATGCGGTGGGGGAACGTGTGGGCCATGTTGTGCGCGAAGCGGCGGTAGATCGCCTCGGGGGCGTAGGCGGCCGCGATGGCCCGTCGCCACATCGCGATCACCGTCTCCTCGGGCAGGCGGAAGACCACGTTCGACTCGCGCCCGCCGTCGGCGCGCAGGCGCCCTTCCGCGGCGAGCCGCGCCCAGAGCGGGGTGCGCGGCAGCGCGTAGAGGATGTTGATCGTGAGCATCGGGATCTGGGAGGCCTCGATGAACTCGATCAGGTGGTCGGCGGCGGCGGGGGTGTCCGAGTCGAGGCCCAGGATGATGCCGGAGACCACCTCGAGCCCGTGGTCGTTGATCTTCCGCACCGCCTCCAGGATCGGCATGCGGAGGTTCTGGTCCTTGGAGATCGAGCGCAACGCCGCCGGCTCGGGGGTCTCGATGCCGCAGAACACCACGTGGAAGCCGGCCTCCCGCATGAGCCGCAGGACGCGCTCGTTCTTGGCGATGTTGAGCGTGGCCTCGCACGCGAAGCGGACCGGATAGCGGTGACGCCGCTGCCACTGCACCAGGTGCGGCAGCAGATCCAGCGCCGCCTTCTGGTTGGCGATGAAGTTGTCGTCCACGAAGTACACGGTGAGCGCGCCGCCCGCCACCAGGGCGTCCAGCTCGGCGAGCACCTGCTCCGGGGTCTTGAGCCGCGGGTTGCGCCCGTAGAGGGCGGGGATGTCGCAGAACTCGCACGAGTACGGGCACCCGCTCGAGAACTGGATGCTGGCGATGAAGTACTGGGGCAGCCGGATCAGGTGATAGGCGGGCAGGGGGAAGCGGGTGAGCGGCAGGCGCGTGCCGGTGTCGAAGCGCAGCTGACGGCCCGGGCGGCCCGTGTGCTCGTCGAGCCAGCGGATGATCGCGTCGGTGGAGTCGCCGATCTCGCCGACCTGGATGAGATCGGCCCCCGGGTAGTGCTCGGGGCAGCCGGAGACCGACGGGCCGCCCAGCACCACCGGCTTGCCCGCGCGATGGGCGCGGGCGATGGCGTCCTCGATGAACGGGCGCTGCACGTGCATCCCGGAGAGGAAGACGGCGTCCGCCCACGCGAGGTCCTCGGCGCGGGCTGCCCCCGCGTTCTCGTCCACGAAGCGCACCTCCCAGGACTCGGGCAGGTAGGCGGCCACCACCAGCAGGCCCTGCGGCGGCATGAACGCGCGGATGCGTCCGCCGAAGAGCGGGTACGAGTAGTGGAAGGTGCCGAAGGAGGGAGCGTACCGCGGAGAGATGCAGAGGATGCGCCGCCGGTTCCGCGGCTCGTAGGGCGTGCGCATCGAGCGGGTGGCCGCGGCGGACGCCGGAGGCGGGCCGCTCAGGCCCCGACGGGCACGGCGGCCGGCTGCTCGACGTCGAGGGTGGTCACCCGGCGGAGCTCGCGGCGGTAGCGCGCGTCGTCGAAGGGGGTCGCCCGGTGCATGGTGGCGCGGTTGTCCCAGATCACGAGGTCGCCCACCCGCCACTGGTGCCGGTACACGAAGCGCGGCTGGGTCGCGTGCTCCATCAGGTCGCGGAGCAGGAGGCGGCCCTCCGGGACCGGCCACTCCACGATGCGGGAGGCGTGCGAGGCCAGGTAGAGGGAGCGACGCCCCGAGCGCGGGATGGTGCGCACGAGAGGATGGATCGCGCCCTTCAGCGCCTCCTGCTCGCTCGCCGAGAACTCGAAGCCGAGGGTCTGGCGCGAGTAGGCGATCGAGTGGTGGACGGTGAGCCCCTCCAGGCGCGCGCGCTCGGCCTCCGGCAGCGCGTCGTAGGCCGCGCGCATGTCGGCGAACTCGGTGTCCGCGCCGACCGGCGGCACCACCTTCGCGGAGAGCATCGAGTAGCGGCCGGGCGGGTCCTGGAACGAGGCGTCGGTGTGCCAGAGCCGGTTGCCGAGCCCGTACATCCGCCGGCGATTGTCCGACTTCATGATCTCGCCGTTCTCGTCGAGGTTCGAGATGTCGCCGAGCGCCTCGTTGCCGAAGCGGTTCTTCTGAAGCGCGCTGATGCCGAGCTTGGTGTGGAGCACGCCGTCCAGGCGCTGGGCGAAGTCGAGGTGCTCGGCGTCGGTCCAGATCTGATCGCGGAACACCAGCACCGCGAACTCGTCCATGCCGCCCCGGATGCGGGCCAGGGTGTCGGCGTCGCGGACGGTCTTGAGGTCGATCGGGCTCGCCTCGGCGACGAAGCACGGGTGGAGCTTGCGGAATGTCAGCGGCATCGGGGCGCCTCCCGCAGTGAATCTAGGCTGCTTGGGGCCGGGGAGTCAAGCAGACGGTCGGCGGCCTGTGCCAAGATGCCGCCGGGAGGAGACCTGGCCATGAACGTGGGCTTCATCGGACTCGGCATCATGGGCGCCGGCATGGCGTCCAACCTCCAGGCGGCCGGCCACGCGCTGGTGGTCCACGACGTGCGGCGGGCCGCCGCGGCGCCGCACCTGGCCGCGGGGGCGACCTGGAAGGACACCCCGAAGGCGGTGGCGGAGGCGGTGGACGTGGTGTGCACCTCGCTGCCCGGCCCGGCCGAGGTCGAGCAGGTGGCGCTGGGCCCCGACGGCCTCATCCACGGCATGCGCGCCGGCTCCGTGCTCGTCGACCTCACCACCAACGCGCCCGGGCTGGGGCGCCGGCTCCACGGGCTCTTCGGGGCGCGCGGCGTCGCGGTCCTGGATGCGCCGGTGAGCGGCGGGCCCGCGGGGGCCCGGAGCCGCCGCCTCGCCATCTGGGTGGGCGGCGACCGCGCGGTGTTCGATCGCCTGCGTCCGGTGCTGGAAGCGATGGGCGACCAGCCCTCCCATGTCGGACCCAGCGGGGCCGGCGCGGTCGCCAAGCTGGTCCACAACTGCGCGAGCTTCACCATTCGCGCCGTGCTCGCCGAGGTGTTCGCGATGGGCGTGAAGGCGGGGGTGGCGCCCGAGCTGCTGTGGCGGGCGGTGCGGCAGGGCAACAGCGGCCGCCGGCGCACGTTCGACGTGCTGGTCGAGAAGTTCCTCCCCGGCCAGTACGAGCCGCCCTCCTTCGCCCTGCGGCTCGGGCACAAGGACGTCTCGCTGGCCACCGCGCTGGGCCGCGAGCACGGGGTGCCCATGCGCCTGGCCAACCTCGCCCTCGAGGAGATCACCGAGGCGCTCAACCGGGGCTGGGGAGAGCGCGACTCGAGCAGCTTCATGCTGCTGGAGACCGAGCGGGCGGGCGTGCAGATGAAGGTGCCGCGCGAGCGGCTGCAGCAGATCCTCGACGAGGACGGCCGCTGACCCGCGGCGGCCTCAGCCCTTGAGGCCCGACAGGCGGACCCCTTCGACGATCCGGCGGTTGGCCACGATGAAGACGACCAGCAGCGGCAGCGCGCTGAGGGCGGCGCCGGCCATGATCGGGCCGTAGGATTCGGAGCTGTAGGCGCTGCGCAGCAGGGCGAGCGCGACCGGCAGCGGGAACATCTCGGGCTTGTTGACCGCGATCAGCGGCCACAGGAAGTCGTTCCAGGCGGAGCGGAACGCGAAGATGGCGAGCGCGGCCAGCACCGGCTGCGAGAGCGGCAGGACGATCCGGGAGAACACCTGCCAGGGGCCCGCGCCGTCGATGAGGGCGGCGTCCTCCAGCTCGCGCGGCATCGTGAGGAAGAACTGGCGCAGCAGGAACACTCCGAACGCGAACAGCATGGCGGCCTCCGGCACGATCAGGCCCTGGTACGTGCTGAGCCAGCCGATCCGCTGGGTGAGCACGTACTGGGGGACCAGCAGCACCGCGTTGGGGATCATCAGGCTGCCCACCAGGACCCCGAAGATCACGTCGCGCCCGGGGAAGCGCATGCGGGCCAGCGGATAGGCGGCCATCGCGCTCGTGGTCAGCACCACCAGCACGCTGCCGACGGCCACCACGAGGCTGTTGACGAAGGCGCGGCCGATGCGCGCGGTGCGCGAGGAGCCCCACAGCACCTCCTGATAGTGCGCGGAGGTGGCCGGCCACGGGATCCACTCGGGGGGCAGGCGGACGATGTTCTCGTTCGGCTTGAGCGACGTGACCACCACCCACGCGATCGGCGCCAGCCACAGCACCGCGAGGGCGAGCAGGGCCAGGGTGAGGGCCCAGCCCTGCCGGTCGAGAGGCCGCGCCGCCGCCATCTCAGTACTCGGGGTGCCCGCGCAGCAGGCGGAACTGGACCAGCGAGAAGACCAGGATCACCGCGAACAGCACCCACGCCATGGCGGAGGCGGCCCCGAACTGGAAGAAGTTCTGGAACGCGGCCTCGTAGAGGTGCTGCACCACGGTGCGGGTGGCGTCGCCGGGCCCTCCGTTGGTGAGCACGAACACCTGGCCGAAGAGCTGGAAGGACCCGATGACGTGGGTGACCACCACGAACAGCAGCACCGGGCGCAGCAGCGGCAGCGTGATGGCCACGAACGCGCGCGGGCCGGAGGCGCCGTCGAGCGCCGCCGCCTCGTAGAGCTCCCGCGGGATGTCCTGCAGCCCCGCGAGGTAGATCACGAGGTAGTAGCCGGTCACCCACCACACGGTGGTCAGGATGATGGCGCCCATCGCGGTGTGAGGGTCGGCGAGCCAGGAGCGCGCCGGGACCCCGAGGGCGCGCAGGTAGTAGTTGAACGGGCCCACCACCGGGTCGAGCAGCCAGAGCCAGGCCAGGCCCACCGTCACCACCGAGAGGGTGAAGGGGAAGAAGAAGACGCTGCGCAGCAGGTTCCGGAGCCGCCCGCGGTTCAGCGCCAGGGCCAGCGCGAGCGGGACGGCCAGGATCGGCAGCGTGCTGGCCACCGTGTACAGCGCGGTGTTCCAGAGGCTCACGTGGAAGCGCGTGTCCTCCAGGAGGCGCGTGTAGTTGGCGAGGCCGACCCATTGCTGGAGCGGCCGCCCCAGCCGCGCGTTGGTGAACGACAGGCGCAGGCCCTCGAGGAGCGGATAGAGGCGGTAGGCCGCGAACAGCAGCAGCCCCGGGGCGAGGAAGGCGTAGGCGACGCGCGTCTGGCGCGTCACGCTAGTCGGGGAGCGCGTCGATCTGGCGGGCCAGATCCTCCATCGCGGCCTTGGCCGGCTTCTGTCCGGTGTAGACCGCCTCGATCACGGGACGGGTGAGGTTCTCCGCGGCCACCCACTTGGGGGTGGGCTGGCCGACCTGCCACTGCGGCGCCTGCGACAGGAGCGCGCGCAGGACCGGGTCGCCGGTGATGCGCGGGTCGGAGTGCGCCTTGCGGCTGGCCGAGACCTGCCCGGCCTTGAGCGTCCACTCCGCCACGTGGTCGGTCATCCAGCGCACGTGCGTCCACGCGGCGTCGCGCCGGGCGCGGTCCGCTGCCTTCGGCCGGGGGAAGGTGTACTGGTGCGGCATCGACCACACCACCGGCTGCTTGAAGAGGCGCGGAAGCGGCACCGCGGTGAACTCCACCTTGGCGTCGCGCAGCCCGGTGAAGTTCCAGGAGCCCGCGATCCACATCCCGAGCTTGCCCGCGATGAAGGCGTCGCGGCAGTTGGCGTTGGCGGGCGGCGCGATCTTGTGCTGGCCCGCGAGGGCGGCCCAGAACTCGGCGACCTCGATGGCGGCGGGCTCCGCCACTGCGGCGCGCTTGAGGTCCGCCGCGTAGACGTTGGCCCCGTTCTGCCAGAGCAGGTTGTGGAAGCCCCACGTGTAGCGGCCGGGCCCCACCGTGCCGATGGCGAAGCCGAAGGTCTCGGGCTTGCTCGCGATGCGCTTGGCCATCGTCACCAGCTCGTCGCGGCCGGCCGGCACCCGCGGCCGGCCGTCGCCGCCGACGAGGCCCGCCTCCTTCATCACCTTGGTGTTGAGGTAGAGGATGTGCTGGGGCACGTCGAGCGGCAGCGAGTAGCGCTTGCCCTGGTACGTCCCGCCCTGCCAGGTGGCGGGCAGGTAGTCGTCGGCGCGGAAGCCCTTGGCGGCGGTGGTGGCGTCGTCGATCGGCTCCAGCACGCCGTCGCCGGCGAAGTGCGGCACCTCGACGGTGTGGATCAGGGCCAGGTCGGGGCCCTCGCCGGCGGGCACCGCCACCTGGAGCTTGGCATAGAGGTCGGCCCACGGCAGCCGCTGCTGCTCGATGCGGATGCCGGTCTCGCGCGTGAACCGGTCGATCAGCTCGTCCATCACCTTGCCGTCCGCGCCGGTGAGCCCGTTCCAGTAGGTGATGGTAAGCCTGGACTGCGCGGCGGCCCGCCGGGCCCACACCGCCACCCCGGCCGCGCCCGCGCCGGCGACGAACGCGCGTCGGCTCACCGCGGGACGTCGGCGGGCGCCGGCCGCTCCGTTGCCGCTGCGGGAACTGCGGTCGACTCCGTTCTCGCGCTCGCTCATGGCGTGACTTCCGGGCGAGACTCTATCACGACGCGCGCAGGGCGCGAATTTGACAGGTCCGCGCGGGGCCCCCTAGACTCGGGCGCCATGACCACCCACGTCGGCCTCGACCTGCGCCGCCGCATCGGCACGGTGGACCCGCGTCTCTTCGGCCAGTTCATCGAGCACCTCGGCCGCTGCATCTACGGCGGCATCTACGACGAGGGCTCGCCGCGGAGCGACGCGCGCGGCTTCCGGCAGGACGTGCTGGAGGCGGCCCGGCCCCTGCGCTTCCCGGTGCTGCGCTGGCCGGGCGGCAACTTCGTGAGCGGCTACCACTGGCGGGACGGGGTGGGGCCGAAGGACACGCGCCCGCGGCGCAGCGAGCTCGCGTGGTACGCGGAGGAGTCGAACCGCTTCGGCACCGACGAGTTCATCGAGTACTGCCGCACGCTCGGCACCGAGCCGGTCATCTGCGTGAACATGGGCTCGGGCACCATGGACGAGGCCCAGGCGTGGGTGGAGTACTGCAACGGCACCGGCAACACCTCGTGGGCGAACCTGCGCCGGGCCCACGGGCACGCCGAGCCCTACCGGGTGTGCTACTGGGGGCTCGGCAACGAGATGTACGGCGGCTGGCAGATCGGCAGCCTGGAGGCGCGCGACTACGTGAAGAAGGCGCGCGCGTTCGCGACGGTCATGAAGCGCACCGACCCGTCGATCCAGCTCATCGGCTGCGGGCAGAACGGCTGGAGCGAGTGGGACGAGGTGGTGCTGGACGGCCTCGCGGAGCTGGTGGACTTCCACTCGATCCACCTCTACACCGGCGGGCCCGACCACTACACCACCGTGATGCAGTCCCACCAGGCGGAGCGGGCGGTGCGCATCTGCGCCGCCCTCATCGAGCGGGTGCGCCACGCCCGGCAGATCGCGCACCCGATCCACATCGCCTTCGACGAGTGGAACGTGTGGTGGCGCACCCGCAGCCACGAGGACCGGGTGGGCGGGGTGGAGGAGCGCTACACCCTGACCGACGCGCTCGCGGTGGCCACGTACCTGCACGGCTTCATCCGCCACTGCCGGGTGGTGCGCATGGCCAACTTCGCCCAGCTCGTGAACGCCATCGCCCCCATCTTCACGCGGCCGGACGGGCTGTTCCTCCAGACCATCTATCATCCGCTCCGGCTCTACGCCGCGCACACCCGCCCGGTGGCCCTCGACGTGCACGTGGACGGGCCGACCTACGCGCTGCCGCCCGAGGCCGAGACCGACGCCCAGGGCGGGCGCGTCCACCACGTCTCGGACCTGGGGCCGTTTTCGCTGATCGACGCGGTGGCGACCTGCGACGAGGCGGGGCGGGAGATCACGGTGGCGCTCGTGAACCGCGATCGCGATCGGGACCAGCCCGCGCGGATCGAGGTGATCGGCGCCGACCTCGCCGGCGAGGTGGTGGGCTGGGAGGTCAACGGGCCCGACGTCTCCGCCGCCAACTCGTTCGAGCACCCCGACCGCGTCGGGGTCCGGGACCGCCGCGCCACCGCCGGGGGCGGCGGCCTCGACTACGTCTGCCCGGCGCACTCCATCACGCTCCTGAGGCTCCGCGCCCGCTGACGGGGCGGGTCAGCCCTCGGCGGCCACCACCGCGAACGCCCGCTCCGTCGCCGCGAGCGTCCGCTCCACGTCCTCCTCCGTGTGCGCCGCCGAGACGAACCAGTTGTGGCTCGGATGCGCGTAGGCCCCGCCCTGGGTGACGAGCGAGCACCACCGCCGGATCCGCGCGCGCTCCGGGTCGTCGGCGAAGCGGATCACCGGCATCGCGGGCTGCCCGGGCGGCAGCAGCGGCAGCCCGTGGCGGCGGGCCTGCTCCGCGAGGCCGTCCACGAGCAGCCCGCCGATCCGCCGGATGTGGGCGATCGCGTCGGTGCGCTCGAGCACCGCCAGCGTGGCCAGCGCGGCCGCGAACGCCCCGCCCGCGAAGAAGAAGGAGCCGGTGAAGTAGATGCGCTCGGCGGCGGGGCGCAGGGGCTCGCGGGCGAGGGCGGCCGAGAGCGCGTGGCCGTTGGCGATGGCCTTCGAGTAGCAGATGAGGTCCGGCGCGGCGCCCCAGTGCTCGCAGGAGCCGCCCAGGTGGAACCGGAAGCCGGCGCGCACGTCGTCCATCGCGAACAGGGCGCCGTGCCGGTCGCAGAGCGCGCGGAGGCCGTCGAAGAAGCCGGGCGCGGGCGCGGCCCCGGTCTGGTGATCGAAGGGGGTGGTCATGACCACCGCGATCTCGCCCGGGTGCGCCTCGAAGCACGCGCGCAGCCCGTCGAGGTCGTTCCAGGCGAACTCGAGCAGCTCGTCGCGGTAGTGCGCGGGGACGCCGGGCAGATGGGGCAGCGCCCACGGCCGGGCCGCGTGGTACGCGCCGCGGACCCGCACGATGCGCGGCCGCCCGGTGTGGGCCCGCGCCACGTCGACGGCCCAGCTGGTCGCGTCCGCCCCGTTCTTGCCGAACACCGCAAAGTCGGCGCGCGGCGTCAGCGCGACCAGGCGCTCGGCCAGCTCCACCATGCGCGGCCCCGGCAGCGGCAGACAGTCGCCCGCGGCAACCTGCTCGGCCACCGCGGCCTCCACCGCGGGGTGCCCGTAGCCCAGGATCATGGGCCCGTAGGCGCACATCCAGTCGACGTACTCGTTGCCGTCGACGTCCCAGATCCGGGAGCGCTCGGCGCGGGCGAGGAAACGCGGGTGGCCCTCGCCGAGGGCGGCGCCGTTCTGGTGCCCGTACATCCCGCCCGGCAGCACCCGGCGGGCGCGCTCCCAGAGCGCGCGGCTCCGGGCCTGGCGGCTCTCCATGGCGCAGCATGATAGCACCGCGCCGGAGCCCCGCCGGTCGTGGGGCCCGCGCTAGGGCTGGATGCCGAGCGCGGTGAGGGTCGACTCGTCCGCGCGGCCGGTGACCGGCAGCCCCTGACGGCGCTGGAACGAGCGCAGGGCGTCCGCGGTACGCGGGCCCATCGCGGCGTGCGCCGGCCCCGCGTCGTAGCCCCGCTTGCGCAGGGCGGCCCGCACCGCGGTCAGGCGCTGCTCGTATCGCTGCACCAGCACCGCGGGCCGGTTGCTCCGGTAGTACTCGGCACGGGCCATCATGCTGCGGTCCCAGCGCGCGGCCAGGGCGAGGCCGCCCTGGATGACCGTGAAGACCAGGAGCACGGACACCAGGGCCAGGATGGGGAACAGCACCATCGGCTGAAGGACCTGCTGCCGCGTCATGGCGATCATGCTCGCGCCCAGGTGCAACCGATGTGCCGGGCGATGCCCGGCCGTTTCCGGCGCGAATGCCGAGCATGCGGGTCCGCGCGGTGCGCCCGCGCGCGACGCCGTGAACAGACTACCCGGTGGAAAGTTCTCTGGACCGGCGGCGCGTGATGTGGACGCCTTGCCGGCGATGCGCGGCGCCGGTAGCCTCCGGGACGTGCGCATCCTGGTCACCGGCAGCGCGGGTCATCTGGGCGAGGCGCTCGTCCTGACGCTCCGGGAGGCGGGCGGTGACGTGGTCGGCCTGGACCGCCGCCCGTCGGCGTTCACCGACGCGGTCGGCTCCATCACCGACCGGGCGTTCGTGCGCGACTGCCTCCGGGGTGTCGGGGCGGTGGTGCATGCCGCGACGCTCCACAAGCCCCACGTGGGCACTCATTCCCGGCAGGCCTTCGTGGACACCAACGTCACCGGCACGCTCGCGCTGCTCGAGGCGGCGACGGCGGCCGGCGTCGCCGCGTTCGTCTACACCAGCACGACCAGCGCCTTCGGGGGCGACCAAGGTCATGGCCGAGAGCCTCTGCGAGCTCGTCCATCGGACGGAGGGCCGCGTGGACCTGGAGGACGTGGTGAGCGCGCGCCTCCGAGCGCGCGCCGGCCGTCGGCTTCGGCCGCTACGTGATCAGCCCGGGCCCGCCGCGAGCCCGGCTGGCAGCCCCGGCACGACTTCGGCTCGGCGCTGGCCCGCCTCGTCGCGGGTCAGGACGTGGCGGGCCCCTTGCCCGGCGGGTCGGCGCCAAGGGCTACCACGACCGCGTGTTCGAGGAGGGGCCGTATCCCGGGCGCTCTAGTCTAGGGGCCGCCGGCCAGGTGTGGCAGCACCGCGGCGGCGAAGAGCCAGGTGCCCTCGGGGCGGGGGACGTCGCCGAAGTTGACGGTGAGGCGGTGGGCGCCCTGTCGCACGATGCCGAGCAGCGCCTCCGTCACCTGGGCCGGCGTGCCGACCAGCTGCATGTCACCGAGCGGGCGGATCCACGGCGCCGCCTTCAGCCGCTCGACGTCCCGCTCGCTGTCCCCGATGAGGATGCCGACGCGCACCACCTGCTGGATCTCATCGTAGTCGCGGCCGACCTCGCGACAGTGCGCCTTCAGCACCTCCTGCTTCTGCGCGTACGCGTCGGGCCCCTTCCAGACGTAGTTCCACCAGTCGGCGTGCCGGGCGACCACGCGCAGCAGGAACTTCTCCCCCGAGCCGCCCACCATGACCGGCGGGATCGGCTGCGGGCGCGGCTCGCAGTGCGCGCCCGCGATGCGGTAGTGCTCCCCGTGGTAGTCCACCGGGCCGCCGGCCCACATCCGCCGGATCAGCTCGATGGCCTCCGCCAGCTGCGCGATGCGGACCTTGGCGGGGGGGCAGGGCCAGCCGTAGGCCAGGTACTCCTCCTGGTTCCAGCCGGCGCCGATGCCGAGGACCAGCCGGCCTCCGGAGAGGGCCTGCGCGGTGGCCGCCATCTTGGCGAGGTGCGCCGGGTTGCGGAAGCTGTTGCAGAGCACCTCGTGGCCGCAGAGCTTGTCGGGATACCGCGCGAGCGCCCAGGTGAGGAGGGTCCAGCCCTCGGCCACCTTGTGGGCGCCGTACTGCACGTGGTCGGGCAGCCAGAGCGAGTCGAACGGCGCCACCGTCCGGTCGAAGTACGGAAACGTGTCCTCGACGAGACGGGACCAGACGTTGAGGCCGACCGGGATCCGACGGGACGCGGGCATGGCGCCGGCGATCCTACCCCGCGGGCGATCGGCCGTCCAGGCGCGCGCCCGCGGCTGGGCTATACTCGCGCAGTTCGACGAAAGGAGCCGTCCACCCATGTCGCCACGTCCCGTCGCCCGCCTGGTGCTCGCCCTGCTCGCCGTGCTCGCCGCCTGGTCCGGAGGGCACGGGTCGGCCGCCGCGCAGGCGTTCAAGAGCGTCGGAGACGAGGGCCTCGTGGGCAAGAACCGCACCGGGGAGGAATGCCGGCTGCGGCTGCTGGAGCGCCGGGTCGACCAGTACTTCGAGCGCTACGGCCTCTTCTGCGAGGGCTGGAGCCAGCCGAGCGGCGAGGTGCGTCGCTTCGGCGTCCCGCGCGACGCGACGCCCGAGAAGGTGCTGACCGAGGGCTGGTATCCGAAGGCGTACGAGACGCGGATGGGCGACTGCAAGCCGGTCGAGCCGACGTCCATCTCGGCGGGCGGGGCGGCCGGGTTGCGCGAGTGCCGTCGGCTCGACGGCGGCTGGCGGGTGCTGGTGGTGGGCGCGGTGCTGGGCCGTCGCGGCTACGGCCTCGAGACCTTTCCCACCAACCTGCCGCTGCTCGAGCTCGCGGTCGAGATCCTGGAGGGCAAGCGCCGCCTCGAGCAGCCGGGCGCCCCGCCGGTCTCCGCGGCGATCCGTCGCGCCGAGACCATGGTGGGGGCCAGCGGTCGGCTCATCGGCGTGCAGGACGTCGGGGCGCGCGCGAGCCTCTACCGGCTGGGCCAGCTGCAGAACTGGGCCGCCCACTACGCGGAGTCGGAGGCGAGCTTCCGGCGGCTGCTCGAGCTGGAGGAGCGCCTGCTCGGCAAGGACGACCCGGGCTCGGCGAACACGTGGAGCTGGCTCGGGCTCGACGTCGGCGACCAGCGCCGCTTCGACGAGGCGGACCAGATCTTCGCCCGCGCCGAGGCCGTGCTGAAGAACGCGCTCCGCGGCGACGACCACATCCGCTACCTGAACCACCGCGCGCTCGTGGAGCGCCTGCGGCCGGACTACCCGAAGGCGATCGCCTACGCGGAGGAAGCGGTGCGCCAGAGCCAGCAGGCGGGTAGCGCCGACTCCACCCGCATGGCGTGGAGCCTGCTGACCCTGTCGCTCGCGCAGCGGCCCGCGGGCAAGCTCGACGAGGCCCAGGCGAGCGCGGAGCGCGCGCTCGCGATCCTGAACCGGCCGGGCACCCAGCCCGAGTTCCGCCTCTGGTGGGCCGGCGAGGGCTACGCGCAGCTCGGCTCCATCCTGCGCGAGAAGAAGGACTACGCGGGGGCCCGCGCCGCCTACGACAAGGGCCTCGAGCGGCGGCGGCTGCTGCTGGGTGACTCGGTGCGCGCCATGGAATCCTACCTGCTGCTCGGGCGTCTCGGCCGCGCGGAGGGCAACCTGACCGCCGCGCTCGCGGACTACCGCAAGGCGGCGGCCATCCAGGTCGCGGACCGGCCGACGCGCGACCGCGTCCGGGCCGACTGGATGGTCGGGTACCTCGACACGCTGATCGATCTCGGCCGGGCGCAGCCCTCCGAGGAGCGCGCGCTCGCCGCCGAGGCCTTCGCGGCGGCGCAGATCCCGCGGGGCAGCGAGACCGCGCGGGCCATCACCAACCTGGCGGCCCGGCTCGCCGCGGCCGATCCGGCGGTGCGGGCGGCGGCCCGCGAGTACCAGGAGGCGGGCCGCGAGCGGGACCGGCTTCGCCAGACGCTGGCGGTGGAGAGCTTCCGCGAGTCGGACGCGCGCGACGCGGGGCGGGAGGAAGCGCTCAAGCGCGATCTCCGCGCCGCGGAGGAGAAGGTCGCGAGCCTCGAAGGGCGGCTGCAGGCGGAGCTGCCGCGCTACGCCCAGCTCACCGCCGCGAAGCCGGTGGCGGTGGGTGACCTCGCCACGCTGCTGCGGCCCGGCGAGGTGCTGGTGCTCTTCCTGCCCACGACCGGGGCGACCTACGTGTTCGCAGTGCGCGACGGGCAGACCTCGGTCCATCGCGCGGCGGTGCCGCTCGACGAGCTGACCCGGCGGGTGCGCGCCATCCGCGCCAGCCTCGAGGTGGCCGACGGCACGCTCAAGCCGTTCGACACCGCGGACGCGGCCGCGCTCCACGATCGGCTGCTGGCCCCGCTCGGCGACCGGCTGAAGGGCGCCACGCACCTGATCGCGGTGCCGGCCGGACCGCTGCTGAGCCTGCCCCTCGGCCTGCTGGTGACCCGCGCGCCCGCGGCGGCGGAGGACTACGCGCAGACCGGCTGGCTCGGGCGCGACGTGGCGATCAGCGTGGTGCCGGCGGTCTCCTCGCTCGCGTCGCTGCGCCGGGGCGCGGGCCGCTCGGCGGCCCCGCGGCCGTTCCTCGGCTTCGGGGACCCCGACTTCGCGGGCGCGCCGGGCGCCACCCGCGGGCTCCAGGCGCTCGGCGACCTCTGCCGCCAGGGCGAGCCGGTGGACACCGCGCTCGTGCGCGAGCTGCCGCGGCTGCGCGAGACGGCGCGCGAGCTGGAGCAGATCGCGACCGCCCTCGGCGCGGACCGGTCCAGCGTGATCACCGGCGGCGGCGCGAGCGAGCGGGCGGTGCGGAGCGCGAGTCTCGCGGAGTACCGGGTGGTGGCCTTCGCCACCCACGGGCTCCTGCCCGGCGAGCTGCGCTGCAAGTCCGAGCCGGCGCTGGCGCTCACCCCGCCGGCCACCGCCAGCGCGCAGGACGACGGGCTGCTCGACGCCAGCGAGGTGGCGCAGCTCAGGCTCGACGCGGACTGGGTGCTGCTGTCGGCCTGCAACACGGCGGGGCCGGACGGCCGGCTGGGCGGGGAGAGCCTGTCCGGCCTGGCGCGCGCGTTCTTCTACGCGGGCGCGCGCTCCGTGCTGGCGTCGCACTGGGCGGTGGCCTCGCGCGCCACGGTGGCGCTCACCACCGGCGCCTTCGCCGCGATGGCCCGCGATCCCTCCCTCGGCCGCGCCGAGGCCCTGCGGCGCTCCGAGATGGCGCTCGCGTCGGTGAAGGAGACCGCGCACCCGTTCTTCTGGGCGCCGTTCGTGCTGGTCGGTGACGGGGGCGCGCCGCCCCGACCCTGACCCCGCGGCGCGCGCGTCCGGCCTAGCCGCGGAACTGCCGGCGGTCGCCGGCGCGCAGCCAGAGCCGCACCAGGTGCCGGCGAAGCGCGGGGTCCTCGTGGTCCTGGTAGGGCGTGCGGCCGTGCACGATCACCCGGTTGTTCAGGACCTGGATCTGTCCGCGCTCGAGCCACAGGTCGAGCCGGTGGGCCGGGTCGGCGAGGAACCCGTCCATGAGGCGCACCGCGCGCGCGCCCGCGTCGTCCAGCACGCGCCCGGTCTTCTGATAGCCGCGCACGATGTGCCGCGCGTTGAAGCGCGTGCGCAGCCGACCGTCCCAGGCGAACACGGGGCGGAAGTTGGTCGCGGCCGCGTCCTTCGCCTGATAGTCCTGATGATCGCGGTAGAAGACCTGGTAGAGCCGGCGCAGCAGGGCGGGGTGCTCGCGCAGGAAGAAGTTGTGGGCCGCGGCCGCGCTCGACACGATGCTCATGCCGCCGCTCCGGGCCGGCCGCAGGCAGAAGAGGCTCACGTAGCTGGGCGGCGCCTCGCCCATGCTGCTGTCGGTGTGCATCTCGAGCCCCTCGGGCGTCAGGGCACCGCGGGTGTCCGGCGTATACGCCTGCCCGTCGTGGCGGACGTCGTAGATCACGGTGCCCTTCCATTCCTGGGCCACCGGCGGCTCGAGGAAGTTCATGAGCAGCCAGTAGAGCGCGACGGCCTCCTCCTGGCTCATGGTGTCCACCGGCAGGCGGTCGAGCATCGCGAAGCCGGGTCCGTCCTCCAGCACGCCGCGCACCTCGGCCATGAAGCCCGCGGTCGCCTCCAGCGCGAAGTGCTCGGGGACCAGCAGGAGCGTCGGCACCGGAGCGCGGCGGAGCTCGGCGAGCGCGCCCTCCAGCTCGGCCCGCACCGCAGGCGGGATCGGCACCAGGTACCGCTCGCGCGGCAGGGTGGGCCCGTGCCAGGCGCGGGGCGCGGGCACCTCGGTCTGGAGCATCGGCGGAGCGCTCGTGGCCACCATGCCCGGGATTCTATCAGCGGGCGCGCCCCTGCCGCGCCCGCCCTTTACCTGACCCGGCGCCCGCGCTAGCATGCGCCCGCGACACGGAGAAGCGCACCTTGCAGCACCCCGGGGAGGGTGTCCATGACCTACGCCTCGATGGCTCGGCGAGTCGGATCCCTGATCATCGCCGTCGGCGGCCTCGCGCTCTGCGCCTGGCCCGTCGTCGCCCAGCAGCCCACCCAGCCGGCCCCGGCTCCGAAGCAGGAGGAGGAGCCCTTCTGGGCCGTCGGCCGGCCCAAGGCCGGTCCCGGCGCGCAGATGGCGCCGGTGCCCGCGTTCCCGATCCCGACCCCGGCCGACCAGCTGCCGGTGGCCAGGATGAAGGTCCCGCCCGGCTTCAAGGTCGAGGTGTACGCGGCCAACGTCTTCGACGCGCGCGGCATCCGGCAGGGCGACAAGGGCACCGTGTTCGTGAGCTCGCTCTTCGGGGCGGGGAAGATCTACGCGATCGTCGACAAGGGCGGCACGCGCGAGGTGAAGACCATCGCCGAGAAGCTGATGCTGCCGAACGGGATCGAGTTCCACAAGGGCGCGCTCTACGTGGCGACCCCGAAGGAGATCACCCGCTACGACGACATCGAGGCCAGGCTCGACAATCCGCCCGCGCCGGTGAAGGTGTACGACGGGCTGCCGGGGGACGTGCCGCACGGCTGGAAGTTCATCAAGATCGGTCCCGACGGCAAGCTGTACGTGCCGGTGGGCGCGCCGTGCAACATCTGTGAGCCGGATCTGGAGACGTACGCCCAGATCCGCCGCATCAACCTGGACGGCAGCGGCATGGAGATCGTGGCCCGCGGCGTGCGCAACACGGTGGGCTTCGACTTCCACCCCAAGACCGGCCAGCTCTACTTCACCGACAACCAGCGTGACTGGCTCTCCGAGGACCTGCCCCAGGACGAGCTGAACCGGGTCACCAAGCCGGGCCAGAACTTCGGGTTTCCCTACTGCCACCAGGGCGACTTCGCGGATCCGCAGTTCGGCTGGGGCAGGGCGTGCGAGGACTTCGTGAAGCCGGTGCTGCTGCTGGGCCCGCACGCGGCCCCGCTCGGGATGCGCTTCTACACCGGCAAGATGTTCCCCGCCCGGTACCAGAACGCGATCTTCATCGCGCGGCACGGGCCGTGGAACCGCACCAAGAAGTACGCCGCGGACGTGGTGGCGGTGTTCCTGAAGCCCGACGGCACCGTGAAGTCCATGGAGCCGTTCCTCACCGGCCTGGTGGAGAACAACTCCTATCTGGGCCGGCCCGTGGACGTGCACGTGATGAAGGACGGCTCGCTGCTCGTGTCCGACGATCACGCGGGAGCGATCTACCGGATCAGCTACGGCAAGAAGTAGCGCCGGCGTGATGGATCACCGCGGGTCGGCGCCGGCCTCGCCGCCGTCCCCGGCCCGCGGCGCCGTCGCGGCCGCGGTCTTCCTGCTGGGCGCCCTCCTGCCGGCCGGGCCCGCGCGGGCCCAGACCGTGGACGAGCGGTTCCAGGTCTGTCTGGGCTGCCACGGGGCCGACGGCCAGTCGCGCATCCCGGAGACGCCCTCGCTGGGCGGCCAGCCGTCCTTCTTCGTGGTGGCCCAGCTCTTCCTGTTCCGCGAGGGCCGGCGGGACAACGAGGCGATGGTGGAAGCGGCCAAGGGGCTCACCAACGCCGACCTGACCGCGTTCGCCGACCGGGTGACCCGGCTGCCGCCGCCGCGGCCGCCGGAGGAGCCTCCAGATCCCGTCCGCTTCGCGCGCGGTCGCGCGCTCACGCTGCGGCACCCGTGCGGGGTGTGCCACAACCCCGACTTCTCCGGGCGTCAGCAGATGCCCCGGCTGGCGAATCAGCGCGAGGACTATCTCCTGAAGGCGATGCGCCAGTACCAGAGCGGGGCCCGGCTGGGCTACGGCGGGGCGATGGCGCAGGAGCTGGCCGGGCTCGGCGACCAGGACCTGTCGGACCTCGCGCACTTCCTGTCCCACCAGGGCGCAAAGCCCTGAACAGGCGGGGCAATCACCCCAGCAGATCGTGCACGGCCACCGACCGGTCCGGCCGGGCCAGCGGCGTGGCCGTCGCCCATTCGGGCGAGCACCGTCACCGCCCGGTAGCGCCAGCCGAAGCGCGTGGCCGGGTCCGGCCCGGGATCCCGGTACACCTCGAGGGTCCGCTCGGCCGGGTTGGCGATCCAGTAGTCGGCCAGACCGGCCCGCGCATAGAGGCTGCCCTTGTGGTGGCGATCGAGGGCGAGGCTCGACTCGGCGATCTCGATCACGAGGACGGGGCGGCTCGGGTGGGCCTCGCGATAGTCGCGGAAGCTGCCCGGCACCACGGCCACGTCCGGCTCGGGCTCCGACTCGTCATCGAGCGCCAGCGGGCCCTGGCCGCGAATCTCCCACCCGGGTCCGAACAGCGCGCGCAGGGCCTCGTGCGCCGCCCGGAGCGCCGCGTAGTGATGGCTGCCCTGCGGCTCGGCGACCACCAGCTGGCCGCCCAGCAGCTCCACCCGGTCGTCCGGCCGGAAGAAGCCGGCCTCGATCAAGCGATCGTACTCGAGGCGGCTGAAGCGGCGCGTGCGCGCTCCCGAGCGGGCCATGAGCCTACGAGCCGGCGGGGCGGCGGTCAATGTCTCCGGAGTCTCGCGGACGGCGGCCCGCCGCGCGAGGCCGCGCCGCTCCGCGATCAGGTCCGGAACGACGGGTCGATGCGATCGAGGCGGCGCAGGAGGCCCGGCCACACCAGCCGGCCCTGACCGCCGTTCCGGCGCTGGTTGGCCACCGCGTTGGCGTAGCCCCGGTCCATGATCTCCTTGGGCACCTCGATCAGCTCGCCGCCACCCGACTGGGCGCGCACCTGGATCTGGCAGGAGGCCTCCAGGTAGTACATGTTCACGAAGGCGTCGGCCACCGTCTCCCCGACCGTGAGCAGGCCGTGATTGCGCAGGATGAGACAGCGGTTGTCGCCGAGGTCGGCGACCAGTCGGGGCTTCTCGTCCTCGTCGAGCGCGGGGCCCTCGAAATCGTGGTAGCCGACGCTGTTCAGGACGAACAGCGAGTGCTGCGAGATCGGCAGCAGCCCGGCCCGCTGGGCCGAGACCGCGACCCCGTTCGGGGTGTGGGTGTGCAGCACGCACCGGGCGTCGTGGCGCGCGGCGTGGATCGCGCTGTGGATGATGAACCCGGCCGCGTTGACGCTGAACGGCGAGTCCTCCAGCTTGTTGCCGGCCTGGTCGATCTTCACCAGGCTGGAGGCGGTGATCTCGTCGAAGAAGAGGCCGTAGGGGTTGATCAGGAACTGGTCCTCGGTGCCGGGGACCCGGGCCGAGATGTGGGTGAAGACCAGATCCTCCCAGCCGTAGCGCGACACCAGCCGGTAGGCCGCGGCCAGATCGACGCGGACCGCCCATTCCTCCTCGGAGACCTTCCCCTTGAGCGACGGAATCTCGAGCGCGGTGGAGGTCATTGGGGTCCTTTCGCTCAGCGCAGGTTGTAGAGCTTGACCACGTTGTCGTAGGTGATCTTCCGCTGCACGCGCTCGGGCAGGTTGCCGAGGTTCTTCTCGAGGTGCCGCCGCGAGTCGGGCCACACGCAGTCCGGGTGCGGGTAGTCCGCGCCCCAGATGATGTTGTCCTCACCCACCAGCGGGATGATCGGCTCCAGGAACTGGTCCTGCTGATAGGTCACGTAGCCCTGGCGCCGGAAGTAGTCGCTGGGCTTCATGGAGAAGCCCAGGCCGCGGGCGCGGTCCTCGTACTCGGTGTCGAACCGGTCGAACACGTAGGGGAGCCAGGTGACCCCCGATTCACCGAGGACGAACTTGAAGTCGGGATACTTCTCGCACGCCCCGGAGGTGATCAGGGAGACCAGCACCTCCATGGTGTCGAGCTGGAAGAGCGAGGAGCGCACCAGCCGCCACTGGAGGAAGTACTGCTGCTCCATGGCCGGGGTGTCGGGCGCGCGCAGCGCCTTGAAGCCGGTGGAGTGGAAAGCGATGGGGAACTGGCACTCGGCGGCCGCCTCCCACAGCGGGTACCAGTCGTGCTGGTAGAGCGGGATGCTCATCGACTTGAACCCGAGGTCGCCGCCCTTGAGCCCCATCTTGGCGCAGCGCCGCACCTCGGCCGCCGCCACCTGCGGGTCGTTGTTGGGCACGATCGCGAGCGGGAAGATCCGGTTGGGATCCGACTTGCGGGCGAACTCGGCCGCCCAGTCGTTGTAGATCCGGTTGGCCCAGGCGCGCCGCTCGCCGCTGGCGATCATGTCGTTGATCATCAGGCAGCCGTAGACGACCTCCGCGTCCAGCCCGTCGCGATCGAGATCGGCCAGCCGCAGCTCGGGCGTGGTCGGCCGCGGCCGGGCCCCCGGCCGGTGGTCCCACTCGAAGCCGCAGGCGGCCATCTCGTCGATGCGCGCGAAGGAGCCGGGGACGCGCTTGAGGAAGCCCGGTCCCACCCCGTTCCACATCCCCTTGTCCTGGGCCTCCACGAACCAGTGGCAGCCGTCCTCCAGCTCCTCCACCCGGGGGACCAGGAGCTTCCACCTGGAGGGCGCCTGGCTGGACCAGAGATCCGGCGGGCAGTAGGTGAGGTCGATGTGGTTGTCGCCGGAGATGAGCCGCTCGAGCATGACGCCCTCCTTGGCGGTTCGGGGCACTCCTGGTGGCGGCATCCTACTCCCGCGGGCGCGGCCACGACAAGTCGGCGATCACCCTCAGAACAAGTGTTACCGAAACGGAAGGGGTTGCCTCAAAACCGGTGTTACCGAACCACGCACCGGAAAGGGGGCCCTGTGACCGAGCCAGCGCGCCGGGAATACGCGGCGGTGATGCGCCGCCGCTAT